>JABDED010000037.1:0-11330 GCA_013287275.1 Betaproteobacteria bacterium
CCTGGATGTACAGCAGGTCGCCGCCGTGCTCTTCAGTCGGCGCATGCCAGAAATGGTTGAAGCCTATGCCCAGCATGTTGGCCAGCGAAGCGAAGCTGGACAAGTGGCCGCCCAGGTCGCCGTCCAGGCGGTTGGCCTTGACCACCATCGCCATCGCATTCCAGCGCATCCAGGAACGCAGGCGCTCTTCTATCTCCAGATTGCCGGGGCAGTGCTCGCCGACATCTGCGGGTATCGTGTTGACATACGCGGTATTGCTGGAAAACGGGATTTGCGCGCCGCGGCGGCGGGCCAGATCGACCATGCGCTCCATCAGGTAATGGGCGCGCTCGGGGCCCTCGTTTTCGATTACGGATTCAAGCGCATCCAGCCATTCCTGGGTTTCGAGTACATCGGGATCATTGACGGCTTGCGTCAGGACTTGGTCAATCTTGGGTGACATCTTGAGTCTCCTATTATTTCCATTGAAGCGCGCGTAACCGGTATTGTTTTATTGCGGATACTGGCATACCGACACAACGCTCAGGTGGGGCCTATCGACAAATTACGGCTTGGGTATTGTTTGCGCAAGTATTCTAACAGGAGTTTTTTATTTTTCAAATAGCGATATATGATTTCATAATGTGGTATTTTGCTGCGGCGCATGATATTTATTCGACATTTTCCGTAAGCCCTTATACCGTTTGCAAATATTTATTTTTGCAGCGCAATAAATTGGCCGCAAGCACGAGCAAGGCAGAATAAAACTCAATCCATGCGGCAACATATATATTCATTCATTTGAGCAACATCCTTGCAGGAAGCGCTAAGCAGCGCCGCTTCGCATGAAAATCCAGTTACCGCAACATCATGGCCCAACCGGGGCTACACATGCTTTTAGCGCTTGGGGGCCGCCATAATTTATAATTCCGGTTTGATCACCTTCCCACCGACCTCCCATCATGACAGCCCAAATCATCAACGGAACCCTGCTTTCCCAACAAATCCGCGCCGATGTCACCCGGCGCGCCGGCGCACTGACAGCACAAGGCAAACAGCCCGGCCTGGCCGTGATCCTGGTCGGCGACAGCCAGGCTTCGCAGGTCTATGTGCGCAACAAGGTCAAGGCTTGCGAGGATTGCGGCTTTTATTCAGTGCTGGAAAAATATGACGGCGACCTGACCGAGGCCGCGTTACTAGCCAGGATAGACGCGCTGAACCGGGATGCCAAAATCCACGGCATCCTGGTGCAATTGCCCTTGCCGGCGCATATCGATGCCAACAAGGTCATAGAGGCGATTGCCGCCGAAAAAGATGTGGACGGCTTCCATATCAGCAATGCCGGCCTGTTGATGACGGGCCAGCCGCTGTTTCGCCCTTGCACCCCTTACGGCGTGATGAAAATGCTGGAGTCGATCAATTACCCGGTGCGCGGCGCCAATGCAGTGGTGGTCGGGGCCTCGAATATCGTCGGCAAGCCGCAGGCGATGCTGCTCTTGCAAGCGGGCGCTACCGTCACCATCTGCAATTCCAAGACCCGCGATCTTGGCTACCATACGCGCAACGCCGATATCCTGGTGGTGGCCACCGGCAAGCGCAACATCGTCACCGCCGACATGGTCAAGCCCGGCGCGGTCGTCATCGATGTGGGCATGAACCGCGACGATGAAGGCAAATTATGCGGCGATGTCGATTTCGCCAATGCCAAGGAAGTGGCCGGTTATATCACTCCCGTCCCCGGCGGCGTCGGTCCCATGACGATTACGATGTTGCTGGTCAATACTATTGAAGCTGCTGAAAGAAACTGATAATGGAACAAAATCCCCTGCTCGACTTTAGCGATCTGCCCCGTTTCGATGCCATACAGCCGGAACATGTCACTCCTGCAATCGAAGTTTTGCTGGAAGAAAACCGCGCGGTAGTCGCCAGGCTGGAACAGCCCGAACCACAAGTCAGCTGGGAGAGTTTTGTCGAACCGCTGGAAAACGCCAGCGAAAAGCTGGGCCGGGCCTGGAGCATCGTCAGCCATATGAATGCGGTGGTCGATACGCCGGTCCTGCGTGCCGCATATAACGAAAACCAGCCGAAGATCACCGAATTCTGGACCGCACTGGGCCAGAACCTGGCCTTGTTCGATAAATACAAGGCGCTGCAGGCAAACCCCGACTACGCTGGCCTGCCGGCCGCCAGGAAAACCATCATCGATCACGCAGTCCGCGATTTCCGCCTGGGCGGCGCCGAACTGGCCGACGACAAGAAATTGCGCTATGCCGAAATCCAGGAAAAACAGGCGGCCCTGTCCACCAAATTTTCCGAGAACGTGCTGGATGCAACCAATGACTACGGCCTGTTCATCGAGAATCCTGAAGAATTGAAAGGCTTGCCTGAAGACGTGCTGCAGGCGGCCAGGACCGCCGCCGAAAAAGACGGCAAACCCGGCTACAAGTTCACACTGCATTTCCCTTCCTATTTCCCGGTGCTGCAATATGCGGACAACCGCCATTTGCGCGAAACCATCTATCGTGCCAATGCAACCAAGGCTTCCGAACTGGGCGCTAAAACGGAATGGGATAACACGGCCATCATTGCCGAGCTGCTGAAACTGCGCAAGGAAGAAGCCGAGCTGCTGGGTTACCGCAATTTTGCCGAAGTATCGCTGGTGGCCAAAATGGCGGAATCGCCGGCCCAGGTTAGCCGCTTCCTGGAAGACCTGGCCCGCCGCGCCCGCCCCTTCGCCGAAAAAGACCTGGAAGAACTGCGCGCCTTTGCGCGTGAAAACCAGGCTATCGACGAGTTGCAGGCATGGGATACCACCTATGCGTCGGAAAAACTGCGCGAACAGCGCTATGCCTTCTCCGAGCAGGAAGTAAAACAATATTTCCCCGAACACAAGGTGGTGGACGGCCTGTTCCGCGTGATAGAAACCTTGTTTGCGGTCGACATCAAAAACGACGTCGCCAGCACCTGGCATAAGGACGTGAAATTCTATCGCATAGAAAAAGACGGCAAGCTGGTCGGCCAGTTTTACCTGGACCTGTATGCGCGTAGCGGCAAGCGCGGCGGCGCCTGGATGGACGATGCGCGTGGACGCCGCCGTATCGCCACGGGCGTGCAGACGCCCGTGGCCTACCTGACCTGCAATTTCAGCGAACCGGTTACCGTCAACGGCCAGGCCAAGCCCGCGCTGTTCACGCACGACGAAGTGATCACACTGTTCCATGAATTCGGGCACGGCCTGCACCACCTGCTGACACAGGTCGATGAATTGTCGGTGGCCGGCATTTCCGGAGTGGAATGGGATGCAGTGGAATTGCCTTCGCAGTTCATGGAAAATTTTTGCTGGGAATGGGATGTGCTGCAGCATATGACCGCGCATGCAGAAACCGGCGCGCCGCTGCCGCGCCCGCTGTTTGACAAAATGATCGCCGCCAAGAATTTCCAGTCCGGCATGCAGACCCTGCGCCAGGTGGAATTTTCACTGTTCGACATGCACCTGCACGACGACTTCGACGCTAGCGGGAAGCAAAGCGCGCAGGACATCCTGGATACCGTCAGGGAACAGGTGTCGGTATTCAACCCGCCGGCATTCAACCGCTTCCAGCATTCCTTCGGCCATATCTTCTCGGGCGGCTATGCGGCGGGTTACTATAGCTATAAATGGGCAGAAGTCTTGTCCGCAGACGCTTACGGCGCCTTTGAAGAAGCCGGCGCATCGGAGGGCAGCACCTTGTCGCGCACATCCGGCCGGAAATTCCAGGCCGAAGTGCTGGAAGTCGGCGGCTCCCGCCCTGCACTGGAGTCCTTTAAGGCTTTCCGCGGGCGCGAACCGTCGATAGACGCGCTGCTGCGCCATAGTGGAATGACTGTCTAGCTCACTGATATATTCGCCTGTCCATAGGAAGCCATGAAGATGAAAAAATTATTATCCGGCCTGCTGCTGTTGTCCACCGGCCTGCTGGCGCTGAACGCCTCCGCGCAATTGTATAAATCGGTAGGTCCGGACGGTAAGGTGACCTATAGCGATGTGCCGCCTCCTCCTAGCGCCAAAAAACTTGAAATCAAGTCCATTGCCGCCGGCGGTGAAATCAATACCAACAATTTCCCCGCTGACCTGGCGGGGCCCGCATCCAAGAGCCCGGTATCCATCTACACGGCGCCTTCTTGCGGCGTGTGCGGCGAAGCGAGGACCATGTTGAAAAACAACGGCATTCCCTTCCTGGAAAAAACTGTCAAGACCAACGAAGACATCGCCAAGCTGAAGCAGGTCAGCGGCGGCGCGCTACTGCCGGTAATGACGGTGGGCTCCAAAAAAATGTCCGGCTACGACAGCGCAGAATGGCGCACCGCACTGACGGACGCCGGCTACCCGGCCACCAACAGGCTGCCGCAAGACTATCGCTACCCGGCGGCAGAGCCGGCAGCTCCACCGCCGGCGCCGGCCAAGCAGAAGGATGCCGCCGAGGCCGCCAAGCCCGCCCCGGCGCCGCAAACCGGCGAGCCGACTTTCCGGTTTTAAGCCAATGACACGTATAGATTTCCACAGTAATGTGCCGGATAAAATCGGCTATGCCTGCCGCCTGATCCGCAAGGCAAGGATGGCCAAATGCCGCATCGTCGTGTTCGACAATGACAAGGCGCAACTGGAGAGGTTGAACCAGGCGCTGTGGACATTTTCCGAACAGGATTTCCTGCCGCATGTGATGGTCCACGATCCGCTGGCCGCGCAAACCCCGGTCGTGCTGAGCGCTGACGATGAGGCGGAATTTCCGCACCATGAGCTGCTGATCAACCTGACCAATCAGACGCCCGGCAACTTTGCCCGCTTCGAGAGGATGATAGAGCTGATATCCAACAGCGAGCAGGATACGCTGGCCGGCCGCGAGCGCTACCGCTTCTACCAGCAGCGCGGTTACGCCCTTACCCATTCCGTCGCCAAGCCAACATGAGCAATCCCATCGAAGCCAATATCCCGGTACTAACCGACGTCATCAATCCGCAGGACAAACCTGCGGAGATTGCTGCCGCCGCCCCCCCTGCGGCGGCTCCAGCTTTTGCGGCCAGCCCGTCCGTGGCAAGATCCTACGCCGTGCCAGTGCCGGAACTGAAAGCCGAGCCATCGCCTGAAATCGCCGAAGCGGTCGCGGCGGCAATGCCCGCGCCTGCGATCAGTGAAGATGACTGGCTGCGGCTGGAACAGTCGATACGCGAGAGCGTGTTGAAGCAAGTGCTGGCGCGGGTTGATTTCGTGCTGGAACACCGGGTCCGGGATAGCCTTGCCGACGTATTGCAAACCGCCGTCGAGCAACTGGCGACAGATATCCGCGGCGGCCTGCACAAGACGATGGAAGAAGTCGTCACCCGCGCCATCACCCAGGAAATCTCCAAAGCGAAAATGTCAAAATAAAAGGATTGCCTGGAAATTCTTTGTTTTTTTAACGTTTCCCGACAACTTCCTTTCATTAATAAAATATCCAGCCGCTATTTTGAGCGCACAAAAAATCAATAAATTCCTACAATCTCTCTATTGAAGAGTTGGATAAAAATAGGAGATACCCCATGAAAGTGATCGTCTTAGGCGCCGGCATCATAGGCACTTCATCCGCCTGGTTCCTGAAAAAAGCCGGTCATGACGTGACTGTCGTGGAACGCCAGCCGGGTGCCGCACAAGAAACCAGCTTTGCCAACGGTTGCCAGATTTCCGTGTCGCATGCCGAACCCTGGGCCAATCCTGCGGCGCCGATGAAAGTGCTGAAATGGCTGGGCAAGGAAGACGCGCCGCTGCTGTTCAGGCTGCGTCCGGAACTATTGCAATGGGCCTGGGGCCTGAGTTTCCTGCGCGAATGCACACCCGCCAGGACGGCCTATAACATCCGCCAGATCGTCGCGATTTCAGAATACAGCCGCCAGACCCTGCAGGCAGTGCGCGCCGAAACCGGTGTCGACTACGATTGCCTGACCAAGGGCATCCTGCACTTTTATACCGACAAAAAAGATTTCGAAGAGTCGCTGCCCGCCGCCAGGCTGATGCGCGAACTCGGCTGCCCACGCGACTCCATCGCGGCCGATGAAGTGGTAAGGATAGAGCCCGCGCTGACCGGCATACGCGACAAGATCGTCGGCGGCGATTTTACCGCCAGCGATGAATCCGGCGACGTCTACAAATTCACCAGCGGCTTGGCAGGCAAAGCTGCCGACGCCGGCGTCCATTTCCAGTACAACACCACGATTACCCGCCTGCTGACCGAAGGCGCGGGCAGCGCCGCCAAAATTACCGGCGTTGAAGTCATCGACGCCGATGGCCGCCACAAGGTATTGCGCGCCGACGCCTACGTGATGGCGATGGGCAGCTTTTCGGTGCCGCTGTTAAAACCACTGGGCGTGAACCTGATGATCTATCCGGGCAAAGGCTACTCCGCCACCTACCAGGTCACCAACCCGGACGCCGCGCCGACCGTATCGCTGACCGACGACGGCTACAAGCTGGTGGTATCCCGTCTGGGCGACCGCCTGAGGGTGGCCGGCACCTGCGAGCTGAACGGCTACACCAGGGACCTCAACACCACCCGCTGCGAAGCGATCACCCGCCGCACCCAGGAACTGTTCCCGGAAGCCTGCGACTACGAGCATCCCGCCTATTGGACCGGCCTGCGCCCGCTGACGCCGTCCAATGTGCCGTATATCGGCAAGACCAAGTTCAGCAACCTGTACCTGAACACCGGGCATGGAACGCTGGGCTGGACCATGGGGGCGGGCTCGGGCCGCGCAATTGCCGACATCGTATCGGGCCTGCAGCCGGATGTGGATTTTGCTTTTACCGGGGTGGATAAAGTTAGCCCGGGGAAAGTATTGCAGCCGGCCTAAAGCGGCGACCTTGAGCGTCATGCCGGCGGGCCAGGGCCGCCGGGCATTGGCTGCCTCTTTGTGTGAAAGAAAAGCGGCGCAATGGATGAGGCTCATTGCGCCCTGCCTTATTGCCACAGGTCGAAACCACGATCCCGGGATCCCCCCGGATTTCGCTACGCTTCATTCGGGCCACCTGATAAGGGAAACTACTTATCCGAAAAAAAGCCCAGCATCCACGCGCCCTTCAAGCCATTTTCCCTCGCCAAGCCGCACCAGCGCTGGACCTCCAAGTTGTCATCGGACGCCCCCGCCGGCGCGTTAAACCCAGCAGTAGCCTACTTCCCCACCCGCACCGGCAGCTCGGCCGCTTTCTCATCGAAAGCAATGCGGGTAGAAAACTTGGCTCGTTTCATTGGAAAACGGGAGTGGAAATGCCTGACGTTGCCGGAACCGGAAATGACGCGCCGCACAAACTGATAGTAGGCATCCATGTCGATCACGTGCACGACGAGGAAATAATCGTACTCCCCGGACACAAAATAACACTGCATGACTTCAGCTTCCTTGTTCATGCCTGCCTCAAATTCGTGCATGAATTCGTCCGACTGGTTGATCAGCGATATCTCGAGAAAAGCCAGCATTCCATAGCCCAGGGCAAAGGGATCGACCATCGCCACGTCGGCATTGATAACACCCGCTTCGCGCAGTTCCCGTATCCGGCGCAAGCAGGTAGGCTGGGAGATATGGAGTTTGTCGGCCAGGGTCCTGGTCGGGGTCTGATTGTTCTTTTGCAGCAAGTTCAAAAGCTTGCGGTCAACCTTGTCTAGTGATCGATATTGGGGCATATAAAAAACGTTGAAGTTCCAAAAAAACCACACAAAATAGCTATGCGAAACATTTTTTCTGTTGTACCTTCTGGCTATTCAGAATTCTGAATGAGTCAGTTTTGCAGTTAAGTCGTCCTACTTTTTAAACCTTAGGGAGTATGTTCATGTCGTTCAAAACTAAAATGATTCCACTGGCTGGCGCGATTGCATTCGCTTTTGCTGGTACTGCGGCAGCCCAGGAACAAGTTGTAAAGATCGGTCACGTAGGTCCTATCTCCGGCGCAATTGCCCACCTGGGTAAAGACAATGAAAACGGCGCCAAAATGGCGATCGAAGAACTGAATGCCAAAGGTACGATGATCGGCGGCAAAAAAGTTAAATTCGAACTGCTGGCTGAAGATGACGGCGCGGATCCTAAGCAAGGCACAACCGTAGCACAGAAACTGGTCGACGCGAAAGTAAACGGCGTGATCGGTCACCTGAACTCCGGCACAACGATCCCTGCATCCAAAATCTACAACGACGCCGGCATCCCGCAAATTTCCCCATCTGCAACCAACCCTAAATACACCCAGCAAGGTTTCAAAGGTGCATTCCGCGTTGTTGCCAATGACGGTCAATTGGGCGGCACACTGGGTCGTTATGCTGTGCAGATCAACAAAGCCAAGAAAATTGCTGTGATCGACGACAAGACAGCATACGGTGAAGGCGTTGCTGCAGAGTTCGTCAAAGGCGCGAAATCCAAAGGCGCAGATATCCTGGTTCAAGAACACACGACTGACAAGTCTACCGACTTCAGCGCGATCCTGACCGCGATCAAAGCCAAAAACCCTGACGTGATCTTCTTCGGTGGTATGGACGCTGTTGCTGGTCCTATGCTGCGCCAGATGAAAGCACTGGGCATCAATGCCAAGTTCATGGGCGGCGACGGTATCTGTACAGCCGACTTGGCTAAACTGGCTGGCGACGCTATCGGCGAAGGCCAGGTAGTCTGCGCGGAAGCCGGCGGTGTTCTGGATGCACAGAAAAAAGCCAACGACGACTTCAAGGCAGCTTACAAGAAGAAATTCGGTATCGAAGTTCAAATCTACGCACCGTATGTTTACGATGCTGTGATGACGATGGTAGATGCAATGGTGCAAGCAAAATCTGCTGAGCCAGCAAAATACCTGCCTTTCCTGGCGAAGATCCATCACAAAGGCGTTACCGGCGACATCGCATTTGATGACAAGGGCGATATCAAGGACGGTACACTGACTTTGTACACATACAAAGCCGGCAAGCGTGAACTGATCTCCGTCGTCAAATAATCGACGCACAGCAATAAAGGCAAGCCCTGTCCCAGGGCTGCAACAGAAACGCTGCAAACCCAGGTTTGCAGCGTTTTTTTATTGCCGAGCTACATTGGAGCCACGGCAATAAAAAAAGCCCGCATCAAGCGGGCCTGGACCATCAGGTTACGGATGCGATTACTTCAGGGTCAACACCCATTTGACCAGCGTGCGGGCTTCGGCCTCGGTCACTTGCGGATTGGCCGGCATAGGCACGGCGCCCCAGACTCCGCTGCCACCCTTGATGACCTTTTGCACCAGCTTGTCTTCGGCGGTTTTGTCGCCGGCATATTTTTTGGCCACGTCCTTGTAGGCAGGTCCGACCACTTTATTGCCGACTGCATGGCAAGCCATGCAGTTTTTTGACTTGGCCAGTTCCAGGTTGGCCATCGCCGAACCGGATGCCAGGACTGCCATCGCAGCGCCGATCAATACAGAATATTTCATTGCTCTCTCCAGAGGTTAAGACACTACAATTCATTGCCCGTTTGATGAACGCTTGAGACAATCAATTTGCTTATTCTACATGTTTTCCGCTAACTTATTTCGCCGTCATTTCGTCATCGTCCGTACGAAGTGAAGTGCGGCGAAGTAAGGAATCAACGGTTTTGCCGGATTGCGGTTGACTTGCAAAATAGTCAAGCACCCATTGAGATTGACCGCCGGGGTAATTGCTCTTATCCTAGGTTCAAAGGAGATACCCTACTATGTGGATGATTATTGTTATCGCGCTGTTGACGCTGCTGAAATACCTGGATGTCGGCCCCCTGGTCAACCTGTCCTGGTGGTGGATCGTTGCCATGGCCGCGTTTGCTTTCCTGTGGTTCGAGTTTTTTGAACGCATGCTGGGCCTGGACAAACGCAAGGACCATATGCATTTTGAAAAAATGAAAAAGGACAGGGTCAAGCGCAGCTTCGATAAAGGCAAGCCGCGCCGCTAAGGCCTTCATCTGAAAAAAAATGCCGGAATCATCCGGCATTTTTTATGTGCACGCCGGCAAGCTGCTTAGCCGGTAACCGCGCCCTTGCTGGCCGGTGCCGCCAATGCGGCAAACTTGGCCAGCACGCCGCGGGTATAGCGCGGCGCCGGCTGTTTCCAGTTGGCGCGCCTGCGGGCGATTTCTTCTTCCGGCACGTTCAGCTGTATCAATTGCTGCAGCGCATCAATGGTGATCGAATCGCCTTCCTGCACCAGCCCTATCGTGCCGCCGACAAAGGCTTCCGGCGATACGTGGCCGACCACCATGCCCCAGGTGCCGCCGGAAAAGCGGCCATCGGTAATCAGGCCTACCGATTCCCCCAGGCCCTTGCCTATGATGGCCGAGGTCGGCGCCAGCATTTCCGGCATGCCGGGGCCACCTTTGGGGCCCAGGTAACGCATCACGATCACGTCGCCGGCCTTGATCTGGTCGCTCAGGATCGCTGCCATCGCGCTGCTTTCGTCTTCGAAGACGCGGGCCGGACCGGTGATCACCGGATTTTTCAGGCCGGTAATCTTGGCGACGCAGCCTTCAGGCGACAGATTGCCTTTCAAGATGGCCAGGTGCCCCTGTTTGTACAAGGCCTGCTCTATCGTGTGGATCACGTCCTGGTCGGCGCGCGGCACATCCGGCACGTGCGCCAGTTCTTCCGCCATGGTCTTGCCGGTGATGGTCAGGCAATCGCCGTGCAGCAGGCCGGCATTCAGCAAGACCTTCATCACCTGCGGGATGCCGCCGGCCTTGTGCAGATCCGTCGCCACATATTTGCCGGACGGCTTCAGGTCGCAGATGACGGGCACTTTCAGGCGCATACGCTCGAAATCGTCTATCGTCCATTCAATCTCCGCCGCATGCGCGATCGCCAGGAAGTGCAGCACCGCATTGGTGGAGCCGCCGGTCGCCATCAGGACCGCCACCGCGTTCTCTATCGATTTGCGGGTAATGATGTCGCGCGGCTTGATGTCCTTCTTGACCGCTTCCACCAGCACCCGGGCGGATTCGGCGGCGGAGCCGGTCTTTTCGTCATCCGGATTGGCCATCGTGGATGAATACAGCAGCGACATGCCGAGCGCCTCGAACGACGAAGACATGGTGTTGGCCGTGTACATGCCGCCGCAAGAGCCGGACGAAGGGCAGGCATTGCGTTCTATGCCGTCAAAATCTTCCTGCGACATGCGGCCGGCGGTGAATTCGCCCACCGCTTCAAATGAAGAAACGATGGTCAGGTCCTTGCCCTTCCATTTGCCCGGCTTGATGGTGCCGCCGTAGACATAAATACTCGGCACATTGGTGCGCGCCATCGCAATCATGCCGCCCGGCATGTTCTTGTCGCACCCGCCGCTCTAAAAATATTACGCAAGGCGTAGCCC
>JABDED010000037.1:11340-26185 GCA_013287275.1 Betaproteobacteria bacterium
GCTCTTGCGGCGGCATGTACACGGCCAACACCATGTCTTCGTCGTTCGAGGCGCTCGGCATGTTCTTGTCGCAGCCGCCGATCACGACGCAACCGTCCATCCACTGGCCGTTGACCGCGGTTTCTATACAGTCGGCGATCACTTCGCGCGAAATCAGCGAATACTTCATGCCCTCGGTACCCATGGACATGCCGTCGGAAATGGTCGGCGTGCCGAATACCTGCGGATTGGCGCCGTTTTCCTTGATGGTGGCAACCGCGATATCGGCCAGCTTTTGCAGGCCGGAGTTGCACGGCGTGATCGTCGAGTGCCCGTTGGCAATGCCGATCATAGGCTTATCAAAGTCTTCCTTTTCGTAACCCATCGCGTAATACATCGAACGGTTGGGACTACGGGCTACGCCTTGCGTAATATTTTTAGAGCGGCGGTTATAAGACATGCTGGGTCTCTCCTCAGAGTTTAAGAGCCTGCCAGGCCCCAAATTATTTTGGCTGAAAACCCTGCATATTCAAGGGCTTTCTGTTGTATGCCAGATTGCCTTGCCTAAAACCATCTGTCAAATATATGATTCATGCTTAATTAGGTCGAAATACATATCAATCATATAAATACACTATGAATATAGAATTGCGCCAACTGCGCTATTTCCTGGCCGTGGCCGAGGAAATGCATTTTGGCCGGGCCGCTGCCAGGCTGCATATGACGCAGCCCCCCTTGTCGCAAACCATACAAGCGCTGGAAAGCGCGCTGGGCACCCCGCTGTTTGTGCGCAGCACCCGCAGCATCGCGCTGACCCCCGCCGGCCTGGCGCTGCTGCCGCAGGCCCGCCAGCTAGTACAACAGGCAGAAGCGCTGCCGCAACTGGTGCAGCGTGCCGCCGCCGGCGCCAGCGGCCATTTGTCGCTGGCTTTCGTGTCGATTGCCGACTACAGCGTGCTGCCGCCCTACCTGCGCGAATTCCGCGCCGCCTATGCCGACGTGCAGATAGAATTGCGGGAAGCCACCAGCGATGTACAGCTGGAAGCACTGGAAAAAGGGCAGATCGACGCCGGCCTGCTGATCCCGCCGCTGCCGGAACGGCTACAGCCCTTGCTCAACTACCAGAAGGTGCTGTCCGAGCCGCTGATGCTGGCCATACCCGAGACTGCCGCACAGCGCAGGCGGCCGGATGCGCTGGCCAGCTATAAAGACCTGGCGCTGGTCATCTTTCCGCGTAAAATCGCGCCAGCGCTGCACGATGTGATACTCGGGCGCTTCCGCGAAGAAGGCCTGACGCCGGTGATAGGACAGGAAGCGATACAAATGCAGACCATCATAGGCCTGGTTTCGGCTGGCATGGGCATCGCTCTTGTGCCACAATCTGTGTCAAATTTAAAACGCCCCGGCGTCGTCTATCATGCGCTGAAACCGGCTATCGGGAGCACTGGCGACGTCGAGATAGGCGTAGCCTGGCGCAAGGATAATCCTTCGCCGGTGCTGCAGGCGTTTTTGAAACTGCTTAGAAAGAATTCTTAATGCTGATACATCCTAATCCTGATCCGGTTGCGTTTTCAATCGGCCCTTTGTCGGTCCACTGGTACGGCCTGATGTACTTGCTCGCCTTCGTCCAGTTTGTCGTGCTGGGCCGGGTGCGAATCAAGCAGCCGCACATCGCCGCGATAGGCTGGAAAAAGGAAGATATCGACGACATGCTGTTTTACGGCGTGCTGGGGGTCATCATCGGCGGCCGCCTGGGCGAAGTGCTGTTCTATAACCCCAGCTATTACTTCTCCAATCCGCTGGAAATATTCGCGGTATGGAAGGGCGGCATGTCTTTTCATGGCGGTTTCATCGGTGTGCTGATCGCGATGTCGCTGTGGGCCAACAAGGCCAAGCGCAACCTGGCTGACGTCTACGACTTCATTGCTCCCATGGTGCCGCTGGGCTATGCGGCAGGCCGCCTGGGAAATTTCATCAACCATGAATTGCCGGGTAGGGTTGCCTCGCCCGATTTGCCATGGGCCATGCAATGGCCGGGCATAACGGACCACCTGGTGCATCCGTCGCCGTTGTACCAGATGCTGGTGGATGGCGTGCTGCTGTTCGTCATCCTGTGGCTGTATGCGCGCAAACCCCGGCCAAGACTGGCGGTGGGCGCGATGTTTACGATGTTGTACGGCTGCGCTCGTTTCTTTACCGAATATTTCCGCGTGCCGGATTTTGACGTCAGCTTTGCCGGCATCACGATATCCGCCGGCCAGATGTATTCAATACCGATGATCATAGGTGGCGCCATCCTGCTGATCGGCGCCTACCGGTTTGCCGGCCGGAAGTCCGCGGCCAAGGCCTGAATATGCGTGCCCCAACCGGACCTGTGCACCATGTCTGAAATACGCTGCGACAAAGATGGCGCGATAGCCACCGTCACCCTGTCCAATCCGGGCAAGCTGAATGCACTCGACGTGGCGATGTGGCAGGGCCTGCGCAACACTTTCGACAAGCTGTCGGCTGATACCGCACTGCGCTGTATCATCGTCACCGGCGAGGACGGCAACTTTGCCGCCGGCGCAGACATCGCGGAATTTGCCACGGTGCGCAGCAACTTGGCCGACGGCATGCACTATCACACAGACACCATCGCGCTGGCTTTGCAGGCGATAGGCAACTGCCTGCATCCGACCATCGCCGCCATCGAAGGCGTGTGCGTAGGCGGCGGCCTCGAAATCGCCTGCGCCTGCGATCTCCGCATTGCTGCTGCCGGCTCCCGCTTCGGCATACCGATCAACCGCCTGGGTTTTCCACTGGCGCCGGGAGAGCTGCAGGGCTTGCTGGATTTGGTCGGCAAGGCAGCGGCGCTGGAAATCCTGCTGGAAGGCCGGGTGTTCGATGCAGAGGAAGCCAGGGGCAAGGGCCTGATCCACAGGATCGCCGCCAATGTCGCCGACGAAGCGCGGCAAAGCGCAGCGCGCATCGCCAAAGGTGCGCCGCTGGCGGCACGCATGAATAAAAAATTGATCAACAGGCTCAGCGTTGCCGCCCAGCCATTGACAGCGCAAGAGCTGCAGCAGGCTTTCGCCTTCCTGGAGTCGCAAGACTACCGGGAAGGCGTCAGCAGCTTCCTGCAAAAAACGCCCCCTACCTTTACCGGACAATAATGAACGCCAATCTGTACGCGCTATTCGCCTCCTATTTTCCCGACGATAAATCCGCCTGCTGCATGGAAACCCATGACGGCCGCTATTACAGCTGGGATGACGTGGAAAGGGCCAGCGCCAAAATGGCCAACCTGCTGGCCAGCCTGGACCTGCAGCCGGAGGCGAGGATAGCGGTACAGGTGGAGAAATCGCCGGAAGCCTTGATCCTGTACCTGGCAACGATACGCGCCGGCTACGTGTACCTGCCTTTGAATACCGCGTATCGCGCCGCCGAGATCGCTTACTTCATCGAAAACGCCGAACCGGAAGTCGTGGTGTGCTCGCCGCAAAATTTCGGCTGGGTCGCGCAAATCGCCTTCAAGGCAGGAACCAGGCATGTGTATACGCTGGACGCGCCGCTGCAGGGGCGCAATAGCGGTTCGCTGCTGAACCGGGCGATGGCGCATGCGGACAGCTTCAGGACCGTGCATAAAGAGCCGGACGACCTGGCTGCGATCCTGTACACCTCCGGCACTACCGGCCGCAGCAAGGGCGCGATGCTGACGCATGACAACCTGGCCTCCAACGCGCTGGCCCTGAAAAAAGCCTGGCACTGGCAAAAAAATGACGTGCTGCTGCACACCCTGCCGCTCTTCCACGTGCACGGCCTGTTTGTGGCCTCGCATGGCGCTCTACTGAACGGCAGCCCGATGATCTTCCTGCCCAGGTTCGACGCCGCCCAGGTCATGCAATACCTGGATCGCGCCACCGTCTTCATGGGCGTGCCGACCTACTATGTGCGGCTGCTGCAGGAAACCGGCCTGGACAGGCAGGCCTGCGCCGGCATGCGCCTGTTCATTTCCGGCTCCGCGCCGCTGTTGCTGGATACCTTCAGTGAATTCACGCGCCGTACCGGCCACACGATACTGGAACGTTACGGCATGAGCGAAACCACGATGCAGACATCCAATCCTTACCAGGGCGAGCGCAAGGGCGGCACCGTGGGCCTGCCGCTGCCCGAGGTCGATGTGCGCGTAGTCAAGGCGGACAACACTGCCTGCGCCGACTTTGAGATCGGCGATATCCAGGTCAAGGGGCCGAATGTATTCAAGGGCTACTGGCGCCTGCCGGAAAAGACCGCCGAAGAATTCACCGCCGACGGCTATTTCCGCACCGGCGACGTCGGCCGCTTCGACGGCGACGGCTATCTCAGCATTGTCGGCCGCAGCAAGGACCTGATCATCTCCGGCGGCTACAACGTCTACCCGAAAGAAATTGAATCCTTCATCGACGAGATGGACGGCGTACTGGAATCCGCGGTGATCGGCGTGCCACATGCGGAGTTCGGCGAAGCGGTAACGGCGGTGGTGGTGTTGCGGCCCCAGGCGCAATTATCGGAGGCCGGCGTGATAGCCACGCTGAAAGCGGGTATCGCCAACTTCAAGGTGCCGAAGCGCGTGTTCTTTGTGAATGAGTTGCCGCGGAATACGATGGGCAAGGTGCAGAAGAATGTGTTGAGGGAGTTGTATCAATAGCGGTTTTGGCTGAACGCTAAGTCCATGCTATCTGCACCCCTATAACCGCTAGTGTTAGTTGAGTTTGCTGGCCGGGGGTAGCCCGGCGGCTACTTACCTTTTTTGCTTCGCCAAAAAAGAGTAAGCCAAAAAAGGCGACCGCAAGCCTCGCCCCTTCGGGGTGCCCGATTGTGCGGTACAAAAAATGGGAAACGGGCGAAACTCGCTCCCCTTGCAGGGCGCATATCCGCTTGCAAGCGGATACCGTTGCGCAGGCACGGGGCAGTGCCCCGTGAAACCCCTGCTACACCTCAAACACACCCGTTTCTGATCCATTTTCTGTACCGCACAATCCGCGAGGCTCCGAGCGGTTGAAGATCAAAAACAACATCAACCAGATTCTCCGATGCGGAAAAGAACTTACCCCGTAAAACTCGGTTGGCTTGGCTGCTGTTGACGTTGGGGTTGTCGTTGTTTTTGACGTACCCCCGCTCGGGACGCAGCATTTTGTGCTTTACAGAAAATGGATCAGAAACAGACGTTGTTTGAGCCGTAGGCGAGTTTCGTCTGTTTCCCATTTTTTGTAATGCACAAAATGTGATGGCGCCTCGCGTCATCACCCAAAGGGCAAGTCTGCGGTCGCCTTTTTTTGCTTACTTTTTTTGGCGAAGCAAAAAAAGTGAGTAGCGTGCCGGGCTACCCCCGGCCAGCGATCTAAAATCATATTTCTCTTAGCAGCAAACAAAGACCGGTAAAGAAATGCGTTTCATTAATTTGCCAACGCAAACCCTCAAGCCACCTTCTTATCCAGCAGTTTCATCACCGTCTTCCACTCCGCCGCAGTCACCGGCGTAATGGATAAACGACTGCCCTTCTTCAATACCACCATATCGGCCAGCGCATCCACGGTGCGCAATTCCTGCAAGCTCAGCAGGCGGGTCTTGCGGGTGGCCTTCACATCCACCATCATCCAGCGCGGATTTTCCTGCGTGGCCTTGGGGTCGAAGTATTTGCTCTTGGGATCAAACTGGGTGTGGTCAGGGTAGGCGGTGCTGACCACCTCGGCGACGCCGGCGATTCCCGGTTCTGGACAGCTGGAATGGTAGAACAGGATGCCGTCGCCGACCTTCATCCCATCCCGCATGAAATTGCGTGCCTGGTAGTTACGCACGCCAAACCAGGGCAGGCTGGACATGGCCAGCGCATCGTCAATGCTGATCTCGTCAGGCTCGGATTTCATCAACCAGTAGGACATGATTATCTGTATGGGAGTGGAGACCATCCTATTGTCGCATTATTTTTAAAAATAATGCGGACATGAAAAAAGCGGTTGCTTGCGCAACCGCTTTTTGGAAGAAGTCCCCACCAATGCCGCTATGCCGGCATCCTGAACCAGGCGGTTCAAGTTGGCCACAGTCAGTTCAATTTCGGGTTCATCGGACTAGCGACGCTCACGCCCATCGAACAATATTCTACAGCCTATGCACATAAATGGTTCAAGGAATATATGGCACTGGCGAACAAGGCAGGGAATTGAAGTGTACTCCTATCCGGCTTCCAGTCCAATAGTTTTTTCGATTAATTTATGTAATAGCTAAAACTCGCTTCATAGACTGATTTCATAGCTTGATTCATAGGCTCATTTGATGGTCAAGCCTGCCGTCAGTACAGCCGGATCAGAACAGGTTTTCCTGCGGGGTCAACGCCTGGTCCATCACCTCATGCATCGCGTGTATCTTCTGTTTCACGTCAGCAATCGACAGGCCGGAAAAAGGACCTTCCGGCGATTTGGTCGCCAATAGTTCCGTGACGACACCCAGCGCCGCCATTACCGCTATCCTGTCGGTTCCCTTAACTTTGGCGGCATCGCGGATGGCGCTCATTTTACCGTCCAGGTAGGCAACTGCCTGCAACAGGGCTTTGTCTTCCCCTTCCTTACAGGCCAGTTTGTAAGACTGTCCCATGATATTGACGTCCAGCTGTATCATGCGGCTTCCTTGTCGGTACTTTCTTCGCCGGGCAATTGCGCCAGCAGTGCGGCCACGCGCTCATGCGCTTCTTGCATACGCTGTTGCATATCCGTGTTCTCCGCAGTCAGCGCAGCGGCATCGCGTCGCAACTCGGCATTTTCCCGGCGCAGCGAATGCGCCAGCTCTGCCAGCATTGCGACTTTTTCAGCAAGTTGTTCGAATTCTGAGATCATTTCATCACTATAGTGGTGCAAACCAATACCAGTCAATACTTATTGGCTGGCATAGGCGGGCGATGTAGTGTGTAGGATATTACGGCAAGCTACCGCCGGCTTACCCGGTCGTAGCAAATTTTTACCATTGTTTCATTTCACCGGGCCGGCATCGGCCTCGCCCTGCCAGTACTCCATCACTGCCGCCTTGTCATACCCCTCGCCGGTCAGTCTGACGCCGACCCGCCCGGAATCTGTATACACGACGACGTCGTTCGGGTTGTTTTCGCCTAATACTATATACCGGCATACGGCGGCACTATGGTTATACAGCGAATGCCCGGCTTTTTGCCCCGCCGGGAAACAGCAATACTGGCCGGCAGCCATGATGTAAGACTTGTCTCCTAGATGCAGCGTCAGTTCGCCGTCCAGGATGTAGATATGCTCTTCTTCCAGCATATGGTAGTGGTTGGGGCAGGAGCGCTTGCCCGGTGCCAGCTCTTCCAGGGCGACGCCGACGTGCGAGCCGCCGCCGAATTTACCCAGGCGCTTGAAGCGGCTGGCAAACTTATCCCCCTGCGCAAACTCTTCCCACGGCGCATCGTCCGTGGAAAAGGGTTCATAGATATTATCGGCATTGATAGAAGAAATGGCAGCAGCAGTTGTTGACATGGTTTCCCCCGGGCGGCACTAGTGAACTGTAACAGTCCACTAGCCGCAAAAAATCCTGATAGCAGGAACAATAGGCACAATAGACGCGAAAATTTTACAGCATTTCCACCAGTTGTCCGTCGCTCAGTATCAGGGCTCCGCGGATTTTCTTGCCGGTAAAGATCCCTTGCAGCGCCCTGCCATATGTGGCCAGTTGCTGCCGGTAATCGGCGCGCTCCATGTCCAGCAAGCGGCGCTTGTAATCGAGCACCCAGACTTCATCGTCGAACACGACCACCCTGTCCAGCCGCAACAATTGCTGCTCAAACAGCACATCCATTTCATTGCGGGCGTGGATGAAATGCGTCGGATTGAAATAGCGTTCCAGCGCCGGATGGTTGAGTATGCCATGCGCCTGCCTGCGCACCAGCACTGCCAGGCCGCTGGGACAAGGCAGCCAGTTGGCGATCACTTCCGCCTCCGGCAACTGGATAGGCCAGCCCTGCGGCATATGCTGCGTCAGCCTTTCCAGCAGCGCGTGCAGCGCGACGCCTTCCTGCTGCTCTTCGCTGGGTGCTTCAGTGGCCTCGGCGGCTTCGGCGGCCGGCGGCGCCAGCCGGGGCGGATCGAAGACCGGTAACTCAAATTCGCCCGGCGGCAATGCGGCGTCCATCGATGCCGCATCCGGCAGGCTGAGCTCCGGCACCATGCCCAGGCGCTGGTACCAGCTGCCTGCAGCCATGCCGTCCTCCGTTTTTTTGGTGGCGATCCCGCTGACTATCAGCAATTGCTTGGCGCGGGTAGCCGCCACATATAACAGATTCCAGTTTTCTTGCGCGGCTTGCTGCTCTTCCTGCTCAAACAGCTTGTCGCGCGCCGCGCCGCGCTGGTCCTTGCGGCCAAAGACGGAAAAGTGCTTGCTCTCCCCTGCTTCCAGCGGCCACTGGCAAAGTATGCCGACCTGGTCTTTCGCCGCATCGCTGTTGTTGGCGTCCAGCATCACGACCACCGCTGCTTCCAGGCCCTTGGCGCTGTGGATGGTCAGGATGCGCACCGCGTCGGCCGCGCTGTCCACGCTGGACTCATCCGGCGCATCGGCTTCGCCGCCCTGCTGGAAGGCGCCGAGCGCGGCGATAAATTTGGGCAGGCTGGGATAGCGCCCGGCATCCATATTCAATGCCAGCTCAGTGAAGGCGCTGATATTGCCCATCACCTGGCTGCGATCGGCCGGCGCCGCGTGCTGCGCATAGCGGGCCAGCAAATTACCCTGATGCAGCACCCGGTCCAGCAAATCATGCACAGGCAGTTCATGCGCAGCCTGCATCCAACTGCGCAGCAGGCCGGCGGCGCGCTGCACGACCGGGTTCGCGCCTTCTTCCGCCATTGCCAGCAGACGTTTCCACCAATTATTTTCGGTCCGCTGCGCCAGCGCGATCAAATCCTCGTCGCTGGCGTCGAAGATAGGCGACTTCAGCACATGCGCCAGCGCCCGGTTGTCGCCCGGCGTGATCAGGAAGCTCAGCAAGGCAATCAGGTCGGCCACTTCCAGCGCCTCCAGCAAACCGCCGCGCCGGCTGGATACAAAGGGAATCCCGGCCTCGCGCAACGCCCTTTCATACGCAGACAAATGGGTGCGGCGGCGCACCAGCAACATCATCTCCGACCACGGCAGGTGCACGCCCGGCATGGATTGCCTGGCCTGCAAAAGCGCCTTGGCTACCTGCCGCCCCTCATCCAGGCGGCGCGCGTCTTCAGCCTCTTCCAGCGGCGTGGTCAGCGGGTTGCGCAAAGGGAAGCGCGTCTCATCGCCTGCCTCATTGTCTGCTTCATTGCCTTCTTTGCCGCCATCCCCTTCCGCGGCCGCCGTTTCGCTGATCAGCGGCAGGCGCCATACGTCTCCCGCCAGCGCCGAGGCGGTAGTCTGCGGCGCATAGATAGGATTTTCCTTCATGCTCTGGTTCAGCACCTGCACCACCGCCTGTGCGTTCCTGCGGGTCTGGCTGGTGCGCAATACATAGGCGCCCTGCGCTGCCAGCATGCTCCGTGCCGCGGAAAATACCCGCGGTTCCGCGCGGCGGAAGCGGTAGATCGATTGTTTCGGATCGCCGACGATAAATACGCTGGGGCGGGCAGTGTCGTCGCCATAAGCATCCAGCCAGGCTTGCACTATGCTCCATTGCAGCGGATTGGTGTCCTGGAATTCGTCCAGCAGGATATGCTTGTAGCGCGCATCCAGCCGGCTATGCAGGTAGGCCGCATATTCTTCATTGCTCAGCAGCCGGTAGGCCTGCCATTCAAGGTCGGCAAAATCGAACACGCGCTGGTCGGATTTCAGCGTCTGGTAACAGTCCAGGTAGGCCGCGCCGACGGTAAACAGCGCTGCATTGATATTCAATACAAATTTTTCGCCGCTGCGCCGCTCCAGTAAGCCCAGCGCCTCGGCCAAAGCCGCGCATTCGTCTTCAAAGGCGGCCGCACTATCCGGCCCCAGGTGTTTTTCTATCGACGCCACCAGGGCCTTGGTCTTGGTGTTATGCGAACGCAGGCCGCCGGTGCCGGTCAACAGACCGCCACACAGCTTTTCAAAACTCTCCAGGCTGGCGCCGTCGGTCAGCGCCTTTTCAATTTTCACTGCATTGGCCTGGTTGGCGGCAGCGCCCTGCCCCAGTATCCTGGCCAGCATGTCCAGCCTGGCGCGCAATGCCTGATCGTCCCACAGGCCCAGGCGCGGGTCACGCTCTGCATCCAGGCCGCACATTTCCCTGAGCCAGTCCAGCGGCTTGCCGTCCAGCTCATCTTCGTTCGAGGCCCACCACTCGGCGCGCTTGTCGAGGAAGGCGTTCATCATTTTCTGCGCATTGAAGTCGCCGACTTCGCGGTACAGGAACAGCAAGGCTTCCTTCAGCGCCGCATTGTCGGGGTCCTTCAGCGACTGCATCAATTGCCCGTAAGCTTCGCGCTGCAATTCGCCGGTGGCTTCCACCAGGCTGAAGCCGTGTGGTACACCGGAGGCCAGCGGCGCCAGCTGTATCAGGCGGCCAAACCAGCTGTGGAAGGTATCCATCGCCAGCGACTGCGGGCTGGACAAGACCTTGTCATACAGCCGCCTCGCCAGCGGCAATACATTTGCCAGCTCGTGCGGCGGAATGCCACGCTCGGTCAGCAATACCGCTACGGTCTGCTGGTCCGCCAGCGCCAGTTCCTGCAACAGCTGCACCAGGCGCTCGCGCATTTCCTGTGCCGCCTTGCGCGTAAAGGTGATCGCCAGCAGCTCGGCCGGTTCTGCGCCCGCCAATAACAGGCGCAGCATGCGGGCTACCAGCAGCCAGGTCTTGCCGCTGCCGGCGCAAGCTTCCACCACGACAGAATGTTGCGGATCGCAGGCCGCCGCCGTGAAGCCGGCCGAATCCGCCGGCGCGCCATTGATTTCGTATGCCTGCGCGGCCACGCTATGCTCGGCCATCACCAGGCTCCCTTACGGCACAGGCCGCGCATGTCGCAATACTGGCAGACCGATTCGGTGCCCTGCGCCGGCAGCGGCTCGGCCCGCGCGATGGCCTGCATGTTATCGATGATCGCGGTTTCCAATGCTTCTGCCCATTCCGTATAATCCTTTGCCTCCGCTGCGCCGGTCTTGCCCCTGTCCATTTCCAGCGCCACGTAGCTGGCGGTCGTCACCGGCACGTCGGCCAGCAAGCCGTAGAACGGCAGCTGGTGGTCTTCGCCGTCCTTCAGCCGCTTGCTCAACGCTGCCTGGGTCCTGGTCTTGTAATCCAGCACCGCGTACTCGCCCAGCGCATTCTTGTCCAGCCTGTCTATGCGCCCGCGCAACTTGACTGCCCCGCCCTCCCAACTCAGGTCGCGCTCGCGCCAGGCTTCGCCCAGCTCGAAATGCCAGCCTCCCTTTTCACGCTCGGTTGCCCATGCCACGTAGGCAGGGATCACTTTTTCCCAGCGCACGGTATACCCCAGCGCGGCGGGGCTCTGCTGCAGGATGCGGTCGAACTGTTGTTGCGAGATATCGCGCAATAGCTGCACCCTGCCGTCTTCGCCGACCTGCCGCTCCAGCAGCGCGTCATGGTATTTTTTCAGGATCGCATGCAGCCAGTCGCCGTAATCCTTCTTCTCGGGCATATCGGACAGCGTATCTATCGCGGCCAGGCCCAGCATGCGGCCGGCAAAGAACTGGTAGGGACAGGCCACCAGGCTGCTGTAGCCGCTGGCCGACAAGGTGGCCGGCGTCAACTGCGGCGCCGCAGGCCGCGGTTGCACCGGCAGCGCCGCTTGCAGCGCCTGCAAAGGAATAGCCGCCTTGTGCATCGCCAGCGGCTCCTGGCCACTGCGCTGCAAAGTCAGGTCCAGTTGCGCCAGCCAGGGGCTGACCGGATTGTGCTCGCCGTCCAGGTGCCCCTGCCAGGACAGCACGACTTCCGGATTGGACAGCAAGAGTTCGGCAAAGTCGCGCAATTGCTGGCGCTGCCTGGCTTCCCGCGTGACCAAGCCGCATTCCCTGCGCACTGCATTGGTAAAAAACAGCACTTCCTGCGGTTGCGACGGCAGGTGCGCCGCGTCCGCGCCGACCAGCAATACCGCATCGAAACTGCGCAGGCGGGCGCCGTTCAAGGGCAGCATCATCACCCGCTTGTCCGGCCGCGCCATAATGAAAGGCGCACTCTCCAGTTGCAAGTTGATGAAGGCCCGCCATTCGGCAAAGGAAAAAGGCGCGTCCATATGCTGGCAGTCGCCGCTCAGCGACTGCAGCAGCTTGATGATCTGGGCGCCTGCATTATCGGCCTGCATACTGGCCTGCATGCCCAGCAAATCCAGGGTCTGCAAGGTGCCGGCGCTCCACTCAGGCAGGCTGCGGCGCGTGGTAAACGCCCCTGCCTGGCGCGACAGCGCCGCTATCCACTGGCGCTCATCCGGCAAATTGCCCAGGCTGGCCAGGATCGCATCCCAGCCGCCCGGCACATTGGCTTTGCGCAAAGCCAGCTCTATATGCATGATCTGGTCGGCCTTGTCGATTTCATTGGCCTCAATGCCCCCCTCGCGCCGGTGGGCCGACAGATACGGAGACTTCAGCAAATCCAGCAAGGCCATCGTGTCGGCCCGGGTAGCGATGACCTCAAACCAGGCGGCAATCGCGGCGGCGGCGCGCGTGGTGGACAGTTTCCAGCCGGTCTCGTCGGCGACGAAGACTTCCGCCCTCTCCAGCAAGGCGCGGATGCGGCGCGACACCACGCGGTCTTGCGCGATCACGGCGATATTCTGCTTGCCCGCCTGCAGCCAGTCGATGATGGTCTGCGCGCCCTGCTGCGCCTCATCTTCCAGGGAACCGGTCTGGCACAGCCTGATATGCGAGGTGTCGGCCACGTCCAGCGCAAACTGCGGAGGCCGGTTGAGTACGGCTTCTATCATGCTGGGCCAGGCCGGCGCATAGGGTTGCGCCAGCACGTCGTCGCGCCAGTCCAGCAATATTGGCAGCACATCCTTCTTTTTGGCATAGGCCGCCAGGAAAGCATCTTCCATCGCATCGGGCGCGGTCGGGCTGATCCACACCATGTGTTCGCCGGCCTGCTGCGCAATCTGCATCAGTTTCTGGAAACGCTGCACTGCGGCATCGCTGTCGTCGAGCTGGCTTTGCCAGATGGTCCACACCAGTTGCGCCTCCTCCGACAGGATTTTCTGCGTCGGCGGCGGCATCTGCGCCAGCGCAGTGTGCCAGCGCTGCCGGATATCTTCCTTGCCGGCCTGCACGGTCGGCAACAGCGCCAGCGTCAGCTCATCCGACAAGGTAAGCAGGGTTTGCGCCAGCGGCAGCAGGTCGGTATTGCGGCGGGCGGCAAATAATTTTTTCAGCCAGGCATGCTGGCGCAGCTCCGCATACAGGCCCATCAGGCGCTCGCTGCCGGCGGTGACGCGCTGTGCGCCGGCAGCCGGCGGCAGCATCTGCAGCCAGGCAAACATCGTATTGATGCGCGGCGGAATGAAATTACCGGCGATTTCCTGGCCCAGCGCCTTCAGGAACAGCTGCGCATGCTCGAAAGTCGGAACTATGACCCTGATCGCTGAATAATCGCGCGCGCTGCCGGCCAGCCCGGCCACCCATTGATGGCGGCTCGCGGCTTGCGCAAACTTGCGCGCCGCCTGCTGCCAGAACAGGCTGGAGGCGGCAATCAACTCAGGGTTATGGCGCATTGTCGTTATTTCACTGGATACACGGTAAGGGCACCATTTTATGCGAGCGGCCGGGCGAATTGCCGGACTTTCCACGCATATAAAGAAAATCGGTTATTATTTATCCCATAGTCTGCCATTTGCGCCCTTCCAGTCTGGCAAAGCTCAATTCAAAGCCGCTGCATGCTATTGAATTTGTGTGAAACGCCTCCAGATTTACTACGCTAGACGAGAAACCGGGAATGCAGTCTGCGGAATTTGTACCGTAAGCTGCGTTGCTGTGGCCTTTTACCCCTTAATTTTCCCTCTCAACGAGGATTCCATGAGCGAAAACATCAAACACGTAAGCGATGCTTCCTTTGAAGCAGACGTATTGAAATCAGACAAACCTGTCCTGGTAGACTTTTGGGCGGAATGGTGCGGCCCTTGCAAGATGATCGCTCCCATCCTGGAAGAAGTAGCCAAGGAATATCAAGGCAAGATCACTATCGCCAAGATGGATGTGGACGCTAACCAGGGTATACCGGGAAAATTCGGCATCCGCGGCATTCCTACCCTGATCCTGTTCAAGAACGGCGTCGCTGCAGCGCAAAAAGTAGGCGCACTGGCAAAAGGCCAATTGACCTCTTTTATCGACAGCAATATTTAATCTGCATATAAATGGGTTAGAATAAAGTGCACGCATAAATTTCGTGCACTTTATTGATATCCTTTAGTACAATAGTGATAAGCACCGCAGTGCAGCCGCACGGTCTGGCCTGCCGGCATTAATTTGATGCTTATTACTTGAATAATTTTTAGAGCACTTAATACTCTTTCTGGCCAGTTGACCAGAGACTATAATAATCTACACCTCGTAGTTCACTCCCCCACCTATCTATCCCATCTCGGGACACTCATACATGCACTTATCAGAATTAAAGGCGTTACACGTCTCAGCCTTGCTAGAAATGGCTATTGGACTGGACATCGACAACGCAGCCAGGATGCGCAAACAGGAATTGATGTTCGCTATCCTGAAAAAGCGGGCGAAATCCGGCGAACAGATCTTCGGCGACGGCGCCCTGGAAGTCTTGCCGGACGGTTTCGGCTTCCTGCGCTCACCGGATGCCAGCTACATGGCCTCCACCGACGATATCTATATCTCGCCATCGCAGATCCGCCGCTTCAACCTGCATACCGGCGATTCCATCGAGGGCGAAGTCCGC
>JABDED010000038.1 GCA_013287275.1 Betaproteobacteria bacterium
TCGCCACCACGCACAGCAACATAGGCATGAGCGGGCCGGCGATGATAGAAGGCGGCGGCCTGGGCAGCTACAAGCCGGAAGAGATAGGCCCCAGCGACGTACAGTCGGCCAATGGCGTGATCGACATCCTGGTACCGGACGAGGCACACGCAGTGCAGGCGGCCAAGCAATACCTGTCCTACTTCCAGGGCCGCACCCAGGACTGGGCATGCGCAGACCAGCGCCTGCTGCGGAATGCGATCCCGGAAAACCGCCTGCGCGTGTACGACGTGCACAAGGTGATGCTGGGGCTGGCGGATACCGGCTCATTGCTGGAATTGCGCGCGGGCTTCGGCGCCGGCCTGATCACCGCACTGGCCCGCATCGAGGGCCGCCCGGTAGGCATCGTCGCCAACAATCCCAAGCACCTGGGCGGCGCGATCGACGTTGAGGCGGCCGACAAGGCGGCGCGCTTCATGCAGCTATGCAATGCCCACGGCCTGCCCATCGTATCGCTGACCGACACCCCCGGCTTCATGGTGGGGCCGGACATAGAGGCGCAAGCCCAGGTACGCCACGTGTGCCGCATATTCGTGGTCGCCGCCCACCTGCGCGTACCCTATTTCACCGTGGTGCTGCGCAAAGGTTATGGACTGGGAGCACAGGCAATGGCGGCCGGCGGTTTCGATGCACCGGTATTCACCGTATCCTGGCCCACCGGCGAGTTCGGCGCGATGGGCCTGGAAGGCGCGGTCAGGCTGGGCTACAAGAAGGAACTGGAAGCGGCGGCCAATGTGGAAGAGCGCGATGCGCTATTCAAGAAGCTGGTGGCGCAGCAATACAAGAATGGCGAGGCGACCAATATGGCTTCCACGCTGGAGATCGATGCGGTGATCGACCCGGCGGATACCCGCGCCTGGCTGGTGCACGGCCTGCAGAGCGCGAAGGAGGTAGTCAATGACGGCAATTTGTTTATCGATACCTGGTAGTTGCAAAGCAGGATGACCTAGGGTGCTGTGCCCATCCTGAAAAATAAAAAGGGAAAGATGCGAGGATCAAATGCCTGGGACACAGCAGTTACCGCTTGGCATGAGGTCTTAGCATAGTTCACCACGGCCATTAAAATTCCCTAATCTGCAGGTCAGGTTAGCCTTGAATGGCAGCAGTCGCCCCGAAGCGGGAGTTCAGATTTCTCCAAAGCGGTCATTCAATCTGCCAATGCTTTGCATACAACACGAGGCGATGATTTAGTCGGCGACACCATATAGGCCAAGTTGTTTCCATTTTGCGTAAGCCAAAACGGCCACAAGCTTTTGAAGCATTGTTCGTTCGTCAGCATGCAAATTTAATGTCATTAATGGAAGTAAGTGCGATAGTGCCTGGTCAACTTCGTCGAGTGAAAAAGCTTGGTCCTCAAAAAAATTCGAAATCCGATGTAGGAAAAAAGAATCAACTCGATTGAGTAAACGCGATATGGCGGGGACTTCGCTGAATTCGATACCGCCGACGATATCTGGTGAATCTTTGACTTTACTACTCTTACCAACAATGAGGTCGTATGCCATACGGAAACCCTAATTATTTATATAGTTCAACAACGATGACAGGTACATACTTGGAAAAATCTCTGACAATGCTCGAGGTCAGCTAAGCTAATGATTCAGTTCATATGACTGCTGTTGGCCGTACTTTGCCTATCGAGTTTTTATATTTTCCGGCTTAGCATTACGCTGGTCGTCAACAACACGAACATTGGCGCCTCGCTTCATGACGAGAATTACGAGCACTGTTTGTATTGCGCCAGCCAATGATGCGTTAATCCAAGAGCCAATTACATAGCCAAAAGTCGAATTGAAAAATTCTAAAATTCGAGTGTCGTAAAACACATTTTCCAGCAGCGGGAAATAAACCAGGCCTGTTGGGAACACGACTGGAGCATATGAAAGTCCCCATAAAAACTCTACGCCCGTAAGTGAGCCATGGCCGTAAGCACGCTCAAATCCGATGCACTGGAGGAGAATGGCGACGTCAATTAGAATCCACAGAACTAAAAGATGTTTAGTCTCGCTCTTACCAGCGGCCAAAGCACAAACAAACCATACTATCCAACATACAGCAAAATAAATGCTGAGAAAAATGAACGGCCACGGAGCATAGACCAGGCCGACGAGAGCGACTGCTAAGCCCGCTAACGACATGAAAAATCCTATTCGCAGGTTTCGAGTCATTCTGAGGGTAACGCAAAAATAAATTGACTCATGGTCTCACAAATAAATTGCCTTAACAACATCACATAAAGGGAGCGTGTGAATGACCGGTCCCCCTAAACAGCCATTCAAATAGTTCGAATGAATGACCGCTTTGATGGTGGTCCTTCGGGTCCCAACAGAACTGGCAGTAACAATGAATCGGAAATAAAACGCGCATCGGCCGCTTTTCCTTCAACGCCCCGGACTGAATTTCTCGTCGAGGAATTGCTGTACCGCTTCGAACAACTGCATGCGGTTTTTCTCCATCATCACCGTATGGGTACCCTCGCCAATCTGGACGAAGCGTTTGTAAGGCGTGTTCGACAGCTTCTCGAAATAGGCATACAGCATGGGACTGGGCAGGTCGGCATCCCACTCGGCATGCGCCAGGAAGGTCGGGACGCGGATCGCGCCGGGATCGTAAAGTGGCTTGCCCACTCGCCAGTATTCGCGCGTGTCCTGCAAAATACCATTCGGCGCGCGCAGCACAGGCGGATCCTGTTTCATGCCTTCGGGGTCGGAAGCGAAGGTCGCGTCGGCCCACATCTCGAACCAGCCAGCCGGGATCAGCGCCGCCTTCTTGTCCTCGGCAACGCCATTCAGCCAGCGCGCCTTGGCCTTGTCGCGCGTGACCGTCCGGTAGGCGCCGAGTTTGTCGCCGCTATCAACCAGGGAGGCGCTACTCGGACTCAGCCAGAGCGGCGCGTACAGCATCAGCTTGTTTACCTTGTCGTTGTTCTGTGCAGTGTACCAACCCATGATCGAGGTTCCCCACGACCATCCGAGCAGGTTGATCTTGTTGACCTGGCGGCGTTTGCGGATGAAGTCGACTGCGGCTGCAACGTCCATCACCGCCGTCTCGGTGCGCACCAACGGCTCATTGTCGAGGGCCGGTTCTGCCATCGCTGACGGACGCGAAGACTGGCCATAGCCGCGCACGTCGACCAGGTAGACATCATAGCCACGGCGCGCAATATAGTCCATCCACGACATGCCGTCCAACGGCAAATCGAATGAGGTCTCCGACGGGTAAGTCGCGCCGTGCACGTATAGCAGGATACGTTCTCCCGCAAACTTGGACTGCCCCTTTGGATGCTTGTTGCGTACATAGAGCGTAATGTCGGGATTCGCTGTGGCAACCCGAAATTCTTCCATGACGAGTTGCTGCGGGTTAGCGGCGAGCGCATCGATAGCCAATAGCGACAGCAGAACCACGGCCATCCTGATCAAACTGGTAATCATAGTTAGTCCTTTCAATGCGCAGTTCACTGTTTGAAAATATTCTCCTAGCAATTGGCAGCAAGGTAGTCTTGCAGGCGGCACAAATGTGTCAGAACGCACGGCACCAGAGCCACAAAGAAAATGGGAGTCCCGCCTGACGCAGGTTGTCAATTGCACATTTGAAAGGCTACTCGTAAATATCTGGATCTGCAATAAGTATGCATGACATTAGCTGCTAGCTAGCAATGACTGCTTCTGGCCGGCTACCGCCAGCACAGGGACGGCAACCCTACCTAAAAAATACTAGCCACACACCAACAATAATCGTCCAGGTAACGGAAAATGACATAACAGCATAGATTGGAGAGACACCATTTTGCAGCAGCACGATGTAAAGCGGGAACATCGAAGTATGTACGTATACAGGCGCAATGCTTAGCGCGAGAGGAACTGCAGTTACAGAAATCCGCTTTTTGGTAGATTCAACTTTACGTACAGCCCGCCAAACGACAACACTAACAATCAACATCGGCAGGGAAAGAATCGTCTGCATTGGTAGCGCAAGTATTGTGATAAACGCGTAATCACTGATTGTTTGGGCTAGGCTCATATGCCATCTAATATCGTTCGGAAACTCTTATTGCGATTTAGGAGATAAAGGCCGTAAGACGCATAAAAATCGTAGGGTGTAATAGCGGAGCGTATTACACCGAATTCGAGAGCTAAAAAACTCACTCACTCTTTTATCGCCGCGCAGCCCTGTCGAAGGCCTCGTCCCGTTCCCTTGCTTTGCGCTGCCCGATTGCCTGCTGCTGTTCGCTCTTTGTGATCGGCGTATTCTCCCGCTTGATCTGGGCGATGGTATTAGGATCGCTGCAGCGGACGCCGTGATTTGCCTCGCAAGCGGCAATCAAGCGCTGGTCGGCCTGTTTCTTTTGACTGGCGGATCCACCCCGCGCAGCAGTCGGGTTCCAGCCCCCGGTATTGCCGTTCGCATTGCGCGCCTGCTGGCGTTGCTTGAATTCTTCGTTTTCCTTTTCCCAGTCCCTTGCCTCTTCGGGCGCATTGGCTGGAGTAGTATCAATTTTAGGCAACTGTTGTGATTTTGCGGACTTGGCGCACGGCATTTCAGTATAGGTAACCGTGCCGTTTTGATCGGTGCACTTATACACTTGGGCCGTGACGGCGCCAGGGAGACAGAACAGCGGACCAATTAAAAGATAGAGAAAATTGCGCATATATTTTCCAGAATATTAATTCTTAGACTCGCCGTTCCACTGGCCGAAGAGTAAAGTGCCTTGCCATATTTCACATAGGCATGCCGGGTAAACTTGCCGCCGATATACCAAAGGATACTTCGATTCCGTACGTCACCCAAGCAATATATTCGTTGTTGATGCTCAGGAGAGCATCCTGCCCAAGCTGGAATCTGCGAGCTTGGAATTCAGCAATGCCATTGCTTTAGCCTTGCATATTTAATTTTGCTTGGTTAATTGAAAAGCCGTTTTGGCGATGTCATTTCAAGCTCGCAGCCTCATACGCCAGCGTCCATTCATCGGCGCGCGGCGTATAGCTGTAGCCCTTGCGCGCGGCCCATACGTTCATTTGATAGTGCAGCGGCACCAGTCCAAGCTGCTTTATCACGATGATCGTGGCCTGTTGCCAGAGCTGCTCCTGTTTTACCGGGTCTATCGTGACGAAGGCCTGATCCACCAGCGCATCCACTGCGGGGTTGCTGTAGCGGCCTATGTTGTTGCTGCCGTAGCCTTTCGGCGGATTATAGCTGGCCACCAGCCCCTTCAGATAGGTGTTGGGGTGGCCGCTGCCGCCGCCCCAGCCAGACATGGACATGCTGAAATCAAGCTTGTTCTGGCGCGCGAAAAATACCGACAGGGGCATCGCGTCCACCTTGACCGAGATGCCGACCCGGCTCAGCATCTGGGCGATAGTCTGCAGGATTTTGGCATCGTTGACATAACGGTCGTTGGTGCCGTGCAGGGTAAGACCGAAGCCGTCAGGATAGCCGGCCTCGGCCAGCAGTTTTTTTGCACCCTCGGCGTCCGGCGTTTCCACCTTGAGCCCCGGCGCCGTGCCGTAAAAACCCGGTGGCAGGAGCTGGCCGGCGGCGATAGCATCGCCTTCCATTACCTTGTCGACGATCGCCGGCCGGTTGATGGCCTTGGAGATCGCCAGCCTCACCTTATAATCCTTCAGCGGATTCTTGCCCAGCGGCTGGCCCAGCTTGTCGGTGATAAACGGGGACACGTCGCGCTGCTGGTCCAGATTCAGGAAGATCATGCGGCTGGAGACCGTACTGTACAGCCTGAGGTCGGGATTGCCTTTGAGCTTGGCGATATCGGCCGGCGGCACACCCTCTATCAATTGCACGTCGCCGGCCAGCAAGGCTGCCACGCGCGCGGGCGCATTGGTGATCATCCGTAATGTCAGTTTGTCCCACTGCGGCCTGGTTCCCCAATAGGCTTCATTGCGCACCAGCTCGATCCGGTTGCCGCGCTGCCATTGCACAAACTTGTAGGGGCCGGTGCCTATCATGCCCTTGCCGGCATTGAAGTCTTCCGTGCTGAGGCCGGAAGTAGCTTTCTTGGACAGGATGAAGATATTGGCGGCGTCCGCCAGCATCAGCGCATACGGCGCAGCGGTTTTAAAGCGTATCGTGTATTTGTCAACGATCTGCTTGTCCGCGAACGCTTTGGTATACATCGTAAACGGCGACGGGCTGTTGACCAGCGTCGCCGGTCGGTCAAAGGAATACGCCACATCCTCGGCGGTCGGTTCGCTGCCGTCATGGAATTTGACGCCGCGCCTGAGCTTGAACTCCCAGGTCAGGTCATCGATATTCTTCCACGACTCGGCCAATTGGGGCTGCAACTGGCGGTTACTGTCAAACGCGACCAGCCTGCCAAAGATATGCGCGGCGAGCACGCTGTTCGGCGTGACATTGGAAAAATGCGGATCGAGCGTGGCAATGTCAAAACCCATGCCTATCGCCAGATCGGCCGCCCCGGCAGGGGCATGAATACCACAGGCAATTCCCAACATGGCGAGCGCCATGGGTAAAACCATTTTGAGTTTCATGATCTTCAGCCCCGGTTGTGTTAATTGATATTAAACACTTATCAGCGTTGCATAATAGACCATGTTTTAAAAATTGAGGGGAAATTTTTGCAGATGTCGCAACAAGGATGCTGCGGCCGGATTTTTTGACGCATCCCGTTGTCCCACTCCCAGTCCCTTTCAGGCATCGCCTGCAGCATCGGAAGACAGCCTGCCGTGCATTAATTGCGCCTGGGCAGAGCTTAGCTGTCCTTCCAGTTCCTGGATGCGTTGCAACAGGTGAACGGCCACGGCCAGGCCATGGTGATCCAATTCGAAGTCATCCCGCAAGCGCTTTGCGGTACGGGCGACTACGACATAGTGCTGCTGAAATATCACGTGGTCATCGTCGGTGGATTTTGCTTCTATCACACCCACGCTAATCAGGTCTTTCAGCTCTGCAAGCGACAGCCCGGACAGTTGCGCGAGATCGTCAAGCGTGCAGAATTGTGTTTCGTTCAGCCATACGGCCGCTACCGTCTCCGGCGCTTGCCTGGGCATTTTGCTGGTCATCATGTGCTCCCGCGCTGAAATTTATCAAAATGCGTGCGAGGATTAAATCCGGCTTCGGCAGCCAGTTTCTCGTAGAGTTCCCGCTGCTGCGCCGTGACTTCCTTCGGCACTTCTATACGCACCACCACATGCAGATTGCCCATCGTCTCGTCCGGCCCAGGCAAGCCGCGTTTTGCCAGGCGCAACTGGCGGCCATTGATGGTGCCTGGAGGAACGCGCATCTCGACGGTGCCGCCCAGCGTCGGGATTTTTACGCTGGCGCCCAATACCGCCTCCCATGGCGCCAGCGGCAGATCCATAAACAGTTCCTTGCCGTCCACCCTGTACAACGGATGCGGCAGCACGCGCATGACTATGTACAGATCGCCCGGTTTGCCGCCGTGCAGGCCCTGGCCGCCCTTGCCGGGCAAACGCAGACGCTGGCCGTCTGCTGCCCCCTTGGGCACCTTGACCCTGAACTTGCGCGGCACCCGATGCGCCAGCCCATGCTCGTCGTGCTCGGGCACACTGATGCTGACATCGATTTCCGCGCCGGTATAGACTTGCTCCAAAGTGACAGGTTCTTCAATTTCAAAATCCTGGCCGGGCCAGGGCCGTTGCTGGCGCGCCTGCCCCTGTCCGTGTCCTTGTGCGCCGCCTTGCCGGGCCGCAGCAAACGCCGCCATCAGGTCGGCCATGTCGACGTCGGAGAAAGACGCGTCTGCGTCTTCATACTGCCGGGAGAAATCACCGCGCGGAGAGAATTCCTCGCCCGCCTTATGCACACCGAGCTGATCGTACTCGGCCCGCTTTTCATCATCCTTCAAGGTGCGGTAGGCCTCGGCAATTTCCTTGAATTTACTCTCCCCGTCCTTATCCTTGGAGATATCCGGATGGTATTTGTGGGCGAGCTTGCGGTAGGCCTGCTTGATCTCGGCCTTGGTGGCATTCCTTTCTACACCCAGCGCTGCGTAGTAGTCAGTATATTTCATATGCCCCCTGCATGAATTTTCAGGAAAATCCTGCCTCCAGCCGCTCAGCTCATAGGCACAGCTACGGGATCAAGCGCCCCGGCATATCCGGCACGACAAGGAACCTGCTGCCATTTTTATAAAATAGCAGCATCGCGGGAAATTCGCCAGCACTATGAAAGGAAATCCCTCATGTCGTCAGCATGCTGCTCTTCCATGGCCATGATGCCGACCAGCATCTGCTGGGTCGTGGGGTCGGAGTTACCGATTTTTTCTATCATCTGGCGGTAAGACTCGATCGCCACCCGCTCTGCAATCAGATTGGCCTTGACCATCGCTTGCACGTCGCTGGAGTCGTCATATTCTGCATGGCTGCGCTCGCTCAAAGTTGCCGGATTGAAGTCGGGGTCGCCGTTCAATTGCACTATGCGTTCCGCGATCTGGTCGGCGTGGCCCTCTTCTTCCTGCGCATGCTGCAAGAACTCGGCTTTGACAGCGATATTTTCGCGGCCGGTTACCGTGAAATAGTGGCGCTTGTAGCGCATGATGCAGACCAGCTCGGTAGCCAGCGCGCCGTTCAGCATGTCGATAATTTCCTTGCGATTACCCTGGTAGCCGGACGTCACCGCTCCGTCGCCCAGATTTTTTGCGGCAATGCGTATGGCCGCGGTATCGATGGACGATTTGGCTGTGGACTGGGATGGATGATTAGAGCTCATATTTTTCCTTCTTTCACTGTTCGTTGTTCGCTGCTTAATGCAAACTATTGGCAAGCTACCGGCAAGCTAATGGCAAGCACGACAGGTATAAACGCCGGGTGCGCAAATTTCGGTGCGCTGGTTCACACAAACGCGCATGCTTACCCACACAAGCTGTTAACAATGCTGTGGATAACCTGGTGCCGCGCAAGCCAAGCGCTTGATTTAGAAGGAAATTTTAAGGATGACTAAAAATAAGGCAGTAAAGCGGGGGGCGCCTGGCCTTACGAAAGTCGTAGTTTGCGGCCACTTTTGGCCGTGCGATGATGTCAATATGCCTAGCCGCCGACGCTGGAACGGGCTTGCTGCAGCGCCATATTGTTGCCGGGCTTGAATTTACGCTTCAATTTTGCAGGTAGTCACCGTTATAATCCCCACCTGTCTTAATTAAGGGTGTCTTATCGTGTCCGATCGTCTTGCCGTGTTACCGCAGTACCTGATGCCGAAAAAGGCGATGACCTCCTTTGGGTCCCTGATCGCCGATGCCAGGGCGGGCAGTATCACGACCGGCATCATCCGCAGGTTTGTCAGGAAATATAAGGTCAACATGGCCGAGGCGGCCAATCCGGATATCACGAGCTACACCAGCTTCAACGATTTCTTTACCCGCGCCTTGCGCGAAGATGCGCGTCCGCTGTCCGCCGCCTCCTTTGTTTGCCCGGTGGACGGCGCCATCAGCCAGTTCGGCGCGATACGGCAAGACCAGATTTTCCAGGCCAAGGGGCATCAATATTCAACCACGGCGCTGGTCGGCGGCGACCGCGAACTGGCTGCGCAATACCAGGACGGCAGTTTCGCCACCATCTATCTGAGCCCCAAGGATTACCACCGCATCCATATGCCTTGCGACGGCCGTCTGACGCGCATGATCTACGTACCGGGCGAGCTGTTCTCGGTCAACCCAACCACGGCACGCGGCGTGCCCGGCCTGTTTGCCCGCAACGAGCGGGTGGTCTGCGTGTTTGAATCCGCGCATGGTCCGTTTGTGCTGACGCTGGTTGGCGCCACCATCGTCGGCAGCATGGCCACCGTGTGGCACGGCGTGGTGAACCCGCCGCGCACGCGCGACATCCGCGAATGGAAATACGATGACCAGAACATCGTCTTGAAGAAAGGCGAGGAAATGGGCCGCTTCCTGCTCGGCTCCACGGTGGTACTGCTATTCCCGAAAGACAGCCTGCAATTCAACCCGCAATGGGAACCTGCAGGGGCGGTACAGATGGGCGAAGCAATGGGCGAAGCGCCTGCCGCCTGAACAACTAGGGCAATATCATTGCGCCGGAGTGCAACTGCGGCCCGCGGTCTCCGCGGCGGTAGCTCCTGAACAGATAATTTTTCTGCGCATCCCGTGTACACATGGTGCATAGCCTCAGATTATCCACCTCGGCTATGCCTATCCTGCGCAGTTCTGCTTCGGCAATCGCATTCAACTCCAAGTAGCGATGGCGCGGGCTGACAAGTTCCGGCGCCATCCAGTGGAAGTGAGCGACAAACTGCGCCGCCAGCTTTTCGCTGACTTCATAACAGCAAGAGCCTATCGTCGGGCCGACGGCCGCCACCCAGTCTGTCGGCGACTCGCCTTTTGCCGCCAGCCGTTCCCCAAAAGTATCGACAATCCCGCCTATCAAGCCGCGCCAGCCGGCATGGATGGCCGCCACCCTCTTGCCATCGCGCCGCGCCAGCACGATGGGCACGCAATCGGCGGTGATCACGCTGATAGGGATACCCGCCAGTGCTGAAAAAATGCCGTCCGCATCGCCGCACTCCTGTCTGGGCTCGACGACCTCTGTCACCTCTTTGCCGTGGGTCTGTTTTTTTTCGGGTTTGCTGGACCAGGCATCCGCCAGCACGCCGGGAACCAGTTCGTTTGCGGTTCCAAAGCCATGCACTATGCCTGGCACCGATAGTAATAATTTGCTGCTGATCAAAATAACTCCGTCTTGACGCCTGTAAGAAAAGGCTGATTTAAAAGGCCGATTTAAGAGCAGACACTTTAGTGATGTTTGATGCCAGCGTCAATTCCAGGCGTTTTCAAAAGTGGTTTCAGCAAGGAAAACCGAACCTGTGTAAAGTATTCATTCTCCAGCGCACTCCATATCAAGAGGTCAGCATGCAATACATCAAGTTAGGCAATACCGGCACCGACATCTCCCGCCTCTGTCTCGGCTGCATGACCTACGGCGTGCCCGAGCGCGGCACCCATCCGTGGACCTTGCCGGAAGAACCCAGCCGTCCACTGATCAGGCAGGCACTGGATCTAGGCATCAACTTCTTTGATACCGCGAATATCTATTCCGACGGCACCAGTGAAGAAATCGTCGGCCGCGCGTTGAAGGATTACGCTAGCCGCGACAGCATCGTGGTCGCCACCAAGGTGCATGGCCGCATGCATGCGGGGCCGAACGGCGCCGGCCTGTCGCGCAAGGCCATCATGCAGGCGATAGACGCCAGCCTGAAACGCCTGGACATGGACTACGTGGATTTGTACCAGATCCACCGCTGGGATTATGCAACGCCGATAGAGGAAACACTGGAAGCCTTGCACGACCTGGTGAAAGCCGGCAAGGTGCGCTATATAGGTGCTTCATCGATGTATGCGTGGCAATTTTCCAAGGCCTTGCATCTGGCGGAAAAGCACAACTGGACGCGCTTCATCACGATGCAGAACCACTACAACCTGATCAACCGCGAAGAAGAGCGCGAGATGCTGCCCCTGTGCGCATCGGAAAAGATAGGCGTGCTGCCGTGGAGCCCGCTGGCGCGCGGACGCCTGACCCGTGACTGGGACGAAAAGACCGCGCGCACCGAAAGCGATGAATTCGGCAAAGGCCTGTACACCGCCACCGTCGATTCCGACCGCGCCATCGTCGAGCGCGTCGCGGCAATCGCCAAAGAGCGCGGCGTGCCGCGCGCACAGATAGCGATGGCATGGCTGCTCGGCAAGAGCGCAGTCACGTCCCCCATCATAGGAGCATCCAAAGCCCAGCACCTGGAAGATGCGGTAGCGGCGCTGGAGATCAGATTAAGCAGCGAGGAAATCGCCGCACTGGAAGCGCCTTATGTGCCTCATCCCGTGGTCGGATTTTCCTGACGGTCTTCTTTTAATTCGGCCCTGGGATAGAGCCAGCCAAACAGCAAGGTCGCGGTTGCCGCCCCCAGGAATTGCGCCGCGATGAAGCCCGGCGCATCCGCCGGGCGTATGCCGGCAAAGGTATTGCTGGCGGCGCGGGCCAGGGTGACGGCCGGATTGGCAAAGGAGGTTGAAGACGTGAACCAGTAGGCGGCGGTGATGTAGGCCGCAACCGCAAGTGGCGTAGTCTCGGGCCTGCTGCGCGAACTGCCGATGATCACGGCCAGCAAGCCGAAGCTGGCGATGAACTCGCTCCAGCATTGCGCGATGCCGCTGCGCGCATGTGCCGAGGCAAAGAACACCGGTTCGCCAAACATCAGGTGCGCCGCTGCGACCCCGGCAAAAGCGCCAATAATCTGCACCAGCATATACAGCAGCATTTCGTGCGCTTGCATGCTGCCGTGCCAGGCTTCCGACAAGCTCACCACAGGATTGAAGTGCGCGCCCGATACACCGGCAAACATCAGGATCAGGGCAAGCAACCCCGCGCCGGTTGCGATCGCATTCGCCAGCAGCGCGATCGCCGTGTTGCCCGCCGCCAGGCGCTCGCCCATGATGCCGGAACCAATGACGACGGCGAGCAAGAAGGCGGTGCCCAGCCCCTCTGCCACCAGGCGCCTTGTCAGATTTGCTCCCTGGCTCATACTGCAGTGTCGCCTATTTTATTCATCTCGTGCTGGATAGCATTCTTGTCCAGCACGTGGATGGGCAGGCTAACAAAACTGTTTATCCTGGCAAGTATCTGCTTGAATATCTTCCTGAAAGCGGCGCGCTTCTGTTCATCGCTGCCCTGCACCGCCGCCGGATCTTCAAAGCCCCAGTGTGCCGACAGCGGATGTCCCGGCCAGATGGGGCAGACTTCGCCTGCCGCATCATCGCAAACGGTGATGATGAAATCCATCTGTGGTGCATCCGGCAGCGCGAACTCATCCCAACTCTTGCTGCGCAGCCTGTCCAGCGGATAACCGGTCGCCTGGATTTGTTCTATCGCAAACGGATTGACGGTGCCGCCCGGATAACTGCCTGCGCTATAGCCCTGGAAACGGCCGTGTCCCATCGTTGTTACCAGCGCCTCCGTCATGATGCTGCGGGCGGAATTGCCGGTGCATAAAAACAGCACATTGTAGATTTTATCGCTCATGGTTTAACTCCGGTCAGCAGCAGGCCGAGGTTTGCCCGGTCTTGGGTACGCAGCATGCCGGCGTGGCTATATTGGTTGTGTTGGCTGTATCGGCGGCACCGGCCTGCTGATGCAATTCAGTGCCCCCGAACACCGGAATGCTGTCCAGCGAATGAAAGGTTTCCCAAGCGATGCCGGATGGATCGTTCAGCCAGTATTTATCCGATTTGGCATAACAGCAAGCCACGCCCTCTTCCATCTGCACGCCGGGTTGCAGGGATTCCAGCCGCGACTGCATCTGCTTCAACTCGGTATCCGACTCTACCTGTATCCCCAGATGGTTCAGGCCGATCTGCGCACCGCGCTGGGAAATTGCAAAGTTCATGCGAGGATCATCCAGCATCCATTTGGCATAATCGGTTTTGGCCACGCTGGGCTCAGACGCAAACATCGAAGAATAAAAATGTATGCTGTCGGCCAGGTTATCAACCGAGATATGCACGTGTATGCGTTTCATGATTGCTCCTCACTATTACAACAGGAAATGGCAGCGGGACCGCAAGGATTGCCGCCGCAACAGTTTTCAGTCAGGTAAGCCAGCAGCGAATTCATCGTCGCGAAGTTGGCGCTGTAGATGATGGAACGCCCCTGCTGGTTCGCGATCACCATGTCGGCATGCGACAGCTCTTTTAAATGAAAGGACAGCGACGACGGCGCCAGCCCCAGGTGTTCCGCGATCTTGCTGGCGGCAAGGCCTTCCGGCCCGGCTTGCACCAGCAGGCGAAAAACAGCCAGGCGGGAATCCTGGGCCAAGGCCGCGAGGGAGATGATAGCGTTTTTAGTTTCCATATTTCCATAATAGTCGAAATATAGAAGTAATGGAAGTTTTTTTAACCGTTACCCTTCTACGTTCAGTTAACCTGGCACAACACCAGCCAGGCCGGCACCGGCTGCCCAGCCTCCAGCCGAGCCGGGGCATTGATCATCGTTTGAACAGCAAAGCCGTATCCGGCGGCAAGCCGGCGGAGGTAGGCGCAGGCATGCGCGTAGCGTCCGCTGGGGTTCAGCCGGTAATCTTCCGCTGCAGTGGTACCGTCCTGCATCAAAGCATCCAGCGACTCCGCTGAAAATGCGAAATACCCACCTGGCCTCAACAAACGCTGCGCTTGCAGAAACACCCCGTCCAGCTTACCGATATAGATGAACACGTCAGCGGAAGTGATCACATCATAAGATGCACTTGCCTCCTGCTCCATCATGGCCAGCAACTCAGACTGCTCCAGGCGCTGGTAAATGCCGCGCCGCCGCGCTTGCTCCAACATTTTCGGCGACAAATCCACACCCGTCAACCGACACGCATGCGGAGCGATGGCAGCGCCGACCAGGCCGGTGCCGCAACCCAGATCCAGCACCGCCCATGATTTGCCTGCGGGCGACGCGAATTGCATGAGGATTTCAAGCAGGCGCCGCGGCGTATCGTAATGCAGTTCTTGCAGCAGATGCTGATCGAAGGTATCGGCACTACCGTCAAACATGCTGGCGATATACTGATCAGGCGCGCGTTCGGACGTAATGCCAGCCAGCAAAGCGATATAGTGTTGCGCCAGGCCGTTGTCCGGCTGCAGCCGGGCAACTTCGTGGAAAGCGGACAAGGCCCCGTCTGCCCTTCCCAGTCGCCTTAAGGTGATCGCCTGGTTGTAATGGGCATCGGCAAAGTGTGGATTCAGCTCTATCGCCCTGGTAAAGCATTTCAGCGCATCCTCCCAGTCTTGCTGATCGATGAGAGCAACGCCAAGATTGAAATGCGCGTGCGCATAGTCTGGATCGAACAGCAGGCAGGTTTGGAACGCGGCAATCGACTCTTGCCGGCGCCCCAGTGCGCGCAGGGCTGAGCCCAGGTTATTGGAATAGGTCGCCTGGCCGGGTTTAAGTTCTATCGCCTGCTGGATATGCGTTACCGCCGCCAGGTGGTCGCCGGTCTGGTGAGCGACGACGCCGAGAAGGTGCAAGGCATCCGCATACCCGGGCCGCAGGCTCAGGATATGCAGATAAGCCTGCTTTGCCTCTTCAAGCCGCCCGGCCTCATGCAGCAATAATGCCGCCTCAAGAGCGGGGTCTGCGTCAAACGCCGCGTTACTATCACTCACAACAAGCGCCACTCCCGGAATTATGTTGGTATCGGTGTTTGATCGGCATTCACTTATATGGCCTGTCCTGCCACCACGGAAAGAACGAAGGCATGTCTTGCGATACCTTGTTGCTGAAGGCCGCCGGGCGTTTTTCCAGGAAGGCCATAACGCCCTCTTTTGCGTCGGCAGCGGCGCCGCGCGAATAAATAGCGCGGCTGTCTATCTTGTGCGCTTCCATCGGATGGTCGGCGCCGGACATGCGCCACATCATCTGCCGCGTCAGCGCGATCGACACCGGCGCAGTATTGTCGACGATCTCCCGCGCCAGCGCACGTGCCGCGCTCAGTAATTCTTCGGGCTTGTGCAGACTCCGGACCAGGCCGCCGGCCAAGGCTTCCTGCGCTGGCATCACGCGCCCGGTATAAGTCCATTCCAGCGCCTGGCTGATACCTACCAGCCTCGGCAGAAACCAGCTGGAGCAGGCTTCCGGCGTGATGCCGCGCCGCGCAAATACAAAACCTATGCGCGCATCTTCGGATGCCAGGCGTATGTCACAGGGCAAGACCATGGTAATGCCTATGCCTACCGCCGGCCCGTTGATCGCGGCAATCACCGGTTTCAGGCATTCATAGATGCGCAGCGTCACCCGGCCGCCGCCGTCGCGCACCAGTTCGCTGCTCCAGTCCATCTCTCCGCCGGCTGTCAGCGGCGTACCCTGCTTGTCCGGCCGGTCGGCCCGCTTGGCATAGTCGAAGGTGGCGGCGCCGCTGGACAGGTCTGCCCCCGCACAGAAGGCGCGGCCGGCGCCGGTCAGGATAATGGCGCGCACTTCGTCGTCGGCATCGGCCGCGTCAAACGCGGCAATCAGTTCCGCCATCATCTGGCCGGTAAACGCATTCAGCTTGTCCGGCCGGTTCAGCGTGATCGTCAGGATGTGTTCGCTGATCTCGTATTTGATGGTTTCGTAAGTCACTTTATATCTCCTGTCCATGATTTGGATGAACCTGGTCTCTGTACGGTTCGCTTGTTTTTTGAATGCGACGTTCTATTGTTGCCAGCCCATTGATGATACATGAGCTTGATGGAACAAGCATGGCCCGAGCATAGGCCTGCATTCTGCGGGCAGACCGATACGAAACACAACGGCCGAAGCGAGTTGCTACAATAGGCCACTTACTGAAATCGGAGATATCAAATGAAGATAGAAGAACGCCTGTCCGCGCTGGGCTTGGCCCTTCCTCCCGTTGTGACGCCACCGCCGGGCGTGGTACTGCCCTTCCAGTTCGTCAGGATAGTCGGCAAGCGGGCCATCATCTCCGGCCACGGGCCGCAGAACCCCGACGGGACTATCGCTGAACCGCTGGGTAAAGTCGGCAAGGACCTGGATGTGGCGCAAGGCTATATCGCCGCGCGGCTTACCGCCCTTTCCATTCTTGGCAGCCTGAAACGCGCGCTTGGTGACCTGGACCGTATCTCGGCCTGGGTCAAGGTGCTGGGCATGGTCAACTCGGCGCCGGGTTTCAACCAGCAGCCTTCGGTGATCAATGGCTTCTCCGACCTGATCAATGAACTGTACGGCCCTGTTGTCGGCGCCCATGCGCGCAGCGCGGTGGGCCTGGCGGAATTGCCGTTCAACATACCGGTTGAAATTGAAGGCGAAGTCGAATTGAACATCTGACAGGCGGTATTTTTTAGTAACTTAGCCGGTAACTTAGTTGCCGGCTGAGACAATAACCGGCGATGACTTGTGCCACGAAGGGAGTGAATGCTGCCGCTGCCGCCCCGTTTCAAAGCCGCAACAATTCCTGCTGGTCTTGATTCAATTCCAGCCAGTCGTCCACCGGCATCGGCCGTGCAAACAAATAACCTTGCAGGCAATCGCAACCGCTGGCGATCAGGAAATCGGCCTGCTCCTGTGTTTCTACGCCCTCTGCCACCACACGCAGGCCCAGGTGCTTGGCCATCGACAGGATGGATTGGACGATCGCGGCATCGCTGGCATCGGTCGGTGCATCCTTCACGAAACTCTTGTCTATCTTCAGCTCATACAGCGGCAATTTTTTCAGATAGGCCAGGCTGGAATAGCCGGTGCCGAAGTCGTCGATGGAAAAGCGCACCCCCAGTGCAGCCAGCTGGACCATGCGGGCTATCGTATCTTCCAGATTGTCGATCAGCAGCCCCTCGGTAACCTCCAGCACCAGTAATGAAGCCGGCGCACCGGTTTCCGCCAGCACGGTGCAGACCGTCTGCACAAAATCGGCCTGGCGGAATTGCTTGGGGCTGACATTGATCGACAGCGGCATGGGCTTGCCCGCCTCGGCCAGCCGCACCAGGGTCAGGCAACCCTGGCGCAACACCCAGTCACCCAGCTTCAGGATCATGCCCGATTCTTCCATCACGGGAATGAAAATGGACGGCGACACCGCGCCGCGTACCGGATGACGCCAACGTGCCAGCAGTTCTGCCCCCACGGCCCGGCCATCGCGGCCTATCTGCGGCTGCAGGTAGACCTGGAACTGCTCGGTGGCGATGGCCTCGGCCAGGTCCCTTTCCATCGTCAACCGCTGCTCCACCTCGAATTGCATCGCCGATTCAAAGAATGCAATCTGGTTGCGGCCGGCTGTCTTGGCCCGGTTCATTGCGGTATCCGCCTCACGCAGCAGGTCGTCCGCAGACTGGCCCGTCTTCGGCAGCAGGGTCACGCCTATCGTGCCGCCCGAGCTGTAGGATTGGCCGTCGATCACAAAAGGCTGGTCCAGTGCGTCGCGGATTTTTTCCGCCACCGCCAGCGCGGCATGGGCGCCGCCATTGATGTCTGTCGCGACATTGGACACCAGTACCACAAACTCATCGCCGCCTATGCGCGCCACGGTATCCATTTCGCGCAACAGGTTGCCCAGGCGCCTGGCGACATGCCGCAACAATGCATCGCCGACCGCATGGCCGCGCGCTTCATTGATGTTTTTAAAGTGGTCCAGGTCAATGAACAAGACGGCGCTGACCAGGCCGGTGCGGCGGGCGCTGGTCAGCAAGGTGCCGATGCGGTCCAGCAGCAGGCGGCGATTGGGCAAGCCGGTCAGCACGTCGAAGAAAGCCAGCTTGTGGATGCGTGCTTCGGATTTCTTGCGTTCGGTAATGTCGCGCTCCACCGCCACCCAATGCGTAAACACACCTGCCTCGTCGGCAATCGGCACGATGTCGGCCTCTACCCAGAATTCTTCGCCGTCCTTGGTGTAATTGATCAGCTCGCAGCGCACCGGCTCCCATTTTTCCAATGCAGAGCGGATGCGTTTCAGTTCGCTGCGCTGGGTATTCGGCCCCTGCAGGATGCGCGGCGTCTTGCCGAGGACTTCTTCACGGCTGTAGCCGGTACGGCGCACGAAAGCATCGTTGACGAACACGATACGCGGCCCGTCCAGCGAAATAGGCTTGGCCTCGGTGATCAGCACCAGGTCATTCAGGCGTTCTACCGCGGCGGCAGTCAGGCGCAACTCTTCATTGGCAAGCCGCAGGCGTTCCTGCCCCTCTTTCAGAGATTCGCTGATGGCGCGCTGCGTATCCAGGCTTTTTTCCAGCTTCTGCAGCAGGACCGCACAAGAGATGGTGATCGCTGCGCAGATAAAGCTGAAGTTGAGCGTGATGATGAGCCAGCGCAATAGTGGCTGGTCGGGAAAACCATCCACGCGCAAGCTGGTGTTGCCCAGATAGCCTATGCAGAACATCGTGACAGCATCCAGCACCAGCGCGTATACCGCGGGGCGCAGGCCTAGCAGCAGCGCCGCCATGATGGGGACGGCCTTCAGGTAGATCTGGCTGACCGGAATGCCTACCAGCTGGAACCAGACGCCGATCAGGTACAACACCGCCAGGAAATTGATGACTCTCAGCTGGAAGGAAATATGGCGAAAATGCCAGATGCCGGCTATCCACAGCAGCGCGACGACGTCCATGACCGCGACCGACCATAAGCCCTCACTCAACGCCAGCAAGACACTGGGCACGGCGGTAATGCTGCCCAGCACCAGCACCACAAACAGGATTGCAGACAGCACGTGCTCGCGCCACTGCTGCATGTCTACCGGAGCCGACTTCGATGCCAGGAAAGTACGACTAATCAGCCGAGTAAACACATCATCCCCTTAAGAGATCCGCGCTGGTTGACGCTGCGAATTTGTCCACGGCCCAGCCATAGCCTATGCCTACCGTTTCGAACCGCATAATTAGTTAACACTTGTATACTCTTATTAATGGAATATTGCCAGCCAAAATGCTGGCAGCGTTGGTTTAAAACCATTGATTCCTGCTTGACGAGCGGATGATTTTTATGAGGGCAAAGAGATAGGTCCGTCGCACCGCCGCTTGTTCCGGCGACTCACAAATTATTTCCGCATGGAAATAATTTGTAATTTTACCGCAAAGTAGCATCAAGGCGAATAGCGTCAGGGGGTTTACAGGAGTCAGAAAACAAAAAAGCCCACCAAAGGCGGGCTCTCCATCCACTGCAACAAACGATACACCGGCAACCCATGCTATCTGCACAGTGCCACCGGCTGGCCAACAACCCGTGCTATCTGCGCGGTGTTACTGGCGGGGGCGTTTCGTTTGCTCACCAGACAAGATCGCAGTGCGACCGTCGTCCGGCATAAGAATTATTTGCTTCACCGACCAACTAAACCATTTTCCCGGGTGACGCGATGCGCAGCCGGGCCGGTAAGAATTGATTGCGAGTTCAAGAATGCCTCAATAGGCATCCGATTACCAATAGAGCCGAAGGGCCCCATCAAGCGACTAAACCATCTTCCGAAGCCCATGCTATCTGCATGGTGCCCAGCCGGTAAGAATCGCTACGCAACAGGAAGTGTCGCCAAGCGGCAATCCCTGAATCGATGAATATTTTTACTTCATTTACTGCCCGATTGCATCCAGGAACCCGTGCTATCTGCACAGTGCGCGTGGACTGTATTCAATCTAGTCTCGTAGATGAGGTCAAAAGCAGTTATTTCAAGTGCTGGCCTAAGCCAGCGCTTAATTAAGAAATGACTTGGATGTTGCTAGCTTTGTCGCCTTTGGCGCCAACGCTGCGTTCGAAAGAAACGCGCTGGTTTTCGGACAGGCTTTTGAAACCTGTGGACTGTATGTCCTGAAAGTGGGCGAACAAGTCCGGGCCACCTGCATCTGGAGTGATAAAGCCGAAGCCTTTAGCGTCGTTGAACCATTTTACGATACCTGTTTGATTGCTCATGTTATTTCCTTTTATTTTAAGAATAGGCAACATTGCCTGAGAGGCACTTGAAACCAAGAAATTAAAACCGAAGGAGAGAAAACAGAACGACTAGGAAGAAACAGCCATGCGGAATTGGGACCAACAATATTACGACCTGATGCAAGTACAAGACGCAATATACACGCTTTGCCCCAATTCACCTAAACTTATTTGTAAGCAAATTTTTCAGCGCAATAACCCCTTACTGCCCAGCGCTGCTTATTCAACAAGAACAAGAATATCTTTCCACATCCACACCAATTATCAAATCCCGGCAACAGGCAGAAAATTCATCCGTCAGTTCATCTACATTCATCCAACGGGAGTAGCACCATGTCCAAACAGCACAGCTTGCATCAACAACACGTCGTCGTCCTCGGCGGCACCTCCGGCCTGGGCCGGGCTGTCGCGTATGCGGCAAACGAAGCGGGAGCAAAAGTCACCATCCTCGGACGCTCTGCCGATTCCAGCGACGGCATTACCGGCATCGCTGTCGACATTACCGACAACAGCAGCCTGGCCAAGGCCTTCGCCACAACAGGAACGATACAGCACCTGGTGCTCACCTCCGGCGCCAGGGTCGGCTCACCCAGATTAGCCGCGCTATCGCAGGAGGAATTGCGGCTCGCCTTCAACGTCAAGGTTTTCGGTTACGTGCAGGCGATACAGGCTGCCCTGCCCTATCTCGCTGAAGATGCGTCCATCACGCTGACCTCCGGTATCCTGGCCCGCAAGTACGGCGCCGGCGGCTTGCTGAAGAGCATGGTCAATGCTTCAGTAGAGGCGATGGGCAAGAATCTGGCCAAGGAGCTGGCGCCGCGCCGCGTCAACGTCGTCAGCCCTGGCGTCATCGACACCGAACTATGGGGTATTGCAGGATCCGAGGGGCGCAATGCGACGATGGCCAGGGTCGGCTCCGGCTTGCCTGCGGGCCGCGTCGGCCAGGCAAACGAAGTGGCGCAAGTCTATCTGCTGGCAATGCAAAATGGCTTCATGACCGGCACTGTGCTGGACATAGAGGGCGGCGGCCTGCTATAAGCCGGATATTATTGCGCGCCGGCGGAAGGCGCTTCAACCGGCGCTTGCAATTCAGCCGCACGGGCCTCGAAACATTGTTGCAGGAACTCGACCAGCAAGCGGATGCGCGGCGCCTGGAAACGGTTTTGATGGTACAGGATATTCAGCGGCGCCGGGTCGGCAAAAAAATCGTCCAATACCGTGACCAGGCGGCCGGCCTGCACGTCGGCACTGACATCCAGCCAGGATTTGCGGGCAAAGCCGTGTCCTTGCAAGGCCCATTTGCGTATCACTTCGCCGTCATTGCTTTGCTGCGTATTGGTCAGCCGAACCGACTTGATAGTTCCAGCCTCGCCATCCTTGCAGCCCGCACGATAGCGCCACTCGTTGACGGTCCAGTGCGCCGTGGTCAGCACCAGCGTAGGCAAATCAGCCAATTGCTCAGGCGACTGCGGCCGGCCGTAGCGCGCTATGCAGTCGGGTGAAGCGCAGATTACCCGCCGGTTGGCGAACAGCGGCCGCGCCACCATGCTGCTGTCGGCGGGCTGGCCATAACGTATCGCCACGTCTATCCCATCCTGCACCAGGTTCGCGGTACCGTCTGTCAGCGACAGCACAAAACGAACATCTGGATGCCTCCGGCGAAATTCATCAAGATAATGCAGCAACAGATTGCGCCCCAGGTCGGACGGCGCAGAAATCGTCACCGTGCCTTGCACCAGCCGCTTGCCCTGCTGCAGCGCGTGGTCAGCCTCGTTCATCAGGTCCAGCACCTGCTGGCCGTACAAGCGATACAGCTCGCCCTCCTCCGTCAAACGCAGGCTGCGCGTGGTGCGTTCAAACAATTTCACTTTCAGCGCGGCTTCCAGCCGCTGTATGCAGGCGCTGGAAGCCGCCGGCGACAAGCCCTGCTTGCGCCCTGCGGCCGAAAAGCTACCCAGCGTAGCGGCATCTACAAACAATCGCATTACGCTTAGTCGATCCATATGTGCTTGCCCTTCAATTATTCCGGGAAGCGCGGCAGCGGCTTGCCATCCTTGGGCAGGGGATACTGCGCCGCGTTCAGCTGCATCGCAAGCAAGGTGTAATAGGCATTGATGCCGGTCAGGTCGACCACGCCGTTCTTGCCGAAACGCTTGTCTGCGCGGGCAAAGGTGGCATCGGAGACGCGCTTGTTTCTATGCAGCTCGGTCGAAAAATCATAGACGATCTCTTCATCCGCCGACATGCCAACGGGCCGCCTGCCGTCCGCAATTGCATCGGCGATATCTTTCTTGATGCCCGCCTTCAGTGCAATCGGGTAGTGCACATACCATTCATAGTCCTGCGTCCACTCGCGCGCGGTGACCAGGATCGCAAATTCGCTCAGCGTATTTCCTATCGCCGAGTGGTAGCGCAAATAGTCGCCCATGGAACGGGCCTGGCTCATCATCTGCGGGCTATGCATCAGCGGCTCGAAAGGGCCGAACACCGGCACCTTGCGCGCCGCCAGGAATTCCTCGGCGGCTTTCTTTTGCTCATCGGTATATTTTTCCGGTGCGATAGTCGGCAGCCTGGCTTGCGCGAATACAGTCGATGTCATGATGAGTCCCAAATAAAGTGCAACAAGAACAGGTCGTTTCACGGTGTCTCCTTGGATAGTTTTATTTTTTGTACGAAGAAAAATGATGATACACGGGGAAACGGCGGGCGGTCCAGCGGCGCGCCCGTTGGGCAAGGCCTCAGTGGAAAGAGAATGCGGAAGCTCAGCCGCGCATGGGCGGGCGACTTTGCGCAACTGGATCAAGCGATATAAGGATATTGCGCGAAAAATTCCGGCAGGCGGGAAAGCAGACGGAGAAACGAGGGAGTGCAGTGGCGCGCGCACTCCCTCGTTTCTCCGTCTGCTTTCCCGCCAGCCTTATTTCGCTGCAGTATAAAAATAATAGGTCGCAGTGTACGGCACCCGCTCTTCAGCGCCTTTCAGTTTCGCAGTGCATTCAGCCGCAGGTGCTTTGCCGGCCGTCGTATACAACCTTTGTATGCTCTGGGTTTCACTGAAGATGCCCTTGCCCGTCACCGATTTGGCGCTCAGCAGTAGCCATGGAATGGCGGCCGGGTCGGGGCCATTGTCCTTGCCCTTGACTTCGCCCACTACCTTGCTGCCGTCATTGGATTCCCAGGTAGGACCTTCATAATGCTTGCCAACCTTGTTGCCGGCATTGTCCAGCAGCGTCGCCTCAGGGGCCTTGAATACCCATTCGTGTTTTTGCGCGTCATCCTTGTTTTGCCTGCATTCATAAATCTGTATGCCGGTGGCGCGGAAGGCTTGCGACAGCACTTGCCCGGCGGGCACTTTCAGGCTGTCGGGCACCGCCGGCGGCTTACTCAAGGAGATGGGCGGAGAAGCACAGCCGGCAAGCGAGACTATCAATGCAAATGCGGATGTACTACCGAGTAGTTGTCTATTCATGGTTCACCTCTGATTTATGTCGAAGATATTCAAACCGGCTGGATGACCTTGCTGCATAGTGACAATAGCACAATAACAACATGCAGGTATTATTTAGCCGCCTCAGGCTGGCAGATAGGCAGATGTACAAAAAATTTCCTCGGGTCAAAGGATCAATTGCGCACCTGACGCCAATGCCGGGCGCCTGGGTAGCGCTTCGACGAAATGCTTGCGTTCGATCAACACGGAATCGCCAAACTCGTGCGTGCGGTAGGCCCTTGCCTCCAGTTCGGCATTCGCCCGCTCCAGCGTCAAATCATCGGTAAATGCGCGCAACAACTGGAAGTGGCTGGTGTCCACCTCATGGGTGCCCGACAGGATGGCATCTGCCACGCGCAGGCGGCTATCCGCACCTATGCGCTGGTCGGCGATGCCGTCGCCCGCCCTGACCTGCCCCGCTGCGCCGGCCTTGCCCGCCGCGTGCTCCAGCGCCCGCACTACCGTGGTACCTATCGCAACGATACGCCCGCCGGAGACACGAGTGCGGCGTATCGCAGCGGCAGTTGCGTCGGGGATGCGATAGGGCTCCGCAAACGGCAGGCGCCGGTCCAATTGCCTGTCGCCGGTGGAAGAAATGCCGGCGGCATGCGTAATCGTCGCAAACTGTATGCCGCGCTCACGCATCCTTGCCAGGTTCTGCCAGTCCAGCGCAAAGCCGGCAGAAGGCGGCTCAAACGCCACCGGCAAGCCAGCGACCGCGGTCCACACATCCCACAAGGCAAGCGGCTTTGCCAGATGTGCATACTGGATCGGCCTGCCGTGATGCGCCAGGCCGGCCCATATCTCATCGGCCGCGCCGTCAAAACGCAGCGTCAGCAGGCGCGGGTGATCTTGCAAGCCCAGCACGTGCGCGGTCAGCGGCCCGAACAGCAGGCGCTCCCCCACGGCCACCAGCGGCGGAGC
>JABDED010000039.1 GCA_013287275.1 Betaproteobacteria bacterium
AGAGGGGACAAACATGGATTTCAGCTTAACTCAAGAACAGAAGCAGTTTGCGGAAGCGGTACGCCGCTGGGTGGAGAAGGACTACAACTTCGAGCACCGCAAAAAAATCGTCGAATCCGCTGCCGGCGTATCCGATACTGCCTGGGCCGCACTGGCCGAACTGGGCGCGACTGCCCTGCCTATTCCTGAAGACCAGGGCGGCTTCAGCGGCTCTGCAATCGACATGATGGTAGTGATGCAGGAACTGGGCCGCGGCGTAGTGATAGAACCGTACTTCGCCACCGTGCTGGGCGCGGAATTCCTGAAAAAAGCCGGCGGCCACGACAGCGTGCTGAAACAGGTGGCAAGCGGCGAAGTCAAACTGGCTACCGCCCTGTCCGAAAAACAATCCCGCCACGACCTGTTCGACATCGCGGCCACCGCGACCAAGAACTCCGATGGTTATGTATTGAACGGCACCAAAACCGTGGTCTTGCACGGCGCGCAGGCTGACAAGCTGATCGTGTCCGCCCGCAGCAGCGGCGCGCAGCGCGATACCGATGGCATCAGCCTGTTCATCGTTGATGCAGATACCGCCGGCCTCACCCGCCGCGACTACCGCACCATAGACTGCCAGCGCGCAGCCGACATCAGCCTGAGCAATGTGCAGGTGCCAGCCAGTGCGCTGGTCGGCGCAGCCGGCGCCGGCTGGGAAATCATCGATGCCGTATCCGACTATGGCGTGACACTGCTGTGCGCGGAAGCGGTCGGCCTGATGGAAGCCATCACCGGCGCCACCCTGGAATACCTGAAGACCCGCCAGCAGTTCGGCGTGCCTATCGGCAAATTCCAGGTGCTGCAACATAGGATGGCGGAAATGTTCATGGAAATGGAACAGGCCCGTTCGATGGCAACACTGGCTGCGGTCAAGGTATCGTCCAGCAATGCCGAAGAACGCCGCCGCACCGTCTCCGCCGCCAAGGCCCGCGTCGGCCAGGCAGCGCGCTACGTCGGCCAGCAAGCGGTGCAACTGCACGGCGGCATGGGCGTGACCAATGAGCTGCCCGCAGCCCATATGTTCAAGCGGCTGACGATGATAGAAGTGACGCTGGGCGATACGGACCACCATCTGGCCCGCTTCATCGCGCAGCCTGGCTTCAAGCAGGCGGCTTAAGCTGGCCCCCTCTCCCGCATGCGGGAGAGGGATGGGGTGAGGGTGTTTAAACTGATGTAGAAGGGGTTTACAGGGAGCCGGGGTAAAAACCGAAATAAACGGTTTGAGGCCTGCAGCAATTAGCTTTCTACATTTATTTGACGCCCCTCACCCTAGCCCTCTCCCGCACGCGGGAGAGGGGATTAAATAGTCCGCCGCATGCATGCTTTCTGATGCATTCATGGCCCGGTGGGCATAACTGCCCACCCTACATCCGCAGTCCAGTATTAGGAGCAGCAATGGCAGCAAAATCCTATAAATGGTATTTCGAAGACTTTGTCCCCGGCAATGTCATCCAGCTCGGCACGCGCACCGTCACCGAAGAAGAAATACTCTCCTTCGCCCGCCAGTTTGACCCGCAACCCTTCCACACCAACAAAGACGCCGCAGCGGCATCCATCTTCGGCGGCCTGATCGCCAGCGGCTGGCATACCTGCAGCATGATGATGCGGCTGGTGGTGGATGGTTTCATCAAGGACTCTGCCAGCATGGGCTCGCCCGGCGTGGAAGAGATACGCTGGATCTTGCCGGTGCGGCCCGGCGATACGCTGACGGTGTCGATAGAAACGCTGGAAAGCACGCCGTCCGTTTCCAAGCCGGATCGCGGCGTCACGCTATCCATGTGGCGCGCCTTCAACCAGAAGGGCGAACTGGTCGCCACCATCAAGGGTAAGGGCATGTTCGGCCGGCGTCCTGCCAACTAATAGCGGAAGACATTTCCTTACACCAGCAGTCCAGACTACACAGGTAAACCTATGCGTGAAATACAAGATTTGGCAGAATTGAAATCACTGGTCGGCCAGCAAGTGGCCGTGTCCGACTGGGTGGAAGTCACCCAGGAACGCATCAACATGTTCGCCGAAGCGACCGGCGACCTGCAGTGGATACATATAGACGTGGAACGCAGCAAGCGCGAATCCCCTTTTGGCGGCCCTATCGCGCATGGCTTCCTGACGTTGTCGCTGCTACCCATGCTGATGGCCAACGCAATCCATTTGAGCGACGTCAAGATGGGCGTCAACTACGGCCTGAACAAGGTACGCTTTACCGCGCCGGTGCCGGCCGGCAGCAGGGTTAGGGCACATTTGAAATTGTTGAACGTGGAAGACATCACCGGCGGCGCACAGATGACCTGGGAAGTGACGATAGAGCGCGAAGGTCAAGATAAACCCGCATGCGTGGCGGAATCCATCTCGCGCAGGTATTAGCAGACACCATATGTACGTGCCGTAGTATTTTTATTTAAGGCCGCACTTCATACGGCGGCTTTTTCCCTACCCCTTGCATCACATTCACCAAAATGTGCTCAACCTCGGGCACGCCCTGCAGCAGGTTTTCCAGCGCCTTCTCCTGCTCCACACTGGCAATGCAGCCTTCCACCCAGACAAATTTCCTTTTTACGGTCACCCATAAACTGGTATCCGCAAACGCGGTGCTTTGCGCAAATTTCCCTTGCACCGCCTTGCCGATGTCGGCGTCGTACATATAGGCGTTGGGTTTGGCGCAGCGGCCAGCCATCCAGCAACTGGTGCCGCGCTCTACCCTTCCATGTTCTTCCTGCTTGATATCGGCTTCACGCATATACGGCCCCAGGGGTATAGGGCAAGCGGCTATCGCGCTGCTGACCTGGAAGAAGGGGTCATTGAACCAGTTCTTTAATTCCGTCTCTGCGCCGCTCCAGGCCAGCGCCGGGCAAGCCAGGGCCGCTGCGATAACTACATTTTTAAATGACATGCGCACCCTCGCCGACTATGATCAATAGAAGCGCACTGCATAGATGGGCGGCAGGTTGGAGGAGATTTCCTGCCACTGCTCGCCGCCATTTTCCGACACCCAAAGGCTGCCGGTAGTGGACGCCATCAGCAAGGTATTGCCGTCGTCCGATACCACCAGCCCATGCCGGTAGATCAGATCATAACAGTGCTGCTGCGGCAGGCCGCTGCGCCAAGCCTCGAAGCTCTTGCCGCCGTCCCTGGTGCATGTCACGGCCAGTGCTGCATCGGTGGGAATACGCTTCTGGTCCGCCACCGCCGGCACAAACCACGCGGTATCCGGGTCATGCGGATGGGCAGCAACCGCAAAACCGAAGTCCGGCAGGCCGCCCTGCGGATGCAGTTGCTGCCAGGTTGCGCCGCTATCGGCGCTGCGCCAGATGCCGTTATGGTGCTGGCACCACAGCACGTCCGGAGCTCCCGTACAGCGGGTGATCAGGTGCGGATCTTGTATGCTTTCATCGTCGGCGCGTTCCGGCGGCATGTAGGTGGCAATCATGCCTTTGGCGCTCAGGGTCCAGCTTTCACCGCCGTCCCTGGTGATCCAGGCGCCGCCGCAGGAAATGCCGACCAGCACGGTATTGCTGTCCCTGGGGTCTACGCAGATGGAATGGATGCCCGGCACATCATAACCGCCGCCAAACCATTCCTTGCGCTGCGGCACATCCCACAAGGAGCGCACCAGTTGCCAGGACGCGCCCCTGTCGCCCGAGCGGAACAGGCCACCCGGTAAGGTGCCCGCCCACAGCACGCCAGGCTGGCCGCTGCCGCCGGTGGCCAGCGACCAGATGAAGTGCAACTTCCATTCGGCCTCGTCCTTGCTGGACTCAGGCTGCGGAGGATAAGCCGGCACCGCGATCTCGGTCCAGGCATCGCTGTCGGCGTCGCGCCGGTGCAGCTTGCTGCCGAAATGCCCCAGGTTGAGCGCCGCATAGGTCGCGCCATCGCGCCTGTCATGCAGCACCATGCTGACCGGTTCACCCAAAAAACTCGATGCCCCGATCTGCCAGCCGTCCTGTCCGCGAACCAGTTCAAACAGTCCCTTGCGGGTAGCCACCATTGCTTTCATCATCAGCCTCCTGATAGTGCCTGCAACACATGCACGACGCTGCCGGGCGACAGCGCCTGATCCAGCCGGACGCGGTCGCGCACCCGGTGTCCATCGATAAAAACTGCCACATGGACACGCAGATGCCCCTGCTCGTCCGTCACGTAGTCGCGCAAGCGCGGGTTCACCGCAAAGGCTGCTTCCAGTATCTGATGCAAGGTAGCCGCTGCCGCCTCCACCTCCGGCACTTCGGTGAAGCGGCTCAGTTGCTGGGTAAAGACGATCCTGGGCATGGCAGTTTATGAAAAAATCTTACTTATCCCACTGGCTGTAGGGATGCCGCAGCAGGTTCGCATTGGCATAGCGCTTGTCGTGGCTGACTTCTACACCCAGCCAGGCGGGTTTTGCAAATTGCTGCTGTTCCGACTCCAGCTCCACCTCGGCCACGATCAGGCCGGCGTTGTCGGCAAAAAATTCATCCACCTCCCACACCAGGCCCGCATACGGGATGCGGTGGCGGGTCTTTTCTATCAGGGGCGGCTCGCACAGCTTGAGCAACTCCTGCGCATCGGCAACCGGGACAGGATACTCCCATTCTCCACGGGAGATTCCCTGCCCCCTGCCCCCTGCCCTTGATCGTCAGCATGGCCTCATCGCCATCGATACGCACGCGGACGATACGGTCCGCGTGGGACGACAGATACCCCTGGCGCATGAAGGTGGAGCGCGCGCCCGGCGTCGTTTCTGCATCCCGCTTCCAGCCGTCATTGACGACCAGGAATTTGCGTTCGATTTCTATGCCCACGATATCAATCCCATCAATCCAGCCTGGACGTCAATGAAGCCAGGATGGGCTGCAACATCGCCTCGCCCAGCTTGATGCTGCGCGCGCCGTCCCAGCCGGTTTCTGCATCCGGCAAGTTGTCATTGTCCTTGAACGGCAACTCCAAAGTCAGCGACACGCATTTGAAATGATGGCCTATGTATTTGGATGCCAGCTTCAACACATCTTCATTGTATTTGCTGGCCTCGTAACCGACCTTGGTCTGGAAATCCGGGCTGGCGGCAACAAAGCTGTCGACAAACTCTTGCTGCTGCGCCATCTGCTTGTCGGTAAAGCCCGCCAGCATCTCGCTGCCGGCCACAAACACATACGGCAAGGCCTCATCGCCATGCACGTCCAGGAACAGGTCGCAGCCGGTTTCATGGATCTTGTTTTTCACCAGGAAAACTTCCGGGCTGGTTTCCATCGAAGGCGTCATCCATTCGCGGTTCAGATTGGCGCCGGCAGCATTGGTGCGCAGGTTGCCGCGATAGGAGCCGTCCGGATTCATGTTAGGCACGATATACAGCACTGCATGATCCAGGATGCGGCGCGCGATAGGATTGGCCGGGTCCAGCAAAGCATTCAGCGTGCCCTCCACCAGCCATTCCGCCATCGTCTCGCCCGGATGCTGGCGCGCGATGATCCACACTTTTTTCTTCGCGGCAGGATCACCCACCACCACCATATTCAGGTCGCGGCCATCGACGGTATTGCCCAGGTCCACCACGCGCGCCAGCGCAGAATGCTCGACGCTGCCCAGCAGCGCCAGGTGGCGCTCCCAGCTATACGGCTCAAAATAGGCGTAGTACACGCTGTCGCCTTCCGGCGTATGGCGGATAGTCATCACCTTGCCGTCAAACTCGGTCTCCACGCGGAACCAGGTCTCGCGGTCATAGCTGGCGACAGCACGATAGTTTTCCCAGCCTTTGGCATAGGTGGCCTCGCCGGCATTGACGATGCGCATCACAGCGGATTCGCCGCGCGCGCCCTGCAAACGGAAATAAAACCACTGCGCGATATCGGCGTGCGAGTCCTTGCGCAACTTCAATTCAATGGCATCTGCCTGTTCTGCACGGACGACTTCAATCGCGCCGGCGTCAAAGTTTTGACTGATTTTGATGGTCATAATTACTTTAGGTAAAAGGAATCTGGAATCGGAAAAGTGCGCGGTAGCGCAGAGACGTGTATTTTCACGCGTTTTGACAATTTTCTCAAAGAAAACCACGCAAATCTGACTGCATACAGTGAATATAGTTCGCAGGGAGCAGGTATCGCAGCAAAATAGCTAAATAAATTGCATGCAGGCATGGCAAAAAGCCTACTGATCCGCTATAATCCGCAACTCACTGTCGGGGCGTAGCGCAGCCTGGTAGCGTACTTGCATGGGGTGCAAGGGGTCGGAAGTTCGAATCTTCTCGCCCCGACCAGTGAAATCAAATACTTAGGCCAATCTGCGGATTGGCCTTTTTGTTTTATGTCGCTCCATGTCCGAAGCGTGTCCGGATTGTCGGGAACTCAATCTACACGCTCAATCGAAATAGAGAATTTGCGTATTGAGACAAGGGCGTAACTCCTCCGAATGAGGTGCCTCGACCTCGACGGCCGGTTTGGACGATTTCAATCAAGGCGCGTGGCACTCACGTACAAGTCTCAAAAGTCTCTGGAACTCGTGGTCTTCTTGATCAGATTTCCATTGATTGATGAAACGGCAGACTATCTGAAGGTTGCCGGCCTCGTAGTGTCCAGAGCTGTCGATGCGATCAAGCGAACACAAAAGCGATGCGTCGTCGTAGTCCCCGTCGTATTGCAATACAAGGCCGCTGAGCGCGCACAATCCTTCTTGGTCCGCCCGCAGTTTGAGCAAGTATTCTTCCAAGGCTGCGGCAGATGCAAATCGGAATTCCTTGTTCTTGATTGTGCGAAGTGCTTGTTGCCCATTTGACGCCAGCGTTGTATTCAACGCGGTCATCGCCATTCGTGCAACCGCATTTTGCCATGGCGTTGACATAGTGACTCCAGCATGGCTGGCTGCCCGCGCAATAGCCTGCCAATCAGCACGGTTGTGCCAACCGCCTAGGTCGCTACCGAGTAGCAGAGCAGTAGCGTAAGCTGCGTTGTCTGTGCTCAGTTGCTGCAGCGTTGCCTCGGTAGCCATAAATGCCCGTGCTTTTTTATGCAGTGCACTCCATGACAAACGCTGCCCAAGGAGATTCTTATTCGTCCAAGGCCTTCCAGGCTTATGGGTTTCATAAACTTTCTCCCCAGGTACCGAACCTGGATAGTTGGCTTCTTGAAGGCTAGTCGTCGCGGGGCCTGACAGAGAGATGGTCCACCAAATATCGTCTGCTGCTCGATGTATCCAGATATCTCCAGTAGTGGCTTCGAGGATCTTTCCGACGTTGAACCATCGCGACGCGACTGACTTGGTGGGAGACAGACCACGTGCAGTTTTCACGTTCGACATTGAGTGCTTAACATAGCCATCTTTGTCGTTAGCAACGCTAAAAGGATGGGACGATGTCACCTCAAACGTCGCGATCGTTGACTGTTTAAAGCATGTAGGCCATAAGTAGTTGCTCGCACCAAAATTAGCGATAAACAGCCGCAATGCTGAAGTGACCTCGTGAACGCTTGGCTTGGCGAAAGTCTCTACCGGCTTATTGGACGTGCTAGCGATCGGTGCGCTTTGAGTAGTTGGTTTTGTCATCACATTTTTCTATTCGCGATTCATACCACAGCGACAAGTTTCGGGGTGACAAGAGAGCGTAGACGAACATCCAATAGGTTTGGTATGTGTCCTCCTGAAATCAGCACCCCAGTCTCCATATTTCTTTCAATTGCGTAACGGAGGCGCTTACGCAGTGCGAGCCCGCTTATTTCTAGATCAGCCGGGCTCTACGCTTCATGTTAGCCCACCCAATGGGGCAAACGAAAGGATGAGCAACGCCGAAATTTTGCATTTTTTTCACAACCGAGACTAGCAACGAACATGATCACATTTACTGGATAAGCGGACTCAGTCGAATTTCTCAAGATATCGAGCGAACACCCATCCCTGTATCTCAACTCCCGACTCCTTATCAGTCCAAAGCACTAAGGCAAAGTCCTTATCCTTTTTCAATAGCTTTACGAACTTGCCAAAGCCCAACTCCCCAAGTTTCGGTGAGCGTGCCTTGGGATTTTGCCGGACAACGAGAACCTTGACCGACACGAATCGATACTCGGCCAGTAGGGTCGGGGAATCAAGTGTCGCACGCACAACTCTCTTAACACTCTTAGTGGCCTCCTGTGGGCTTTCGGGAGTGGTTTGAGGCATATGCTGACTGATGACAACTCCGATGATGCCGGCTATGATCCAATCCATCATCTTCCGAAAGAACAGCCAAAGCATCAGCCGAACGGTCGGATTTGGCTGCGCCTGGATGGCAGCAATGATTTGTTCCACCGCAGCCTGCAGCGTTGGCTCCGCAGTTGCCGTCTGCGTAATGGTTTGGGCGACCTGCTGCGCCTCGATATCCTCCTCTTCATCAAGTTCAAACTCGTCGAAATCAATGCCCTGGAATGCCCCCGTTAAGTTGTCTAAGGATGTCTTTGCGGCCTTCAAGGCGGCAAGTGCCGGATTGGCATATTCCAATTGCCGGGAAAGTTCCAGCATCGAAAGTCCGCCAAGCGCTTGATTCTGTAGCTTTTTGAACCACTCTTGGTGCTCAGTGACAGGCCTTAAATTACGTTCATAGGCATTGACCGCTTCGGTGATTGCATTCATGCCCTTCACTTTGCGGAGCGTATCCTCGTCGAAACCAATCTGGTGTTTTGGAAGATATTGCTCCAGCATCCGCTGCGCCTGATTGACCGCCGAACTCTTGTCCAATAGGTCTTGGACATGCTTAGGCAACGTCGACCGCTCGAGTATTTCCTTAAGCTGCCAGCCAGGAGTGGACTGCTTGAGTAGTTCTTTCAAACGGTAACCCGGCGATGATCGCTGAATCAGGTCTTGCATCTCCTCCCACTGACGTAATGGGGCTAGGTGTCGCTGCACATCCTCTTGCAGCTTCTCCAATGCTATCTTCTGGCCTCTCGGCCGCCATGGCTCGTCCGGTATGTCGATGATGTTCATTCAAGTATTGTGCCGAAAGGTTCGGGGCGTAATGTGCCAATTTGAACTTTATCCGTAGCGACCGAGCAATGACGCCGGCCGCCTACAAAATTGCATATAAAACCAGAGGTAACGAGCTATATATCACCAGAGCTGGGTCAAATGATCTTGTCTGCCCCCCATCAAAAAAACTGTCAAAGCAGCCCTCCCCGTAGGACCTATTGATAATTTTACTACATCTAGAATCTATTGATAGAAAGGAACTCTATGAAAACATATGCTTACGCACGCACCTCGACCTTGGAACAGGTCGCGGGACTTAGTGAAAATGAAGATGTTGATTGTCTGCGTTTTTGTTTTTAAGTGATTCGCAACAATCGTCGTGTCAACAGCGCATTCATATCGCGCCGGGCATCGACAACAATATGGATATAAATAACATCCTGCCGCACTTCGTAAATGACCCGATTCATTCCAGATAGAACCTGTCTATATTGCGTGAGGTTCAGCTTTTCAATTTCTTCTGGAATTGCACCCGCTTGCGGAAAATTTTGCAGGTTGCGGATCGCTTCTTTTATCTTGGCGTAGGTGGTGCGCCAGGTAGCATTGGAAAAGTTTTTGAGTATGTGGGCTCTGAGTTCTTTCAGGTCTTGCTCTGCCGAATCTAGGATGACGACTCTGAAGCCCATCAGTTGCCAGCCTTATCCAGTTCAGAAAATACATCTTCAGCATCGCGGAACTTGCCTTGTTCAATTTCACGATTGCCGAGTGCCAGAATTTTTAGCAGTGCGAGCGTTTCTTCCTGTTCTTCGTAGCTTTTCACATCCATGACGACCAGCTTGGCTTCGCCATTTTGTGTAATTAGCATTGGCTCACGGTTTTCTGTAATGTCTTTGACGATTTCGGCGGCATGGCTTTTGAGGTAGCTAATGGGCTTTACCTGAGTGGAAAATTTCATGACAACACCTCATCCAAGTACATTGAAAGACCAATTTTAGTCCGAATTAGGTCTCATGTATAGATAGTGTGGTCGCGATCAGAACTTATGAATGTTAGCCCCGGAGAAAAGATTTCATAGTTGCACTTACCTTACCGCACTAATACAAGCTTATCGAGCTGATTACTTGCATAGGGCTATTTTTAGCTGGTTTGAGTATCACATTTCGTGCAAAGAGATAGTCAAGCATGTGAGCAACGCCCAAGAGCTGATAAGCCATGGTTAGTAAACCGTTTGACCCAACGAAACAAAGGGGGTACGTTCCAATCGATGCCAGGTGATTTTTTTTGGCGGTAGATGACTCAGTCATGGACGGCAGCGCCGTGCACCAAAATCAGATGATGTAATACATCCACCAGATTGCCAGCGGATTTGCCAAGCTTATTTTTGATCTATTGTCGGCCCGCAAAGGCAACGGATTACTTGAGCAAGCTTACAAAGCAGTTGTAATTAGGTGTGGCAATTCCGATTTGATCGGACCGCAACACATGCCTCGCGTTGCATCTCTGCTTGAGAATTACTGAAAAATATCGACGGTCGCGCTTCCGGCGCGCAGCAAATTACGCCTTACCCGCTTTGCGCGCGCTCCTAGCATTTCTACATCAACTATCACGTCTGCCAGAGCGCCGCGCCTGCCTTGCCTGCTACTCCATCTTCACAACGATTTTGCTCTTGACGGAAGCAACGCCCTCTGTCTTCTTCGCGATTGACACGGCCTTGTCTGCTTCTGCCTGGGTTTTGGCGGTGCCGCTCAGCCATACAACGCCATTGTCGTCAGTATCGACTTTGATTCGTTCAACGCTGGTGATGTGTTCCGCAGCTAATTTGGCCTTGACCTTGCTTGTGATGACAGAGTCTTTGACGAAGTGCATAGGATGTGTGCGATCGGCGTCGCTATCCTGGGCGTGGCTGATGGCTGGCGCCAATATGGCGCTAATGACGAAGCAACTTGTGGCTAGTATGGTTTTCATGATGTTTTCCTTTGGAATGAAAGATTTCACCATAAAGTAATTGGGTGGCAAGTTCTGTACGCTGGTGCACATTGGCCATTGACGTGCGTCCATGTTGCAAAAACCAAACTACTTTCGGCCGGATAATGACTCCCTCGCCTGCCACGGGCACCGCGAGTGCCGCTTTATACTTAAAGACAACTACCGGCACGGCTGACTGTTCCCAAACGCAATTCATACTACAATCACCGACATTTAAAGAATAATAAGGACATTGCATGTCAGCGATCATTTCGATCAAAAACCTTACCAAGGCCTATGCCTCCGGTTTTCAGGCACTCAAGAGCGTGGACCTGGATATCCGCCGGGGTGAAATTTTTGCACTGCTGGGGCCGAACGGCGCCGGCAAGACTACCCTGATCAATATCGTGTGCGGCATCGTCAATCCCAGCAGCGGCACCATCCTGGCGGATGGGCATGATGTGGTGGCTGATTTCCGCGCGGCGCGCTCCAAGATAGGGCTGGTGCCGCAGGAGCTGGCCACCGATGCATTTGAAAGCGTCTGGGATACTGTCAGTTTCAGCCGCGGGCTGTTCGGCAAGCCGGCCAACCCTGCGCATATAGAAAAGGTATTGCGCGACCTGTCGCTGTGGGACAAGAAGGATGCGCGCATCCGTACCCTGTCCGGCGGCATGAAGCGGCGGGTAATGATCGCCAAGGCCTTGTCGCATGAGCCGCGCATCTTGTTCCTGGATGAGCCCACCGCCGGCGTAGATGTGGAACTACGGCGCGATATGTGGAAGATGGTGCGCGGCCTGCGGGAAAGCGGCGTGACGATTATCCTGACCACCCACTATATTGAAGAAGCCGAAGAGATGGCCGACCGCATAGGCGTGATACGGAAGGGTGAAATCATCCTGGTGGAAGACAAGGCGGTGCTGATGGAGAAGCTGGGCAAGAAGCAGCTGACCTTGCACCTGCAGCACCCGCTGATGGCGATTCCCGCGGCGCTGGCCGGCTTGCCGCTGACCTTGTCGGCGGACGGCAGTGATCTGGTGTATACCTTTGATGCGCAGAGCGAACAGACCGGCATTGCCGAGCTGCTGCGCCAGCTTGGCGAGCATGGCATAGACTTCAAGGACCTGCAATCCAGCCAGAGCTCGCTGGAAGAAATTTTTGTCAATCTTGTGAGGGCGCAGCCATGAACATTTACGCTATCCGCGCCATGTACCTGTTTGAGATGGCGCGCACCTGGCGCACGCTGATGCAGAGCATCGCGTCACCGGTCATTTCTACATCGCTGTACTTTGTCGTCTTCGGCGCCGCCATAGGCGGGCGCATGGTGGAGGTCGATGGCATACGCTACGGCGCGTTCATCATCCCCGGCCTGATCATGATGTCGCTGATGACGCAGAGTATCGCCAATGCGTCCTTCGGCATCTATATGCCGAAGTTCTCCGGCACGATTTACGAGATACTGTCCGCGCCGATTTCTGCGATAGAGATAGTGATGGGCTACGTAGGCGCGGCTGCCAGCAAATCGGTCGTCCTGGGCTTGCTGATTTTGGCTACCGCCAGGCTGTTCGTTTCGTTTGAGATTGCGCATCCGTTGTGGATGATTGCCTTCCTGCTGCTCACCGCGATCACCTTCAGCCTGTTTGGCTTTGTCATCGGCGTCTGGGCGGATGGGTTTGAGAAATTGCAAATCATCCCGCTGCTGGTGATTACACCGCTGTCTTTCCTGGGCGGCAGCTTTTACTCCATCAGCATGCTGCCACCGTTCTGGCAAAAGGTTGCCTTGTTCAACCCTGTGGTTTACCTGATCAGCGGTTTCCGCTGGAGTTTCTATGGCGTCTCCGACGTTAGCATCGCAGTCAGCACCGGCATGACTATAGTCTTCCTGCTGCTGTGCATCTCGGCGGTATGGTGGATATTCAAGACCGGGTACAGGCTCAAGACCTGAGCTAGTCCGAAGAGCCGCCTGTGCAGACGCTATACTTGACAAGGGCCGGCAGCTTTACGGTTAGCCCGCTATTTCTTTTGGGTAAAGTGCGCATATGGAGGACAGATGGCCAGGCTCTTCGTCGCTATTGACCTTCCTCCCGCCGTGACTACCGGGCTGTCGCTGCTGCAGCCGGCGCCAGCAACCGGTATCAAATTGACGATACCCGGCCAGATGCATGTGACGCTGCATTTCATCGGCGAGGCAGAGGTTGCGCCTGTAGCGCATGCTTTGCAGGCAGTCCAGGCGCCGGTCTTTGGCATCAAGCTGGCAGCGCTGGGCCAGTTTCGCTCGCGCGGTGAAAACATTGCCTTGTGGGCGGGCGTGCAAATATGCGATGAATTGCTGGACCTGCGCACCAGCGTCCTGGCCGCATTAACAGTCGCAGGCTTGAAGCCGGAAGTTCGCGCCTACAAGCCGCACATCACGCTTGCGCGCTGCAAGGCGGGCGTGCCCGGCCATGTCGCACGCGATTTCCTGGCGCAGCCTGTACCGGTCTCGGCAGTGATCCCGGTCAGCGCATTCGCGTTGTACTCCAGCACGCTGACCAGCGAAGGCTCGTTGTACCGGCTGGAGCAAAATTTTATGCTGCAAAGCCGGCCCTCATAGCGTACTTAATGTTTAAGAGAAAAATGCGCGGCGGAGGCAAGCCTTTGTCAGTTTGACACTGCGCCTTTGTTTTGGCGCTGGTACACTGCCAAAGCCAGATATGCCCTCAACATACGTCAACAAGACAAGAACAGGACAGCGACATGGAGCCAAGCAATCTCGATGACGATTTCGACAGCACCGGCCTCATTCCTCCCGACATCCGCCCCGGCAAGATCCTGCTGGAAGAATTCCTGATCCCCCTGGTCCGCCCTAAAGAGCAATTGGCAGAAGCGACCGCGCTGGGCCTGGAAACAATAGACGGCATCCTGGATGGAAAGATAGCGATCACTGCCGCAATAGGTGCCACGCTGGACCGGCATTTTGGCGTGCAAGACGGCTACTGGTTGAAGCTGCAGCGCGACTACGATAGTTCGATCAAGTCGGCCCTGTCTGCCGACGAATAATCCGGGTGTACCCAACCCATCCTTGCACACCCGGCTCATAGGCCGGACATGCATGGCTACATCTATCCGGTATCAGCGCAAGGCCAGCTTTGGCCGCAACTTGACTGTGCTCGCGCGCTGAACCGGCCTTGGCGCCGGCGGTGCGGAGCCTGTATCGTGGCTATCCAGTTTAAAGCGGGACACCAGTTGTGCCAGCCTGGCGGACTGGTCTTGCAAGCTGCCGGCCGCTGCTGCTGCCTGTTCTACCAGCGCCGCGTTTTGCTGCGTGACGGAATCCATCTCGGTGATGGCCTGGTTCACGTGGCCTATGCCCGTGCTTTGCTCGCTGGAGGCGGCGGTGATCTCGGCCATGATGGAGGTCACGCGTGATACGCTGCTCACTACCTGGTCCATCGTTGTGCCAGCCTGCGCGACCAGCGCACTGCCGGCGGCGATGCTGTCCACCGAATCGCCGATCAGGGCCTTGATTTCTTTTGCGGCGGCGGCGCTGCGGTGCGCCAGGTTGCGCACCTCCGACGCCACCACGGCAAAGCCCCTGCCCTGCTCGCCCGCGCGCGCCGCCTCCACTGCGGCGTTCAGCGCCAGGATGTTGGTCTGGAAGGCGATGCCGTCGATGACGCTAATGATATCCACGATGCGGGTGGCGGAGGCATTGATGGTTTCCATCGTCTGCACGACCTGCGACACGACGGCGCCGCCCTGCTGCGCGACATCGGATGCGGATTTCACCAGCTGGTTGGCCTGCATCGCATTGTCCGCATTTTGCGTCACCGTGGAGGTCAGCTCTTCCATTGACGCGGCCGTTTCTTCCAGCGAACTGGCCTGCGATTCGGTGCGCGCCGATAGGTCCATGTTGCCGGCGGCAATTTCACTGGAGGCAATGGCAATGGTGTCGGCGCTGCGGCGTATCTCGCCTATGGTGTCGGCCAGGTTGGATTGCATGGTCTTCATCGCAAACAGCAGGCTGCTATCGTCGCCGGATTTGGTATCGACGCTGATGCTGAGATTATTGGCGGCGATTTCTGCCGCCACCTTGGCCGCGTATTCAGGCGCGCCGCCAATGGCGCGGCTGAGGCTGCGGTTGACCGCGCTGACGATCAGGGCCAGCAGCACGCACACACCGGCCAGCACGGCGGCCGACTGCATCAGCGAGCGCCTGAAGGCGATATCGATATCGTCCATATAGACGCCGGTGACAAGGGTCCATTCCCAGGGCTTGTAAGTCGCGACACGGCTCAGCTTGGGCACCGGCTCGGTTTCACCTGGCCGCGCCCACACATACTTCACGAATCCGCTACCGCTGGCGCCCTTGCCCAGCGCGACGATATCGCGATACAGGTAGTTGCCCTGCGCATCCTTGAAATCTATCATGTTCTTGCCGTCATTCTCGGGCTTGAACGGGTTCATCACGGCGACGCCGTCAAGACCGACTATCGTGACGTAACCGTCTTTGCCGTAGCGGAAATCCTTGATTGATGTGGTCGCCTGCTGTTGCGCCTGCTCCTTGGTCAGCGTGCCGGCCACCGTCATATCGCCAAAGTGCTTGACGATGCTCAGGGCTGCATCGTCGATATTGGTCAGGTCGCCGCTGCGTTCTTCTATCCGCACGTTGCGGGTCTGGATCGCGTCGTAGATCGACACGCTGAAAATGCACAACAGGCTGCACATCAGCGGGACCCAAAGCTTTTGCTGGAACGTCAATTTTGTCATGGCAGTCTCCCGATTGTTTTTTTAATATGATGGTGTTGCAACACCTTATTTCCTGCGCGCAGACGAACTTTCAGCATACGCTGAAAGTATTCCTCAAGACAATGCAGAAAAGATAAAACTGCGATGCGGATGGCAAATGATGTTGCCAACGCACGGCGAGCGCAGCTCCTGAATGACCACGTAAAACCACTAGCTTACCCACATCTTGTGTTAACAATCCTGTGGATAACCATATCAAACACAAGCTAAGCTGCTGATTTTTAAAGCTTAACTTCTATTGCCTAAATTCAAGGCAAACTACAGGATTTGGATCTTTTGTTGACCCTGTAATGCATGGCCTTGTCGATCCATTAAAGGTGGTAGTTGCGATATGTAAAACAGTGTAAATCTGATAAGTGAATTTTGATGCCTGAAATAAAATGCCCTGAGACTGGCGGTCCACGATCGCCGACATCGGAATGGATGAATTTTCCAGCCAGTTTTGTTCGCTACCTAACAGCGCCCAGGCTATGAAGCGCTTAGTCTTCCAAGACATGCGGCCAAACTCTATCGACAGGTGATATACATGGCAGTGGAAATACTGAAGGAAGCATTACTCAGGGAAGCCTTCATGCTGGGCTTCATGGTGAGCCGGGAAGGCTTCAACGGCGAGTTGTTCAATGAGGAACTGGCGCCTAGCGGCGTACATCCGGACGGTGGCGAGATCAGGGAGTTTCGCCAGTTGGCAGAAAGTATGCCGGAATTCAAGCGCCTGCAGCAAGCGGCGGTAAGGCTGCTGGTTGACGGCAATCTGATGGGCGAGGTGTGACGCCGGCTCCGTGCAAGGAATGGCAAGCAGTAGCAAGATCAGGGCTTCGCCGGCCCAGCGGAAAACAAAAGGCACGCAGAAAAATAAAATCCTGCGTGCCTTAGTTTTTATTCAGCTATCTTTATACAGCCGCGTTTAGCGTTTACCTATGCCAGCGGTCATCTCGATCGTAACGACCATAGCGGCCACCGTCACGCTCACCATAGTAATGGCGCCCGCCGCGATAATAGCGATCTTCCACCACAACAGGAGCCGAACGGTAGTACACAGGGGCCGGCGCTACATAAACGGGCGGCCTTGCATAGTACACAGGGGCTGGCTCTGCATAATAGGTCGGCGCCGGTGCTGCGTAGTAAGTTGTAGCCGGTGCGCTGTAATAGGTGGCTGCCGGAGGCCCGCCATAATAACGCGGCTGGTCATAGGTATTTACACTCGCGCCTACTGCTGCGCCGAGCACACCGCCGACAATCGCGCCGTCACGTCCATTGATGCCATGTCCAATTGCCGCGCCGACAGCGGCGCCCAGCAGGGTATTCGCACCCTGGTCATTGGCATATGCTGCAGAAGTTGAGCCCACTGCAACCAGCAGGGCTAACGCGCTTAATTTACGACTTAGCATGATGTAATCCTTTCAAACCAAAGTGGCTCCGTGATTAAGGTACGGAACTTCACTTACATGGTAGTAATATAAGGGCGGCTCTGTAAAAAAACGAGAACAGGAAACAGACTCTTACAACTGATACAAAGCAACATTTCCCTTACATGAGCCTATAACGCCCCACCATTGCATTTGGTTTACATCGGGATTGCAATCCCTGGACAATAATTACCTTCTAGAATGACATGGGCACCCGCATCGTCAACGAAAGATCCGGCGTATCGCGCGTCAGGCCGGCGCCGATGGACAGGCTGAAAGAGGTCTTGTCGGAATACCGGTATGAATAACCCAGCAATAAACTGGCTAGCACGGTGCGCACAGATCCAGGCACGGTGACATCATTTTGCTTGGTCCTTCCGACCGAGTTCAAATCAAAACCGACGCTGAACGATGACTTGTCGTTCAAAGCCAGGCCCATGCCGAAGTTTGCACCGAGAATGTCACCGGCCTTGACGTTGCCAAGGAATTCTTCTTCACCGTTCAGCACGCGGCGGCTGACATTCTTGCGGGCGAAGTTGTATTGGTAGCTGAAACTACCGAAGAACACCGCGGGGTCGCTGGGGAACAACCATGTCAGGCCCGGTTGCAATGAGTAGGAACCGGAGCCTGTGGGCAATTCCAGCGGCAGGCCGGTGCCGGTAGTATTACCGACGCAGCGCGTGACGCAATCAGTAACGACATCGAACGGGTCCTTGCCGGTACGCGATTTAAGTCGCATGGTGCCGATGAAATAGGGCCTGTCGGCGCCGCCATCGTTTAACTGGTAGCGCGCAGACACTTCCACATCGCCTATGGCTTTTCCGCTGGTTTGGAACACCTGGTCAGTTGCGCTGCCGGTAAATATTTCCCGGCTGATCGTGGAATCGCTGCGATAGACATAAGGCACGCGCATCTCCACTTCCATCCGATTGCTTAGGCCATAGCGTCCTGTCAGCGCGCCGGTGAGCGTATTGCTCTTGACCTGGCGCACATCCACCAGGCCAATCAGCAGCGCCGGGATCACGGTATAACCCACCAGCGCTACCCGGTTGTTGGATGAATAGCTGTATTGTATCGATGGCTCCAGCCCAAATTTCCCCTTGGGTGTGAGTATGCCCGGCTGTTCAAAGATCTGGGCAACTTCTCTTTGCCGGTTACTACGCTCCGGAGCAACACCGACGGGCTCCGTTGGCGATGCATTGTCCGGCGAATTAACAATTGTTTGCATTGCCACTTGAGTCCCACCCTGCGCTTGCTGTGCGGCACTTGATCCCGCTGCAGTACCGCCACGTTGTGTCGCCAGGGTATCGTTTCTTACCGAATGCCGCAGCTCCCTCAGCTTGATCTTTTCTTCTTCCAGCTCGCGTTTCAAGGTTTCCAGTTGCCTGGCTAGGTCGTTGACATCCCGCCTCAATGCATCAACCGAAACCGGCGCATCGTCACCGGCTGCGAGTGTATTCACAGTTTGCGCATGGGCAGTGGTACTTGAAAAGCACACTGCGGAACAAGCTGCTACGGCAACATTGCAAAAGAGCTGCTGTTTCATACATTTCTCCCTTATCGAAAAAAGCGTGGTGATGAAACGGATACAGGACGGCAACTTTTCCGTAATATATTTGAGAAATATGGCAAGGATTTGGCGGGATAAAAACACAGAAACACCCCTGCCATGAATGGCCTTGGGTGATCTGAAATCCTGGCGAAGACGGGCTTCGCATCCTTATCAAAGTTGACTTGTAAAAGTCAAAAAATCTGTTAAATATTACGGGGTCTTACAGATTGTTTGAGAAAAAAGAAGAACCCGATTTTTACAATTCTTAAATAAGGTAGGAAGTAAAAAATAAAGAAGCACAAATCGTGCCCCTAAAAAAAATATCCTTACAATCAAAGGCTTACTTCGGAAGATTTCGCGATCGCACTAAATATCGCAAGCAGTTGTAAATTTGATCGACACAGTTGATGCAGAAATTCATTTCATCAATATTATCGAGATGTTTTTTTGCATGCAGGTTCATAAACGAGGATACAAACTGAATCGGCATCGATTATCGGCTTAGCGAAACGACAGGCAGCGGACAACGCGAATCGGATGGTTATGTTTTCGCGCCCCCTCTTCCACACAAGTAATACGAAGCAAAATGCGTCGTTCTGCAATCCGGTCACCTTGCCGCGAATTGTTGTTGGAGATGTTCACGGTGACCAAAATGCTTTCCGTTGCGGAAAAGCATTTTTTCCATATCTATCCATATACGCCCAGTCCATTCGATATTAGTCGCTATTGCGACGCATGTTGACGGGCCTATGCGGAATGTTTCAAGCCCGCGCTCGGTGTCACGGAAGCTTGATTACCGTGCATATCTTATACGAGCGAGAAATTAAAATGATAAAACGTAAAATTCTTTGCCTGAGGCTACAAAAAAATTCCGCATCTTTTGAGAACCATCTGCAAGATGACGATTGGGAAATACACTACGCCGCGGAAATACTTGTTGCTGAGCGAATGATGCGGGACGAGTCCTACCTGGTTTGCCTGCTGGTGCTGGACAGCATTGAACTGATCCACTATGAAGCCTTGATCCAGTTGTTGAAGGCACACACGGAATGCGAATGGATAGGCGTATTCCATGCGGATTCCTTGTTGTCATGGAAGTGCCACGAGCTGATATTGGGCTATCTGTTTGACTACCATACGCAACCGATAGAGTCACAGCGCCTGTCGCAGACGGTGGGCCATGCCTATGGACGGGCGATGATGCGGCAGCAATCAAAAAGACGATTCGCCAGCAACAAGGATATGGCGATGGTGGGCGAAAGCCCGGCAATGAAGGCCTTGTTCAAGCACATCAAGCAAATCGCCGATTCGGAAGCAACCGTACTCATAGGCGGCGAGAACGGCAGCGGCAAGGAACTGACGGCGCTTGCCATCCATCGCTGCTCGTCGCGGCGCAACGGGCCTTTCGTGCCTGTCAGTTGCGGCTCCATTCCGTCGCAGTTGATACAGTCGGAGCTGTTTGGATATCAGCGCGGCGCGTTTACCGGCGCAGCCTCGCAAAAGGCGGGTTTCATAGAAAGCGCGGACAGGGGCACCATTTTCCTGGATGAAATCGCCGATCTGCCGCTGGACCTGCAGACGAATCTGCTACGCTTCCTGCAGGAAAAAACCATTACCCGCATCGGCTCGGCAGCAAGTGTTCCTGTCAATACGCGGGTAATTGCTGCATCCAACGTTAACTTGCAGCAAGCCGTTGATGCGGGAAAATTCCGGGAAGACCTGTTTTATCGGCTGAACGTATTGCCCATCGTTGTGCCGCCGTTGCGCGAGCGCAGGGAAGACATAGAGCCGCTGGCAAGCCATTTCCTGGAAGTTTTTGGAAAAGAGAGAAAGACCAGGCTGAACGGATTTACCACAGAAGCAATCCAGGCAATGTTGTCGCATGCGTGGCCCGGCAACGTGCGTGAATTGATCAACCGCATCCGGCGCGCCATCGTTACCACCGATGGCCGTATGATTTCCGCCCAGGATCTCAACCTGGAATCGCAGATACTCCTGAAGAACGACGACCTGGCGAATGTGCGCATCAGCGCCGAACGCGAAGCGATCTTCAATTGCCTGATACGGACAGGGCGAAACAAGACGCGCGCGGCGCAAGATCTCGGCGTTTCGCGCATGACCTTGTACCGATTGATGGAAAAACATGGTATCAACGGCGACCTCAATCACGTCGGCAGCAAGCCTGCAGCCAGCAATGAGCTTTCCCACTCCCATTCGAGCGAGATACGTTTCAGCGCGGCCGTCAAATCCCCAAAACTCGGCTGACATCAAGCCGGCATTGCCGTGTTAACACGTTAACAGTTTCATGCAGATATCTGCACGAAACTGCTTTTTGTGTCTAATCGCCGACACAGAATATCAACCAGCGCCTTCTGCCTATGCCAGGCTGCAAGCGATGCTTACATTGTGACACTCTTGCAAAGTTCTGTTACAGCTGTCACTCCAGTGATACATAGAGTAAAAGCATCAACACTCCATTGACGCTGCTAAGATGTTGATTCAAAAGCTGAATCGACGCTGGCAGCGCGTGTTATCGAAAATCACTGTCTCAGGCGCGTGACATCTCGCCGCACAATAGCGCTGTTTTTTTGCTTGCCCTTCAACAAGCACACGTTTGCGAAGCCCTTCCTTATCTGCCCTCTCACTCTGCAAACCGGCCCACGCAGCCTCCATAACACTCGCTGGCATCAAGCTTGCTGTTATTGGGGGAGTTGGCTTTCGCTGCCAACTCCAACACTTACCACGTGATCATCGAGGAGATAATATGAACAGGACCTTACTGGCTTCGGCCCTTGCTGCCGCTTTTAGCCTGAGCGTTCCGGCATTCGCGCAAGAAGCTCCACCCACCGGCGACGCCAACGCAGACGCTGCGCGGACTGCGGCGACAAACAACGGTTCCACCGCGACATTTACGGATGCTTTCAATGTAAACAAAGCAACTGCATTAAGCACACTGACCGGTACAGTAAGCGGAAACACTGTATCGAATATTGGCAATAATCCTAGCAACTCTGGCGACGCCAACGGCGCAGCCGGCGCCAAAGGCATAGGCGGCAAAGGCGTAGGCGGCACTGCCAACGGCAACGGCGGCGATGGTGCAAAAGGATCAGGCGGCGACGGCAATGGCGGTAAATCGGTCGCTATCGGCGGCAATAGCGGTTCAGTCAAAGCCGGCGGCGGCGGCGACGGCGCAGCCGGCGGCAATGCCAAGGTCGGCAATGCCAGCACTGGTGATGCGATCGGAGCATCGGGCGGCCGAGGCGGCAATGCAAGCGATGCCTCAAGCGGCAAGGGCGGCGCAGCCGGTGACGGCGGCGCTGGCGGTGCTGGCGGCGCAGGCGGTTCAGCTACCGGCGGCGCAGGCGGCATGGGCGGCAATAGTGGCGACACTTCCGGTGGATCGGGCGGCAATGCCGGCGGATCAAAAGGCGGATCGGGTGGCAGTTCGTCAGGTGGATCAGGCGGTAGCACAGGCGCAGCTTCGGGCGGCTCGGGCGGCTCCGGTGGCGGCAACGGCGATGCGATCGGTGGCCTGGGCGGCGCCGGCGGCAAAGGCGGCAGCGGTGGTGACGGTGCTAGCAGCGGAAAGACTTTTGGCGGTGATTCATCAGCTAACAACGGCGCTAGCGGCGGCGGTAGCAGCGGCGGCAGCGCATCAGCCTCTTCCGGCAGCGCCAAAGGTGGCGCAGGAAGCGCCAGCAATCCCGGCGGCAACGGCGGTAACTCCAGCATAACCGGCACATCCGGCGGCGGCAGCACCGGCGGTGCAGGTACATCCGGCGCTAACACAGGTACAGGCGGCGCAGGCGCATCGGGTGCAGGCGGCTCGGGTGCGGCAGGTGCAGCAGGTGCAGCGGGCGCAGCAGGCGCAGCAGGCACCAATACAGCAGGCAGCGGTGCAGCGGGTGCTAGCGGCTCCAGCGGCGCAGGCGGTGCAGGCGCAGCGGCAGCAGGCGGTGCAGGTGCAGCAGCAGGCGGCGTTGGCGGCGCAGGTGCGGCAGCATCCAGCGGAACCGGCGGTTCCGGCGCAGTGGGCGCTTCCGGCAATAGCACAGGCGGCATGGGCGCAATGGGCGCAACCGGCGGTACAGGCGGCAGCAGCGGCAATGCCCAAAACAATGCCGGCGCAGGCGGTGCGGGCGGTACTGCAACCAGCGGCAATGCGACTAATGGCAATGCCAGCAGCGGCGCTGGCGGCAGTGGCGGCGCAGGTGCCAGCGGCAATGCCAGCGGTGCAGGCGGCTCGTCCACCTCTACTTCTGGATCCGGCACTGGCGGTGCTGGCACCGGCGGCGCAGGCGGCTCAGGTGGCACCAACTCCGGCGGCGTAGGCACTGGTGGGGCCGGCATGGGCGGAGCTGGCGGCGCTGGCGGCAGCAATACCGTCAATGCCGGTACCTTTGATATGTCGAACAACATGACAGGTGCCGCGCAATCGGCTGCCGGCATCATGGTTCTGACACAGCAAAGCGGCATTTCCAGCCTGGTACAGCAAAGCGTCAACGTACAGTCCAATTTGAGCCTGGGCAAGTAATTGATTAATCGCGGGACTCGCCGTGGAGTGTGATGCATTCCACGGCGAATACTCCGCTCAGACCAAGATACTTGTGCTGGACGGTAAGGAGAAACGAGCATGTTTCTACAACACTGTACGTATGGAAAGACGATTGCACTACTGATCGCCATGGCTCCGCAACTGGCATTTTCACAAGCGCTGGCAGGCGAAACCGCGACTGACAAATCATCTGTTGCGGTGGAGGTGGCAAGCCCACCCGCTACCGCAAGCGCTGCAAGCGTCGCCGGCATTCCCGGCAGCAGCAGTGACGAGCAAAGCGTTTTTGTCAAAAAATTCGGCAAGGCAACGGATTCCCAGGATCTGGGAAAACTGCGCGGCGGCGCCGAAGTGGTGATCAGTAACGATCAGAAACTTAAAGGCACGGTAGCAGACAACAGCGCCACGAATGTCGCAACGGGTTCCAACAACATCACGTCGGGGGCATTTGCCAACGTGAGCGGTATCCCGATTGTGGTACAAAATTCGGGCACCAATGTATTGATACAAAATTCCACGATCATCAATCTACAGCTCCATTAAACATGATGCATCGCATATTTTCTGTCCTGTCAGGAAGCACGCTGCTGACGTCCACCCTGCTTGCCTATGCTTGCATTTGCGGGTGTCGGCAGCGCTTTTTACACCTGTTACGAGCGCTAACTAATACTGAAAAAATGAAATTTAAAGGGGAGCCGGCTCTATTTTCCGGATCTCAAAACCGACAACCAAGGAGAGGTTATGAATAGGACCTTACTGGCTTCTGCCGTCGCAGCCGCTTTCAGCCTGGGCATTCCAGCGCTGGCGCAAACGACCGGCGACGCTACGGCAGACGCGGCACGGAGTGCGGCAACCAACAACGGCTCCACCGTCAACTTTACCAATACATTCAATGCGGCAAAAGCAACCGCAACAAGCAATTTGAGCGGCACGGTAAGCGGCAATGTTCAGAATATTGGCAACAATCCCACTAATTCCGGCAGTGCGAATGGCGCGGCCGGCGGCAAAGGAATAGGCGGCAAAGGCGTAGGCGGCACGGCCAACGGCAATGGTGGCGCTGGCGCCGGCTTTGACTGAGCCGCTATCGCCGCCGGTTGCGACCGATTTGCCGCCATTGCCGTCGCCGCCATAGCGGCGACGGCAATGGCGGCAAATCGGTCGCAACCGGCGGCGATAGCGGCTCAGTCAAAGCCGGCGGCGGCGGCGAAGGCGGATCC
>JABDED010000040.1 GCA_013287275.1 Betaproteobacteria bacterium
ACGCTCCATCGCCGGACAAGGCGAAGCCAACGGACATGGACAAGATGGGGTATACGAAATGAAGGGAGCCACTACGACAAATCCCCTTCATTCCGGGCGATCCACCGTGCCCCCGAAGCTGGCTGCGGCGCTGTTGCTGCCATTTCTACCATTGCTACTCGGTGCTTGCGCTTCATTCAGCACTGACGGCGGCTTCTCTTCGGTAGAGCAAGTCGCCAGGCAACGCATCGGCAAGGACGTCAGCTGGCAACGCTCGGACGGCGATGCCGATGCCGCTGCGCAGCGCGTCAAGGAATTGCTGGGCGCACCGCTGACGGCCGACGATGCGGTGCAAATCGCCTTGCTCAGCAATCGCGGGCTGCAAGCGTCGTTCTATGAATTAGGCATTTCCGAAGCCGATTTTGTACAAGCCGGCCGCCTGCCCAATCCTGGCGTTACCTTCAGCCGCCTGCGCCAGGGCGGCGAGACCGAGATCGATCGCGGCATCCAGTTCAATATCGCCCGCTTGTTGACGATGCCGTATGCCCGGCAAATGGAGCAACGCCGTTTTGAGCAAACCAAGCGCGAAGTGACGATGCAGATGCTGTCGCTGGCGGCCGAAACCCGCAAAACCTATTACATGGCGGTGGCCGCCGACCAAACCGTGTTGTACATGCAGCAGGTGAAAAAGGCCGCCGATGCCGGCGCCGAACTGGCGCGGCGGCTGGCGCAAGCGGGCAACTATAACAAGCTGCAGCAAGCCCGCGAGCAAGGCTTCTATGCCGACGCGGCGCTGAACCTGGCGCGCGCGCAGCAAGCACAGACCCGCAGCCGGGAAAAACTGACCCGCCTGATGGGCTTATGGGGGCCGCAGACAGCGTTTACCCTGCCGCCCAGACTACCCGACCTGCCCAAGTCACTGGATGAAGCAGCCGACATCGAACAGACGGCAATGTCGCAACGCCTGGATGTGCAAGCTGCCCGTCTCGGCACCGAGCAACTGGCAAAGAACCTGGGGCTGAACCAGGCCACCCGCTTCATCAACGTGCTGCAGATCGGCGCAGTCCGCAATACCTTCAGCGACCAGCCCTTGCAGCACGGCTATGAAGTGACGCTGGAACTGCCACTGTTCGACTGGGGCGGCGCCAGGGTCGCCAAAGCCGAGGCCATGTATATGCAGGCGCTCAACCGCACCGCCGAAATTGCCGTCAACGCGCGCTCCGAAGTCCGCGAGACCTACCTGGGCTATCGCTCCAGTTATGACATCGCCCGGCACTACCAAGATGAAATTGTCCCGCTGAAGAAACGCATCTCCGAAGAAAACCAGCTCCGCTACAACGGCATGCTGATCGGCGTGTTCGACCTGCTGGCCGATGCCCGCTCGCAGATCGCCAGCGTCAACAGTGCGATTGAAGCCAGCCGGGATTTCTGGATCGCCCAGGCCGACCTGGAAATGAGCATGCTGGGCCGGCCCGGTATGAGCACAGCGCCTTCGGCTGACATAGGCGGCGAAGCACAGCCTGCCGGCCACTAACACTGCTGATCAGCCAATAAAGGAAAGATGATGAGTTCAAGAAGAAATTTTTTAAGCGGCCTGGGAGCGATCACTGCCGCGGCGACAGCTGCCTCGGTCGGCAAGGTCGCGATGGCTGCGTTGCCGGAGCCGGTAATCCAGACCACACCGGACACCATGCCGCCGCTGCAGCCCAATACCGGCCGTCCGTACAACCCGGTCGTCACGCTGAATGGCTGGACTTTGCCGTGGCGCATGAACAATGGCGTCAAGGAATTCCATTTGGTGGCCGAACCGGTGGTGCGCGAGATGGCGCCAGGTTTCAAGGCGCACTTATGGGGCTACAACGGCCAGTCTCCGGGCCCGACCATAGAAGTCGTAGAAGGCGACCGGGTACGCGTCTTTGTCACCAACAAGCTGCCGGAGCATACCAGCGTGCACTGGCACGGCCAACGCCTGCCGAACGGCATGGACGGCGTATCGGGCCTCACCCAGAAGTCGATACAGCCCGGCAAGACCTTCATGTACGAATTCGTGGCGCGCCGTCCGGGTACCTTCATGTACCACCCGCATGCGGACGAGATGACGCAGATGGCGATGGGCATGATGGGCTTCTGGGTTACCCATCCCAAGGGCAGGCATCCGCAAATCCAGGAAGTCGACCGCGACTTCGTATTTCTACTCAATGCCTACGACATCGACCCGGGCGCCTATACGCCGAAGATCTCCACGATGCTGGACTTCAATCTGTGGAGCTGGAACAGCCGGGTCTTCCCCGGTATTGATCCGCTGGTGGTGCGCAAGAACGACAAGGTGCGCATCCGTATCGGCAACCTGACGATGACCAACCATCCCATCCATATTCACGGGCACGAATTCCAGGTCACCGGCACCGACGGCGGCCCGGTGCCGCATTCAGCCCGCTGGCCCGAAGTCACCACCGATATCGCGGTCGGCCAGATGCGGCAGATCGAGTTCCTGGCCGATGAAGAAGGCGACTGGGCCTTCCACTGCCACAAATCGCATCACACGATGAACGCGATGGGCCACGATACGCCGACCTTGATCGGCGTCGACCATAGCGGCGTCGCCAGGCCAATCACCAATCTGATTCCAGACTATATGGCGATGGGCGAGCGCGGCATGGCCGACATGGGCGAAATGGAAATGCCTGTTCCCGACAACACCCTGCCGATGATGACCGGCGAAGGCCCCTTCGGCGGGGTCGAGATGGGCGGCATGTTCAGCGTCGTCAAAGTCCGCAAGGACCAGAAGCCGGGCGACTACAAAGACCACGGCTGGTACAAGCATCCGGCCGGCACCGTCGCGCAGGAATGGACTGGTAATGCGGCAGAGCCAGTGCGCGCCACCAGCATGGGCGGCAAATCCATGCCCTTGAAACAAAGAAACCAGCAAGAAGTAGAAGTACAAATCCGCAAACCTGTCGGCAAGATGGAACACTGATTTTTATTATTTTTATTGAAAGGACTACCTCCATGAAAACACGCATGCTCCCCGTCGTTGCCGCCCTCACCCTGGCGCTGCTTAGCCAGGTCTCGTTCGCGCACGACGAACACGCGCACGGCCATGACAGCGATGCGATAGGCAAGCCTGGCCTCGCCACTGCAAGCACCCGCACCGTCAACGTCACAATGACCGACAACATGCGCTTCACGCCGTCCAACATCACCGCGAAACAGGGCGAAACCATCCGCTTCGTGATCAAGAACGCCGGCGGCATCAAGCACGAGTTCGTGCTGGGCACTGAAAAGGAATTGAAAGAGCACTACGAGCTCATGAAAAAGTATCCGGAAATGGAACACAGCGATCCCAACATGATTACCCTGGCCGGCGGCCAGAGCGGTGAAGTCGTGTGGCAATTCACCAAGGCCGGCAAGATCGACTTCGCCTGCCTGCAACCAGGCCACTACGACGCCGGCATGAAGGGCAAAGTGTCCGTGGCCAAAGGCAAAGCGGCTGCCGACGCCGGTGCGCACGAACACCAGCATTAATTTTGATGCCGCGCGGGCGATCCCCCGGCCGTGCGGCGAATTTCTCAATCACTGAACGAAAAGGACTCATCATGAAAAATTTTAAATCCCTGGCCCTGGCCATCCTCGCGGTTGGCGCATTCCACGCCGCCTTTGCGGCTGATCACGCCGTGCCCGCTGCAAAAGGCGAATCGATAGCTGTTGCCAGCACAGATATGACTGATGGCGAAGTCAAAAAAATCGACAAGAGCGCGAACAAGATCACGCTGAAGCATGGCGACATCAAGAACCTGGAAATGCCGGGTATGACGATGGTCTTCAAGGTCAGGGATCCAGTGGTGCTCGACACTTTGAAGGCGGGTGACAAAGTCAAGTTCCACGCAGAGAAAGCGGATGGCGCGATTACCGTAACCAATATTCAGGTGGTGAAATAAAGCTGCAAGCGTGGCTGGCTAGTCCACCGGGCTGGCCAGCACTATTCATTCAATTCTAAAATAGAGACCATCCCATGTTCAAATTAGCCTCCATCCTGCTGTTCAGCACAGCCGCCAGCCTGAGCTACGCCAGCGAACCCAAAGAAGCGCTCGCCGCGTTCCACGCCGCACTGGCCGCTGGCGACAAGGCCAAGGCGACCGAACTGTTGGCGCCGGACGTCACTATCTACGAATCCGGCTATGTGGAGCGTTCACGCGCCGAATACGCCAGCCATCATCTGCCTGAAGATATAACGTTCGCAAAAACCTCCACGCGCAGCGTATTGCAACAGGGCGAGCGCGTCGAAGGCAGTCTGGCGGTAATCTGGCAGGAGACTGAAACCAAGGCCAGGATAGGCGGCAAGGATGTGCATATCGTAGGCACCGAAACCGCGTTGCTGCAAAAGAATGGCGATAGCTGGAGCATCGTGCACGTGCACTGGTCATCGCGCAAACCCAAATAAGATATTGGCGCTTGGCCTCCTCATCATGGGAGAGCCATCAGCCTTGCCCTGATCGCCGGCATCGCGCAGATATTGGTGTCGCCTGACGTCGAGCAAGCTGGCGAGGCGATTGCTTGCTCCACCATCGCATATTGACGAGCGGCAAGGCTTGTCCCGGCGCATTTCTGTCCATACTTTTTAGCCGGCAACATTGCATTACCTGGTGCAAAACCAGCTTCCCCCGCTTCACCGGCTGTGCACCAGAATTGTAAAATATGCACCAATATCGTTTGTATTTCGATAACTCCGGTGCTATGGTGAAGAGGCGCATTGCCATTCTTTCCAGATGAACTGAAAAGATCATCGGGTGCATAGCCATTGTCCCGATTTTTTCCTCCCATGCGCCCCACCCTATTTGAAAAGGCAACATCATGGCCAGCCAATCGAATCACACCGTCATTGCGGGAAGCGACAAGAAAGCTTTAGCCGGCGCGCACTCCCTGGGTGCCGTACAAGACGATCAACAGATAGAAATCACCGTCAGGCTGCGCCCGTCCACCAGCCCGCCCAATTCTCAGGATACCGACGTGGACCAGCATCCCGGCGCGCGCAAATACCTGACGCGGGAACAGTTTTCAGCCGCGCATGGCGCCAGCGCCGGCGATATAGCCGCGATTGAAAATTTTGCCAGGCAGAACCAGTTGGTCGTCATAAAAACCGACAGCGCGCAACGCGCCGTCGTACTTTCCGGCACAGCCGCTGCAATGAGCAAGGCTTTCGGCACTACGCTGGAGGATTATGAGCATCCGGACGGCACCTATCGCGGCCGCAAGGGCCCTCTGAGCGTGCCATCGGAGATCGCCCCCATCATCGAAGGCGTATTTGGCTTGGATGACCGCCCTCAAGCCACCAGCAAGTTCAAGATCCAGGGGCAGCCCGCACAATTTACGCCGCATGCCGCGGGCGGCTCGTTTACGCCGGTAGAACTGGCGAAGCTTTACAATTTTCCCCAGGGTGCAGACGGCAGCGGACAATGCATAGGCATCCTTGAACTGGGCGGCGGCACCCGCCCGGCGGACATCAAGGCCTATTTTAAGAAACTGGGCCTGGTAACGCCCAAGGTCAAAATCATTTCCGTCGATCATGCCAAGAACAGGCCGTCGACGGCAGACAGCGCCGACGGCGAAGTGATGCTGGATATAGAAGTCGCCGCCGCCGTCGCCCCGAAAGCAACCATCGCCGTCTATTTCGCGCCGAATACCGATCGCGGCTTCCTGGATGCGGTGACCACCGCCGTGCACGACGCGGTGAACAAGCCTTCGGTGATTTCCATCAGCTGGGGTTCCGCCGAAATAAACTGGACTGCGCAGGCAATGGATGCCTTTGAGCAAGCGTTCGCCGATGCGGCAGCGATGGGTGTCACCATCTGTTGCGCCTCCGGCGATAACGGTTCTACGGACGGCGTGAGCGATGGCGCGCAACATGTCGATTTCCCCGCTTCTGCACCGCACGCGCTGGGCTGCGGCGGCACCAAGCTGGTGGTCAGCAATGGCGCCAAAACCGAAACCGTGTGGAACGCCGGAACCAACAGCGCCACAGGAGGCGGATTCAGCACCCATTTCGCTGTGCCCGCCTATCAAAGCGCGCTCAACCAGGGCTGGAGCGGACGCGGCGTCCCCGACGTCGCCGGCGATGCCGACCCTGCCAGCGGCTATGCGGTGCGGGTGGATGGCCAGGATTTCGTGATAGGAGGAACCAGCGCTGTAGCTCCGTTGTGGGCGGGGCTGGTCGCGCTGCTCAACCAAAAACTGGGGCATCCGGTCGGCTACCTGAATCCCTTGCTGTATGGATCATTGAAGGGGAAAGGCATCACTACCGATATCACGCAAGGCAATAACGGCGCCCAGCAGGCCAAAACCGGCTGGGATGCATGCACCGGATGGGGCTCGCCGAACGGACAAAAACTGCTGACCGCCTTGAGCAGTTGAATAAGCAACTTGAATCGCAAAAAAGATAGCAGATCACCTGCGGCTATGAGGCGACGGCATAAGCAAAGCGCTTACCCATGCTGACGAGTTCTTCGACCTCATAGCCCAGCGTGTGGAAAAAAATCGCCGCATCCGGGTTGGTGGCGCGCGTCTGCAGGTTGATCTTGGTGCAACCCCTTGCCGTCAGCGCGTGCTCGGCATGGCGGACCAGCCTGATGCCGATTTTTTCCCGGCGATGCGCCGGGCTCACCGCCAGCAGATAGAGCCAGCCGCGGTGGCCGTCATAACCGCACAGCATGGTGCCGGCAATCTCGCCATCTATCTCCGCTACAAAGAAAAGCTCGGGCTGGTATTCCAGTTTCTGGCTGATGGCTACCGCCGGTGCATTGTGCGGCGGGCCATCCGGAAAAACTTCCTGCCACAACGCACTTACCGCCGCGGTATCCGCCTCTTTAAATATCCGAATTTGCATGGGTGACCGTCAGAAAGAAATAGATAGCCGCAATTAGTGGGCCTAGTGAACTGTAACAGTTCACTAGGCCCACTGTCGTCGAGATTATGCCTGCACCAAATCGCGCGTATGTGCGCTACCGCACATACCCCAAGCGTCACTTTGCCTTACCTCTTCAGCCAATTTTCCACCGTAGAATTATTTCCAGGTCACCCATCAACTGGCGCGGGGCCTCCTCCCGGCGCTTTTCTGCTTGCCCGTCTGGCCCCCATCCACTGGAGAAAATTGCTCAGCGAGTCGGTCGGCATAGTTGCGCATGCGCTCCACCAGCCAGGCGGCAGCCGGCGACAAGGTGCGCCCTGCCAGCGTCACCACGCCCATCTCTGCAAACAGCGAAGGCTGGTCCGGCACCTCCAGCGCCACCAGCCTGCCTTCGGCCAGTTCTGCGCTGACCGCCGCATAGGTGGACAGCAAAACGCTATCGCTGTGCAGGGCGACATAGTTGATGACGCTGGGGTTATCGCAGATCAGGTTCAATCCCAGCTCAGCCGTTAGCGGCAGACCCAGGTAGCGCATCAGGTCATCCCTGACGCTGGTGGGCAGCCTTACCGACGCCAGCGGATAGGCCAGCACTTCGCTAGCGTGCCGGATGCCGGTAGCCAGCAAGGGATGCCCCGGGCGGCAAAAGAAAGAGCCATATTGGCGGGCGAAGCGCTGTATCGTGATTTTGCGGTTTTCTTCAATGCTCCTGACTTCGGCGATAAAAAACTCCAGGCGCTCGTCCTGCAAGTGCTGCATCAGGTATTCCCAATTATTGATTTCCACTTCCACGCACAGCCGCGGATGGTCGCGCGCCAGTTCCGCCAGGATGGGCGGCAGGAAGGTCGCGCCGGGAAACGGCCCGGCCCCCAGCCTGACGTCGCCCAGCTCGCGCTGCTGCATCCGGGCTACATCATTCTGTAAATTGCTGGCGCTCAAGAGCAGCTCGCGGGCGCGCCTCAATACCTGCTGGCCTATCGCGGTCAGCGCCACGCCATGCAAATCGCGGTCGAACAGTTTGCCGCCCAGCTCTTCCTCCAGGCCCTGGATGCTGCGGCTCAGCGCCGACTGGGTCAGGTGCACCTTGCCGGCTGCCCGCGCGAAGTTCAGCTCCTCCGACAACACCACCATGTGGCGCAGTTTGCGTAAGTCCATCTGTCGCAGCCTCCAATTTGTCACTAATGAGTATAAATCATTACAGCACAGATAATAATGCATTGGACAGCAGCACTAATCAAGGGAAAAATGGCCTGCACACTGCACCAGACGGCGAATAAAAGTTAAAACGGAAAATGGAGACAAGACGATGAATGCAGTTTTACAAGAAACAGCTCTGCCCATTGCACACCCCGGCACAGAGGCAGTACGCCTGCTGGCACTGCAAAAAGCGGCCCACCTGGCCGACATGACGCCCTCCCGCGCGGTTCGCCTGGAGAGGCTGGGCAAGCTGAAAGCGATGACAGAAAAACATGCCGACGCCATCGTCGACGCCATCGCCCAAGATTTCGGCCATCGCTCTTCCCATGAAACCCGGCTGGCGGAGATCATGATGAGCCTGTCGGCCATCAAGCACACGATGCGCCGGCTGCGCAAATGGATGAAGCCCAAACACGCGCCAACCTCCCTGCCGTACCGGCCAGCCTACAACCGCATCCTGCCGCAGCCGCTGGGCGTGGTCGGCATCGTCGCCCCATGGAACTATCCCTACCAGCTTGCCATCGGCCCCGCGATAGGCGCGCTGGCCGCCGGCAACCGCGTGATGATCAAGCCGTCGGAACTGTGCCCGAACTTGTCCATGCTCTTGCAGCGCATCGTCGCGGAAACTTTTGCCGAAGATGAAGTGGCCGTGGTCACCGGCGGCGTTGCGGTCGGCCAGGCGTTTACCGAGCTGCCTTTTGATCATCTGGTATTTACCGGATCCACCGCCGTCGGCCGCCTGGTAGCACAGGCCGCCGCCCGCAACCTGACACCGGTCACGCTTGAACTCGGCGGCAAATCGCCTGCCATCCTGGATGATTCCGCTGATATCCGCCACGCGGCCACACGGCTGGTGCAAGGCAAATTGTTCAACGCCGGCCAGACCTGCATCGCCCCTGATTACGCATTTATCCCGCAGCAGAGCCGCCAGGCTTTTATCGTCGGCATGCAGGAAGCGGCAGCAAAAATGTATCCAAACTATCTGGACAATCCCGACTACACCAGCATCGTGAACGAAAGGCACTTCCATCGCCTGCAATCGCTGCTGGAAGACGCCCGCCTCAAAGGCGCGCAAATTATCCCTATGCTCGCCTCCCCATCCCTGCAAGGCAGCATGGATCACAGGATGGCGCCGGCCCTGGTGCTGGATGTGACCGAAGACATGAAAATTATGCAGGAAGAAATTTTTGGGCCGCTGCTGCCGGTCATGTTTTACCGGAGCCAGGCTGAGGCGATCGACTACATCAATCACCATCAGCGGCCGCTGGCGCTGTACTGGTTCGGCACTGACAGCCGCCGGCGCGACCAGGTCTTGCGGGATACGATCTCCGGCGGTGTGACGATCAACGACTGCCTGTGGCATTTCGGCCAGGAAGAACAGCCTTTTGGCGGCGTCGGCGCCAGCGGCATCGGCGCCTACCACGGCGAACACGGCTTCCGCACCTTCAGCAAGGAAAAGCCGGTCTTTTTCCAGAGCAAATTCAGCGGGCTACCGCTGCTGTATCCGCCCTACGGCAAAGTATTCGAAATCATGTTCAAGCTGCTGAAAAAAATAGCCTGAAGGCTGCCATTCCAACGGAGATAGATACCCATGAACCCCATACAAACCATTTGCATCACCGCCATCTTTTTAGGATTCGGGCTGGCGGAAGTGATATCCGGCCGCTTCAGCAAACTGGGCGCCGCCCGCGACGACTGGAAAATAGAGTCTGTCATGCTGTTGCTCCTGCTGGTGCTGATACAACCCGGCATCTTCCTGGGCATCAACTGGCTGGGCCTGCATTATTTTCCGCATATGCAGAATGCGCTGGCCACCCTGCCGGTCTGGGGCATGGTCCTGATCCTGCTGGTCGCCGACGACCTGACGCAATACTGGTGGCACCGCATTTCGCACACCCCATTGCTGTGGCCGCTGCATCGCGCCCACCACTCCGCCGCCTATATGAGCGTGCGTATCGTCTACAGGAATAATGCCTTCTACTATGCGATGATGCCCGGCATATGGATTTCCGCCGTGCTGGTCTACCTGGGCTTCGGCAATGTGTATGTCGCCTATCTGGTCTTGAAAATGGCGGTCATCATCGGTGCGCACTGCGCGGTGAAATGGGACGAGCCGCTGTATAAAATCCGCGCGCTGCATCCTTTGATGTGGCTGGTGGAACGCACTATCTCCACCCCGGCGACGCATTATGCGCACCATGCGATCACCAATGAAGACGGCATAGGCCACTACAAGGGCAACTACGGCAACTTCCTGTTCTTGTGGGATGTGCTGTTCGGCACCGCGCTGATCACCCGTAAATACCCGCAGGCGATAGGCCTGCAGGACGATATCACCTATGGCAAGGAAAACTGGCCGGCGGAACTCTTCTTCCCGGTTTTCAAATCGGAGCGCTCGCATTCGGCGCTGGGCAAGGAGCGCATTATCGTTGAATAAGGTGCACTAGCTCAAACTTGACCTGGCAGCTCATGCCAGGTCAAATCCAGTCCAGGCTACCCAATCGACAGATAGGATTCGGCCGTGGCTGTGTAAAAAAGATCCAAGTAAAAATCAGCCCTTCAAAACGCCCTCTACGCTATTTTTTCGGTATCGGTATCGGTATCGGCCACCCTACTCACGAAAATTTCATGTTTTTACATTTTTACACAGGCTCGGCCATTGGCGAACAGTTGCCACACCAGCGCTAGAAGTGCCGGGTACGTGATCGTCGAGCGATGCCGCATCAATTAATTTCTACGGCGTTGTCAACAGATAATTACAGTTGACTAAACGACCGGTTCTCCGTTATCTTTTGGCTGTTTCCATTTCTGGAGTCCCTCATGGGTACTTGTTCGAGCGATAGTTGTAGCCAGACCGGTTCTGGCTCCGCCTCGGCAAGATAACGGAGATTTCTCTGCCGTCATCTTGCTCATTGCGGATGATGGCGTCTAGTGCGGGCTGAGGCTCGTATCGCACCCATCCAAATTCATGCTGCTGCACTTGTGCCGTTAGATCGGGCTTGCGCACCCTTCAGTTGTTGTTCCTCGCGGACATACATTGTGGAGGGCGTGTGCATGCAACCCGCTGACGATTCACGCATGCCGAACGATCATTCGCGATTGTCATGCCGACAGTCGAGTCGGCGTCGCAGCGCTCCCGTTATTGCGTTCATCGCAGGGCGATCTATATAGTTGGATGAATCATGTTGAATACTTACTTTACCTTAGCGGCACCAGCTCGAGCATTGGCCACCTCCTGGCTAAAGAAACTTGGTCCAGGCCTTATTACCGGTGCGGCGGATGACGACCCAAGCGGAATTGCAACCTATTCCCAGGCTGGGGCGCAGTTCGGCCTGCAGATGTTGTGGACGATCTTGTTCACCTATCCGCTGATGGTCGGCATCCAGGTGGTGAGCGCGCAGATCGGCCGCGTCAGCGGCAAGGGACTGGCCGGGAACATTCGCGAACATTTTCCGGCGCGGCTGGTGCGTGCGATCGTGGCGCTGCTGCTGATCGCTAATACCATCAACATCGCGGCCGACGTCTCAGCCGTGGGCGAGGCGACGACGCTGATTATCGGCGGCTCGTCGCGTTGGTATGCGGCGCTTTTTGGCCTGATTTCCCTGCTGCTGCAAGTGTTCATCCCATACAGCAGCTATGTACGCTTCTTGAAGTGGCTGACCTTGGCCCTGCTGGCCTATGTGGCGACAGTGTTCACCGTACGCGTGCCATGGGTGCAGGTGGTAGCGGCAACCGCGATACCGCACCTGGAATGGTCACCCGCCTATATCACAACGATAGTGGCGGTCTTCGGCACCACCATCAGCCCCTACCTGTTCTTCTGGCAGGCGTCGCAGGAAGTGGAGGAGCTGCAGGCCTGCCCGCATTCTCAGCCACTGCGCGAGGCACCGGCGCAGGCGCGCGCCCATTTTCACCGCATCAAAGTTGATACAGTGATCGGAATGGGCTTCTCCAACCTGGTGGCGTTCTTCATCATCCTGACCACCGCGGTGACCCTGCACATGCATGGCATCGACGCGATCGATACTTCGGCGCAGGCGGCGGCTGCCCTGCGCCCATTGGCGGGCAACTTTGCGTTTGCGCTGTTCAGCGCAGGCATCATCGGTACCGGCATGCTAGCGGTGCCGGTGCTAGCCGGTTCGGCCGCGTATGCGATGGCGGGTGCCTTCCAATGGCAGAAGGGACTGGAGAAAAAAGCGTCGCAGGCCAAGGAGTTCTACGGCATCATAGCCTTCTCAACTATCGTGGGCATCGTGCTGGGATTCACCTCGATCGATCCGATCAAGGCCTTGTACTGGAGCGCAGTGATTAACGGCGTGATTTCTGTGCCCATCATGATAGTGATGATGCTGATGGCGGGCCGCTCAGCCATCATGGGCCGCTTCGTCATCAGCCGTCGCCTGCGGGTGCTGGGCTGGGGGGCGACAGCGGCAATGGCACTGGCGGTATTGGCAATGTTCTGGATGATGATGCAATGAATAGTCTAGCGTCGCGTATGTCCGGCCTTGTGACCGCGACGATCCCCACTTATCCTATTGAATTATCCGTGCTACCTCTGGTCAGAGGTGCCATGGGGCCGGTTACAGGCGGTCATGCCTGTCAGGCTGTGTCAACTGAAGTCTTAACTACCAAAAATAAAATCTATTCCTGCTTCTTGCAAATATTTCCCGCACCTGCCGGGAGTGGCGCGATCTTGCCGTATATTGTCGTTCGCGCCACTTCAGCACAAGCCCCTTTTTCCAGATAATGGAGGCTCCACACAACGAAAGGAGCTCTACCATGTCACTCGTCACCGCCGTACCTGCCGCCGACAGCGCCCTGGCGCTACAGCATTTTGAATCATTGCTGGGCTTTGAAACCGATTGCTGGGACGTGCATGATGCGCTGTCCGGCGGCTCGCATGATTTTGTGCTGCTGGACGTGCGCAGCGCGGCGATGTATGAGAAGGGCCATATCGCCGGTGCGCTCAGCCTGCCGCATGGCAAGATCATCGCGTCCAAGCTGGCGCACTATCCCACCGATACCGTCTTCGTGACCTATTGCGCAGGCCCGCACTGCAACGGTGCAATCCGTGGCGCGATACGGCTGGCCAGGCTGGGGCGCCCGGTCAAGACCATGCCCGGCGGCGTCACCGGTTGGCTGGATGAAGGCTTTACGCTGGCAACCGGCGCCGCCGAAGCAAGCGCGGCAGCTTGAGATGGCTGGCGCACTGGGCTACATCGTGCGCCAGGCACGCGCATCGGACGCAGCCGCCCTGCTGCAACTGATGCGCGAGCTGGCTGTGTTTGAACACTATATCGATCACTTCCGCGTGACGGCAGAAGATTTGCTGGCACGCGGCCTGGATGGCGGCGGCAACCGGCAATTCGCCACCCTGGTCGCGGAAGTGGAAGGCGCTTCGCTGGCCGGCTATGCAGTATTGCTGGAAGTGCCGTTCACCTACGACTTGCGACCCACATTGATCTTGAAGGAATTGTATATCCGCGACAGCGCACGCGGACTGGGGATAGGCAAGGCGCTAATGCAGGCAGTGATGCTGCATGCAACAGCGCACAATGCCGGGCGTTTGAAGTGGGACGTGCTGCCCGGCAACCAGCCGGCCAAGGCCTTCTATCAAAGCCTGGGCGGCAAAAGAGGCGAGGGATGGGAGAACTGGATACTGGCTTTCGATTAAATCCGGCGCAGTGCCGGCAATACCACTGCAGGCTATGCCGGCAGCGCGTTGCCCAGGCTGCTGTCGCGCCTTTCGATCGCCACGGACACACCCAGTACGACAACACCGCCCAAGGCCAGTGCGGCACCGACCCAGCCGGTGGAGCGCAGGCCCAGCCCCATGGCGATCGCCATGCCGCCGGCCCAGGCGCCGAGCGCATTGGCGATATTGAATGCAGAATGGTTCAAGGCTGCCGCCACGGTTTGCGCATCGCCGGCCACGTCCATCAGGCGCGTTTGCACCGCCGGGCCGATGGCGATGCCGGCACCGATCGCGAACAGGTTCAGCGCCGCCGCCCACACATTGGCGCTGGTGTAGGTAAATGCGGCCAGCGCCAGCGCGTTCCAGATCAGCACGCCGAAGATGGTCCAGACGCGCGAGCGGTCGGCCAGCCAGCCGCCTACCAGGTTGCCGATGGTCATGCCTATGCCGATGACGGCCAGCAGCAGCGACACCATCCACGGCGACACATGGGTAATTTCCAGCAGGGTGGGAGTGACATAGGTATACACCGCAAACATGCCGCCGAAACCTATCGCCACCATCAACAATGTCAGCCACACCTGCAGCCGCTTGAATACTCCCAGCTCGCGGCGCGGACTGGCATTGCCGGCCGCAATCCTGGGTACAAAGATACGCACCAGCAGCATGGTCAGCAAACCTATTGCCGCCACCGCCATGAATGCGGCGCGCCAGCCTATGCCCTGCCCCAGCCATGTCGCCAGCGGCACGCCGACGATATTGGCCACCGTCAGCCCCAGCATTACCCGCGCCACCGCCTGCGCGCGCCGCTCCGGCGCCGCCAGCGCGGCAGCCACCAGCGCCGCCACGCCAAAGTAGGCGCCGTGCGGTATGCCGGCGATGAAACGCGCCAGCACCAGCATCCCATAATTGGGCGCAAAGGCGCTGAACAGATTGCCTGCCACATACATCAGCATCAGGCCAACCAGCATCAGGCGGCGCGGCATGCGCGCCAGGAAAATCGTGATCAAGGGCGCTCCGACCACCACCCCCAACGCATAGGCGCTGATCATATGCCCCATCTCCGGCAATGTCGTTCCCAGGTCGTTGGCAACCACCGGCATGATGCTCATGGAGGCGAATTCGCCGGTGCCGATGGCAAGGCCGCCTACGGCCAAGGCCAGATCGGCCAGGCCGGCGCCGTAGGGAGCGCTAACAGGAGCGCCAGCGCGCGGAAACGGTTCATCAATGGAGGAATGCATGCAGGGGAGGCTGATAAAGGAAAAAGGGGCAGGAAAAAATTGGCGAAGCGAGCCGCGAAGGATATCACGATGCCTGTTTGGCTGCTGGCGGCGGACACGCTGAGCAATCAGGTATTGAATATTTGCAGAAAGAGAAGTGTAACCTGGATGGAACGCAGCGCAATCCGGGGGCTTACCGGCAACCTGTGGAACATCCCCCCGGATTACGCTGCGCTCCCTCCAGGCTACAAATCAGGTTGCCGGCGCAAATCCTTATTCAGAGTCCTGCGACAGATCGGCTAATCCTATAGCGTCAAATCATTCCGACGCCCCAAAGGAGCATATGAGCTCGGGCCCGAGCGCATCAAGGAAGCTGCGCGCATCGAAGACCGCGCCTGGCGCGTGGGCGCCGCCGCCCCCTCGCGCTTTGCCATCGAGTATCCGCGCAACCGCCTCGCAGACCAGCGGCGCGGTAAACGCATAGATGTCCCGCCCTTGCGCCACGACCCTGCGTGTGTTCCCGCCCCTGCGCGCGCTCACCTCGACCAGAAAAACCTGTGACGACCGTCCACTCTCGTCGCTTGCTGCGGGTGGCGGAGTGTTCGGGTCGCGAATGTCCTGAAGCGCCGAAAGGTTGAGGTAGGTGTGCAGTTGCATGATGTTCAGATGCTGCGTCATCAGCACGACTTCACTGAATGGAACTGCAATCGCATCCTGGCGCCCGAACGGTTCAGGAAAGTCCCAGGAAACTTGCGGCGCGGGCTGCGCCAGGGGCACCAGCTTGCCGTCGGTGACGACCAGACGCTGTGCGGTGTTGCGCGCACCGGTGATGCGCGTTCCTTCGGTCGGATGCCAGCTGTTCAGCGCAATGCCGACGCGAATCTCGTCAACGCGAACCTCATCACCCCGCATCCCGTCACCACTAATCCAGTCGCCGATTGCGGCGGTTGCCAACAGGTCGGCAAGGCCGCCGTAGAAACCCATGGCAGGAAGGACAAACACACCCGCCTCTCGTGCCGGGCCGTCAAATTTTTCCAAGGTCACCCGCGCGCTCGGCTGCTCGGCGCTAACGTCCAGATAATGGACGCCGCTGCGGACGGCCGCCGCGGCAAGACCGTCGGCCGTCTCCAGGAAGGGGCCGGCGCAATTGATGACTGCAGCGACACCCTGCAAGGCCTGGTCTAGCGATGCCGGGTCGTCGACGGAGGCGCACCTGGTCACAATGCCGCGCTCACGAAACCCCGATGCGGCAAGCTTGGCGCTATCGCGGGCCACTGCGACCGGCACCATGCCGCGCCGCAACAGCTCATCGACGACAAAGCGCCCCGTATGTCCCGTGGCACCAAATACGGCGACAGTCCGATCTCGTGATGTGCTCATGTTTTTCTCACAAAAATGATTAAGTTTTGTCATGCTACATACCGGTCTGTATCGTGTCAAGCGTTTATGCTATAATTTTCGCCATGAATACTTCAAAGATCAGCGTTACATCTGGCGCCACCGAGGTAAGGGACAGGATACTGGAAACTGCTTCGGCGCTCTTCTATAGCCAAGGGGTACGGGCGGTAGGCGTGGACCTGGTGGCCTTGCAGGCCAATGTCGCAAAGACGAGTCTTTATCGTCATTTCCGCACCAAGGACGATCTGGTAGCAGCCTTTCTGCGGCGGGAAGATGAGGATTTCTGGCAATGCTGGGATCGTGTCGCACAAGCCCACATCGACGACGCCATGGCTGAGCTCGATGCGCATTTCCATTGGATAGGCGAGCGTGTAGCGCGCCCCAACTACCGGGGTTGCCCGCAGATCAACGTCGCAGCAGAGTTTCCGGAGCAAGATCATCCGGCGCGCAAGGTGGCGCTGGCCCACAAACTGGAGCTAAGGCAGCGGCTCAAAGGCATTGCCGAACGCCTAGGCGCAAAACGTCCCGATGAACTGGCCGGGCAGCTGGCGCTTTTTATCAATGGAGCCTTCGTCAGCTCGCAGATTTTCCTGGCCGGCGAGGCCACGCTGCTTTTGACAACGACGGCACATACCCTGGTCGCGGCTGCCAGAGAAGCATAGGCGGGTATTGGCAGGGAGCGGCTTGCATGCGAAGATAGGCACTGGTTTTCCGCAGGACGTCGACCGTTTTTTTAAAAAAAATATACCTCGAATGATTCCAAACGACTATCCTCGCAATTCCTGCATAGGCCGCGTCCTGCTATTCTGCCTCACCTTTTTTTGCATGCCCCTTGCCAGTCGCGGCGCGACGGCCCCTCGCGCGGTCGACGTCATGGTTGAAAGCGATGCCCCGCCCTGGTCGAAGGCTGACGGTACCGGCTACGCCAACGATATCGTCGTGGCGGCGTTCAGGGAAATGGGCGTCAAGGTCAATTTGCAAGTGGTGCCATATGCGCGCTGCAAGGCCAAGGTGCTGAGCGGCGCCGTGCCGGCCTGTTTCAACATGGGGTGGCTGCCGGAATTCAAGGGCGTGCTGAAGTTTTCTTCGGCGCCGCTGGTGCAGGTCAATGCAGATGTGTTTGAGAATATCAGCAAACCCCTGCCCAAACCCGTCAATGGCAAGTGCCGGTTGCCGGCCGGCATGGTGGTCGGAATTGCGCATGGCTATGAATATCCGCCGGAAACCAGTGCCCTCGCCGCGGCGCATGTCGCTTTCGACGAGGCGCCCTCGGACGAGAATAATCTCAAGAAACTGGCCAGCGGACGCTTCGATGCAGCCATTATCATGACCAACGACCTGCAGCCCAAAGACAGCAAGCCGAGGGCGACAAATACGGAAAAACAGGTGCGCTTCGCCTTCAATTGCGGCATACAAACCGGCGCCATCGGCTTCAGCCTCAAGCATCCCCAGGGCATGGAAATCTATCATCTGTACGAAGACGGCTACAAGCGCATCAAGCACAACGGCACTTTGCGAGACATCAGGGAGCGCTGGTTTCCTTAGGCGTGGAGATTTTCAGTCATGCAGAGGAATCCCGCTGAATGAACGTACCTCGCCCGGATCAGCCATGAAATAACGTCCTTGGTTATTACGCCTCATTCACTGTTACAGTTCACCCAACATCACCAAAACCACACATGGAGCCCCCATGACCACGCGAACAGCCTCATGCACCTGCGGTCAGCTACGCATAGAAGTCCAGGGCGAGCCGACCGGAATCGGCATCTGCCACTGCCTTGCCTGTCAGCAGAGAACCGGCAGCGTCTTCGCCGCGCTGGCCAGCTTCGCCGCTCCCTACAAGGTCATTGGTTCTGCCACCGAATATGTCCGTACCGGCGATCAAGGGGCAAAGTTCATTTTCCGGTTTTGCCCAGTCTGCGGGACCAACCTCTTCCACACCGAAGAAGGGGAAATTGACGGTGTGGGTGTCGCCGTGGGCGCTTTTGCAGACCCCAGCTTTCCGGCTCCTGAGCTTTCAATCTACGACTGCCGCAGGCATCCTTGGGTCCAGCTGCCGCCCGGCACTATGGCTTTCGAGAAGGATCCCACATGATATTCGAGCCTGTTGAAGACGCAAGCAACAACCCGTAAGGTGTGAGCGGAGCGTATTACACCAAATGCGAGCGCTAAAAATTTCGTAGCATCTTTTAAGCCGCAGACAGCTTAACTTATCGGCCAAGACATGTAACTGGATAGAGTCGCTTTACGCGCGGGCACAATACATTTCCTTATTGTTCTACAGCGTAACGACAAGTAGTCGTTAAACCGGACACCACCCCACAACTAACGCTTCATCGGATACCTCAGGCAATACTCTACCGTTGGCGTGGCGCTCGATTTCATGCAGTAGATAAAATCGCCGGGAAGGTTCGACAGTTCCTTTTGTTCTCCGACGCGCAGGACGAAGGCTTGTATCGAGCGATATGGACAGGCTTTCTGCGCGTTAGCACTGGCAATTCCGTCCTCGCATATCCGGGACACAATGAGGTAATGGCACTTGCCGCTGGATGATTGCGTGCAGCTGAATTCTGTCGTTGTTGCGGACAGGCTGGTGTTGGCGGCAACGTCCTGGGCCTCAACAAAGCCAGATAAACAAAGCGAGAATAGCAGCGAACAGGTGATTTTTTTCATTGTGTATTTTCTGCTCCGGCCATGCGAATCACCAAGTATAACAATAATATTGCGCCATTTGCACTCTCACAGTTCGCCAGCACCGGCGCCCACACAGTCTCGCATCACTGCGAGATAAAGCAAGTGGCTAAAACAAAAATCTCAAAAAAAGAGAGGCCGCATGCGCGAGCATGTTGCCTCCAAAGTTCGACCCCGAATTTGATGCTACTTGAATGCCTTCTTTATTACCTGCCTTGCTAATCCCCTACCTTATCCGTAGGGAAGCGGAAAGAATCGCGCAATACATAACCCATCGGCATCTTCATATTGACATTCCTGGCGCCGAAAGGTTTCATGAACCAGCGGTCGTAGATCTTGTAGATGTCGCCGTCGATAATCAGGCGCACCATTTCCGTGTCCACCAGTTTCTTGAACGCCGGATCATCCTTGCGCAGCATGATGGAATAAGGTTCTATCGACAGCGGATCGCCGATGACTTCAAAGCCGGCGGGATTTTTCGCTTCCGCCCGCAGGCCGTATAGCAGCACGTCATCCATTGCAAATACATCGGCCTTGCGCTGTTCCACCATCGTAAAGGAATCCAGGTCGCTGTCGCCTTCCAGCAGCTTGATGTTGAGCGCCTGCACATTGTTGCGGTCGTTCAGCAGTTTGATGGTCGTAGTGCTCTTGGTGGTGACGACGATTTTATCCCGCAGGTTGGGCCAGTTCCTGATGCCTTCATTGGCCCGCACCAGCGCCCGTACGCTGGAATAGAAATGCGGCACGGTAAAGGCGACGCGGGTGCGCCGGTCTGCGTTATTGGTGGTGGAACCGCATTCCAGGTCGGCCTTGCCTTCGATGATGGCGGAAAAGCGGGTTTTGGAATCGACCGCCAGATACTGGATCGCCAGCTTGGGCAGCTTCAGCTCTCGCTTGACCGCCTCGGCGAGCCGGACGCACAACTCCACCGAATAGCCGCGGACCTGCTTGTTGTCGTCCACAAAGGAAAACGGCATCGAACCTTCGCGATAGGCGATCACGATGGTTTGCGTCTCCCGAATCCTGCCCAGGGTCTCCAGCGCCGACGCCGATAATGGCGCCAGTAGTGGCGCCACTACACAGGTGAAGATGGCAAGACGAAACAGCGTGTTGTTCATGGATTTTCCCGGCGGTTTTACAGCGATCGGAATTGGTTCGCTTAACTCTACAAGCCAAGCGGCCGCAGATAATGCGGGAATTCCAACTGTCTCCGGGCTAAAATTTGGCGTTAATTCCGGCGTGCAGAATGGCTGCAGGAAAATATATTTTCAATGCGCGCGGCGTGACTCTGCTGTCACGGGTACGGGCCCTCTATGCCTGGCAGCACTCATTGCCTGATCACGGGGCGCACGAATCTTTTATCCGGCGGAAACGGGTCGCAGTCGTATTTCCTGTTGACGTCCGGTATCAGCGACGGCGATCCGCAATTTTTTTGTTTTTCAACGTGGGATTGTATGTCGCTCCTGTTATCCGGGCTCGGGGTATCGGCCGCCTTCGGCAACAGTTGGTTATTGGCGGGCTTCGGCGGTCTGGCCGCCAGGTCGTTGCGCAAAGGATCTATCACCGGTGAAGGGAGTACGCCGCTCGCAGGCGCTGGGGTTTGGGCCGTTGCCGGAGCTTGGGGCTGAGCCTGAGTCTGGGCCTGAGCCGCACTAAAAAACAGCATACAGCCTATGCTGAATAAAAATCTGGGATTACACATAAAGCCTCCGCTAGCTGAATGCAGTGAAATAGCCGGCCATAGACAGACCGGCATCGTATCCCCGCAACCTCAAGGTGCAAGCCCTACCGTCCCGGCATACGCAAGCGCGGCACCGCAAGCAGCCGAATCCTTAGCGATTTTTTCCCTGGTCTTTCGACGAATCCTGCTTGCTTTCGGTCTTGCTGAAATACCTGTCGTCCAGGCCGTCATTGACCGCGCGCGCACTGTCGCTGTTCTGGCTGGGTTGGCCGCGGCTGTCCTTGCTTGCCTGCGCGCCGGCGTCTTGTTGATGGTGCTGATGGCGCTGCTGCTCTGCCTTGACATGCTGCTCATGCATGTCGATTTCAGGGCTGCCCTGGTAATTCCCCTGCTTTCTGACTTGCTTGCTCATGGCCATATCCTTTACTTGATTAAAATAAAAAATTGCTTTCAAACCGCGCTACACCGCCAGCCTGATCACACCGTTACCCAATGATGGGACAAGCCTTATCCGGCGAGAGCGCCGGGCACACCAGCGGCAGAACTGCCTCTGGGCAAACCTACGTCCTCCTGCCTGATGCTCGCATATCCATGTTCCATGCCGGCCTGCCTTGCTTCTTCGCGGGTATCGAATACCGTCCTCAGCTTGTGCCGTATTGCCGGTATGCGGTCGCGCTGGTGGTCGGCTAGCCTTTCAAACAGCACGGCAACTTCCCACAGGCCGTCCTCTCGCCCGGATACCACGGGAGCAAACAGGTAAGCGCCTTCTTCCATGAAAGTAATTTCAGACATATTCCCTACCCCGGCTTGCTCAAGGCGGATATGCAACCCCGGACGACGCTATTGCATCTTCAAGCCGTAAAATGCATTGACCCGCTTGTTCCAGGATGGATCTGCCATATCCGGCCAGTCATCCGCATCAAAACCGGGCGCGTTTTCAAACCTTTCTTTCGGGACATCCAGTACAAAGCGCTTATTGAGCGCATCCAGCCGCAATGCACTCCAGGGCACAGCGAATAATTTCTCGCCTATCGTCAATACGCCGCCATGCGCCACGACCGCATAAGCCACCTGGCCGCTGCGCGTATCCAGCATGATTTCCTTGATGTCGCCCAGATGTTCATCCCGGGTATTGTGGACATGATCGCCAATCAGAGTATTGGCCCCCATCAACTCCGGGCCCGGCCCTTTATCGGCATGATCTTTAAACACCCCACCTGTATCGCGTTCGTCGTAAGCCATGTGGCGCCCCCCTTTCGTGGATCCAGAATGGCAGAAGAACCACGTTGCGTCAGTTCGGTAACGCGCTTACTTTAGGGCACAAGTTTTAAAAATTTCCGTTCATTTTTTTTGCCGTAGTTATCTGCATCGCCCCTACAGGACAGCGCAAACGCTACCCACGGTTATTACTCATTAACACTTCATCTATTCCTACATACCCGGCAATCCGCGTCCTACATCAGTCCAAACTGGCCGGTGCTAGCATTAGCATCTGTGCAAGACCGGAACCAGCTTTAAACAAAAACAATGGGGTCGCCGCGGACCGAAGTTGTCGCATCACGACAGCGGATCGGGCCGGCAAACACTGAGCCCAAAAAAACCTCCGCCAGGAGTCGCCGATGCCTGGCTGCCCAAGTGTGCTAATCCCCTTCTCTGGACTACATCATCATGTATGCATTAAAAGCTATTGCGGAAACCATGTCTGGCCTGCTTGTTCCAAGAGCACCATCAGCCCGGCGCAAGCACTCCACAGTCTTGCCGCGAAACCAGTGGCCGGACAGCGTCAGTGCGACGGTGGATGATTTGCTGATGCGCATGTCATCGCAAGATATGGCAATGCTGAAAACAACCAAAAGAGAAGACCTGATCCTGTTCCGTCGCGGCCTGGGAGGCAGCATTTGCCGCTACTACGGCTTGAACAAGGGGAACAAGAAACTGTTCATCGCGGCCTGCGGCAGGCGCTGCAATCCCGAAGACGTCTCGGTAAAAATCATTGAGGCACTGTGGCTCAGATTGCAGGGTAATTGAATGCACGAACCACAGGTGACTTGATGTTAAACAGGATTCAACGCATCTCCAGTTTTTTCAACTGGGCATGCGCATTCTTTGCGTCAGGAAATAATTCGATCGCCTTTTCGTAGTTTTGTATCGCTAAAGATTTATCCCCTTTTACCAAATATGCCTCAGCAAGGCTCTCATAGGCATTAGATGATTTTGGATAGGCCTCAACGTTTTCCCTGAATACGTCAATAGCTCCATTTACGTCATTCTTTTTCCTCAGCAAACTGTGGCCAAGATAGTTAAGCCAAGGCTCCGGAGGCTTGAATTCCATCCCCATCTTCGCAGAAAATTTCCTGTATCTTTCAGTGACGATAGAAGGATTTTCGTATGCTTCTTCGTAGGGAAATCGATATCCTTCAAACATAAAAACCAGGCCGCTATAAATGGCAATTAACGGAACCGTCTGATGGTCTTCATTATCAAAATTCTGGTACCTGGATCGTAAGCCGGGAGATTGATTATTTTTCAGCAAATCAGAAAACGCGCCCACCGATTGGACAAAACTTTCATTGTCAAGCGCGACCCGATTTGACAAGGCGATATAGGCGCTGTTGCTCAGTGTATTGGCGTGTGCCAAACTTTTCTGACTCTCTCTTAAAACAAAAAATTGATCCCACCATATGCTGGGATCTATCACGATCACACCGGGAAATAGGGCAGGCTTCTCGGCCATTGCATGCAAAGCCAATAGGCCTCCCAGCGAATGTCCGACAATAATCCGGTAAGGCATGGTTTGATAGTTGGAGTCGATATGCGGGATCAGTTCTGTTTGTAAAAACTTGATAAAAGCATCAGCGCCCCCGCTTGTAGCAAAAGAAGCGTCTTCCTCGCCATTGGCCCGCATCAACGTATGCGAGGGCGTAAAATCCCGCTTTCTATCGATATTGGTAATTCCAACAACGATCATCTCGGGAATGACACCAAGACCACTTAAATATTTGACGACGCCAGCCGTCGCAAAAAATTGCGCCTCCGCATCCAGCAAATACATTACAGGGTAAGCTTTCCCCGAAGCGCTTCCTGTTTTATACGAGCTTGGTAATGCTATCCAATAGGGCCGTTCTTCATGCAACACCCCGGATGAATAGTTGAATTTCTCACCTATGCTTATACGATTATCCGGAGCTGGCGCCTGCGCTATTGCCGTTAGAGCCGACAACGCACAAAATATCAAAACAATTATCTTTTTCAACATATGGTTTTTTCGCGAATTCGAAACTAAAGAAATGAGTGCCGAAGCCCGCATTCACGCCCATGGAGCACAAAAGGCATGGTGCCCGCCAGAACACACGAAGAACTACCGATGCCAGCAGCGGCTGGGCTTACTGGACCCAAGCCTGGACCTCGATGGGAAAGCTGACATCCAGCAACGCAGCCTGGATAGAGCGCAGCGTAATCCGGGGTGACCGCCGAGGGACCA
>JABDED010000041.1 GCA_013287275.1 Betaproteobacteria bacterium
ATGATGCCGTCATCCAAAGTTAAAAAGCCAGATAAAACCATTGTGCCAGGGAGTCGGGCAGGCTCAACTGCCGAGATTAGTGACACATCTATTTCGTCTACATCGGACGACGAGATATCGATAGAAGAATTTAGTCAGGCCAATCTGGATGAAGATGTGCAGGGCTTATCGGATGAGTCCATTGCATCGGAACGTGAAGCCTCGCTTAACCGGGACGAGCCGGAACTGGATCTGGATCGGCTGGATCCTGTGCCGCCTAAATAATAGCCAAGTCTCCGCACTGTGTTTTAAGGGGCTGTATCATGGGCCAGCAGAAAAACACTCCTGTTTTTCAATCGCCAGGAATGCTGTCTGGTGCAGGGAAGCTTCAATATTCCTCTTCAATATCCTGTGTCTCATTCAAGTCCCACCCGCCATGAGCTGGAGCAGAATGAGGATGATCGTTCTCGCGCGGCCTGGGTGCCGGGCGACGACGAGGGGTATAAACAGGCTTATCCTATGTTTGATAAGTTATTGAAGGGATGCGGTCGCTCAGCAGTTTCTCCGCAGCTTTTCTTCTATGAACCGATGGGATTCTGCGTCGATAGAATCACGAGAGCCTCTCGTGCGCCGGCCTTATGGACAGGCCTGACGAGTTGTTAAGAGGCAGGCGCCCATGCAGGCACATGAGTCGAATTGCCCGTCTAGACGGTTCCGCAACAACCCGTACGCGACACGATATGACGGGCAGAACGCATGCCCTTGGCCAGCGCGACCAGGGTCACCTGGCCCATATTGAAATCCAGCGATACCATCAACTGCATCAGGGTGAGCATCGCCATTACCAGTGAGGGTTTGTATAGCTGACGTTCGATTAGCTCTTTCACAGTACCCTCCGTTTAGTTAAGGTGAATGATCGTTTTGCTTTAAACCTGTCAGTGCCGCTCTCGCGTTAGACTTTCTGCATGCTTGGCAGTGTAAGACTTATCCATTTTTTGATAAACCCGTTAAAAATGAAAACATTGTTCATACAGCCGAAACAATCCGGAAGGGGCAGGCTGAAGGCATCTTGCTCATGCTGACGACGAAAGGTGGATGTTGGATGCCGAATGGGCAACAAATTTCTGACGCTGTGAAGGGAAATAGGCGTATCGGAAATGCTCGGCATCTGATTTTGTATGTTCTTTTGCCATGGCAGAAGGACTAGGCCGTCGAAATGATTTTTTGAATAACACCTGTACAGTTGAATGCATGGTTTGGCTTCTTTAATATTGCGGGTAGGGGAAGTGCGTGCAATTCAAACGCAGTAGCTTGCTTCCTCGTTCCAAGATCAACCAGCCCGGACATTTAGTCTGGGCTTTTTTTTGTGCGGAAATATAAAGAATATGAAGGCAGGTGAAATTATGATGGAAGAAATCTGGCTAAAACTAGGCGATCATTTTGCGGTGAAGCGGTATGACGAACGGGATGATATTGGCATTCTGTATCAACCTGAAGGTTCTCAGATTGTTCATAGCGGCGATGTCATCATCTTGGATGATGCAGGAGTGTACCGGCTTGGGAATCGTTTTCCAGAGGATGAGCCGGATAGCTTTCCTGAGCTGGATTTGTCAGGAATTACCGCGGACATCCTGCTGGGAAATGCACAAATCGATGCTCATGCCGCTGCAAACGAAATTTCGATCTTGCCGAGTGTCGAGGCCGCCAAGCCCGGGCGACTCTTCGAGAAGGCCAAATAGCACCCTATGGCTGCACCAACCCGAAAGATAGATTGGGCATCGATAGAGCTGGAATTTCGCACCGGAGCCAAGTCGGCAAAAAGCATAGCGGCAGAATTCGGTGTTTCTGAATCCGGCCTTAGCAAAAAAGCCAAACGTGAAAATTGGCAACGCGATAGGGTAGCGCGTACACGCGGCAGGGCTCTGGCGAAACTGAATGCGACCATGCTCAGCCTGGTGCCTTCGGACCCTGCCAAGCAATCTGAGGCTGGGGATATTGGGCGATATCAGAGGGATGCCGCCACAATCGATGACGAAGTCCAGGGCGACATCATTCTCGCTCAGCGCAGGGATATCAAACGTTCCCGCTCGCTGGTGATGGCCTTGTTGCAGGAGTTGGAGCAGCAGACGGGTAGCATTGATAGCCTGAGCGAGTTGAGCGAATTGATAGCCGGGGCAGACGACAAGGCGCGCGACAAGCGCAGCGAATTGTTCCAAAAGGTGATTAGTCATGCAAACCGGACCAGTACGCTCAAGTCGCTGGTGGATTCGCTGCGTTTGCTCGTAGCTCTGGAGCGTGAAGCCTTCGGCATCGGTGTGAAACAGAAAACCGGTAAGACCATAGAAGATTGGTTGGAGGTCGTACAGTAATGACGCCAAGACAGTTGCAGATTTTGCACGCATTAAAGACGGACTTTGCATTTTATGCGCCACGTGCTTTAAAAGTATTATCCAAGGATGGAAAAATTGTGCCACTAATATTAAACAAGGCGCAACTGCACATTCATGCCAGGCTGGAGGCGCAGTTGCGCGAAACCGGCAAGGTGCGGGCCTTGATTTTAAAGGGCCGCCAGCAAGGGGCATCGACGATGATTGCCGCGCGCCTGTACTGGAAAATACAGTTTCGCAAGGGCAAGAAGGCGGTGATCATCACGCACGAGCAAAATGCGACCGATAACCTGTTTGCGATGACCAAGCGTTATCACGACAATGTACCGGACCAATTGCGTCCCAGCACCGGTGCTGCAAATTCCAGGGAACTCTATTTCGACAAGCTCGATAGCGGCTACAAAGTGGCCACCGCCGGTACCCGGGAGGTCGGACGTTCCAGTACGGCACAGTATTTCCACGGCTCCGAAGCGGCATTCTGGCCCCATGCTGCGTCGCATTTTGCGGGAATTGGCCAGGCAGTGCCGAATACGGAGGAAACGGAGATTATTCTGGAGTCGACTGCAAATGGTGTGGGCAATGAATTTCATCAGCGCTGGAAGCGGGCTGAGAGCGGGCAGGGGGAATACATTCCTATCTTTTGTCCGTGGTTCTGGCAGTCCGAGTATCGTACGCCTGTGCCGCAGCAATTTGCGCGCAAGCTGGAAGAACTGGAATTGGCGGAGCTATACGGACTGGATGACGAGCAATTGTACTGGCGCCGATTGAAGATAGAAGATGACTTTAGCGGCGATGTCAATTTATTCCAGCAAGAGTACCCGAACAATGCGGCCGAGGCTTTTGTCGCCGCCAGCAAAGACAGCTTGATCCTGGCGGTAAACATCATTGCTGCGAGAAAAGCGGAGAATGTCGGGATGGCTGGCCCCCTTGTGGTGGGTGTCGATCCTGCCAGGTTTGGCGACGACCGGACGGCGATAGTGTGGCGCAAGGGGCGGGTCTTGACCAAGGTCAAGACTTATGAAAAGAAGTCAACGATGCAGGTGGCCGGCATCGTTGCCCAGTTGATAGAGCAGGATAAACCGGCTCGGGTTTTCATTGACACGGTGGGCCTGGGTGCCGGGGTGTATGACCGTCTGGTGGAGTTAAACTACGGCGATGTTGTATGTAGTGTGCAGGCGTCTGAATCCGCAATGGATGATGAAAAATACCGCAACAAGCGGGCAGAGTGCTGGGTGCTGATGCGCGACTGGTTTGCCGAGAGACCGGTGCAGATACCTGACAGCGATGAAATCATGGCGGACCTGATAGAGCCTTCCTATAGTTTTGACAGCAAAGGCCGCTATTTAATTGAGGCCAAGGCTGACATCAAGAAGCGTGGCGGCAGATCGCCGGATATAGCGGACGCCTTGTCGCTGACATTTGCGGAGCCTGTCCGCATCAGGAAAGAAATGAAAATTGACGCGGATCCGTTTGAAGTGCTGGATCGGTATACAGGTTATTAAAGACTGGTATTTGAAAAATCAAGACACCGCCGGAAGGCGGTTTTTTTATGGATGGAATTTTATGACGTTTATTCGATCACTGGCATCCCACGTCTGCGGTGGCCTGGATGGATCTTGTGCCGTTCTGGCATGCGGGCCGCTGGCGACAAGCCTTCCGGGGGCTGAGCCTTGATTGCCTCTATGAGTTCTCTGCCACTGGGGCAAGCTATATCTCCACCCTCATCCGCAATGCCTGCAATGGCGGACCTTTCGCAAAATCAAATGATGGCGCAAACATATGAATTGAGTGAGGACGATGCCGCCATCCTGCAAGAGCAGTTGTTGAGCAGCCTTTATCAGGAAATTTCCAGCGAACGGGATGAATGGGTCAGGGCTCGGGCGCAATCCGGCATAGAAACCGACTGGCGCAAGGCAGAGGCTCTGTATGACGGGGAGGATGTTTCTGAAGACGGCGGCATGGGGCTGGAAGATTCTTTGCGCAACGGCCCCGCATCGCGATCGCGGCCGGCCGGCAACAGGTCGCGCGTTCGCATTAATATCGTTGCGCCCGCAGTGGACAACCAGGTGGCGCGCATGTGTGAAATCCTGCTGCCCGTGGACGATAAAAACTGGGGTATAAGGCCCACCCCCAACCCTGCAGTATCCAAAGCCTTGACCGATGGACGTGCAGTGCAGGATGTGCAGGGATATCATCTGGGAACGATGGCGGAGCTTGCCGCTTCCGCGCAAAACACTGCACAGTTGGCTTGCAAGGCAATGGAAAGGGAAATCGACGATCAACTGACTGAGTCGCAATATAACGGCGAGTGCAGGAAATTGATATTTTCTGCCGCAAAGCTAGGTACCGGAGTAATGAAGGGGCCGTTTGTGGTTCGCATTGAAGAGCGCAACTGGATGTCGGCGAATCAGCAAATCGGCGGCATGGCTGTCGTCAATGCAGTGATGAGCATCACTGAAAAATTCGCTCCGGCATCCAGAGCGGTTGACATCCGCAGCTTGTATCCCGATCCTTCCTGTTCCGACGACATCCAGCGAGGAAAGGGGATATACGAATGCAAGGAAATTACCAGGAAAGAATTACGTGCACTGGCCAAGCGCCCGGGTTACGATCCTGATGCGATACGCAAGGTGTTGAAACAAAAGCCGCTGCTCGTCGATGTGAATGACAACAAGATCGACAAAAGCCAGGCTCGGGACGATTTGTATCAAATCTGGGAATATCATGGGGAAGTGGAGCCTGAGTCTTTTCAGCTGCTGAGGAAATACACCAACAGGATTGCCGGCGATGGGGAAGGTGAAGATATTGATCCGCTGCAGTCTTTTGCCGGCTGTCTGATCATTGTCAATGACGTTATTGTCGGCGCGCTACCGATGATGACGGCAGATAACTCTTTGGAAAATCACCAAGCTGGATGGTAGAACGGGCATTCCCGCGGGAATGTGATTCGGACTCCATTTTCTCCGACGTTGAGGACTATGCCAGCCATATGGCATCTGATATTCCCCCGAGCTTAAATATAAGCCTGGTGGTGTAATCCCCATACATACCCACTGCAACAACACAAGCCGCCCTAGTGCGGCTTTTTTCATTTTATAGAGGGCATTATGCAAGACGAATCTGTCTCTAGCGCCGCCGCTAAAGCGGCGCCTCCCGCACTGTTGACGAGTGCTTCAATGCTATTCGGTTTGACGCTGAATGACTGGGTTGCAATCGCTACCCTGGTCTATGTCGGCCTGCAGATATTCTTTCTGCTGAAAGACAGACTCAGGAAGCGCAAGGAAAAGCGGAGGCAACAATGAATCTGGACCTGAAACAAAAACTGGCGGCAGCGGGACTCGGTCTTGCCGTGCCGCTGGTGATTTTCTTTGAAGGAACGCGTCAGCAGGCCTATCTGGATCCGGTCAGCATCCCTACCATCTGTCGCGGGCATACCGACGGCGTCCAACTGGGGCAAACCGCAACTCTGGATCAATGCGATGACATGCTGGCCAGGGATCTGCTCAAGGCGGATGCCGAGATGCGGGCTTGCGTACTGGTGCCTTTGAATCCAAATCAGCGCGCTGCCTTTGCTTCTTTCACGTTCAACGCGGGGGGCGGCAATTTCTGCGGTTCATCCATGGCGCGTAAGTTGAATGCAGGCCATTACGCAGGCGCCTGCGACGAGTTGCCGCGCTGGGTCTATGCCGGAGGAAAAATCTTGCCTGGCCTGGTCAAGCGGCGCGCCGCTGAAAAAGAACTCTGTTTAAGGACGCCATGATGAGCCTGTATGCCAGATTGATTGCGGTTCTTGTGTTGGCAGGCTTACTGGTCTCCGGCTTGTGGGGCTTGCAAAGGCGAGGTCAACTACAGGGACGGGCGGAAGTGCAGGCGAAATGGGATAAAGAGAGCCGGGAGCGTGCAGAAGCTGAAAAGTCGGCCCTGTTGTCACGGGTAAAAAATAATGAACGGATTGCAGAACAACAGGCGCTGGATCAGCAGCGCATCAAAAAGGACGTGAACAATGAGCTTGGCCAGATCCATATTGCTTATGATAGCCGCCGTGGTGCTTCAAGCCTGCGCATCCCTGCCAGTGTCTGTGGCGGCCCTGCCGCTGCCGCCAAAACCACAGGCGCCGCCGGAAGCGATGCAGCCGCTGCCGCCACCGTTGCACTTCCTGCAGAGATTGAAAGAAATCTTCAAGACCTGATGCAGGAGGCGGATACCGTAGTGGCAACTTGCCGCGCAACGCAGCAATTCATCCGCTTGAACGGCATGTACCCTGGCGATACCAAATAAAAGCCGGGGTAATCAAAAGCCGGGGCAATCGCTCTGATTCAGGCTGTGATATCGATGAGTGTTCCCAGGGTCTGATCGGCGATTTTGACTACCTTGGCGGAAGCCTCAAATCCTGCTTTATACACCAGCGAGTTCACTGTTTCGGTCGCCAGGTCGGTGCCGCTGGCTTCCGTCGATGTCGCAGAGCTTCCGTTGCTGCCGTTGCCGTTGATTACCGTGGAAACGCCGCCGTTTGCACCTTCCTTGAAGGATGCCTGTTGCGGCTTGTAGCCGTTGGTCTGGGAATTGGCAATATTATTGGCCGAGGTATCCAGGCCGCGCTGGAAGGCTTGCAAGCCGGATAGGCCGCTACTAAGTGCTGGGATAGACACGCTGATTCCGTTCTCTTGAGTAAGTGCTATTGCTGAAAAATAAATAAAACTCTCATATATTTCAATAGCTTACCTCCATTTTTGATTTCCTGCAGGCAAATCTCAAAAACGCCGATTTAGCCTCTGTCGATAAAAAATGGGGCATAGCTTGAGTGCGTCGAAGTTTACGGTATACTGTATATAAATACAGTAAAACGAGGTGCAAACATGATTAATCTGCCAATAGCCCGAGCTTTTATTCCATCCCAGGCCAGGAGCAAAACACTTAATCAGTTTCCGGTTGCTCCGGATCCGGATTCGCCCTTATGCCGCTTGCCGGAATTGAGCCGCAATCTACCGCCGGATTTCTCGCCGCTGGTATCCGGCTATGCCGAAACCACGCTGGACCTGAACAGCTATGTCGTTCCCAATAAAGGGGCGTCTTTCTTTTTTGATGTCGAGGATGATAGCTGGTCCAGTTCGGGGATTTGTGAGGGGGACAAACTGCTGGTTGACCGTTCCCTGCATGCAGAAAATGGCCAGATGGTAGTCGCCATTCTCGATAATGAGTATGTATTGATGCGCCTGTACAGTTCGCACGGCATGCTGGTACTGAAATCGGAGCACCCGGATGTGGATTCCGTGATTTGCAAGAAAGCCGACGATCCGCAGATTTGGGGCGTGGTGACTGCGGTGGTGCGCAAGTTCCCGCTGTAATTAGCTGCTTCCTTGCTGGAACAACTTAAGATGCGCGAAGCGCTAGCCCGCAAAACACCAATGCCAGGGCTCATATTGATAGCCTGATGAATTTCCCTTAGGGTAAGACATGGTGAACCCAAAGGTGTTTGCATGCTGCGTCAGCCATGCAAATGCCGCAGTGGTTTCAAACGCTACCTCCAGCTCTGGCGTATCGTCGTCGCTGCCTATATCTATCGCACGGCCGGTATGGTGTTCGCTGTAGCCGGGCGGCGCAACGACGGTCAGGATGTCTGCAATTTGCCGGCCCTCATCCAGTTTGGCCTGCACTATTTCCACCTGCCTCTGCACACTGCGGAACGCCGACACCATTACCAGCGTGATGCCATCCCGTTGTGCCGCGATTTTCATGCTGTGCCAGGCGGCCGAGGTCGCCGGCGTCAATAAATATTCGCGGCCATCCTCGCCGGTCTCCGCTAGCTGCAAATGCTGCGCCTCGTGCTGGGCGATAAAGCCGCGTGCATCCAGCAGGCCTGGTGTTATGCCCAATTGTTCAAGTGCAGGATTCATTATTGTTTGCCGATGGTTTTTGCGGTGGTGGTCAACACTTCCAGGATGGCGGCAGATTCAGCATCCGGGGTGCCATCAAATTTGGCTGGACGGTGGCGGGCCTGGAAAGCGATCAACACATTGCGGGTTGCATCATCCAGTATGCCGGTTTGCGGCGTTGCATAGCCGTGCTGCGCCAGTTTTTTCTGGAACCAGGCGATATCCGGCAATTGCTGTTCATATCCGGCTTGCAAGGCAGCGACCTGATTCGCGTCGGGCCATGGGATCAAACCCGCATCCGCCAGTTGCTTCCATGGGAACAGCGGGCCAGGATCAGGCTTGCGCTGCGGCGCGATTTCCTGGTGGCCCAGGATGTTTTCCGGTTTGATTTTATGCCGCGCGACGATGTCCCTGATCAAGGGGATCAGCCGGTCTATCTGGTACTGCGGGAAGGGCTGATAAGTGCGGCCATTCGGACCATCCTGATAACCCAGGTTCACAATCTCTATGCCGATGGAGCTGGGGTTCAGGCGGCTGAAGCCTTTCCAGTCGCTAAGGCCCGCCTGGTACGCAGTCTGGCTTTCATCGACCAGCCGGTAGACGGTAGTCGGATTATCGTCGCCCACCAGGTAATGGGCACTGACTTCCTGTTGGGTCAGCACGCGCAGCGAGGTCGGCATATCGAGCGCGGTGTAATGGATGATCAGGAACTTGACGCGGCTTTCCTGGCTGACGGCAGTCTTGCTGGTATCCAGCCGCAGGCCGGCGGCGCAGCCGCTCAATACGGCCATGGCAACTGCCAGTACCAGCCATGATTTCATTCGCAGTAGCTTCATCGTATAGTCCTATTTTTGGGCTTGAGCCGTTTGCTCAAGAAATGGCGTTCCTATTGTTGAGGGCGCCGTCGTCAATACTTCAAGTATCGCCGCAGTCTCTGCATCCGGCTTGCCATCAATGTTGGCGGGCCGGTATTTCATCTGGAAAACGCTGATCACGTTTTGTGTGGCCGCGTCCAGTTCCCCGGTTTGCGGGACGGCAAAGCCGTGTACGTGCAATTTTTTCTGAAACCATGCAATGTCAGGAAGATGGCCTTCAAAGCCAGCCTGTTTTAGCTTCACCTGCTCCGCATCCGGCCAGATGATCAGGCCGGCGTCGGCCAGTTGCTTCCATGGGAACATGGGGCCGGGATCCTGCTTGCGCTGCGGGGCAATATCGCTGTGGCCCAGGATGTTTTCGGGGGCGATCTGGTTGCGGGCGACGATGTCCTTGATCAGCGGCAGCAACACATCCATCTGTTTTTGCGGGAACGGCGCATACACGCGGCCCTGCGCCGTATCGGTATAACCCGGGTTGACGATTTCTATGCCGATCGAACTGGCACCCAGGCTCTTGTAGTCTTTCCACTCGCTCTTGCCGGCATGCCAGGCACGCTTGTTTTCATCCACCATGCCGTAGATGCGCGGCTGTGCTTCGTCGGTGACCAGATAGTGCACGCTGACCTGGTCGCCGGTCAGCAGTTCTATCGAGCGCTGCAGGTTGGATACCGTGTAATGGATCACCAGAAAGCGTGCGCGGCTATCCTGCAATTTTCCGGAATAGGTCCTGTCTATATTCAATGTACTGGCGCAGCCTGTAAGAAGGGTGGTCATGGCAATCAGGGTAAAAAATTTTTTCATTGCAGGAATGTTTGCAGGATTATGCTTGATAATGAAAAAAGACACAGCAGGCACTCAGGTCTTTTGCTTGCCGAAGTCGGATGCTATCCGGGCCGCCGCAAAATGCGGCTGGCTGCTGCTTTGCCGCAGGCTGTAGTCAGCCGGCAGGGCGGCGTGCATGGTTTGGGCAATCACAGGATGCAGTTCCTGCACACGCCCGGCCAGTACCACAGGTCTGATGCCGTAGCGCCCGCATAAGGCAATGGCAAGCCTGGCCAGTTCGCGCCCGGCGTCCTTCAAAATGCCGTAGGCGACCTTGTCAGTATCGGCCGCGGCGGCCACTGCCAGCGCCAGCATGCCGACTTGCCCACGGGTTCCGCTATAGATAAATTCACGCGATGAAGACCAGTCGGTTCCGCCTACATATTCAAATACCTTTTGCGCCATCGTGGATTTGTGCCAGCTGCCGGGGGTTTCGTCCTCTTGCCGCCATATATGCCGCAAAGCTTCACGGGCGATCCAGAAGCCGCCGCCGGCGTCATCCAGCACTCCGCCATGCCCTCCCGCACGGTGAAAATTGCCTTCAATATCAATATATGCAGCGATCGAACCGGTGCCTGAATACACCAGATAACCTTCGCCAGGAAAAAAATTATCCTGGTAAGCCAGTTCTATGTCGTTGCTTAGCACGATGTCCTGCGGTAACAGGTTCCAGGGTTGCGCCAGCAATTTGCGCAGTTCATCGGCGGTCTCCGCCTGCCCGCCATAACCCGTCAACCCCGCACGCACCTTGGCCGGCGTGCCATATTTGCTCACTGCATTTGCCAGTTCCTGAAGTACTTCGCTTAGCCCCAGACGTCCGGCCAGAGTGCCGGCTTGCAATGCAGTGAAGCCATTCACAAAGCCGTCTGCGATGATCTGGCCTGCATCATTTGCCAATGCCCAGCGGGTTTGCGTACCTCCCGCATCAATGCCCAGGCCTAGTTTGCTATTGGCTTTGGCAATGGCTGAGATGCTTGGGTGGAGAGTTGAGACTGATGTCATTTCTTGTTTTTCATCGGTGATGGCGGTAACGCCCGCAAGGAACGCAGACATTGCCGGCTGGGTGCGACGGTTTTTATCATATGATTCGGGTTGATTGTCTGCCAATGAAAAGTTGGGGCGAAGGTATGACTTTTTGGAATACCTTCATTGGGTTAATTCACAAAAGAGCGCAGGAATAGCTATCAGGGCGCGAACTTTTTTCAAACTTGTCACTCGAAGTGCGTCGGACTATAACTTTTTTATATGTGTCCGTGGCAAAATTTCACTCGCCCCGCCCAGGTTTTGCTGGGATGATAAATAATCAACCCAACGAACATCCAAAACCCGAGCATGAACAAACCTGCAGCAGAATTGAACAAGCTTTGGCGCTGGATTCCGTCGCTGTATTTCAGTCAGGGGATACCTTATGTGATCGTGATGACAATGTCGGTCATCATGTACAAAAAAATGGGCGTATCCAATTCCGACATCGCCCTCTACACAAGCTGGCTGTACCTGCCGTTCGTGATCAAGCCTCTGTGGTCTCCGTTTGTTGATATGTTCAAGACCAAGCGGCAGTGGATCATTGCGCTGGAGCTGCTGATCGGCGTGTTGTTTGCACTGGTGGCGCTGACGATACCGATGCCGAATTATTTTCAGCTGACTTTGGCCGGCTTCTGGCTGCTGGCCTTTAGTGCCGCCACGCACGATATCAGCTCCGACGGTTTTTACATGCTGGCACTGGAACAGCATCAGCAGGCGGCCTTTGTCGGCATACGCAGCATGTTCTTCCGCATGTCGATGATCACCGGGCAGGGCGCGCTGGTCTATCTGGCCGGCAGTTTGACGGATATGACGGGCAAGCCGGCGTTTGCCTGGTCCATCGTGTTTTTTGTGCTGTCGGCGATGTTCATTTCGCTGTTCATCTATCATAAGCTGGTGTTACCGCGCCCGGATAGCGATCGGCCAAGGGGAGAGCCGGGCCATGCCGTTAAAACTTTTTTCTCCATCTTCGCCAAGTTCCTGCAAAAGAAAAACGTGGGCCTGACGTTGTGCTTCCTGCTGCTATACCGGTTTGGCGAATCGCAATTGGTCAAGATGGCGCCGCCTTTCCTGCTGGATAGTATGGACAAGGGCGGCTTGGGCCTGTCCACCCAGTCGGTCGGTGTGGTATATGGCACGATAGGCATGCTGGCGCTGACCGTCGGCGGCCTGCTCAGCGGCTACCTGGTATCCAGGCACGGCCTGAAACGCTGGCTGTGGCCCATGGCGCTGGCCATCAATGTGCCGCACCTGGCCTATGTATATCTAGCCTTCGCTCAACCCGACAACATCTTTGTCGTGGCTACCGCGGTGGCCATAGAGCAATTGGGCTATGGTTTTGGTTTTACAGCGTTTATCATGTATATGATCATGGTGGCGGACGGTGAGCATAAAACTGCGCACTATGCCATCTGCACCGGCTTCATGGCGCTGGGAATGATGTTGCCCGGCATGTTCAGCGGCTGGATACAGGCGCAACTGGGATACGCCCATTTTTTCGTATGGATCTGCATTGCTGCGATCCCCAGCCTGGGTATTACTGCGCTGATCCGGGTGGATCCGGATTTCGGCCGCAAGAAAAATGAACCCTGAACCGAACGCCTCTAATTAAAGTCAGGCGGGTTTTTACAGTTTTTGAAATTGATTAGTAAGCTTCAAGGTAGCGATATGTCTTCTCCCTCAGAATTGCCATCACTTCATTTTAAGAGTGCTTCCTACGCATCGCCGAATGCCGGCCCGCGCCTGCTTGTCACCGGCGCCGTACACGGTAATGAGACGTGCGGCACCAAGGCCATACGTCGGGTCATGGAAGAGATGGATGCAGGCAGCCTGCAACTGATCGCCGGCGCCGTCACCTTTGTACCCGTCACCAATCCGCTCGCCTATCAGCGCGGCGAGCGCAGCGGCGAGCGTAATCTGAACCGCAAGCTGCAGCCGACCGCTGAACCTAAAGAATTCGAGGACCACGTCGCCAACTGGCTGTGCCCGCTGATGGCGCGGCATGAGGTCTTGCTGGACCTGCATTCCTTCCGCGGTGAAGGCGGAGCCTTTGTAATGGTGGGCCCAGAAAACAACGATGGCGCCATAGAGCCTTTCAAGTTTGCCGCGCAAGAAAAAGCGATGGCCTTGCGCCTGGGCGTGAACCGCGTCGTCGATGGTTGGCTGAGCACCTATGCGCGCGGCGTGGAAAAGCGGCGGCAGTATCTCGCTACGCTGGACGGCAAGGCTGATCCAGTGCAGTTGTTGAACGCCGATCCGCTGTTCGGCGTGGGCACGACGGAGTACATGCGTTCGGTCGGCGGTTATGCGATGACGCTGGAATGCGGCCAGCACCAGGACCCGCGTGCCCCCGAAATCGCCTACCGCGCGATCATCAACACGCTGGCCCATCTGGGCCTGATCGCCGGCGGCGATCCCGAGCCGGTCAGGAATATGGAGGGGCTGCGCATCTACGATGTGGTGGATAAGGCCCACAGGGATGACAGCTTCAGCCGACCCTGGTCCAGTTTTGACGAACTAAGAAAAGGCGAGCTGATAGGTACACGCCGTGACGGCACGCCGGTTATCGCCGAGATCGACGGCCGCATCATCTTCCCGGATGCCAATGCGCAGGCGGGAGAAGAATGGTTCTACCTGACCAAGGCCAGCACCCGCGTTTCCTGATTCAGCGAGCGGATTTCTTTTTGGACGTTGCGTGGGCGGCCTTGATTGCGACTTGCGCCCATTCCCTTAGATTTTGCGGATTATCCAGCACTTCTTCGGGGATGGAATAATATTTCTTGACGAGCACAGTGCCTTTTTTGCTCGCATACGAAAACGGCTGCATGCCGATTTCCGTATATTCCGCACGGCTGTTGTCATCGACACAGAAATACAGCGTGTTGCCCATTGCCATGGCGAATTGCACATCATTATAAGAGACGCTGATTCCGCCAAAAAAACGGGAAAAAGTCACATCGCCAAGGATTTCAAATTTTTCCCTGATATAGGACTGGAATTCGGTGCTGACGCCCATGTTATTCTGGCTCCATAGGTTGAACAGGCGGCGAACCGGCATAGCCGAGCCGCCGCGATAATCCTGCCACAGCTTGCTGCAGACTGCGCGCCGTGTCTCCCGCGTGATTGGTATCAAAACTTCCTGCTGCGCCTATCAGCGCAATCACCAGGCTGATAGTGCCGGTATGGTCGAACACCGGCGCCGCCAGCGTATGGATGCCGGGCACCGGAGTATCCAGGGCGCTGTCCATGCCCGCAGCCGCGATCTGCTGCAGGCGCAGCCGATACTCGCTGCCGTTCTGGCCAGCCCTGCCGCTACCGACCGCCGATCCTGCCATGCGTATGCCGTCCTGTGCCAGCAGATCATCCAGCACATCGTTCGGCAGGTATGCTGCGAACACCCTGCCTATCGCCGTATTCACCAGCGACATGACAGTCCCCAAGCGCAGGCTGATATGCTGCGGCCTGGCCGATTCTTCCAGCCTGAGCACCGTAGGGCCAAGCGGCCCTAGCACCGCCATCGCTACACTCATGCCGGTGGCGCCGGCGATGTGCAGGATTTCCTGTTCAACTTCGCGGGTTGGCGACAGTCTTTGCAAGGCTATCAGGCCTAGTTGCAGGCTCAGGGGGCCGGGCCCAAAGCAGCCGTCCGCATCGCGGCTCAGCATACCCGTCTTCAGCAAACTCACCAGATGCGGAAAGGCTTTGGCGGTGGGCATTCCGGCAGCACTGGCCAGGTCTTTCAGCGACAAGGGGCGCGCGGCTGAAATCAATGCATTCAATAGCACGCCGCTAATGTCCAGCGACTGTATCCCACGCTGTTGCTTGCCTTCAGCGGCAACGGCAGGTTTGCCGGCTTCCTTGCTCATGCTCCCGCTCCTGGGGTTGCGGCGAGTTTTCGGCTGATCGCCTGCGCTGCCTCACGCAAGGCGGCTGCGCCCGGTCCGTTCCAGCTGACATCGATGTCGCCTGATGACGCGATCACGGTCAGCGTCAGGCAGAGTTGCGCTGCGCCATCCATGACGGGCGCGCTCAGGCTGCTGATGCCGGGGCTGGGAACATTGATGCCGCGCTCCATGCCGCGCCCGCGTATCGCCGCCAAATTTTGCTGGAATGCTTCGTCCTCAATCTGGCCCAGATGCAAGGATGCAGGATGGGTGCCGCTATTGTCGGCTTGCTGCTCCAGCATGTCTTGCAATTTTGCCTGGTCCAGGTAGGCGCAAAATACGCGCCCGGTGGATGTCAATGGCAGCGACATCACTGTGCCTATGTGCAGGTTCACATGCAAGGGAAAGCCGCCGTGCTGATAGCTGACGATAGTCGGCCCTTGCGGCCCTGGGGTGCAGATCGCCACGCTATGCCCCAGGTCTTCCGCCAGTTTTCCTGCATACGGCACAGCGATGCGATACGCCGCCTGATGCTCCAGATGCAACAAGCCAAGGCGCAAGGACAAGGGGCCGGGTTCGTAGCTTCCGGACAATGGGTTGCGTTTGATTAAGCCTAGTTTGATCAGGCTGACCAGGTAAGTGAAGGCCTGGGCCGGCATCAACTCGGCACTGGCCGCTAACTCGCTCAAAGCCAGCGGCTGGCGCGCATGGGCTAGCGCTTGCAGCAACCGGCCGCTGACTTCCACGCTCTGGATGCCGCGCTGCGGCTTATCTTTGCCAATGTCCGGCGGAGTTTCGGGAATGGGGGATTTGCTCACAGGCGGCTGGCTTAATGATTACTTGTATAAAACGACATAATAAGGGATAGACAAGAGGGGAGTTCATGCTTCGCGGTATTTTTCTTAAATTATACATAGTCAAATTAATTTGTCATTGACAAATATAAAAACGACGGTTTATGATGTGTTCATCGTATCGGGCGCCGCATCGATAAAAATCACCAGGGGCAACTATGCCTCTGCACATCAGGAGAACCGCATGGCCAAGGCATTTGCATCCCAGGCAGATCTGGAACAGAAAAAAATCAGCTTCATACAGCTATCCGAAAACGCCTGGGCCTATACGGCCGAAGGCGATCCCAATTCCGGCGTCATCATAGGCGACGACAGCGTGCTAATCGTCGATACCACCGCCACCCCAGCCATGGCGCAAGACCTGATCGCGCGCATACGTTCGGTCACCGACAAACCGATCAAGCATGTGGTGCTGTCCCACTACCACGCAGTGCGCGTGCTGGGCGCTTCCGCTTACTTTGAAGAAGGCGCGCAGCAGGTCATCGCCAGCCGCGGCACCTACGAAATGATCGTCGAGCGCGGCGAAGCGGACATGAAATCCGAGATAGAGCGTTTCCCGCGCCTGTTTGCCGGAGTGGAAACCGTGCCGGGCCTGACATGGCCCAGCCTGGTGTTTGAAAAGGAAATCACCTTATTCCTGGGCAAGCTGGAAGTGAAGATCATGCATCTGGGTTCCGGCCACACCAAGGGCGATACCGTAGTATGGATACCTTCGCAAAAAGTGCTGTTCTCCGGCGACCTGGTGGAATATGACGCAGCCTGCTATTGCGGCGATGCCCAGCTGGAGCAATGGCCGGCGACGCTGGAAGCCCTGCGCGCATTGGACGCAGACAAACTGGTGCCCGGCCGCGGCCCGGCATTGCTGAACCCCGCCGAAGTAAACCAGGGGCTGGATTACACCAGGGATTTTGTCACCACCTTATTGCAACAGGGACGCGAAGCGGTAGCGTTAAAGCTGGACCTGAAGGGTGCAATGGCGCATACCCGCAAGGCCATGGATCCCAGGTTTGGCCAGGTTTTCATCTACGAGCACTGTCTGCCTTTTGACGTATCGCGCGCCTATGACGAGGCGAGTGGCATCCGGCACCCGCGCATCTGGACTGCCCAGCGCGACCAGGAAATGTGGGCGGCTTTGCAAGACTGAATTTAAAAAAGCAATCAGCAATTTGCAAAGCCAAAGTAGTTGGAGGAGACAAAAACATGGGCACAGATTATCAATCTCTGAGCTTTGAGTACCGGCGCTACCCGGAGCAGCAGGCCGACTATACTGCCGTCACGCATCCGGTGATCGTGGTCGGCGCCGGGCCGGTGGGCCTGGCGACGGCGATCGACCTAGCGCAGCAAGGCATCAGGGTTGTGCTGGTCGACGATGATTGCACCCTGTCCAGTGGTTCGCGGGCGATTTGTTTTTCCAAGCGGTCTCTGGATATTTTTGACCGCCTCGGCTGCGGCCAGCGCATGGTCGACAAGGGAGTGCGCTGGAATGTCGGCAAGGTATTCCTGCAAGAGCAGATGGTGTACAGCTTTGACCTGCTGCCGGAGAGCGGGCATCAAAGGCCGGCTTTCATCAATCTGCAGCAATACTATGTAGAAGGTTTTTTGCTGGATCGGGCGCGCGAGCTACCAAACCTGGAAATACGCTGGAAGAACAGGGTCGTCGGCCTGCAGCAGGGCAGCGAAGGCGTTAGCCTGACGATAGACACGCCGGACGGCCCTTATACGTTGAAGGGGCGCTATGTGGTGGCGGCCGATGGCTCGCGCAGCCCTGTCCGCGGCCTGATGGGACTGGACAGCAAGGGCCGCATCTTCAAGGACCGTTTCCTGATCGCCGATGTCAAGATGGAAGCCGAGTTCCCGACCGAGCGCTGGTTCTGGTTCGATCCGCCATTCCACCCCAACCAGTCGGTCTTGCTGCACCGGCAGCCGGACAACGTCTGGCGCATCGATTTCCAGCTGGGCTGGGATGCCGACCCGGTACTGGAAAAAATGCCGGAGCGTGTGATGCCCAGGGTGCAGGCGCTGCTCGGCAAGGACGCCAGGTTTCAACTGGAGTGGGTCAGCGTGTATACCTTCTCTTGCCTGCGCATGGACAAATTCCGCCATGGCAGCGTACTGTTTGCCGGCGATTCCGCGCACGGGGTCTCGCCTTTCGGCGCGCGCGGCGCGAATAGCGGCATACAGGATGCGGAAAACCTGGCATGGAAGCTGGCGGCTGTGCTGAAGAGCCAGGCGCCGGAGGCTTTGCTGGACAGCTACGCGCAAGAGCGTGAATACGCCGCCGATGAAAACATCCGCAATTCCACCCGTTCCACCGACTTCATTACCCCCAAGAGCCCCGTCAGCCGTGTGTTTCGCGACGCGGTATTGCGGCTGGCCGCGCAGCATCCGTTTGCGCGGCAACTGGTGAATAGCGGCCGCCTGTCTGTACCGGCAGTGCTGCACGGCTCGGCATTGAACCGCCAGGACCAGGATGTTTTTTCGGGACAGATGCTGCCGGGCGCCTCATGTGCGGACGCGCCGGTTTATGCCGGCGCAGTACAAACCTGGCTCTTGCCAGAACTGGGCCAGGAATTTTGCGCCTTGCTATTTTGCGATGCAATGGATCTGAATACGTCTGTAGCCCAGGCCCTGCAGGCTATCGCAGCGGCGCCGGTGCCGGTGAAGCTGATCGTTGTGGCCGATGGCGCGGCGCCGGCGGAAGCCCCGTCATCTTACGCTGGAGTAAGGATTTTGCATGATGCAGAGGGAGTCGCCGCCCGGCGCTACGATGCGCAAGCGGGCTGCTGCTACCTGATCCGGCCGGATCAGCACGTGGCGGCGCGCTGGCGCAAGCTGGATCGAACAAGTTTGCAGGCTGCGCTGAGCCGCGCGCTTGGCATGCCTGCAAGCGCATATTAGAGGATGAGAAGGGGATGACAATGGGATTGAATACGCAAGCCAACCTGACGCGGCCTGACGATTTTTACGAGGCGCTGATAGAGATGCACCAGGGTTTGGACGAGGCCCAGAGCCAGGCAGTCAATGCGCAACTGATCCTGCTGCTGGCCAACCATATCGGTGACTACGACACCCTGCGTGAAGCAATGGACTACGCCCGGGCGGCAAGCGGGCTGAGCCAAAGCCGTTCCGGCTAGGGCTGCATCGCCGCCGGGCAGTCGCTGCCGCGAGCCAGCCTGCAAAAAATCAAACATACATCAAGAGCGCTATCCGAGGATAAGCGCCAGGGGAGCTTTCTTCTGATTCCCGCAAGGCACGCCAGATGCCGCCAATTTTGCTGATGGAATGGTTTCGTCAGCGTGTCATTTTGGAGTGAGACAAACATGGGCAGCACATCCATCGCAGCACCCGACGGCAAGCATATCGGCAGCACCGCTCAGGCCGGCGAAGCCGGGGGCGACGACCTGTTATTCCGCAAGATATCGTTGCGCATCATTCCCTTCCTGTTTCTTTGCTACGTCGTGTCTTTCCTGGACCGCATCAATATCGGGTTTGCACAATTGCAGATGAAGCATGACCTGGGTTTCAGCGACGCGATGTATGGCTTCGGCGCCGCCGTGTTTTACATAGGCTATGTCGTCTGCGAAGTGCCCAGCAACCTGCTGCTGGCCAAGTACGGTGCGCGCAAGACCTTCGTACGCATCATGTCCTTGTGGGGCATTGCATCGGTAGGCATGATGCTGGTATCCACCCCATCCCAGTTTTATGTGCTGCGCTTCATGCTGGGCGTGTTCGAGGCCGGCTTCTTCCCCGGCATCGTCCTGTACCTGACCTACTGGTACCCGGCCACGCGGCGCGCGGCAGTGATGTCCATCTTCTTTGCCGGGGTGGCGATAGCGGGTGTGCTGGGCGGCCTGATCTCCGGCTGGATCATGCGCGACATGGCCGGTGTCGCCGGCATGTTCGGCTGGCAGTGGATGTTCGCCATTGAAGGCGCCCCAGCGATCGTCCTGGCCGTGGCCGCGCATTTTTACCTGGACAACAAGCCGGCAGAAGCGAAATGGCTGAGCACGCAAGAAAAATCGCAATTGCTAGCCAGGCTGGATGGCGAAACGCAAGACAAAAAGGCGCATGCCAACCATTCCTTTGCGGCAGCCTTGCGCAATCCCAAAGTGTATTTATTTGCCTTCATCTATTTTGCGCTGACCTGTGCGTCGCTGACCTTGAATTTCTGGATGCCGCTGATGATCAGGGATTTCGGCGTCAAGGACGTAGTGCTGGTCAGCCTGTACACGGCAATCCCGAATGCGATAGGCGCGGTAGGGGTGATCCTGATTGCCCGCCGTTCAGACCGCAGGGCGGAGCGGCGGCGGCATTTTGCCTTTTGCACGATAGGCGGCGCCATTGCGATGCTGATGCTGACTCTGCACCTGCCCAGCCTGGTGGCGATGCTGGCGATATTGTCGCTGGCTGCGGTATTGATTTTCGCCGCCTTGCCGATTTTCTGGGCTGTGCCGCCCAGCTATCTGTCGGGCAATGCGGCCGCCGGCGGCATCGCCCTGATCAGCAGCGTCGGCATTACCAGCGGCATCGTCAGCCCGTGGGTCATAGGGCAGATCAAGACGCATACCGGCAGCATGGATGGCGCCTTGTACCTGTTGACGGGTTTGCTGGTGCTCAGCGGGCTGGCCTTGCTGGCAGGCGTCGGTGACAAGAGGCAGCCATCTGCAAGCTGACTACTGTGCACAAGTGAGGCTGACCAACTCAAGCCCGGTGTGCAAGCTTCAGCAGCCACTCCCTGAATGCCGTCAACGGAGCCAGGCCGGCATGCTCTTCAGGATAAACCAGATAGTATCCGGTAGTGCCGGACAGGCTGAGCTCCAGCGGCACCACCAGTGTGCCCGCATCCAGTTCGGCCTGCACCATGAAACGAGGAACCAGCGCTATGCCCAGGCCGGCAACGGCGGCACTGACCAGCATCGTGAATAATTCATAGCGCGCGCCTTTTACGGCGGGCACATCGTTGCGGTAGTCGTGCAATTCGAACCAGCTGCGCCAGTCATTCAGCCTGGTAGTCAGGTGCAGTAGCGGCAGGCTGGCGACATCTTTCATGCCGATGTCGCGCGCGGCCTTGCGCCTGGCTCCGGATTGTCCGGCTATGCGTTCCAGCAGTGCAGGGCTGCAGACCGGCATCGTGTCGCCTTCGCTGATCAGGAAGTCGCCGGAAGTTCCGGGCCAGGCCGTATGGCCGGAGTGGATCGCAGCGTGGAAGCTGGATTCAGAGAACAGGAAGGCGTCGGTCCGCGTATGCAGGTTGACTGTGATATCCGGTCTTTGCCGGTTGAATTCCGCCAGGCGCGGAATCAGCCACTGCGTCGCGAAGGTGGGCACGACGGCCAGCTCCAGCACGCCGCCGCCATCCTGCTGCGCCATCAGCTCCAGCGTATCCCTTTCTATCCTGTCTATATGCACGCGTATGCGCTCCGCATATTGCCGCCCAGCCGCCGTCAATACCACGCGCTTCTTGATGCGGGCAAACAGAGGCAGGCCCAGATAGCTTTCCAGTCCAGCAATCTGGCGGCATACCGCACCTTGGGTCAGCGCCAGTTCTTCGGCTGCACGGGTAAAGCTTTGCTGCCGGGCCGCAGCTTCAAAGATGGTCAACGCGTTCAGGCTGGGGATTTTTTTTCGCATGATTGTTAATAGACCCTAGTTGGTGCAAAAAACTCACTAAGTAGTGATTTTATATCGTTTGCCAGGAAAACGGCGATGATACACAATCACACGCAAGCCTTCAGCCTATCCCAGCTGGAAATATCGCAATATATTGAAAAAAGTTAAAATACCCATGAATTCCAACATCCATGCCCTGTTGAATACCCAGGTTGGTAGTGCTAAAACTGCAGAATTAGTGAATTTATTGCATATATCCGCCAAATTCAGGATGTGGGAGGAGGGCAAGGTATCGCGTTCAGAACTGGCGCAAGTGCTGAACATGCTGTTGTTTGACGGCATTTTGCAGCGGGTGCCGACCGGCAAGGCGTATACGCTGGACGTGGCCGAGCACAACGGCAAGGTCTTCCTGGACCATGGCGCGTTGCGCACCGTGCGCTGGTTCGGCATAGGCGCGTTGCCGCCGGGCGAGACTGCGCTGACCCGGATACTGAAGCCGCTGGGCTACAGGCTGAACGGCAACTATCCGCTGGATAAACTGAAAATGACCGGCCGTTCCTATGCGCATATTGACGATGCTGAAAATATTTCGCAATTCTTTGTCAGCGAATTGCACCCCGAGCGCTTCAGCCGCGGCTTTCAGGAGGCGGTGAGCCGTGTACTTGGCAATTCGGCCGATCCATTGACGCCGGCGGCATTTACGCTGCTGAATGAACTGGAGCGCGACGGCAGCTTGGACATGCAGCAGGCGGCTGAATTACTGCCGGTGCTGCTGGCCTGCTTCGAGCGCCAGCACGATATCCCAGCTCTGGCGGACTACGAGCTTTTGCTGGCGGAATCCGCAGAGATGGCCTGGATCGCCACCGAAGGCAATGCCTTCAATCACGCGACCGACCGCGTGCCGGATGTGCTCCAGACTGCCGATCAGCAAAGGGAGCTGGGACGCGCGATCAAGCCGGCGGTGGAAGTATCCAGCAGCGGCAGGGTCAGGCAAACCGCATTCCGGGCCGACAGCGTGCAAAGAAGCTTCCGCACTGAAGGCGGGGTAGTCGAGCGTAGCGTGCCCGGCTCTTTTTATGAATTTATCTCGCGCGACCGTTTTGTCGATGCCGCCACCGGCAAGGAGCAGCTGGATTTGAATTTTGATACAGGCAATGCGCAGGGCATCTTCAAGATGACCGCAAATTCCTGAGGTGCGCAGAA
>JABDED010000042.1 GCA_013287275.1 Betaproteobacteria bacterium
CGCTAACGCATATATGGACTCCTCCCTTATTGCAAGTCAATTGAAGTACTGGCGATAGGTGCAACTGCAGGCGTATATCCGGCCTCTCGATTGGGTACCGTCATACCCGGGCCATAATGGAATCTGCGCGCTTGCTCCAGAACGCCCTAGCGGCCTTGTCTTTGATCTGCTCGACAGAGGGCCTATGCAATAGGCTGGCGATGCAAGCGCCGGTCTGACCTGTTTGCCATTACTCTTCAACTGCTTCGCAATTGCGGGTGGATTAACTCCTTTTTATCGTTGATTGACTCTGCTTTTGCTGCCGGCCCCTTCATGGAACGGGATGCCGGTATGTTTGCTGCCGGCTGAGCACCGCCTAGGCGATCCGTGCATTCTTGTTGGCCAGCGCCACCGTCGCTATATTACGGTTGCGCCTGCTGGCCAGGGCTTGCGCCCAGCGATTGCGCCGGTCTTCTTTGCCAGCGGCTCCATTCAATGCCGCTCGCGCGCCATGGATCAGCAAGGTGCGCAGGTAGGTATCACCGCGTTTGCTGATGTGCCCCAGACGTTCTTTGCCGCCGCTGGAGTGCTGGCTGGGCACCAGCCCTAGCCAGGCCGCCATATTCCTGCCGCTGGCAAATTGGGTCGCATCGCCTACTGCGGCGACCAAGGCGCTGGCGGTGATGGGACCGATCCCCTCTATGGCAAGCAGCCGTTGAATCCGTTCATCACTCTTGGCCGCAGCCTGGATACGCTGATCATGCAAGCCAACGCGTTCGTCAGTGTGGCGCAGCTCTTCTGCCAGCTCTGTCAGCAGCACCTTAAAGCTTGCCGGCAGCTTTTGCTCTTCATCTTCCAGCAGGATGGGCAATGCCTTGCGTAGCTGTGCTGTGCCGGCCGGCAGTACGATCCCGAACTCGGCCAGCAAGCCGCGCATCTCGTTACTCAAGGCGGTGCGCACTTGCACCAGGCGGCTACGGATACGGTGGTCTGCCTGCGCGGCTTGCTGTTCTTCTGTCTTAATGGCAACGAAGCGCATGCCTGGCCGTCCTACCGCTTCGCAGATGGCTTCGGCGTCATTGGCGTCATTTTTGCCGCCCTTGACGTAGGGCTTGACGAACTGGCAGGCGATCAATTTGACCGTGTGGCCGTATCCGGTGAGTACCCTGGCCCAGTAGTGGGAAGTGCCACAAGCCTCCATGCCGATCAGGCAGGGAGGTAATTCCTTGAAGTAACGATGCATTTGCTCCCGGCTGAGGCGCTTACGGGCTACTACCTGCTCGTGGCTATCGACTCCATGTACCTGGAATACCTGCTTTGCCAGATCAACGCCAATTCGTTTAATATTCATTTTGGACTCCTCCTCTGTGAACTGATTTGCTTAACGCCTCATCAGTTTGGCACACCCGATGCCGTAGGGGGAGAAGTCCATTCCATTGCCCTACAGGGGACAAGTCTAGGCTACCAGACCGAGCTGGTCACCGTGGGTTTGCTGTTTCCGTGGCTTTCGAACCATTTGCTCAGGTGCTGTTTGAAGCAATCGGGGCAGATGTGGTATTGGGTCTGCAGGGATTGGCCGCCGTCGGGAAAGGATTCTTCCTCTTCCATCTGTATGGTGGTGATAATTTTTTCGTGGGATTCGCTGCCCCAGTTTTCATCCCATTTTGATTCTGCACCGCAGACGTCGCAGGTCAGTTTGTCAAAGACTTCTTCCGTATGTTCCAGGATCAATACCGTCTTCATGTGTTTCATGATGTCTCCGATCTCCGTTTGATAACAAAAAGCGTGCAAAGACTATGGGGCGGTTGGTATAAATTGTACATCGGCAAGCCGGGCTGGTCTTGCCATTCAAATAAAAAAAGCTGCCGGGTTTCTCCTGGGCAGCCTTTTGTGGTTTTTTGTTGCGGAATACGCAAATGTCCAGGCAACTGCTATTTGCGGCCCGCCTTTGCCGGGGCCGGTTTCGGTTTGGCGGCGTTGTACGACAGCGAACTGATACGCGGCGCCGTTTTGGCTGCACCTGTGCCTGCATTGCTCCTTGGGGCGGGCTTCTTGCCGAAGGTATTCATCTTCGGTGCTGCGATGCGCTTGCCGTTGACGACGCCGGTTGCCGTGGATGCGACGGGTATCACGGGCTGCCTGGACGGAATCAGATGCTTTTCGCTGCTGCCTATCAGGTCGCGGCGGCCCATGCGTATCAGCGCATCGTGGATGATTTCCCAGTTTTCCGGCGCATGGTAGCGCAGGAAGGCCTTGTGCAGCTTGCGCACCCGGCCGGCCCTGACGGTTTCCACCACTTCGGAATCCGCGGTGATCTTCTTCAGCGGGTTCTTGCGGGTGTGGTACATCGTGGTGGCCAGGGCCATCGGCGTCGGCATGAAGGTTTGCACCTGGTCCAGCTTGAAGTCGTATTTCTTCAGCCACAGCGCCAGGTTCAGCATGTCTTCGTCAGTCGTGCCCGGATGGGCGGCGATGAAGTAGGGGATCAGGTACTGTTCCTTGCCCGCTTCTTTTGAATATTTGTGGAACATCGCCTTGAACTCGTCATAGGCGCCCATGCCCGGCTTCATCATTTTCGACAAAGGACCGGTTTCGGTATGTTCCGGCGCGATCTTCAGCAGGCCGCCGACGTGGTGCGTCACCAGTTCCTTCACGTATTCCGGCGAGCGTACGGCCAGGTCGTAGCGCAGGCCGGAGCTGACCAGGATCTTCTTGACGCCGGGGATGGCCCTGGCCTTGCGGTATAGCGAGATCAGCTTGCTGTGGTCGGTGCCCAGGTTGGAGCAGATGCTTGGGTACACGCAAGACAGGCGGCGGCAAGACTCTTCTATCTTCTTGTCCTTGCAGGCCAGCCGGTACATATTGGCTGTGGGGCCGCCCAGGTCGGAAATGGTGCCGGTAAAGCCCTTGACCTTGTCGCGGATTTCTTCTATCTCGCGCAGGATGGATGGCTCGGAGCGGCTCTGGATGATGCGGCCTTCATGCTCGGTAATCGAGCAGAAAGTGCAGCCGCCGAAGCAGCCGCGCATGATATTGACCGAGAAACGTATCATTTCCCATGCCGGAATGCGTGCCTTGCCATAGCTGGGGTGCGGCGCGCGCGCATAGGCGCGGTCGTACACGCCGTCCATCTCGTCCATTGCCAGCGGCAGCGGCGGCGGGTTCAGCCAGACATCGCGCTCGCCATGCGCCTGCACCAGCGCTTTTGCATTACCGGGGTTGGCTTCCAGGTGGAACACGCGCGATGCATGCGCGTACATCACCGGGTCGTCCTTGATTTCTTCGTAGGACGGCAGCCGGATCACGGTCTTCAGGTGCTTGTCTTTCAGCATCGCCTGGCGTTCTTCGCGGCTCATGATGCGGATCGCCTGCTGTTTGATCACGCTGGATGCGCTGGCGGCTGCATCCGGATCGGCGGCATTGATCGCGCCAGGCATGCCGGGCGCGCCTGGTGTAGCGGGTGCATCGGTGGAGCATTTGGCTTCTTTTTCCGGGATCATCGCATACGGATCGGTATGCGCTTCTACCTTGCCGGGCGCATCCAGCTTGATAGAATTGGTGACGCTCCAATCTTCCGACGGCAGCCAGCCGGCGGGCGCCATGAAGGCGGTGCCGCGCAGGTCGCGGATTTCCCTAATGGGTTCGCCGGCGGCCAGCCTGTGCGTCAGGTCTACCAGCGCGCGCTCCGCATTGCCGAACAACAGGATGTCTGCCTTGGAGTCCGGCAAGACCGAACGCTTTACCTTGTCCGACCAGTAATCGTAGTGCGCAATCCGGCGCAGGCTGGCTTCTATGCTGCCGATGACGACATTGGCGTCCGGATAGGCTTCGCGCGCCCTTTGCGCATATACCACCAGGGCCCGGTCCGGGCGCTTGCTGGGGTCGCCATTCGGCGTGTAGGCATCTTCCGAGCGTATCTTGCGATCCGACGTGTAGCGGTTCACCATCGAATCCATATTGCCGGCGGTGACGCCGAAATATAAGTTCGGTTTGCCCAGCGCGCGGAAAGCGTCCGCCGAGTGCCAGTCCGGCTGACTGATGATGCCGACGCGGAAGCCCTGATGTTCCAGCAAGCGGCCCACCAGCGCCATGCCGAAACTCGGGTGGTCGATATAGGCGTCGCCGGTGATCAGGATGACGTCGCAGCTATCCCAGCCCAGCGCATCCATTTCGGCGCGGGACATGGGCAGGAAAGGCGCAGGGGACTGGCCCGCCGCACGATTGCGTGGATACGAAAAGATGTTTTTTGGAGCGATATTCATGGCCCGCATTGTACCGGAAATCGCTGTTCAGCGCCGGGTGGAGGCAGTGTTTTTCTTAGAATAATCATATAGTTGCGATGATTTATGCTATAAAAGCATCAAAATTTAATGGCAAATCCAGCATGACGGTTTTGCTGCGGGTAATCCTTGCTGCGGCGGCACGCCTGCTGAGTGCAGTTTTACTCTTATGGCACTATCGGATAAGCTTGCGGCTCCCGGGAACAGCCGATATGGCATTCCGGCTGCCGCCATCCCCTCTTCAGGACGCATAAATGATGTTGTCGATGTTGTTCAAAACCCAAAGCCTGCGTTCTTGCGTGTACTCTTTTGCCGCCCGATTTTTGATGGTGGCCTTTGTTGCGCTGGGCCTCAACGCAGAAGCCCGGGATGTGCAGCTTGAGACGAATACCAAAGCGCATCCTCTGTTATGGGAAGTGAAAGGGGCAAAGAATTCGGTCTTCCTGTTCGGCTCCATCCATGTGGCCAGGCCGGACTTTTATCCGCTGCCTGATTACGTTGAAAATGCCTATCGGCAAGCCGACACGCTGGTAGTGGAGATTGACCCCGACGCTGCGGATGTCGCTTCCCGCATGTTGCCTTTCCTGACCTACAAAGCCGCTGACAACTTGCAGCAACATTTGACGCCGGCCACCTGGCAGCAGTTGTCGGCGAAACTGGGGCCGTCCGTCGAGCAAATGAAGGCGCTCAAGCCGGCCATGCTGTCGGTAGTGATGGCGATGGGTTTGTATAGCGAGCTTGGCTATAAGGCCGAAGCGGGGATAGACCTGCATTTCATCGCGCGCGCGAAATCAGACCGCAAAAGTGTGGTGGAGCTGGAGTCGGTGGAGTTCCAGGCGGCCGTTCTGGGTGGGCTAAATGATACTGACGCAGAAGCGATGCTGAAAGATGTGCTGGACGGGTTTGATAATGGCGAGGCTGTAGAGTACATCAATGACCTGGTCAAGGCATGGCGAAATGGCGATGCCAACGGCCTGGTTGAGCAGTTGGCAAAAGAGGCAAACAAGGACCCAGGCTCGGCGCGCGTGATGAAGCTGCTGATCGATGACCGTAACCCCCTGATGGCGAACAAGATAGCCAGGCTGTTTGCGGACGGCAAGAACGTCTTCGTCGTCATTGGCGCCGGCCACCTGGTCGGCCGCGGCAGCGTGGTCGAGTTGCTGCAAAAGCAGGGCTTGACTGTGAAGCAGGTCAAATAGCAGGCTAAAAAAACAGGTTAAGTAGCCGGGTGTTGCTGGCGAGGGGGGGCTGGCTTACTCTACATGCTCCACCATCAGTTGCACCCGCGTGACGCCATTGTATTCATTGGCGTCCAGGCGGAAGGCAACCTTGACCGTGTCGGCCAGCGTATCGGTATGGCCGAACCAGATCGCGTCGTAGCGCTGGCCGTTCCTTTCCAGCAGCAGCTTCAGGTGGCGATCTTTCAGGATGCGCTGCGAGATCAATTTGAAGTCATCGCAAAAAATCGGCGGCGCAAATCCCTGGCCCCAGACCTGGCTGTCCAGCAGGCTGATGAAATCGGTCGTGTAATACGCGTCTTCCAGCGGTCCGTCGGTTTCGACGACCCTTTCCAGCTGGTGCTGCTGCAGCCAACTCTTGCCCACCGCCTCAAACGCGGCCTGGAAGGCGGGCAGGTCTTGCTCGCGTATGGTCAGGCCTGCAGCCATTGCATGGCCGCCGAATTTCTGGATCAGCGTCGGCGCATGTTTGGAAACCAGGTCCAGCGCATCGCGCAGGTGGAAGCCGGGGATGGAGCGCCCGGAGCCCTTGATCAGTCCGTCGCCGCCGGGGGCAAAGGTAATGGTTGGGCGATAGAATTTGTCTTTCAGCCGCGACGCGACTATGCCTATCACGCCCTGGTGCCAGCCCTCGTCAAAGACGGTAATGGTGCAGCTGTCCTGCGGTTTGAAGTCATCCAGCAAGGCCAGCGCGGTATCCTGCATTTCCGCTTCGATCTCGCGGCGGTCGCGATTGATGGCGTCCAGTTGTTGCGCGATGTCCCAGGCGCGGCCTTCGTCGTCGGTGGTCAGGCATTCTATGCCCAAGGCCATGTCGGCCAGGCGACCCGCCGCATTCAGCCGGGGGCCGAGTGCAAAACCCAGGTCAAACGGGCTGGCGCTGCGCGCTTCGCGACCGGCCGCGCGGAATAGCGCCGCGATACCGGCATGCATGCGGCCGGCGCGCATGCGCTTGATGCCCTGCGCCACCAGGATGCGGTTGTTCGCATCCAGCTTGACCACGTCGGCGACAGTGCCCAGGGCTACCAGGTCCAGCAGGGTGTCCAGCTTGGGCTGGTTCTGGGTATCGAAGATGCCGCGCCTGCGCATCTCGGCGCGCAAGGCCAGCAGCACGTAAAACATCACGCCTACGCCGGCCAGGTTTTTACTCGGGAAGCCGCAATCGGGCTGGTTGGGGTTGACGATCACGCGCGCCTGCGGCAGCGTGTCCGCCGGCAGATGGTGGTCGGTCACCACCACGTCTATGCCCAGCGCATTGGCGGCGGCTACCCCGTCTATGCTGGCGATGCCGTTGTCGACGGTGACGATGATGTCGGGCGATTTTTCTTTTACCGTCAAGGCGACGATTTCCGGTGTCAGGCCATAGCCGTATTCGAAACGGTTGGGTACGATGTAGTCGACCTGCGCACCTAGCATGCGCAATCCGCGCAGGCCGACCGCGCAGGCGGTTGCGCCGTCGCAATCATAATCGGCGACGATCACCATGCGCTTGTTTTGCGCGATGGCGTCGGCCAGGAATACGGCGGCCTTGTCGATATGCAGCAGGCCGGCTGGCGGTATCATGGCATTCAGTTCGGTCGCCAGTTCTGTCGTGTCCCTGGTGCCGCGCGCCGCATACAGCCTGGCCAATACCGGGTGGATGCCGCTTTGGCGCAGGATTTCCGAATCGCGCAGCGAATAGTTGCGGGTAGTAATGCGTGTCATATGCTGGCCAGCGAAGTGAGCGGTGTCAATGAGGGTTTTATCCAGAACTTGCGCAGCGACCATTGGGTGGCCGTGAAGCCGGCAACAGTGGTGGCGTCGCTGGCGTTCAGGGTCAGCTTGTTCAGGCGGCCGCCTTGCAGCGCTGCCGCGACAGGGGCAAACCAGCTTGCTTCCAGCGCATGCATCTGATCCAGCCAGACGCCCCAGTCTTCATTCAGTGCGGCTTCCACCAGCGCGTCCAGCAGCACGTGCCCGCCCTGGCCGCCCAGGATGGAATCCGGACCGGTCTTGCTGCTGTATATTTTTTGCCGATCCAGCGGCTGCGAACTGCCGCCCCATAGCCAGACGGAATTGATGGGCTTCAGGCCCTGCATTTCGCGGTTGGCATTGATCTTGTCGGTGAACCACAACATCTGGATTTCATTTTGCAGTTTGCGCCACTGTAATTCATTGCTGCCTTTGGCCGTCCAGATGTCTATATTGTGGCCGCAGGCGGCGTCCGGCGTTGCGGTTTGCATGCCTGCCCAGTCGTCGGCACGCAAGAACCAGTTGCATGCATCGCCATAGACCAGGGTCTTGCCCAGCTCATTGCAAATTTCCTGGGCGGATGCAAACAGCGCCCGCGACTCGCTCTCGCTGATTTCCAGGCGCCGCTGGTCGGTCAGTACCAGATGGTCCCTGGCGATATGGATGTGCATGGGGCTGAGCGTGAACCAGAAGCCTTCTGCGGCAGGCAAGCCTAGCGCCTGCATCTTGTCGTGCGTATCGGCCGGGCTGGATGCAGCAAATTCCTGCAAGTCGCCGGCACCGGCAAGAACGCCCGACAATATCACTTCATGCGGCAATTGCCGCGAAAATTCTTCAAACCGGTGCGTACTGACGGCATTGGTGCGCGAGATGAGTAAAGAAAGCGCAGGAACCTTGAGTTCCCGCACCAGGTCCGGGGCCAGGGGGGCAGGGGGGATGGCAAAGGGCAGCAGGATGTCTAAATGTTTCATGCCGCCATTTTAGGGCAAACGGGGGCGCGGGTCTAAAAAATAGCCGCAAATGAGCTGAACCCGAACTGAACCCCGAAACTGCGGTCTGATTCCCGCTCTCCTTAGTCGGTCGCGGCAAACCAGCCCAGTATCGCAATCGGCAACAGCAAAGCCCAGAAGTGGGCATACAAATAGGCATAAGCACCGCCGATCGCCCCCAGGCCGAAGGCTATGATAGGCCACAGGAATTTGCTGATCCTGATAGGGATCGCGGTGTCGGTGCTGCCGCGGATGAGGTCCACCAGGTCGATGACCAGTTGCGTCACATTGCCGGTCATGACCGTGGTCGGCGCGATGTCGTTCATGGCCAGCTTGCTGGCGGCATTTTGCACACCCATCGCCGCCGCTCCCGCCATGCCGGCCAGCAAGACGATCAGCGCGTCGGTGCCTTGTATCGGCAGCGCGAAATGGCCCAGCAACATAAAAGCAGCCAGGAAGCCGACCTGCACCGCAAACAGCGTGCGCAGCGGCGCCTTGCCCTGGCGCTCCAGCCAGATCACGATCATGCGGGTCAGCGCCACAGCGAGTACAAAGGACGGAAAGGCCAGGAACTTGATCAATACCCCATGCGACGGCCGCGCCAGCTCGCTGCCTATCAGCACAAAGTTGCCGGTCACATGCGCGGTGAACAGGCCGAACAGGGAGACGAAGCCGACCGTATCTACATAGCCGGCAGTAAATCCCAAGCCTACGCCGAGTGCCTTGTTTTGCTTCATGCCTGCCTCCGCTTTGCATCGACAGAATAAGTGCCGGGACCGGCCAGTGCGATGGCGCCGAATACGATCAGCAGCAGCCAGCCGAACTGGCCCTCGGCGATGCTCCAGCCGGGATGGACGAACAGCATCGCCACCAGCAGCAAGCCTATCACCGGCAACGCAGCCAACCGGGTCAGCAGGCCGATTGCGATCAATACCGGGCACAGGACTTCGGCAAAAATCGCAAACCACAGCGAGAAGGCTGCCCCCAGATGGAAGGGGTCTTCAATATGCTGCAGCTCGCTGCTGTAGTGCATTACTTTGGGCCAGCCGTGCACATAAAATAGCAGCAGGGCGCCGGTGATGCGCAGATACAGCAGCCCGATATCCGGATTGATGAAGTTGATGGAATTTTGTGTTTTGAGTGCGGTTTGCATGTGCTTTCCCCGGCTAATAGTCAAATAAGAGTCAAACAAGAGTCAAACAAGATTTCCTGCGATGACATAGCCCGCAGTCATCGCCACCACCAGCAGAGCTCCAATGGGCGTAGGAGGTGCGGGGGAGGGGATGTCCAACCAGCGGCATATCGCGCCTATCGCCAACCCCAGGCTTGCGCCTATCAGTATGTCCATGATTATTTCCTCTCTTTTTCTAATGCATGTCCGGCGCACAAGCCCTTGTTGGCCGCTGCGCGCGAAGTGAAGTAGCGATCCACCAGCCAATAGCCGACGCTCATCATGAACACCAGGAAGGCGCCGGTCAGCACAGGTGGCGACGGCACGGGGATGTGCAGCAGCTGGCAACCTATGCCGGTCACAAAGGACAGGGTCAGTCCGAGCAGAATTTTTGAATAAGACATTTCGCTCTCCTTAATCAAAAAGCAAAGCAGCTGCAGCCGAGCGTACCCCAGAAACCGGAGAAGTCCGACACCGGCACCGAAGACTTGCGCGCCCTGTCATGCGCATGCCCATGCACGCCGCAAGAGCCTATGCACTGGTGCGGCAGCATGGCCTTGGTTTGCCGGTTTTTAGCGGCCGCCCGGTAATGCCCCGGCACCTGTGTCACCGGCGACCAGTCCGGCAATACCGGAATGGCAGGCGGCGCCAGCGGCGTGAACTCTGCCGCGCCATACACGATCTTGCCGTTGACAACGGTCAATACCGATTCTATGGATTTGATGCTGTCTTCCGGTACCGTGAAGAAGTCCGCCGACAGCACCGCCAGGTCCGCCAACTGACCAGCCTTGATCTGGCCCTTCTTGCCCTGTTCATTGGAGAACCAGCTGCTGCCCTTGGTCCACAGTTCCAGCGCGGTATCGCGCGACAGCCGGGACTGAGCGTCGTACAGGCGCAGGCCGCCGACGGTGCGGCCCGACACCAGCCAGTACAGGGCCGTCCACGGGTTATAGCTGGCGACCCGCGTTGCATCGGTGCCGGCGCCGACCGGTACGCCCATGTCCAGCATCCTGGCGATCGGCGGCGTTGCCTTGGCGGCTTCCGCGCCATAGCGTTCGACGAAATACTCGCCCTGGAAAGCCATTCTATGCTGGATCGCGATGCCGCCGCCCAGCTCCCGCACCCGCTCGATATTGCGCGGCGAAATGGTTTCCGCATGGTCGAACATCCAGTGCAGGCCGTCGAAGGGGATGTCACGGTTTACTTTCTCGAATACATCCAGCATGCGGCCGATTGACTCGTCATAGGTCGCATGCAGGCGAAACGGCCAGCGCTGGCCGACCAGATGCCGAACCACTTTTTCCAGCTCGTCTTCCATGCCGGCCGCCAACTCCGGGCGCGGTTCCAGGAAGTCTTCAAAGTCCGCCGCCGAAAACACCAGCATCTCGCCGGCGCCGTTGTGCCGGTAAAAGTCGCTGCCGTCGCCGGGCTTCACCATCTGCGTCCATTGCTGGAAGTCTTCCAGTTCCTGGCCTTTCCTCTGGGTAAACAGGTTGTAGGCGATGCGTACAGTTAGTTGTTCGTCTTTGGCAAGCTGGTCGATGATCGCGTAGTCTTCCGGATAATTCTGGAAGCCGCCGCCGGCATCGATCGCACTAGTCAAACCCAGGCGGTTCAGCTCGCGCATGAACTGGCGGGTGGAGTTGATTTGCAGCTCCAGCGGCAGCTTTGGACCCTTGGCCAGGGTTGCATACAGGATCATTGCATTCGGACGCGCGATCAGCATGCCGGTGGGATTGCCGGACGCATCGCGCTGGATCTCGCCGCCGGGCGGATTCGGGGTGTCCTTGTCGTAGCCGACCGCCTTCAAGGCGGCGCGGTTCAGCAGTGCGCGGTCGTACAGGTGCAGGATGAATACCGGTGTATCGGGCGCGGCGGCATTGATCTCTTCCAGCGTAGGCATGCGCTTCTCAGCAAACTGGAACTCGGTCCAGCCGCCGACCACGCGCACCCATTGCGGATTGGGGGTGCGCAAAGCCTGTTCTTTCAGCATGCGCAGGGCGTCCGCCAGCGAAGGCACGCCTTCCCAGCGCAATTCCAGGTTGTAGTTCAGGCCGCCGCGGATCAGGTGGATGTGCGAGTCGTTCAGGCCTGGGATCGCAGTGCGCCCCTGCAGGTCTATCATTTTGGTGGTAGCGGTCCGGTGCTGCTGCATTTCTTCCATAGCGCCGACGGCGAGGAATTTGCCGTCCTTGACGGCCACTGCGCTGGCTAGCGGTTGTTCACGGTTGACGGTATGGAAGCGGCCATTGAAGAGGATGGTGTCTGCGCTCATGCTTTGCTCCTGTATCTTGTTATGGGTGCGGTGCTTTCAGGTCCACTGGCAGGCGGGCACTCGTTGCCTGTCAGTGGGTTTAAGTGTCAGCTTGGCTCGCGACGAATGTCGCGGGCGTGAAGTGATACAGGCTTAGTGGCCCTCGCTTGCATTGAACATGGCTTTGGCGTAGATCAGGCCCAGACCGTAGCCGCCGCCATTGGTGATGGCGGTTGCGACCGTCTCATTATAGGTTTCGCCGCGGGCCCAGTCGCGTTGCAGTTCGAGCAGGTATTGCAGCGAGGTCATGGGACGGGCGCCCGCCTGTATCATACGCTCCATGGCGCGCTGATGGGCTTCGTCCGACACGTCGCCGCTGGCGTCGGCAATCACATACACTTCAAAGCCCTGGTCCAGCGCGGAAAGTGCAGGGCCGACGATGCAAACGGAGGTCCACAGGCCTGCCAGCACGATTTTTTCCTTGCCGATTGCATTGACTCTTTCGGCGATGCGGCCATCTTCCCAGGTGTTCATCGTGGTGCGGTCGATGATGGTTTCATTCGGGAATACGGATTTGATCTCATCAAAGATCGGGCCTGAAAAGGATTTTTCTGCGACGGTGGTCAGGATGGTGGACACCTTGAATTCCTTAGCAGCCTTGGCAACCAGCGCTGCATTGTTGCGCAGCAATACCGGATCTATCGATTTGGTGGCGAAGGCCATTTGCGACTGGTGATCAATCATGATCAGAGTGTGATTGCTGCCGTTGAGTAAAGTTTTGCCTGGTTGTGCTTTTGCGATTGCCATGATGTTCTCCGTGATTAAAAAAAGATGAAAATTGCTGTTTGTCGAAACTAGATACAATATTTTCGATGCTTATCTTGATCGCATCTTTCAAGCTCAGCTAAGGTAATGTTTGTTCCGGAAGCTGATGTGTTCATTATGGATGTACAGTTTGATAAAGAAAAACGGAAAATTTACAGTTTTATTATCGAAATTATCGAATATTAAAAAAATAAGATTTTCCACGGCTCGCCGTCGCCTGTTTTTGCGGTCGAAATGCTGTCCTGAGGGGGGGGCGGATGCTGGGGCATATAGTGCTGGACGGGGTTTGCCGTTTGAGTTGCCGGGATGATGTGGGGTGGCGATGTGCCTGAAGAAGTCGGGCAGCAAGCCGGTGGCCCGTAGTGTCGGCTTGGGCGCTGGCTCGCTATCAGGGAGGTCATCGTCGGACTCGAGCGAGATGGCGCCGATGCCGCGAACGCGCTATTTTTACTTCTGAGGGGATTTTGATGTGGCGGAAATTTAAAACAAATGCGGCCTTGCGCAATAGCGCAAGGCCGCATGAATGGTGTGAAGGGTTAAGGAAGCTTAGTAAGGCAGGTCGAACAATAAAATTTCCGCCGCTTCCGCCTGTTTCAGCGTGACCAGGCTCTCCTTGCTGATCTTCAATGCATCGCCGCCGGCCAGGCTGACGCCATTGACCACAATGTTGCCGCGGATGACGTGCACGTAAGCATTGCGGCCTGCTGCCAGCGCGTGTTCCAGTTGATCCTGCCCATTCAGTATCGACGCATAGATGCTGGCATTCTGATGTATCAGCACCGAGCCTTCGCGGCCATCCGAAGAGGCGATCAGCCGCAACTGGCCTTGCTTGGTTTTCGGCGCAAAATGCTTTTCTTCATAGCTGGGCGGAATGCCGGTGACATCCGGCTGTATCCAGATTTGCAGGAAATGCAGGCCTTCGGTCGCAGAATGGTTGAATTCGCTGTGGCGCACGCCGGTGCCGGCGCTCATGCGTTGTACATCGCCATAGTGCAGGACGGAACCTGTGCCCATGCTGTCCTTGTGTTCCAGCGCACCTTCCAGCACGTAGGAAATGATTTCCATATCGCGGTGTCCGTGCGTGCCGAAGCCGCGGCTGGATTCTACGCGATCTTCATTGATGACCAGCAGCGGGCCGAATCCTGTGTGCAAGGGGTCGTGATAATGTCCAAACGAGAAACTGTGATTGGAGTTCAGCCACCCATGGTTGGCGACTCCGCGCTCTGTGCTTTTGCGAACTTCTAACATGACGTGCTCCATTTTTGTTGTGTCTTGCCGCAAGCTTCCTTGCTTCAGACGCTGGTTTGATTGCTAATTAATAAATATTGCCTTTGCTATCGATTCATGTCGCTAATGTGCGATAATTTCGATCATTGCAGTTGGGAGGCAAATCCTTTTGGCACCGTATCCAGGGTTTCCTCTAGCCGGCCTGGTAATTTGCATCAACAGGCTGAAGTATGCGCGCATTGCGCCGGCAAGAAAAACGGAAAGTTTACCCTCTTATTATCGAAAAAATCGAATGCTAAGAATCAGCCTGGATGCCTTGCAAATTCTCGATGCGATAGATCGCCGCGGCTCTTTCTCTGCCGCCGGCAATGAGTTGCACCGGGTTCCGTCTACGATTTCATACACCGTATCCAAGCTGGAAGACGATCTTGGAGTGCAGGTATTCGACAGGAATGGCCCGAAGGTGAGCCTGACCAGGGCGGGACAGGAATTGCTGAAGGAAGGACGCTACCTGCTGAAGGCGGCAGAAGATCTGGAGCATCGCGTGCGCAGGGTGGCGTCCGGCTGGGAAACCGAGCTGGCACTGGGCATGGATTCCTTGTTTTCGCCGATCTCGCTGCTGGAGGACATCCGCGCCTTTTATGAGGTAGCCGACCGTACCCGCCTGAAAATAGGGCAGGACGCGCTGTCGGGCACCTGGGAGGCTTTGTCCGACCGGCGCGTGGATTTATTGATAGGCGCTATCGGCGAGGGGCCTTCCGGCGGCGGCTACAATGCACTGCCGATAGGGAAGATCCCGTTCCTGTTTGCGGTTGCCCCATCCCACCCTCTGGCAGGCATAGACCGGCCGTTGAGCAAGACGGACCTGCATCCCTACCGCGCGATAGCGGTGGCAGATTCTGCACGGACCTTGCGGCCCCGCACTGTGGGCCTGTTGTTCGGCCAGGATGCGTTGACCATACCCGACATGCGCAGCAAGGTGCTGTTCCAGCTGGCCGGCCTTGGCTTTGGCTTCCTGCCCGAGCCTTGCGCGCGCGCCGCGCTGGCGTCCGGCGCCTTGATACAAAAACAGGTGGAAGAGCCGCGCACCGACGAACCGGCGTTCCTGGCCTGGCGCAGCGGTGAAAACGGCGCCGCGCTGAGCTGGTGGATCGATCGAATGCGCCAGCCTGGCGTGCTGGAGCAGTTGATGCGGTCGGTGCCGGGGGCTGGAGTTTGACCGCCCGGCTGCGTGGGTTCGCTGCCGCACATCACTCCTTGCCGATTTCTGTACAATGCCGCTGCGACTGTGTCTTTAGCGGTACGAGTATGGCAAACTGCGTGCTGCATTTAAAAATGGATAAAAACAGGTAATGAAAAATTTGCCCTTTGAATGGCTGGTGGGCTTGCGGTATACGCGGGCAGGGCGGCGTAGCCGCCGCAATAGCTTTATTTCCTTTATTTCGCTAATCTCCATGGCCGGCATTTCGCTGGGTGTGGCGGCATTGATCGTCGTGCTGTCGGTCATGAACGGCTTCCAGAAGGAAGTGCGTGACCGCATGCTGTCCGTGTTGTCGCACATAGAGATATCCGATGGTTCGGGTTCGATGCCGAACTGGCAAGAGGTCGCCTTGCAGGCGAAAAAACATCCCGAGGTCCAGGGATCTGCGCCTTATGTAGAGGCACAGTCGATCATGCTGCATGACGAAGCCATGCGCGGCGTGGTGTTGCGCGGCGTGTTGCCGGAGCAGGAACCGAATGTGTCGGATGTGGCAAAAAAGCTCATCGCCGGGAAATTTACCGACCTGAGGGCGGGCGAATTCAATATCGTGGTCGGCAAGGAACTGGCCAGGCTGATGCATGTCAATGTCGGCAGCAAGGTCAACTTGCTGGTGCCGCAGGAGCAGACCACGCCTTTCGGCTTTATTCCGCGGCCTAAGACCTTTACCGTGGTTGGTATTTTTGAAGCCGGCCACTATGAATTCGATTCCGGCCTGGCCTTCATACAGATAGAAGATGCAGAGAAGCTGATGCGCCTGTCTGGCCCTTCCGGCTTGCGGCTGCGCATCGACGACATGCTGCGGGCTCCGCAAGTGGCGCGCGAGCTGTCGCAGATGTTGCAGGGGAATTTGTATATCAGTAATTGGTCCGACACCAACCGCATCTATTTTGCCGCGGTGAAGTCTGAAAAAACCATGATGTTCATCATCCTGACCCTGATCATTGCGGTTGCCGCATTCAACCTGGTGTCGACATTGGTGATGACCGTGACCGATAAGCAGGCCGACATCGCTATCCTGCGCACGCTGGGCGCGTCGCCGCGCTCCATTATGAAGATCTTCATGATACAGGGCGCGCTGGTGGGCTTGCTCGGCACCGGGCTGGGTGTGGGCGGTGGCGTGCTGGTGGCGCTGAACATCGACGTGATCGTGCCTTTCATCGAGAGGCTGCTGGGCATCCATTTCCTGGCGAAGGAAATCTATGTGATCAGCACGCTGCCTTCCGACCTGCACTGGTCGGATGTCGGTTTCATTGGCGGCGTTGCCGTGGTGCTTGCCTTCCTGGCGACTATTTACCCTAGCTGGCGTGCTGCCCGCGTTAAACCGGCGGAGGCTTTACGCTATGAGTAATGTGCAAACTGAGACCCAAACCAAGATGTCGGCTGGGTTGAAAAGCGAGCTAGTGCTTTCCTGTAGCAACCTGGGCAAGACCTTCACCCAGGGCTCGTATTCGGTCAAGGTATTGAGCGGGATAGGAATGGCCGTCAATAAGGGCGAGCGCCTGGCCATCGTCGGCGCTTCCGGCTCAGGCAAATCGACGCTGCTGCATTTGCTGGGCGGGCTGGATACGCCGACTACCGGCAATGTCGTCCTACAAGGCAAGGATTTCGCCAGCCTGGGTGAAGCAGCGCGCGGCGACCTGCGCAATGTTGCACTGGGTTTTGTATATCAATTCCACCATTTGCTGCCGGAATTTTCTGCACTGGATAATGTGGCGATGCCTTTGCTGATACGCCGCGTGCCGCGCAAGGATGCACAGGAAACCGCGCGCGCGATCTTGGCCAGGGTGGGGTTGGATCATCGGGTCACGCATGTGCCGGGCGAGTTGTCCGGCGGCGAACGGCAAAGGGTGGCGCTGGCAAGGGCGCTGGTGACGCAGCCCGCCTGCGTGCTGGCCGACGAGCCCACCGGCAACCTGGACCGGGGCACGGCGCAGCAGATATTTGACCTGATGCTGGAATTGTCGCGCAACCTGGGCACGGCATTCGTGATCGTCACGCACGATGCCGAACTGGCGACACGCTGCGACCGTGTTTTACGGCTGACGGATCAGGGTTTGCAGATGCCGGACTGAATCTTTGTCAGTTGACGCAGCCCCGATAGTAAGAAGAACCGCACAGGCCCTTAGGTTTGTGCGGTTTTGCATTTCAGGCTTGGCAAAAGTACAAAAATGTTGGATATTGCTCCCTGTGCCGCCGCAATATGTAGCGACATTGCGCCGGCAGCACGCGCCCAGTTTTTTTACAGCGTATAACATAATCCTTGATCGTACCTCTATGAGCCAACAAAGCCAGTTCCGCCTGCTAACACAACGCCGTTTTGCTCCCTTCTTCTGGACCCAGTTTCTTGGCGCGTTTAACGACAATGTCTTCAAGACGGCCTTGCTGACTATCTTGACCTTCGATGCACTGCATTGGACCGATGTCGATGCAGGCCTGCTCACCAACTTGATTCCCGGCTTGTTTATCCTGCCTTTCCTGCTGTTTTCGGCAACGGCCGGGCAACTGGCGGACAAGCTGGAAAAGGGGAGACTGGCGCGCATGGTGAAGGTGCTGGAGATTGTGATCATGCTGATCGCCGGCGTGGGCTGGATGATGCACAATCTGTGGTTGCTGATAGGCGCGGTGATTGGCATGGGCATCCATTCGACCTTGTTTGGTCCGGTGAAGTACGCCTATCTGCCGCAGCATCTGAAAACCGACGAGCTGACGGGAGGTAACGGTGTCATCGAGATGGGTACCTTTGTCGGTATTTTGCTCGGTGAAATCCTCGGCACGATGCTGGTAGTGCACAAACCCTGGGGTATAGAACTGGTTGCCGGCGGCACGTTCGTGATTGCGGTACTGGGTTGGATCACCAGCCTGCGCATTCCGCTGTCGCCCGCAGCGGCGCCCGACCTCAAGATCAACTGGAATCCGGCGACCGAAACCATCAGGAATATAGGCTTCAGCAGCAAGAACCGGCCGGTGTTCCTTTCCATGCTGGGCAATTCCTGGTTCTGGTTTTACGGCGCTATCGTGCTGGCGCAATTTCCTTTGTATGCCAAGATTTACCTGCATGGCGACCATAGCGTTCTGCTGTTGCTGCTGGGTGTATTTTCGTTCGGCATAGGCGCCGGCTCATTGCTGTGCGAGCGCCTGTCCGGACATAAGGTGGAAATAGGCCTGGTGCCGTTCGGCGCGATAGGCTTGTCGGTGTTCGGTTTCGAATTGTATCTGGCCAGCATAGGCTACACCAATACGGCAGCGGTCGACATGTTTCAGTTCGTGCACCAGACCGGCAGCCACAGGATCATGTTTGACATCATCATGATAGGCATTTTCGGTGGTTTGTATGTGGTGCCGCTGTTTGCGGTGATACAGACCCGTTGCGATCCCCAGCATTTGTCGCGCACCATCGCCGGCATGAACATCTTGAACGCGCTGTTCATGGTCGTTGCGAGCGGCTTTGCGATCTTGATGCTGAAGCTGGATTTTACGATTCCGCAAATTTTCATGGCGACCGCCGTGCTGAATGCGGTGGTTGCGATCTACATCTTCAGCCTGGTGCCGGAGTTCCTGCTGCGCTTTATTGCGTGGCTGCTGATACACACGATATACAGGGTAAGGGGCGTGAATACCGACCGGATTCCCGAGAGTGGTCCCGCCGTGCTGGTCTGCAACCACGTCAGCTATATGGACGCAATCGTCATCATGGGTTCCAGTCCGCGCCCCATCCGCTTTGTGATGGACCACAGGATATTCAAGATTCCTTTCCTGTCCTGGGTCTTCAGGACTGCCAAGGCCATCCCGATTGCTCCGGCCAAGGAAGACCCGTGGCTGATGGAAAAGGCCTACGTCGATATTGCCCAGGCCTTGCACGAGGGCGACCTGGTATGCATTTTCCCTGAGGGTAAATTGACGGCGACGGGCGAACTGAATGAATTCAAGGGCGGCGTGATGAAGATCCTGGAGCGTTCACCGGTGCCTGTATTTCCGCTTGCCTTGCGCGGGCTGTGGGGCAGTTTCTTCAGCCGTGAAAAAAGTAATCTTGTCGAGCGTTCGTTCCGCCGCGGCCCTTTTTCCAAGTTGGAACTGGTGGTTGGCGAGGCGCTGGAACCGGTGCAGGTGACACCGGCGGCCCTGCAGGAAAAAGTGCAGGCCTTGCGGGGCGAGTGGAAATAGGGGATTTGCGAGCACGCTGACAAAAAACTGGTGATTACAGGCCGGTGATTACAGGCTGGAGGAAGAAGATATGTCCGGATTGACGAGAGCGCTGGCCTGCGGCCTGTTGTATGTGCTGGCACAGGGCCAGGCGGATGCGGCGGCAATCAGCCGTTTTTCTCCGCAAGGGGAGGTAGCCCAGGTAAGGCAGGTAAGGGCCAGTTTCTCCGAAGCGGCGATACAGTTTGGCGACCCTAAGGCGCCTGCCCCGTTTGACGTCAATTGCGCGGAAGCCGGCACGGCCCGCTGGGCCGATGATAAAAACTGGATCTTCGATTTCGTCCGCGATCTTCCTCCCGGCACGAAATGCAGTTTCACGCTCAAGCCCGGCTTCAAGACGCTGGCCGGCAATGTCGTTAGCGGAAAATCCACGTTCCAGTTCAATACCGGCGGCCCGGCTGTCATCAGTGTTCAGCCCTACCAGGGCGAAAATATCGATGAAGAGCAAGCCTTTGTCCTGGTACAGAATGGCGCGGCGACCGAGGCCAGCGTGCGCGAACACCTGTATTGCGAAATTGAAGGCGTGCATGAGCGCGTTCCCGTGAAATTTGTTGCGGCAGACGCAAGGACCGAGCTGCTGAAAAGATTCGCGGACAGGATAGAAGCAAACCGCGTGACCATCGTCCAATGCCAGCAGCGTTTCCCGAACGAGGCCGCAGTCAGGCTGGTGTGGGACAAGGGCATTAGTACCGCTTCCGGCATAACGACCACGCAAGCGCAAAGTTTCAAGTTCAAGACGCGCAAGGCCTTTACCGCCAGTTTCAGCTGCCAGCGCGAGAATGCCAATAGCGCCTGCACGCCCATCTTGCCGGCCACCCTGTCTTTCAGCTCCCCCATCAGCCGCAAGCTGGCGGAAGAAATCGTGCTGAAGGGAGCGAGGGGGACAGTGAAGCCGGACTTTGCCAAGGACGACAAGGAGGAAATGGTTTCGCGGATCAGCTTCAAACCGCCGTTTGCCGAAAAGGCCGAATATTCCATCGTGTTGCCGGGCGGCCTGAAGGATGAAAGCGGCAGGACGCTTGGCAATGCAGCGCAATTTCCCCTGAAGTGGACGACGGCCGATTTTCCTCCTCTGGCGAAGTTCCCGTCGGCGCCATTCGGCATCATAGAACTGAATGCCGATGCGACCCTGCCTGTAACCTTGCGCAATGTGGAAAGCAGCATGATGGTCCGCAGCGCCAACGGCAAGGCATCCCCCGGCAAGGTCGCGGACGTCAAGGTCGATACCGACGCCGGTATCATCGCCTGGCTGGGAAAATTAAATCGCTATCACGAGAACAGCATACAAATTGGCGGCAAGCAGGTGGAGACGCGCAGCATAGGCTTGCTGGAAAAAGAGCCCGGTGCGCGCAAATTGGATTTGCCGCCGCCGTCGGATGCTCCCGGGGCGGCACTGCGGCCCTTCGAAGTGATAGGCATACCGTTTAAAGAGCCCGGTTTCCACGTGGTGGAACTGGAGTCCCGGAAACTCGGCGCCGCCTTGCTGGACAAGCCGGCACCTATGTATGTGCGCACCAGTGCGCTGGTGACCAACCTGGCGGTACATATCAAGCTGGGGCGTGAAAATGCCGCGGTATGGGTCACGACGCTGGATAATGCCAAGCCGGTCGCCGATGCCGACGTGCGCATATCAGATTGCAAGGGCAAGGAGCTATGGCGCGGCAGGACCGACAAGTCGGGTATTGCACTGTCGCCCAAGCCCATGGTGGATGCCTGCCAGTATTACGATAACGACGAAGGCCGGATTAACGGCCTGTTTGCCAGTGCGCGCAAAACCGATGAAAAAGGTCGTGCGGACATGGCTTTTGCGCTGAGCTCATGGAACAGCGGCATAGAATCCTTCCGTTTCAATCTGCCGACCGATTTCAATAAATCATCGACCGTGAGGGCGCACTCTGTCCTGGACCGCACGCTGCTGCGCGCCGGCGAAACGGTGTCGATGAAGCATGTGATACGGATAGAAAACATGCACGGCTTCAGTTTGCAAAAGCCGAACCTGCTGCCGACCGCAATTTCAGCGATGCCGTATTTGTAAGCCGGCTTGGACAAGTCCACCAGCGCGCTCGGCTCCTGGTATTCGCGGAACTCGTGCCACCAGTTCAAAGGTTCTTTCCAGCCCCAGGTGAAGAAAGAATACCAGGGCACCTCGCGCATGCGTCCACGCACCGCCAGTACCGACACAAATACATTTGGCCCGTATCCAGCCTTCACCGGCAGGCTAATGGTAGGGTCGCGCCCGTTCAGTTGCACCACCATCGTGTCGATAATGCCCTCGCGTTCGACGGCGACCAGCGCAGTCGCATAGCGGAAAGGCATCCTAATCTGAAACCTGGCTGTTTCACCGGCCTGGTAGCGCTTCTTCTCCGGCAGCACATCTATCCTGTCCTGGTTTTCGCCGTCGAACCAGATCTCACCCTGCCGGGTTACCCATACCGAAGTCCTGGCTTGGGCAGGATTGCCCTTGCCGTCCCTGGCTTTCGCAAAGATCTCGACATTGCCGGGCTCTGCCAATTCCACGTCGCAAATGACCAGGCCGCGCGCATCGGAAGTGCCTGAGCATATGGAGCCGAGATCCTTGGCATTTTCTGCATTCTCATAGGCATAGAAACCGCCTACCATACGCTTGCGGTGCGAATTGGTTTGCCTGGCAATGCCGGTGAATTCCACCTTCACGCCGGCCTGGGGCTTGCCGCCGGTATCCAGCGTCACCGCAGTCAGCGTCATTTTCTTTTTGACCGACACCCACTCGCCTGCCTTGACGCCGACAACCACTGCAGAAGGCCAGACTGGCGTTACCGCGGACACGGTCTGCACTTCGCCGTTGGGATCCGCATAGGTCATTTCAGTCAGCAGTTCCTGCGGCTTGACTATGACCGGCAAATCCTTGATCACGGTTTTCCCACTGCCGTTCTTGTCCAGGCTGATCGGCAGTTTATTCGCGACTATTTTTTGCTCATCGTCATAAACACCGGAGGCGGCAAATGAAAATTCCTGGTACGCGGGATACGACACAGCCTTGTTTCGCAACAGGCTGGTGATCTCTACCGACAAACCGGAGGCGCCGCCGCCGTTCAGGTAGTTCAGCTGTACATCCAGCGGCAACTCCTTCGGGCTGACCTGTACGGCCTTGGGCGGTGTAATGCGTCCCTGCAGCAGCGGCAGGCGGAACTCTTCCACCCTGAAACTGCCGCTCATCATACTGTTTTCGCCATAGCGGCCTTCTCCGTCGCTTTCGCCTTGGTCGCTTGCATCGCCGCTGCCGGCCTCAGAACCTGCCGGCTTGGCCT
>JABDED010000043.1:0-6187 GCA_013287275.1 Betaproteobacteria bacterium
ACAAAATCAGGCAAGTCTCATGCTCAGCAAGAATAAAATGGCACTGGGCCTGAAAAACTGCGCAAGCCAGGCTCTAAAACATAACAAATAGACAAAAAAATAGGGCGCCCCCTGTCGCCCTATTTTTTCAACCGACATCCGCCGCTGTGGCGGACAAAGTTTACGCAGAGTTGCCAGCCTCCATACGCCAAACAGTTTTGCCTTTGGAGTCTTTATCCAGCCCTGACAATACGGCATTGTGTGCCTCCAGCTCTGCATCGGAAGCAGCCAGCACCAGCACGTCCGGCAAAACTGCATCAAAAGACTGGTCCTGGGCCTCGCCATCCTGGTGCTCCACCTGCATTTCCATCGTCAGGCTGTTCTGCCCGCGCGACATCGCCAGGAAGACGTCAGCCAGCAGCTCGGCATCCAGCAGCGCGCCGTGCAATTTCCTGTGCGCGTTGGAGATGCCGTAGCGGCTGCACAAGGCATCCAGCGAATTTTTCTTGCCGGGATGGAGCTCCTTGGCCTGTACCAGCGTGTCAATCACGGGGCCGACATGTTTGGGAAATTCAGGCAAGTCCAGGAGCGCAAATTCAGCATTCAGGAAGGCGACGTCAAACGGCGCGTTGTGGATGACGATTTCCGCGCCGGACACATAGTCGCGCAACTCGTCGATGATTTCGGCAAATTTCGGCTTGTCTCTGAGGAATTCAGTCGTCAGACCATGGACTGCCAGCGCGCCCTCTTCCGAATCCCGCTCGGGGTTGATGTAGCGATGGAAGTTATTTCCGGTGAGCTTGCGGTTAACCAGCTCTACACAGCCGATCTCGATGATCCTGTCTCCCGAGCGGGGATTCAGGCCTGTTGTTTCAGTATCAAGAACAATTTGTCGCGTCATTTATGGAGTCCGGGAATCTTCAGTATCGTTGTCATTATATGGAATGGGATGCCGCTGGCAAAGCGAATATCTGCCAGGCTTCCCGGCTGAAGCCGGGATGATGCAGGTTCAGGCAGTATCGGCTTCCCAGCGCAGCTGTATAAGCTCGGTACTGCCGTCAATGCAGTGTGCGGTATCCATGCCCACGCCGGCGGCAAACAGCAATTCCTTGCCGGCGCAGACAAAAGGCAGGCGCTGGCGCTGCCAGAACGGGATGCGCAAAGTCTGGTAGTGGCTTTTGATGTCGCGCGTCGGGCGGTTAGGCCCCAGCTTGATGCGCTCTCCGCCTTCGCGCAGGCGTAGCGTGAGGTTCTGCCGTTTCAGCCATTCCGGCTCCAGGCCGAATTCGGCCGGCTCAAAATACAGGCTGCCATTGAATTCCGGGAAACGCATAAGCGCCTCGCCTTGCCACTGAAAATCCCTGGGCATTGCCGGCTGCGCATCGGCGGGCAAGTCGCGGGATGCGTATATCTTGCTCTCATAGCGGTGTATACCCAGGCCGTCATGCGAAACCGTGATCCTGGCGTCGGCGCGCGCAGCGAACAATTGCTTGCGCATCTCCGCCAGCCTGGCGGTTGTCGGCATCCGCACGCCGGTAGTGGACAACCAGAAGCGCAACAGGTTATCGATGCGGTCATCGCCGAAACCCTGCATCTTATCCATGTCCAGGCCGCCATCGCATGCGCACAAACGATAATCCTGCCCCGCCAGTTCCAGCAACATGCGGTGCGCGGACTGCGCATGCTGGGCGCTTCTGGCTAGCCGCTCGGCAAATCCCGGCGAGATCTCGGACAGGATGGGCATGACCTGCAGCCGCAAGGCATTGCGCGCATACCTGGGGTCCGCATTGGATTCGTCTTCGACAAAGGAAATATCTTTGGAAGCGCCATAGTCCAGCAAGGCTTGCCGTGTCACTTCCAGCAGCGGCCGCCCTATCGTCACCGTATCGGTCCCCAGCAATTTGGGCGCCTGGTTATATTTATCCATGCCGGACAAGCCGGCCACGCCTGAACCGCGCAACAACTGCAGCAACAGGGTTTCGGCCTGGTCATCCTGGTGGTGCGCAGTCAACAAGAGCTGCGCCTGATGCGCCTGGCACATGGCGCCGAGCGCGCGATAGCGCTCGGTTCGCGCTGACGCCTCTATGCCGTCTTTGGCAGCGGGATCAATCTGGACTTTGCGCGCATCGAAGACCGCAGCGCATCTGGCGGCTTCAGCCTCGCAGTGGTTTAGCCAGCTATCGGCATTGGGACTGATGCCATGATGCACATGGAAGGCGAACAAGCCGATATTGCGGGCAGCGCAAAAATTTAGCGCCAGCTGCAATAGCACGGAGGAATCCAGTCCCCCGCTATAGGCAACTGCGATTCCCTGTTGTACCGGCAGGCCGGCAAGAATAAACGCTAAGCTGGTGTCGAATTGCTGCTGTAAATTGGCAGTATCGTTCTTCACTCAGGCTATTCCGCCAATTTGGTTTCCTTGAATTTGCCGTAGCTCATCAATTTTTCATGGCGGGCGGACAGCAGGTCCTTGGTCTTGACGCCCTGGAACTGGCGCAGGGTATCGGCCAGCGCGCGTTTTACCAAAGCGCACATCTGCTTTGGATCGCGGTGTGCGCCACCCAGTGGTTCGTTAATGATTTTATCGATCAGGCCCATCGCCTTCAGCCTGTGTGCGGTCAGGCCCAAGGCCTCTGCCGCATCCGATGCGCGATCGGAAGTCTTCCACAATATGGATGCACAGCCTTCAGGCGAAATCACGGAATAGGTTGCGTATTGCAGCATCAGCACCGCATCGCCGACAGCTAGTGCCAGCGCGCCGCCGGAACCGCCTTCGCCGATGATGGTGGTAATCAGCGGCACTTTCAGTTCCGCCATTACATACAGGTTGTGTCCGATCGCCTCGGACTGGCCGCGCTCTTCCGCGTCTATGCCGGGCCAGGCGCCGGTAGTGTCGACGAAGGTAAACACCGGCAGGTTGAACTTCTCCGCCAGCTTCATCAGGCGCATGGCCTTGCGATAACCTTCGGGTTTCGGCATGCCAAAATTGCGCATCGCGCGTTCTTTGGTATCCCTGCCCTTTTGGTGGCCCATGACCATGCAGGCCTGGCCGTTGAAACGGGCGAGGCCACCGACGATGGACTGGTCGTCGGCAAAGCTGCGATCTCCATGCAGTTCATGGAAATCGGTAAAGATATTATTCACATAGTCCATCGTATATGGACGTTGTGGATGACGGGAAATCTGCGAGACTTGCCAAGGCGTCAATTTAGCGTAGATGTCCTTGGTCAACATCTGGCTCTTTTTGGATAAGCGGTCTATCTCTTCAGAAATGTCTACTGCGGAATCGTCTTGCACAAAGCGCAATTCTTCGATTTTGGACTCCAGCTCAGCGATAGATTGCTCAAAGCCCAGAAATGTAGTTTTAGTCATCGTGCCCCCTTCAAATTCAACACGAGTTGAAAAATAGTGCTTGGTTTATTGCTTAATTTGCTGATACGGGATCCAGGCTGCGCCATAAATACCAGGTCGCGACAGTACGCCATGGTTCCCAATTAGCGGCGACCTCCCTGGCATCGCTGCGAGAGACCGGTTCACCTGAAAAATAGTTGATACTTATACCTTTGAGCAAACCTGGGTCATCCAAAGGTAAAATATTCGGACGGAGCAGATTAAATATCAAAAACATCTCCGCTGTCCAGCGTCCTATGCCGCGAATCTGTATCAGCTCCGAAATAACGTCTTCGTCGCCCATCTCTGCCCATTTATCGACATGCAATCGTTTCTCTTTGAAATGATCTGCCAAATCAAGAATATATTCGGTTTTCCGCTTGGACAAACCGGCTGCTATCAGCTTCTCGGTCCCTAATTTTAACACCTGAATCGGCACACATTTCGGACAGAGCTCCAAAAACTGCTGCCACAAGGCGTCGGCCGCCTTGCCGGAGATCTGCTGCCCGACGATAGAACGCGTCAGCGTGGTAAACGGGTCATCCCGCCCCACCAGATACAGGTCGCCAAACTGCGGAATGAGCTTGCGCATGATCCTGTCGCGCTTCATCAGCTCAACTTTGGCATCTTCCCAATAGTCGGGAACCAGCGCCCTGCCGGCCGCGTCCATGGGATTATCCATGCTGCCTATGCCCTGCGCCATTCAGTGATGCCACCAGCTTTATCTTCAAGGATGATCCCGTCAGCAAGTAATTCATTACGGATACGATCAGATTCGGCAAAGTTTTTCGCTTTTTTAGCCGCTGCCCGCGCTTCAATTTTTGCCGCAATCATAACATCATATTTTCCATCCAAGACAGTTGGGGTTGCCTGAAGGAAATCTATCGGTGCTCTTTGCAAGATGCCGAGCGTCCCGGCAAGTGCTTTCAACTGGCGCGCCAACACGGTGGATCTGGTCTTGTTGACCTCACTGGCCAAGTCAAATAGTACCGAAATTGCAATAGGCGTATTGAAATCATCCAGCATGGCTTCAGCAAAACGTTGCGCATGGATTTCCTCCATATCCAGCGGCAATCCATCCGGACTAACCTCTTTCAGCGCCGTGTACAGGCGGCTCAGGGCCGTCTTGCCGTCATCCAGGTGCGCGTCCGAATAATTCAGCGGGCTGCGGTAATGCGCTCTCAGGATAAAGAAGCGCACCACCTCGGGATCATATTTTTTCAGCACATCGCGGATGGTGAAAAAATTCCCTAGCGACTTGGACATTTTTTCGTTGTCCAGACGGACAAAGCCGTTGTGCATCCAGTAATTGACGAAAGTATGCCGGTGCGCCCCCTCCGATTGCGCAATTTCATTTTCGTGATGGGGAAACTGCAGGTCCTGGCCGCCGCCATGGATGTCAAACTGCTCGCCCAGCAATTCGCCAGACATTGCCGAACATTCTATATGCCAGCCGGGGCGCCCGGTCCCCCACGGCGACAACCACTTGACCTCATCAGGTTCACTGTCCTTGGACGCTTTCCACAACACGAAATCCAGCGGGTCGCGCTTGCCGGTGTTCACGTCCACCCTCTCGCCGGCACGCAAGTCGTCCAGCGACTTGCCCGACAATTTGCCATAGCCCTCGAAATCCCGGACCGAGAAATTGACGTCGCCGTCTTCGGCCTTGTACGCCAGGCCATGGTTTTCCAGCTTTTGTATCAGGCTCAGCATTTGCGGCACATATTGGGTGGCGCGCGGCGCATGATCAGGTGCCTGCACTCCCAGCGCAGCGGCATCTTCGTCCATGAAGCGGATGAAGCGATTGGTCAACTGGGAAATGGTTTCGCCATTTTCTACTGCCCGCTTGATAATTTTGTCGTCAATATCGGTAATATTGCGCACGTAAGTCACGTCAAAACCCGAACTGCGCAGCCATCTTTGCACCATATCAAACACGACCATCACCCGCGCATGGCCGAGATGACAGTAGTCGTATACTGTCATGCCGCAGACGTACATGCGAATTTTTCCCGGCTCTATAGGGGTGAATACCTGCTTTTCACGGCTTAATGTGTTGTATATTTTTTGCTTACTCATGAGCTGCGTTGTGGTTTGATCTATTGGTTTTTGAGCGGGCAGCGGCATATACCAAGTTTATCTGCCGGGCAGGCATGCTATTGCGTGTCAAAAACCCTTTTGTGCGCACTTATTTGATAAGATGTCGCTTTTATTTGCAGTATAACATTGCTGACCCGGTGTTTCCCCTGTTCCCTGATGAAACGATGCTTAAACAAAGCTCACCCGCTATGCACCATATAATAAAAAATATTTTCGCTGCTTTTGCGTTGCCAGCCGGCCTGTCCCTGGCGCTGATTACTGTTCCGGCCCTGGCGGACGATGCCGCCGACGCGGGCAAATTCTTGCGCGCAGGTCAATATACTGAGGCCATGCAAAAAGTTGACGCCGTATTGGCCCAAAAGCCAAAAGACGCTCAGATGCGTTTTTTGAAGGGCCTGATCCTGACCGAGCAAAACAAGACGACCGAGGCTATTGGCGTTTTTTCAAAGCTGACCGACGACCACCCCGAACTGCCCGAGCCCTACAACAACCTGGCCGTACTGTATGCCTCCACCGGCCAGTACGACAAGGCGCGCGCAGCGCTGGAAATGGCTATACGCACCAATCCCACCTATGGCACCGCGCATGAAAACCTGGGCGACGTGTATGCCAAGCTGGCTAGCCAGGCCTATGACAAGGCATTGCAACTGGATTCCGGCAATGCCGGCGCCAAGCTCAAATTGACGATGGTGCGCAACCTAATAGGCAATGGCACCGG
>JABDED010000043.1:6197-21712 GCA_013287275.1 Betaproteobacteria bacterium
TAGCAAAACCGGCGGTCGCCAGCATGACTCCGGTCAAAGCCGGCAAGCCTGCTCCGGAAGTTGCAAAAGCGGAAGCAAAAACCGAAGCCAAGCCTGCGAAGCCCGTGGTCGCGGCCAATAACGGCGAACAAGATGAAGTGCTGAAGGTCGTTGATGGCTGGGCCAAGGCCTGGAGCAATAAGGAAACCAATAATTACCTGGCTTTCTATGGCAAGGATTTCCAGACGCCCAAAGGCGAGCCCCGCAAGAACTGGGCCGATGAGCGTCGCCTCAGGATTGAGGGCAAGGGCCATATCACGGTCAAGGTTGAATCGCCGAAGGTCAGCATAGACGGCAATACGGCCACCGTGAAATTCAGGCAAATTTATAGTTCAGATCAACTGACTGCCAACAGCCGCAAGACCTTGGTGCTTGCCAAGCAAGACGGCAAATGGCAGATCAAGCAGGAGCGCGCGGGTAGCTGATGTTTCGTTTTGTTTTAAATTCGTTTCCGACTCGATTCAAGCTCGGAAAGCTGGCCCTTTGCGCTTTTTCCCTGTTGCTGACGATGGCGGCACTGCCGCTGTCGGACGCCAATGCCAAGACCCGCACTGCCGGTACTGTGCCGGAAACCGGCCTGTCCCTGCCCAACCCCGACGCGCTGCTGATCGAGGTCTACAAGAGCCTTTCCGAAAACAACCTGCGCCTGGCGCAGGCCAAGGCCGATGAGCTGGTGGAAGCCTATCCGCATTTTCAGCTGGGGCACCTGATACGCGGCGACCTCCTGCTGATGCATGTGCAGCCGGTCACTACATTTGGCGCGGTGAAAAATGCGCCGGCGGAAAAACTCAAGGATCTGCGCGATGAGGCGATGGTACGCATCAAATCGATCACGCAAAAACCCGATCCCAGCCTGATACCGCGCTCCATACTGCAATTGCGCGACGACCAAAAACTGGCGCTGGTCGTGGATGCAAAGAAGTCCCGGCTTTACCTGTATGAGAATAATGGCGGACAACCCAGGTTTGTCACCGATTATTATGTCAGCCAGGGCAGGTTCGGCATCAATAAAAGCAGCGAAGGCGATCAAAAGACGCCGATAGGTATCTACTATATAACCAGCCGCCTGGCCGGCGCCAGGTTGCCGGATTTTTACGGTCCCGGCGCATTGCCTATCAATTATCCAAATGAATGGGACAAGGCTAATGGCCGCAGCGGCTCCGGCATCTGGCTGCACGGTATGCCGTCCGCCAATTTCAGCCGGCCGCCGCTGGCTTCGGATGGCTGCGTCGTGCTGACCAATCCGGATTTCCTGAAGATCTCGGCGGTCGTCGATATAGGCAAAACGCCGGTGATCATCAGCGAACAGGTAGAATTCGTCAACCAGGCGAAATGGAATAGCGACAGGCAGGCGGCCAGCAAGCTGCTGGATGACTGGCGCCTGGATACGGAAAGCGCAGACGCCAACCGGATTCTTGCCAATTATTCGCGCAATTTCAAGAATGCACAGGGCGACAATATCAACACCTGGCTCAGCAAGCAGCAACAATATGATGCGCAACATCATCCATCGATCAAACTGAGCGATGTGACGCAGTTCAGGTACCCGGGCAAGGACGAGTTGATCGTTTGCACTTTCACGCAAGAAACTACTGTAGGCAAAATCAAGAGCAGTATCCGTAAACGTCAATACTGGATGAAAGAAGCTTCAAGATGGAGGATCATCTATGAAGGTCTGGTTTAAACTGGCTTCCACCGATTCAAAAGACAAACGAGGATAAAAAGAAAATGATGACAATGACACGCCGTCGTATTTTAGCTGCCGTGCTGGCTGGATCAGCGCTGACACTGAGCTCTTTGGCCGCCGTAGCTGCAGAAAACCCGAAAGTCGAATTGAAGACTAATATGGGCGACATCGTGCTGGAATTGTATCCGGATGCGGCGCCAAAGACAGTCGAAAATTTCTTGCAATATGTAAAAGCCGGCCATTACAAGGGAACCATCTTTCATCGCGTCATCAATGGCTTCATGGTCCAGGGCGGCGGCTACGACAAGGGTATGAAAGAAAAACCGACGCGCAAGCCAATAGCACTGGAAGCACGCCGCGCGCTGGACAAGGGCTTGAAAAACGACGTCGGCACGGTTGCGATGGCGCGCACCAACGATCCCAATTCAGCCACGGCGCAATTCTTCATCAATGTGGCCGACAATGACTTCCTGAACCACCAGATCCTGCCGGAAGGCGACCCTGTCGAATATACCCGCCGCGGGGCGGTGAAAACAGCGCCTCGCGCCGAGGCACTGCTGGCGACAGCAGGATATACGCCGTTTGGAAAAGTGATACAGGGCATGGACGTGGTTGAAAAAATCAAGGCAGCCGAGATCAAGGATGTTGGCGAGATGCAAAATGTGCCGGTCAAGCCCGTGATCATCGAATCTGCCAAAATCATCAAATAATATACAATTCCAAATAAAACTATTTAATCTATTAACTCTGAAGGACGCATATCATGGCCGTTATCCTGAGCACCAACCACGGAAATATCAAAATCGAACTGGACGCTGAAAAAGCCCCGAAGACCGTGGAAAACTTCCTGGCGTATGTAGAATCCGGCCACTACAATGGCACCATCTTCCATCGCGTCATCGATGGCTTCATGATCCAGGGCGGCGGCTTCGAACCCGGCATGAAACAAAAACCCACCAATGCCACTATCGAAAACGAAGCCAAGAACGGCTTGAAAAACACGCGCTATTCGATCGCCATGGCCCGCACAGGCGACCCGCATTCCGCCAGCGCCCAATTCTTCATCAATACCCAGAACAACAGCTTCCTTGACTACCCTGGCCAGGACGGCTGGGGTTATTGCGTATTCGGCACAGTGACAGAGGGCACCGACGTCGTGGACAAGATCAAAGCGGTTAAAACAACCCGCACAGGCATGTTCCAGGATGTACCGGTGGAAAACGTCGTGATCGAAAAAGCGGAAGTCGTCTAAGTCGCCGACCGCCAACAATAGTGCACACCGAGCATAAGCAAGCAAGTGAGCAGACCAAAGCGCAACCGAGGCCGGTTGCGCTTTTTGCTTCAGACATCCACCTGAAGCCCTCGCTGCCGGCCACCACCGAGGCTTTCTTTGCCTTCCTGAAACAGGCTGCGCAAGCCGAGCAACTGTATTTGCTGGGCGACCTGTTTGAATACTGGGCCGGCGACGATGATATCCCCACTCCGTATAATCAGCGGGTAGTCGACGCGATACGCGCGGTCAGCGACGCCGGCACCGAGGTGTTCTGGATCGCAGGCAATCGCGACTTCCTGGTCGGCGACAGCTTTGCCGCCGCCACCGGAGCAAGCCTGCTGGCAGACCCCAGCGTGATCGATATTGCCGGCAAGCGCATCGTCATCACACATGGCGACGCGCAATGCACGGACGACGTGCCCTACATGGAGTTTCGCGCCAAGGTAAGACAGCCCGCATGGCAGGCCGAGTTCCTTTCCATGCCGCTGGCGCAACGCAAAGCCATCATTGAAGGCCTGCGCAATGACAGCAAGATGGAGCAAAAGGAAAAGACCGTGGCCATCATGGACGTGAATCCTGATGCGATTTCACAACTGTTTTCGGTCAGCGGCACTGCAACCATGATACATGGGCACACCCACAGGCCGGCCCTGCATCAATATCCGCAAGGCCTGCAGCGCTATGTACTGCCCGACTGGGAATGCGAAAGCGAGCCCAGTCGCGGCGGCTGGCTGGCGGTGTACGGCAACGGGGATATTGTCAGGCACAATCTGGATGGCAGTATCGCCACCAGCTAAGGCAAACGCATATTGAGGGAGAGCTCTGAATTCCCCTCCCGGAGCGCCGCGCCAGACGCCGATCAATCGACCAGGCTATTGATTTGTTTTGGATCCAGCTTGCCGGCTTCCGGCTTGGCATCGCAGACGATGCCGGCTGAAGACAAGGCTGCACTCAATTTCTCTATCTGTTCTTGCTGCACCACTGCATGGTCTATCAGCTTGTGCAAGACCTTGGAGATGGGGTCGTCGCCATTGGCCGTCACGCCATAGGCGGAGAATAACTGCGCCGGTCCGCCTTCGGCGGCCGCAGCTTCCTTTTTGACGATATGCGCCGGATTGCCGACTGCGGTCGCGCCGGCAGGCACCGCCTTGACCACCACCGAGTTGGAACCGATCTTGGCGCCCGCCCCTATCGTGAATCCGCCCAGCACCTTGGCGCCGGCGCCGACAATGACGCCCGGCTCCAGCGTGGGATGGCGCTTGGCGCCCTTGGACAGCGACGTGCCGCCCAGGGTCACGCCCTGATAGATAGTGCAGTCGTCGCCGATTTCTGCCGTTTCCCCTACCACCACGCCAAAACCGTGGTCGATGAAGACCCGGCGTCCTATCGTCGCCCCCGGATGTATCTCTATGCCGGTAAATACCCGCGCCAGATGGGAGACAAAACGTCCCAGCCACTTGAAGCCGTGCCTCCAGTACCAGTTGGCCCAGCGGTGCATCACGATCGCGTGAAAGCCGGGGTAACACGTCACCACCTCCCACACATTGCGGGCGGCGGGATCTCGCTGGATGATGCTGGCTATATCGTCACGCAAACGGCTGAACATGGGAATCAAAAAGAGAAATTGGGACATGCATATTAGCGCGTTCAGGGAAAGCTTGCAGGCTCCCCCTGAATATGCTTATGCATCAAAAGCAGAAGGGCTTTATTTGCCGGGCAGACGCTGCCGGCGGGCTTCGTACAGGCAAATGCCGGATGCCACGGAAACGTTCAGGCTTTCGACCGAGCCGAACATCGGCACGCTGACCAGCAGGTCGCAGGTTTCGCGAGTCAAGCGGCGCATGCCCTCGCCCTCCGAGCCCATTACCAGCGCGCTGCCGCCGGTGCCAGTGAAATCGACATCGTAGATATTTTTTTCGACTTCATCGGTAGTACCGACCAGCAAGATATCGCGCTCCTTCAATTCGCGCAGCGTGCGCGCCAGGTTGGTCACGGTAATATACGGCACAGTCTCGGCCGCGCCGCTGGCTACCTTGGCAGCCGTGGCGTTCAAGCCTACCGCCCTGTCCTTGGGAGCGATCACTGCATGTGCGCCAGCGCCGTCTGCCACCCGCAGGCAGGCCCCCAGGTTATGCGGATCGGTAATGCCGTCCAGCACCAATAGCAAAGGCGGCCCCTCAATCGCGTCCAACAATTCATCCAGGTTACGCGCCAGCGACAGTTCGCCGGCCTTGGCCACGACGCCCTGGTGACGGCGGGTGCCGACGATATTCGACAGGCGCTGATCGTCCGCCTGGATGATGCGCACGCCTGCCGCCTTGGCGGCGTGCAGCAGCTCCTGCATGCGGCCATCCACGCGGCCGGAATCGACATAGATCTCTTCCACCGATGAGGCCTCATGCCGGATACGGGAAGTCACCGCATGGAAACCGAAAATCATTTTACTTTTCATTTTTACTCTTCACTATCTTGATTACTTGCTACTGCTTTACCTGATACTGCTTTTGCTGCCGTATTTGTCACACCTGATGAACTGTAACAACCCACTAGCGTTTCTTTTTGCCGGACCTGGACACTGCAGCCTTGGTCGCGCGCTTGCCGGCCGGTGTATTGGCGGCAGGCTGGCGCACCGAGGCTTTTGCCGGCGCAGGCTTGGCGCGATTTTTTGCAGCGCTGCCTCCAGTGCTTTTCTCTTTCGCCTGCACCACCTTGCCTTTGCCTGGCCTGGCCGGTGCTTTATCGGCCGGCAAACCGGCCGCCTTGGACGCAGGTTTGCCGCGTTCACCTGCTGCCCCCCGCGCATCCATCGCCAGTGGCGGCCGTATGCCCGTCGGCTGCACGATAGTGAGGTCGATTTTACGCGCATCCAGGTCTACCCGGCTGACTTCGACCGTGACCCTGTCTGTCAGCTGGTAGCGCTTGCCGGTGCGCTCGCCGCGCAATTCATGCCGCGCGTCGTCGTACTGGAAGTAATCCGCGCCAAGCTCCGTCACATGGACCAGGCCTTCTATGTAAATATCATCCAATTGCACAAAGATGCCGAACTGGGTGACGCCGGAAATCGTACCGGTGAACTCTTCGCCTATCTTGTTGCGGATGAAATAGCACTTCAGCCAGGCTTCCACATCCCTGGACGCTTCATCGGCGCGGCGCTCATTGGCAGAGCAATGCACGCCCAGCGCATCCCAGATGGTCAGGTCTTTTTCCGGCTTTTTCTTGCCTGCCGCCTTATCCAGTATCTGCTGCTTGCGCGCGCTATTGGAAATCGTCGTATTCAGCAAACTCGGGTCTATGCCCTTCGGTTCATACTTCTTGCCCTGCAAGATAGCCTTGATGGCCCGGTGCGTCAGCAAATCGGGGTAGCGCCGTATCGGGCTGGTGAAATGCGCATACGCATCGTACGACAAACCGAAGTGGCCGATATTGTCCGGGCTGTAGACCGCCTGCTGCATCGAGCGCAACAGCATGGTTTGCAACAATGCAGCGTCCGGCCTGCCCTTGATCTTTTTCATCAGCTCGGCATAATCCGACGCCGAAGGCGCATCGCCGCCGCCAAGGTTGAGCCCTACCTGCTTCAGGAAGTTCCTGACCTGCGTCAGCTTTTCCTTGGTGGGGCTGGCGTGGATACGGTAAGTGCCCGGATGCTTGTATTCCATCAGCAGGTCCGCAGCGCAGACGTTGGCCGCCAGCATGCATTCCTCAATCAGCTTATGCGCATCGTTGCGGGTACGCGGCAGGATTTTCTCTATCTTGCCGGAGGGGTTGCAAACGATATAGGTTTCGGTCGTCTCGAAATCGATTGCGCCGCGGGCATGGCGCGCACGCGTCAGCGCGTGGAACACTTCGTACAAATGCAATAGATGCGGCACCAGTGTCAGGCGTTTGTTGGCTTCCGGCCCCTTGGTGTTGCCCAGGATGGCGGCCACTTCGGTATAGGTGAAGCGTGCCGCAGAATGGATTACTCCCGGATAAAACTGATAGGCAGTGACATCGCCGTCCGCCGCGATCACCATATCGCAGACCAGGGTCAGCCTGTCCACGTCGGGATTCAGCGAGCACAGGCCATTGGAAAGCTTCTCCGGCAGCATGGGGATGACACGGCGCGGAAAGTAGACCGAGGTGCTACGTAGCAAGGCATCATGGTCCAGCGCGTCATTGGGCTTAACATAGTGGCTGACATCGGCAATCGCCACCAGCAGTCGATACCCCTTGCTGCGGCCTACCTTGACCGGTTCGCAATAGACGGCATCGTCAAAATCGCGGGCGTCTTCGCCGTCAATGGTGACAAAGGGAAGATCGCGCAAGTCCACCCTGTCTTCCAGGTCGGCGGCACGTATCTGCGTCGGCAATTTTTCAGCGGCTTTTTTCGCTTCCGCCGTAAACTCGTGCGGTACGCCGAATTTCCTGACTGCGATCTCGATTTCCATGCCGGGATCGTCGACGTCGCCCAGCACCTCGACTATCCTGCCGACTGCCTGCGCATACTTGGTCGGCTGCTCGGTGAGCTCAACGCTGACCACCTGGCCGGACTTGGCTTTGCCCGGCGACCCTGCCAGCAAGATATCCTGGCTGAAACGCTTGTCTTCCGGAGCCACGATCCAGACGCCGTTCTCGTTCAACAGCCGGCCTATCACGTGGGTATTGGCACGTTCCAGGATCTCCACTATCCCGCCTTCAAGGCGGCCACGCCGGTCGGTGCCGACGATGCGCGCAGTAACCTTGTCGCCATGCAAGACGCGCTGCATCTCGCGCTCCGGCAAGAACAGGTCTTCGCTGCCGTCATCCGGGATCAGGAAACCGTAGCCGTCGCGATGGCTGCTGACACGGCCGGTGATAAAACTGTCTTGATTGGCTAACGCGTACTGACCTGACTTGTCTTGCTTGATCTGACCATCTCTTTCCATCGCGTTCAGTCGTCGCACCATGCCATCAAACTCCTCGGGCTTGACGCCCAGTTTGCCTGCTATCGTTTCCACAGTCTGCTTGCCTGATGAGGTGCGCAGGATTCCGAGGATTTCCTCGCGGCTGGGAATGGGGTATGAATGTTTATTCAAAAGCGGAAAATATTCTCTATAGTTGAAAACCATGCCGAACAATGCGCGGCATCACCTAGTTTACCGGACAGTGCAGTAATCACCTAACAATTCTTGTTTTATTACAAGTAAAACCCTTGACATCTTTCACAGATAATCTATAATCTTGTTCTTCGCTGCCCACGTGGCGGAATTGGTAGACGCGCATGGTTCAGGTCCATGTGTCTTCGGATGTGGGGGTTCGAGTCCCTCCGTGGGCACCACAATTTAAAAGCCCGTTGATTCTTTTGGATCAGCGGGCTTTTTCATTTCCGCAATGATTTTACCTGCAATTCCCCTCCTGCGACTGTCGGACGCAGAAGTCTTTTCGCCGCCTTCCCCTCCGTTTTTTTGCGTCTTTCACGCGAATCGCCGCGATTGAAAATAGTTGTGGACGTTTTCTGAAAATGGTTTATAATCTCGCCTTTCGTTGCCCACGTGGCGGAATTGGTAGACGCGCATGGTTCAGGTCCATGTGCCTTCGGGTGTGGGGGTTCGAGTCCCTCCGTGGGCACCAAGCTATATTGAAAGCCCGCTGATTGAATAGATCAGCGGGCTTTTTCTTTTCCCCTTGCGAAACCGCAGCGCACTGCCTCGATCAACAAGCCCGGCGCAACCGCCCGGCCCCGCCACCGAGCAAAACCTCTTCCAGATGGCGACTACGACACAGTCGCATAAACAAAAACGGAAGCAAATTTTCATTCGCTTCCGTTCTCTATTCCTACTCTTTTGCCGCGCCTTTTTTAAGCCAGGCGTTCAGCTGATGGGGTCTGATGCTGTCGTACTCTTCAAACGGCTGGTGTATCCACGGATTGCTTGGCAGGTAATCCAGATAAAAATCCGGCTTGATGGAAGAGCAGCCCTTGCACCAGATGACCGCGGACTTCACGTCTGTGACTGCCGGGAAATTTTCGCGCAGATGATGCAGCACTTTTTCCAGGGTCACTCCGGAATCGACCAGATCGTCCACCACCAGCACCTTGCCTTCCAGCGCGCCCCTGGTCATCGAAATATACTTGCCGATATCCAGCTGGCCCTGTACCGTTCCCGACTCTTCGCGATAGGAACTGGTCGACAAGATAGCCAGCGGCACGTCGAATATCCGTGAAAAAATATCGCCGGGGCGCAAGCCGCCGCGAGCGAGGCACAATACCTGGTCGAATTTCCAACCTGATTCATGCACCTTCGAAGCAAGCTGCTCAATTGAGCGGTGATAAGCATCCCAGCTAACCCACAGATGCTTATCGTCTGAAACTGGCGTATTCATACTCTACTTTCTTTTTCTCTCAAGCTTATACAAATGGGTGGCGTAAAACGATGGTTTCTTCGCGATCCGGTCCGGTCGAAATCATATCGACCGGCGCGCCGACCAGCTCTTCAATGCGCTTGATGTAGTTGCGGGCTGCAGCCGGCAACGCATCCAGGCTCTTGGCGCCGACGGTGGATTCGGACCAGCCCGGCATCTCTTCATACACAGGCACGCAGCGTGCAGCCTCTTCTGCGCCGACCGGGAAGATATCCACGGCCTTGCCGTCCACCGTATAGCCGGTGCACAGTTTCAGCGACTCCAGGCCATCCAGCACGTCCAGCTTGGTCAGGCACATGCCGGACACACCATTGATCTGCATCGAGCGCTTCAACAGCGCAGCATCAAACCAGCCGCAGCGGCGGGCACGGCCGGTGACTGTGCCGAACTCATGGCCGACACTGGCCAGATGCTTGCCGACACCCTGGTCGGTAGGCAGTTCGGACGGGAAAGGACCGGAGCCGACACGGGTCGTGTAGGCCTTGGTGATACCCAGGATGTAATGCAGCATGTTGGGGCCGACACCGGTACCGGCGGCGGCATTGCCGGCCACGCAGTTACTGGAGGTAACGTAAGGATAGGTGCCGTGATCGACGTCCAGCAAGCTGCCTTGCGCACCTTCGAACAGCAGGCTGGCGCCTGCCTTGTGCGCCGCATACAGCGCACTGGAAACGTCCGCCACCATAGGCCGCAGGCGCGGCACTGTCGCCAACGCATCGTCCAGGGTTTTCTGGTAATCGACTGCCGGCGCCTTCAGGTAGTTCGTCAGCACGAAGTTGTGGTAATCCAGGTTCTCTTTCAGCTTTTCCGCAAAGCGCTCGGCATTCAGCAGATCGGCGACGCGGATAGCGCGGCGCGCCACTTTGTCTTCATACGCAGGGCCTATGCCCTTGCCGGTCGTGCCTATCTTTGCCGCGCCGCGGGCGACTTCGCGCGCCGCGTCCAGGGCAGTGTGATAAGGCAAGATGACCGGACAGGCTTCCGACACCTTCAGGCGCGACGCAACTTCCACGCCGACGGCCTGCAGCTTGTCGATTTCGCGCAGCAAATCCGGCACCGACAGCACCACGCCATTACCAATGTAGCAGGCGACTCCGGCGCGCATGATACCGGAAGGTATCAATTGCAATGCAGTCTTCTGACCGCCAATCACCAGTGTATGGCCGGCATTGTGGCCGCCCTGAAAACGCACAACTCCCTGTGCGTGGTCAGTCAACCAGTCAACGATCTTACCCTTGCCTTCGTCGCCCCATTGGGTGCCAATCACGACGACGTTTTTTGCGATTTTATTTTGTGACATCACTCAGCCTACGTTTTTAAGAATCCAGTTACTACCATCAAATACGACTGCTCTATTACAGTCAAATTCGTCCTGTTCGCTATCATGGCCCGGCAAGCTTTGTATGACAATCTCACCCGCCTTGCGAAGCTCAACAATTTTTTGACGCAATGAAGCATCCTGACTCCATGGCGCCAGGATCGCATCCTTGCGCTCCGCCAGCGGCATCAGCCGCGCCAGTTCGCGCAAATCCAGGGAGAAGCCGGTTGCCGGGCGAGCCCTGCCGAACGCTTCTCCGACATGATCATAACGACCGCCACGCGCCACGGCATTCGGCAAACCTGGCACAAATGCGTTAAACATTACCCCGCTATGATAGTGGTAACCACGCAGATCGGCCAAATCTATCGTCACCTGGGCGCTGCCAGCCAGCTTGACCAGGTATTCCAGTTCATCCAGTGCCGTTGCAATTCCTGCAAGCTGCGGCAACACCTGGCGGGCGCGCTGTATTACGGAGAGATCACCGTACAGACCCGGCAAATCCAGCAGAGCCTTCCTAACCACCGGTGAGAAACCGCGGGAAATCACCTCCAGCGCGGGCGTATCTTTGGCTTGCAGCAATGCAAACAAGCTGGACTCATGTTTCTTTGCCTCGGCATCGCTGGCCAGCAACGCGCGCAATACTCCGACGTGGCACAGGTCCAGGCGCACCTCGGAAATATTCGCCAGTGCCAGCGAAGCCAATACCAGCTCCTGCACCTCGGCATCGGCTTCCAGGCCGGCATGACCGTATATCTCCGCACCTATCTGTATCGGCTCGCGCGTCGCGTACAAGCCCGAGGGCCGCGTCTGCAGCACGCTGCCGGCATAGCACAGGCGCGTCACCGAAGCGCGGTTCAGCAAATGCGCATCGATCCTGGCCACCTGGGTGGTCATATCGGCGCGTACCCCCATGGAGCGACCCGACAGCTGGTCCACCAGCTTGAAGGTGCGCAAGTCCATGTCCTGGCCGGCGCCGGTCAGCAGCGACTCCAGATACTCCAGCATCGGCGGCATCACCAATTCATAACCGTACAGCCTGAAGTTATCCAGGAGCACACGTCGCAGCTCTTCTATCTTGCGGGCCTCGGACGGCAAGACGTCAGCGATATTTTCGGGTAAAAGCCAATTCGGCATGAGAATAAATTCAGAAATCAGTCAAAAAAAGAAACAATTACAACGATCAGCAAGCCGCAAATCCCTAGCAATAAACCGAGAAAGCGAATCTGTCCGTCAGAAAATTGCGCTATGCGCTGCCATGTTTCGCGCCATTGCCGCGGAAATACCAGCGGCAACAAACCCTCCAGCACCAACATCAGGCCAAACGCAAGGGCCAAAGTTATCAACATACTCAGCGCCCAAATTTCAATACAAAATACCGGAACAGACGTAAGCAGGCAGCAATCAAAAGATTGCTGCCTGCCTTATAGGTAGCCCGTTCAAATTCTCGTCGAACGGACCCGAATTGTCACTTCCCTTTCGTTGCCCCGGCTGCGCCGGCGCCTGGCGCCTTAAAGTATCGGAAGAACTCGGAATTGGGGTCTACCACCAAGACGTCGTTTTTCGTTTTAAAGCTGGCTCGGTAAGCCTCAAGGCTGCGGTAAAACTTGTAAAACTCGGGATTCTGGCCGAATGCCTGCGCATAGATCTGCGACGCCTCCGCATCGCCCGCGCCGCGCATTTTTTCTGCATCGCGATAGGCTTCCGCCAAGATCACCACCCTTTGCCTGTCGGCATCAGCGCGAATTTTTTCAGATTCTGCGGCACCGGTAGAACGCAACTCGTTGGCAACCCGCGCCCGCTCGGACTTCATGCGGTCATACACCGAGTTATTAATCTGCTCCACATAATCCACGCGCTTCAGGCGGACGTCGATGATCTCGACGCCGATTTGCTTGGACTCGTCGGTCACCTTGGACCTGATCGCTTCCATCACCTTGCCGCGTTCGCCGGAAATCACTTCGCGCACGGTACGTTTGGTAATTTCGTCATTCAATGCGGCCTTGACGATCTGCGACATCCGGTCCTGCGCGCGGCGCTCGTCGCCGCCAAAGCTGACAAAATACAGCCTGGGTTCAGTAATACGCCATTTGACATAGGTATCGACCAGGATATTTTTCTTTTCAGCCGTGATGAAACGGTCGGTTTCAGGAGAGTCTATCGTCAGGATACGCTTGTCCAGCATCAGCACATTCTGGAACGGCGGCGGCAATTTGAAATGCAGGCCCGGTTCGCTGATGACGGATTTGACTTCACCTAATGCAAATACTATCGCATACGAGCGCTGGTCGACGACAAAGATGGTCGAGTACAAGATCATCAGTGCGATGACGATCGCGATGACCGAAGATATCAGCCTATTCATTAGCGGCTCTCCCTGTCACGTGAATCCCGGCTATCCCGGCTACGGCTATCCCTGTTGTATCGCATTTCCACAGTGGGCACGTCTGCAGCCGGCTGCGCCGGCGCCGGCGTCTGCACCGCCTTGGCGGCATCAGGCTGCGAAGAAATCAGCTTATCCAGAGGCAGGTAGATCATATTGTTGCCATTCTTGGTATCCATCATCAATTTCGTGGTGCTGGAGAATATCTGTTGCATTGCATCGATATACATGCGGTCACGCGTTACCGCAGGCGCTTTTTGATATTCGGTTAAAACCTGCTTGAAACGCGCGGCATTACCTTCGGCATTTGCCACGACACGGGATTTATAGCCTTCCGCATCCTGCAGCAGGCGGGATGCTTCGCCGCGCGACTTCGGTATCACATCGTTGGCATAGGCCTGGCCCTCATTCTTTTGGCGCTCCCTGTCCTGGCCCGCTTTTACAGCATCGTCAAACGATGCCTGTACCTGCTCCGGCGGCTGCACGCCCTGCATGGTCACATTGGTGACCTGCACGCCTGCCTGGTAGCGCTCCAGGATCTGCTGCATCAAGGTTTGCACATCCAGCGCAACTTTTTCGCGCCCCTCGTACAGCACGAAATCCATTTTGCTTTTGCCGACAATTTCGCGAATCGCGGTTTCGGCCACCTGCCTCATCGCCTCTTCCGGGTCGCGGGTGCTATACAGCCACTCGGCCGCGCTCTTCAGCTTGTACTGGACGGCGAACTGGATGTCGATGATGTTTTCATCATCGGTCAGCATCAAGGCCTCTTTAGGCTGCTTGTTTTTTACGTTGGAGCGATAACCGACTTCCACCGTGCGCACTTGCGACACATTGACAATTTCATGTCCCTGTATCGGATAGGGCCAGCGCCAGTTAAAGCCTGCCACCGTGGAATGGCTGTATTTGCCGAAGGTGGTAATGACCGCGGTCTGGCCTTCTTGCACAATAAAGAAACCGCTGACCATCCAGATGAAGGCCAATACGGCGACAATGACGCCGAGACCCAGCCTGGCTCCAGCCGCATCCGGGGTAAAGCCGCCGCCGTCACCGCCGCCATTTCCTTTTTGCCCGAACAAACGGCTAAGGCGCTGATTGAAGTCACGCCAGAGCTGATCCAGGTCGGGGGGGCCTTCTGTGGGTTTTTTCCCATCCTGGTTATCGTTTTTTGAACCGCGGCCCCACTGGGGATCGTTCAACGAAAGCGTCAAACCAATTTTTTTTAGAAATGAAACAACCATTCTGTCGTTTTCCAATGAAAATAGTAGGTTGGACTACACAAGTAAGCCGTACAGCTTCAATTTATGAGCTTCAACTAAAACGCGCGTCATCCAATTCCACTACGGGAACAGGGTTCAAGCGTTTTAATGCATCTTCTTTTGCAAATTCGCCAACTGCCTGTCTTAGCATGTCCATTCCAGCACCGGTTTGAGCACTTAGAAAAACCCTGTGGATTTTATCATATTCGCCCAGCTCCAGACCCGGCTCCATACCTGCCAGGTCGATCTTGTTCCATACAAGCAACTGAGGGATATGGTCGGCGCCGATTTCCTTCAATACCTGGTTGACTTGCTCAATCTGGTCCAGCCGCACCGGGCTGCTGGCATCCACTACATGCAGCAGCAAATCGGCGTGGATGGTTTCTTCCAGCGTCGCGCGGAAAGCCGCTACCAGCTGATGCGGCAATTCCCGGATAAAACCTACCGTATCCGAAACGACGACATTGCCGGCATCGCCCAGGTACAGCCGCCGCGACGTCGTATCCAGCGTGGCGAACAACTGGTTCGCCGCATACGTGCCGGCCTTGGTCAGCGCATTGAATAAAGTAGACTTTCCCGCATTGGTATAACCGACCAGGGACACGGAAAAAGTGTTGCTTCTGCCGCGCGAGCGCCTTTGCGTCTCCCTTTGCCTATGCAGCTTGTCCATTTTTGCCCTGAGCGCCTTCACCCTGTCACCCAGCAAACGCCTGTCGGTTTCCAGCTGGGTCTCACCCGGACCGCGCAAACCGATACCGCCTTTTTGCCGCTCCAGATGGGTCCAGCCTCGTATCAGCCGGGTTGCCAGATGCTGCAATTGCGCCAACTCAACCTGGACCTTGCCTTCGTGGCTATGCGCGCGCTGCGCAAAAATGTCGAGGATCAGGCTGGTGCGGTCAACTACGCGTACTTTCAGGTGCCGCTCAAGATTTCTTTGCTGCGCCGGGGACAGCGCATGATTAAAGATGACGATATCGAGTTTGGCGTCGGCTACTGCGTGTGCAATTTCATCTGCCTTGCCTGAACCGACAAACAAGGCGGCGTCGGGACTGGAGCGCTTGCAGGTGATGGTTGTAACCGGCTCTGCCCCTGCAGACTGGGAGAGCAGGGAGAGCTCTTCTATACTGGCGGCAAAATCGTCCTTACCGAAGTCGACACCGACTAAAGCGGCGCGCGTA
>JABDED010000044.1 GCA_013287275.1 Betaproteobacteria bacterium
GCGATCACGCATGGCATTGCGCATGCAGTCGGTTCGCTGGAAGTCGGCAAGATTGCCGATATCGTGCTGTGGAAACCCGCCTTCTTCGGCATCAAGCCGTCAATGATACTGAAGGGCGGCATGATCGCCGCCGCGCAGATGGGTGATCCGAATGCGTCGATACCGACCCCGCAACCGGTCCACTACCGCATGATGTTCGGCGCCTTCGGCGGCGGGCTGAAGAAATCCTTCACCTTCGTTTCGCAGGCCGCGTATGACGCCGGACTGGGCGAGCAATTAAAACTGAGCAAGACGCTGATCCCGGTCAGAAACACGCGCAATCTCCGCAAGAAAGACATGATACACAATAGCCTGACGCCGAAGATGGAGGTAGATTCAGAAACCTATGAAGTCAGGGCGAATGGCGAACTGCTGGTCTGCGAACCGGCCAAGGTTTTGCCGATGGCACAGCGCTATTTTTTGTTTTGACAGAGGACTCTACTGTAGTCTGGATGGAGCACAGCGCAATCCGGGAGAAACCCAGGTCGCCGATGACATGGTAAGCGAACAATTGGCAGCCCGCCCCGCACTGCAGAGGCGCTTCAGTAGTTGACCGGAAAATCAGCCGGCTTGCAGGTAGATGGCAAAGTCGATCAGCAACAGGATGGGATAGGGAAAGGCTACCGTAGGCCGCAAAGCGCTGTTGAGATATTCCAGCAGCAGGCCCGACGTATCCCTTCTGGAGGCCAGCCATTCGGAATGCAGTTGGAAAGCCATGCCTTCCGATTGCATGCCGCGCTTGATCAAGCCTTCTATCCGCAAGATGCGCTCGCCCAGCCGGGACTGGAAAGTCCTGAAAATTCCCTCTTGCAGCCACAACAGGCAAACGATCACTGCCGTCAGCACCATATTCAATCCCAGCACCATGGCCGCCACGAACAAGCCTATGCTGCCGAGCTTGACCCATAGTCCGGTTTTTTCATATTGCTCGTAATTGTTTTGCAGCGTCTGCCACTCCTGGGCAAGTGCCTGCGTTTCCGTCATCGACATAGCGTCCTTGGTAAAATTCATCGCCGCCGCATCTTCATGGTGCCGGCACCCTGGCCCATTATAAGGGAACAAGCAGAGCCCTCCAGGCGGACATCTAGAGGGTGAAACCGGCTCCTGGCATCGTTTGGGTTAATTTGTTTCCCGCAAAATCCGTGCAATATCACCGTTTTTCTTCGCGCGCGTGATGGACGTATTCAGCCTGTCTATGATGCCGTCATCTTTTTCCGCCTTGATGGCGAAATAGATATCCACTGCCTGCAGCGGCTTGCGTAACACGGTGAAGGCAGTTCCCGGCGGCAGCGATTGCTCAACCATCTCGTCTGTAATGAATTTGTTGATGATGGCTGCCACTTCATCGGGATTGGATTCGCGATGGCTGAACAGCATCACGTCCATCCTTTTCCTGGCCAGTTTCTGCAGGCGGGAAGACAGTGAGGCATTGTCTTCTTCCAGCTTGAACACCTTGTTTTTATTCTGCTCAAATTCATCGCCATAACTGACGCCGCGCACCACGCCTACCGATTTTCCCTGAAGATCGGCAACCCCGGAAAAAGGAAAGCTGACATCGCTGCGGGTGACCAGCCAGACATAGCTGGCAAAGACCGGTTCCGAAAAATGGAAGACCTGGCTGCGCTCCCGGGTTTTGGCCAGGCCAAAGATCAGGCCATCGCCATCGCGTGCATAGGCCAGCGCGCGCGGCCAGGGATAGATATGCACGTCAAACCCTAGGCCGGTATCGCGCTCCAGCACGTCAAAAATACGCCGCCACTCCTTCAGCAAAGGAACCGGATTTCCCTGCTCGTTTTTCAACTCGCCCACCAGCATGGTAAGCCTGGGCGGAGCGGCAAAAACCAGCGAAGTCCACAACACGGACGCCGTCAGGGCTAAATTTATAAGATGGCGGTACCGGATTTTACTTACCTCAACAATTGAAATGAATCACCAGGAGAGCCGCAAATGGAAGAATCAGGCCACGGCTATCCTGGTTTTTATAGTTCCTTGACACTTTTTGAGGTGTTTTTCGCTATATGAGGTACAAGCGTAACATCAGCCGGGTGATCCAGTCGATCCCGGCGTGGCGAAAATTGTGGTTGGCGGCGGCTGTTAAAGGCTAGTGATATTTTTTAGGCAATATCAGAAATGAACCGTCACCCGAAGCAGGGCAGCCTGCACCTGGCAACGTCCACATAGGCCGTTCCCGGAGGGTTTGCATCTTACCGCTATTGATGGAATGAATTCCAACATCAAGGATCCGTAGCATGAAATGCATGGATGCAGTTCACCAGCTTGCCTGGTGCGTGCCAAGCGGCACCGGCGGCTTATCGAACCCGGCGGGCGTCACGGACATCTGCTCTACCGGCGCTACCGCACTCACCTGCCCGAAAGGCGATTCCGTGATTTGCAGTGAGGCGGCTATTTCCTGCGGTGTCAGTTCAGCGATCGCCTGCGCCGATGGCAGCCGCGCCTGGCTTTGCAGCCAGCGCCCGGTCTGCGCCAGCGACACCCGCACCAGCCAGCTGCCGCCCTGTTCCGCCCTGCGCTTCAGGGCTATCATCGCGCCGAACGCTGCCAGGTAGCCGGTCGCATGGTCCAGCGCCTGGCAAGGCAATTTACCGGGCTCGGCCAGGCCGGCGGCCTCGCCCTCTTCATGGGCTATGCCGGTGGCGGACTGCACCAGGCTGTCAAAGCCGCGGCGCGTGGCCCAGGGGCCGGCATGGCTGTAAGCAGACAGGCTGACCTGGATCAGGCCGGGCCGCAGTTTGCACAATTCTTCGGGAGAAAGTCCCAGGCCGGCCAGCGAGCCGGGCCGGTATGCTTGCAAAAAAACATCCGCATCCCTGACCAGGTCCAGCAACTTTTCCTTGCCCGCTTCCATGCGCAGATCGATCTGGGCCGAGCGCTTGCCGCGTCCGGTATCGATGACCAGCGGTGCAATATTGGGCAGATGCGCGGCGCTGATCGCCATTACATCCGCGCCATGCTGCGCCAGCGTGCGCCCGGCTACCGGCGCGGCAATCACGCGCGACAAATCCAATACGCGCACGCCCGACAAGGGCCGCGATGCATCTGCCTTGTCAAATGCCTCGGCCGGCGCATCCCCTATGCGCAGGATTTCAAGCAGGGGTAAGCCCGCAATGGCAACCGCCTGCGGATGGGCTTGCCATTCTTGCCGACTGCGTATCAACGCGGCGCACATGCCCTCTTGCGCCAGACGGGCATCCAGTTCGGCGGCATTCCAGGCCTTGATCGCCGCAGCCACCGCTGCAAAATTGCCCTCGCATTGCAGCACGCGCAGCACGCCGTCGCGATGATGCGGGAAATTCGTGTGCAGCTGTATCCAGCGGCCATCGCCGGCCTGGAAGTAACCGGTCAGCGGGCTGCGTATCTCGGCCGGCGGCTTACCGTCCACCGTCAGATAGCGTTCGCTGCGAAACATGGTCAGCGCCCTGCGCATAGACACGGCGATTTGCTGTCGCTGTCCAGACCGCAATTTCCAGATCTCGGCTGCGCCCAGCGCCTGGGCGGCAATGCTCGCCGCAGCCAATACCCCCACCGGGAACACCGACGGCAATTGCAGGCCGGTATCGCTAAAGGTGACCGCCTCCAATGCAGCGGGATCGCCATCGCCAAGTTGCCAGAAAGAATGCAAGGCAGCCTTGGCGTCGACGCCGGCGTCAGTAGTTACTTTCATATCAGCTCCTGTATTTTGCATCGTCAAGCTACATCACCAAGTGTGTTTCACCGAATCTGCTCGATTGAACGGGATATGCGTTAGTCTATTGACTGCATCAAGTCCGAGTCAATATTGACTGATTCGATCAATATGAATATTTTTATTTACCGGTAAAAATGAAAAAAACCTTATCCGCAGCGGAAGCCGTCAGCCAGCTTGGCATCAGCCTGCCCACACTGTACGCCTATGTCAGCCGCGGCATGCTGCACTCCATTTCCGAAGAGGGCGTGCGCAGCAAGCGCTACCTGCATGAAGAAGTGGCGCGGCTGGCGGCCCGCAATAGCGACAGCCGGCGCGCCGGCCGGACGGCAGAGCATGCGATCGACTGGGGTGTACCGGTGCTGGAATCGCGGATCGCCCTGATTGCCGACGGCAAATTGCTGTACAGGGGACATGACGCCGTCACGCTGGCACAGACGGCATCGCTGGAGCAGGTTGCCCAATTATTATGGGAACATGACGGCGAGGATTTATTCGCCGCCAGCCCGGATGTACCGGCTGGCCTGTGGCGCAGTTTCCAGGTTCCGCTGGCAAAACTGCCGCCACTGGACAGGGCCATGTCGCTGCTGCCGGCGATTGCCCCGCATCTGCAGCATACCTGGGGCCGCACCGAAGCCGCCATGTTGCGCTCCGGCGCAACATTGATGCAGGCACTGGCCGCAGCACTGACCGGCGGCGATATCGGCAGCAGCCCCTTGCACCGGCAGATAGCACAGACCTGGAAACTGGATGAACAGGCGGCAGACATGGCGCGCGTCGCGATGGTGCTGTGCGCCGATCATGAATTGAACGCTTCCACTTTCACGGTGCGCTGCGTCGCATCTACCGGAGCCAGCCTGTACGCAGCCGTTACGGCGGGGCTGGCCGCACTGTCCGGGCCGCGCCACGGCGGCGAAAGCCTGCGTGTCAGGGCCTTGCTGGACGCCGCGCTGGAGCAGGACGACCTGCCCAGGTTTTTATCGGAGCGCCTGCAGCATGCAGGACTTCCTGCGGGCTACGGCCACTTGCTGCCCGGCTTTGGACATCCCTTGTATCCGCAGGGCGACCCGCGCGGCAAACTGCTGCTGCAGATGCTGCCCCGGGTTGCCGCGCAAGGCAAAGCGCAGGCGTTGCTGGCCGTCGCCGACGCCGGACAACAGGTAACGGGCCAATATCCAAATCTGGATTTTGGCCTGGCGGCGCTGGAACTGGCTTGTGGCTGGCCCCAGTCGGCAGGGCAAGTGCTATTTGCACTGGGACGTTCGGCGGGCTGGATAGCGCATGCGATGGAACAGGTCGCCGACGGCCGCCTGATACGGCCGCGGGCGAGATATGTAGGGAGCTTCAATACCCCGGAGTGAGGCTTAGTGAAAAAACAGGTAGGCCACCAGGATCGCAGCGACCACGCCGGCAAAATCAGCCAGCAAACCGAAGGAAATCGCATAGCGGGTCTTCTTGATGCCGACCGAGCCGAAATACAGTGCAACGATATAAAAGGTGGTGTCGGCGGAACCCTGGAAAATGCAGGCCAGGCGGCCGACAAAGGAATCGACGCCGTAGGTCTTCATCGTGTCCACCATCATGGCCTTGGCACCGCTGCCGCTCAAGGGCTTCATTAGCGCGGTCGGCAAGGCAGGCGTGAAATCGGTGTTGATGCCCATATGCGTAAATACCCAGTTGAAGCCGGATACGACAAAGCCCAGCACACCGGAATTGCGCAGCACGCCGATTGCCACCAGCATGCCGACCAGGTAGGGGATAATCGTCAGCGAAGTCTGTATGCCGCCTTTGGCGCCTTCAATGAAGGCCTCATACACATTGACCTTCTTGCGCATCGCACCGGTGATAAATGCAACGATGATGGAAAACAGCACCAGGTTGCTGCTGACCTTGGAGAACACTTCGATCTCGGAACGGCTCATATACTGGCTCAGATACCAGACCATGCCGACGATGAAAGCGGTGATGCCGCCCAGCCAGCCCAGCACCACGCCGTTGAATAAGTTAATCCGCTGCTTGATCGCAACCGCCACCATGCCGACCAGCGTGGCGACATAGGTGGCGATCATGCAGGGGATGAAAACATCGGAAGGATCGCGCGCGCCCAGCACCGCCCTCTGCGCCATGATCGCCAGCGGTATCAGCGTCAGCCCGGATGTATGCAAGACCAGGAACATGATCTGCGCATTGGTGGCTTCTTCCTTGTTTGGATTCAGGCTTTGCAGGCTTTCCATCGCCTTCAGGCCGAACGGGGTCGCCGCATTGTCCAGCCCCAGCAGATTGGCGGAAAAATTCATCACCATATGGCCGGTGGCAGGATGGTCTTTGGGTACTTCCGGAAAGATCCGGGAGAAAAACGGCGCAATGATCTTGGCCAGCAGATTGATCGCGCCCGCCTTTTCGCCTATGTTCATGATGCCCAGCCACAGCGTCATTATTCCCGCCAGCGGCAGCGCAATTTCCATCACCCCTATGCGGGCGGAATCAAAGGTGCCGTCTATGATGCGCTTGAATACTTCTACGTCGCCGAGAAAGATCCACTGCCCCAGGGCGGCAACAAAACCGACCAGAAAGAATGCCGTCCAGATGTAATTGAGTACCATGTCGCCGCAAGAGAATGATCAAAGTGCTAGCTTTGTAACATGAAATAGCGGCGCTATCGTATGAATTTTGCGGGGCAGCTTATATATTCCCTGCATACCCCATGCCGGACGCATCCTTCCAATTCAGGCAATCAGGCCGGCGGCGATGTTGATGGAAAAACCCAGGATCGCGGTATTGAACAGGAAACCCAGTACCGATTGCGCCAGCACCGTCTTACGCATCTGGCGCGAAGTGATCACAATGTCGGAGGTCTGCACTGCCACGCCGATGGTGAAGGAAAAATACAGGAAATCCCAGTAATCCGGCTGGCTTTCGTCATCTGGAAAACGCAGCGGACGGCGGTCTTCCGGCGACTGGTAGTACAGCAGCGCATAGTGCAAGGTGAAAATGATCCCCAGCAGGCCCCAGGAACCCAGCACCGTCACGCCGGTAAACAAATATTTCATCAGGCGCACGTCCGCCGGCAAGCCTTTCAGCTGGGCCAGTTCATAAATGATGGCCACCAGGCTGATCGTGGCGGCGGTCGACATGATCGCCAGCACCGCAAGCGCACTCTCATTTTCGCGCTCTGCAATCTGGCGCACGCTTTCATGATTGGCGCAACTCATCAGCCAGCCGACCAGCACAAGATAAGACCATACTGCGACATTCCAGCCTATCAGCGCACGGGACACCCATCCCCAGTCGGGAGGAGTAATGAAAACGATCAGCAAGCCCAGCACAAAGGTAAAAACCAGACGGGGGCGGGCATGCACAATTTGCGGTAAAGGGATCATATTCCGATGCGGTTAAGCGTCAACGTGGCGAGCCGGAATCCGGCGCGCGGCGCTCGATAGCGCACAAACAATAGACAAGGTTCCGCCAGTATACAGCAGGCGAAATCCCATGCCTTGTTGACAAAAGTAACATTAAGCAAGGTGTCTATGCAGGAATTACCGGAAAAAGCCGTACAATCAGGGATAACTTTTATTACACTGTTGTTTATACACTGATAATCAAAGGCAACCTAGAGATCACTATGACTAACCGGCATCGTTACTTGCCACTTTCCAAAGTCAGCCCCGGCATGACGCTGGCTGACGACTTGCTGGACAAGCAAGGCCATGTATTACTGCCTGCGGGCGCCACGCTGACAGCCGGCATGTTGAAGTCCCTGGCCCAGCACGCGGTGCAGCAATTGTCTATCGCGCAGGAAGGCATGTCTGAGCAGGAGCAAACCGTCGACTACCAGAAAAAGCTGGGCCGGCTGGAAATTTTGTTTCGGCAAGGACCGTACCAGGCGCCGACCAGCACGCTGCAGGAATATGTGCATAACTACCGTCGCGCGGAGGCCGAATGACGCAGCCCCCAATGGACCCGCAATTCCAGATATCGCTGGACGAAGTCATCGCGCAGATCCGGGATCTGCCCACGCTGCCCGCTGTCGCGCAGGAAATGCTGAGCAACCTGGATGACGATGACCTCAGCCTGGACAAGATCGCCGAAAAGGTTTCCATGGACCAGTCGCTGGCGGCCAAGACGCTACGCCTGGCAAACTCATCCTATTTCGGCTCCAATTCCAAGGTCGTGACGCTGCAGCAGGCAGTAGCCATGCTGGGCGTCAAGAACGTCAAGAACCTGATACGGATGACGATATTGACCACCAGTTTTCCGGTATCGCGCTGCCAGGGTTTTAATTTCAAGGCCTTCTGGCAGCAAAGTATCGCCACTGCCGTATGCGCAGAGCTGATCTCGCGCACGCTGCATATGAAGCATGACTTCGCTTTCACTGCCGGCTTGTTGCATGCGATAGGCAGGCTGGTGCTGGTCACCCGTTTCCCGGATCAATATCAGGAAGTGCTCAGCTATCGCAAGCAGCACGATTGCCATCTGTTGCAGGCAGAGAGAAGCGTGATGGGAGTGGATCACGTGCAGGCGGGCCTGGCCCTCGCAACACACTGGAATTTCTCTGAGGCAATACAAGACGCAATCCGCGGTTATGTGGAGCCCGGCATGGAAGGCCTGAATCCCGTGGCCGCCATTGTCCATGTTGCCGACGCCATCGTCCACGCACTGGATTTGATCCAGTTGGAAGACGATCTGGTACCCATCGTATCGGAGGCTGCCTGGAATGCGCTGGCTCTGGGGGAGGCTGATTATCACGCAATTTTCCACGAAACCGAGATGCGGTTTGAAGCGCTGAACCAAATTGTGCTGTAAAGGCGGACGCACCACAGCACGGCACAACCCAGGCATACGTTAAGCATTGTCAAATCCGATATGATTTAATGCATATCGGCAAAATGCTGCTGTGCTTAGTGCCGGGCTTTCGCTATAGTAGGTGGCAGTAAAATAAATTTGTAGTGGAAGAGGCTACTTTGGAACATTTGATGCACTTTGGCAACACCGGCTACGAACTCGGCAGCATCCATCTATTCCGCGATATCTCAGACGACAATCTCGCCGCCATCGGCAATATCCTCAGTCAGTGCGCAGTTGTCAAAGCCAGGGCCGGACAAGTCGTGCTCGACGTGCACAGTTCCGGCGCCCGCCTGTATATCGTACTCAAGGGCGCACTGGGCATCACCAAGATGGACCTCGGCCTGGACAATACCAATCTGCTTGAAAACGCCATCACCCAGTACCTGCCCGGCGAATGCGTAGGGGAAATCTCGGTACTCGATGAAGAAATTCATTCCGCCACGATTGCCGCCGTCTCCGACAGCGAATTGCTGGTCGTAGAAGCAGAAACCATGTGGCGCCTGATCGACGAATCAAACGGCGTCGCCCGCAACCTGTTGCAGCTGCTGTCCTTCCGCATCCGCGCAGCGAATGCCCAAATCCGCAACCGGCAGAAAGTGGGCGAATTCTATCGCCAGATGTCGATGATAGACGGACTTACCGGCCTGCATAACCGTGCCTGGCTGAACAATCAGTTGCCCAGCCTGATAGACAGCGCCCATGCCTCGTCTACGCCGATCAGCGTCATCATGGTCGACCTGGATCACTTCAAGCAATTTAACGATGAGCACGGTCATTTGCTGGGCGACGACGCCCTGCAAAGTGCGGCCAAAGTGCTGAACGCAGGCTTGCGCCCCAGCGACTTTGCGGCCCGCTACGGTGGCGAAGAAATGATGGTAATACTGCCCAACACCAACCAGCAATCTGCGCTGATCGTCGCTGAACGCTTGTGCGAGCGCCTGCGCAAAACCCGGGTTTTCGCCGACATGCAAAAGCCTTTGCCGCATATCACTGCCTCTTTCGGCCTAGCTACGCTGGCCGAAGGCCAGGACGGAAAAGACCTGGTTGCCGCCGCCGATGCGGCACTGTACCGAGCCAAAGAGGCTGGCCGCAACCAAGTAGCAATCTGAAACATCTGATTTAACAAGCTTGTGCTAGAGTTATCTCAGCCATACCTGCGGGATACGCCTTCCCCATGCCCTGGAGCCCAATGGCTTCGCGGGCAAATCAGTTCGGAGGGTATACGTATCTGCGGCTGTTAACCGGTTCTTACTATCTGGGCCCCGGGACATGAATAAACTCGTCAAGATTGTCGGTGTCGCGCTATTGGCCATCGTGCTGCTTTTCGGCGCACTGTTCAGCTACCTTGCGTTCGGCTTTGACGCCAACCAGTTCAAGAGCCAGATCATCCAGCTGGTTAAAGACAAGAAACAGCGCACTCTCAATATAGACGGCGATATCAAGCTCAGCGTTTTCCCCAGCCTCGGCGTCGACCTCGGCAAAACCAGTCTATCGGCGCACGACAGCGACGCCAATTTTGCCACCTTGAAATCCGCGCATATTTCCCTGGCCCTGCTGCCCTTGTTGAGAAAAGAAATACTGTTGGACAGCATCAGCATAGACGGACTGGAATTGACGCTGGAGCGCCACAAGGAAGAAGAAAGCAATGCCGATGATTTGCTGAGCAAGGAAGAATCCGGCAACGATACCGTTAAATTCGATATCAAGGGTATCGCGCTGACCGGCGCCAGCATCCATATCAAGGATACAGTCAAGAATTTCTCCGGCAGCCTGAACAAGCTGGATTTCAGCAGCGGCAGGATAGCCGACAAAGTGGCCACCGAACTGAAATTTTCTACCGAACTGGACTTTCAGCAACCGGCAATACAGGGAAAAATCACTGCGCAGACCGGCTTGAGTTTTGACCTGGAAGCAAAAACGCTGGAAGCCAGAAACCTCGACCTGTTTGCCAAGGGTAGCCTGGATAACAATGCCGGCAAGGTTTTTGATATCGTCGCCAAGGCCGGCGGCATCAAATTCAACAGCAACAGTCTGGCGCTGACGGTGGACGGCTTGGCGCTGACGGCCAAAGCTCCGTTTGGACAGGATCAGGCCGAGCTGAACCTGGAAGCGCCGAAACTCGCGATAGAACAGGAAAAGGCCAGCGGCGATCCGATCAAAGGCAACTTCAAGCTGAGCGGCACAAAAAACCTGGATGTCGGCTACCAGCTAAGCGGCGTCAGCGGCTCCGCCAAGGCGCTGACGATCACCCGGCTGCTGCTGGACATTAGCGACAAGCAAGGAACCAGGACCATCAGCGGCAAGCTGGAAACATCAGTCAATGCCCAGCCTGCGCAAAAATACTTCAGCCTGCCGAATATCAACGCCAGCCTGCAAGTCGATGATCCAGGCATGCCGCAAAAATCGATAAAGCTTCCGGTCAAGGCCAAGCTGGATGCCGACCTGAAAAAGCAAACACTGGCCGGCACCCTGCAAACCCAATTTGACGAAAGCACAGTCAAGGGCAGTTTCGCGGTGGCGCGGCTAAATGAACCCAGCATACAGTTTGAACTGGCGATCGACAGGCTGAACCTGGACCGTTACCTGGCCCCCTCGCCTGCCGGCGCGCAAAAAACCGGCCCCGCCGCAGCAGAGAAACCGCTGGATTTGTCGGCCCTGAAGAAACTCCAATTGAACGGCAATATACAGATAGGCCAGTTGCAGGTGAAAAAGCTCAAGCTCAGCGAGCTGGCATTGCCCCTCAAAGCAAACCAGGGCAAGCTGGACATGGCCCCGCTATCGGCCAAACTGTACCAGGGCTCCCTCGCCGGCAATGCCTCCGTCAATGCCAATAACAATAGCTTTGCGGTGCGGGCCACGCTGACGGATGTCAATATCAACCCCTTGCTGAAAGATGCGCTGGACCACGACATCCTGGAGGGGCGCGGCAAATTGACATTGAACCTGAATACGGCCGGCGCCACCAGCACTGCAATGAAACAGGCACTGGGCGGCGACGTCGGTGCGGAACTGCACGATGGCGCCGTCAAGGGCATCAACCTGGCCAAGTCGCTACGCGACTTCCAGAACAAGATCCTGAATAAGTCGGACCAGAAGCAAACCGCCAATGCCGCGGAAAAAACCGATTTCTCTTCATTTTCTGCGTCGATGCATTTCCACGACGGCATAGGAAAAAGCGACGACCTTGCGCTGAAATCCCCCTTCCTGCGGGTCGGCGGCAGCGGTACGCTGAATGCCGTCAACGGCAGCCTGGACTACACGGCCAATGTCACTGTTGTCGGCAGCGCCGCCGGCCAGGGCGGTGCGGAACTGGCGCAATTGAAAAATATACTGATACCGGTCCGCATCAGCGGCCCGCTGACTTCGCTGGGCTACAACATACAATGGAGCGGCATCGCCAGCGGCGCGCTGAAATCCGCTATCGCCGACAAGGCCAAGCCGGTGCTGGACGAGAAGAAGCAGGAATTAAAAGGCAAGCTGCAGGACAGGCTGAAAGGCCTGCTGGGGCATTAGCCCTGGCATCCATTTATCAATAGCGCGACAAATCTCTCTGGGATGCAGTACCAGGCGCATGAACCTCCTAATAAGCACCGCCTATTTTTTGCGCAGCATATATAAAAAACAGGGCCCGGAGAAAACTCCGGGCCCTATTTCAATGACTGCCTGGGTCCAGCTTCAGAAAAAAACCCCTAGAAACTGTAGCCCGCGGTCACGATGTAGACAACCGGCCTGAAGTTGATAATGGTCTTGCGTTCTATGCTGCCTGTGGTTGCGGTCAACGGCGCCTTGACGTCTGCGGTCGCCACGTTGGCCATCAGGAACCAGCGATTGGTTATGTTGTACTTGACGCCAACCTGGGCCGCCCAGCCGGAAGAATCACCGAGGGATATCTTGGTAGGGCCGCCGGCAGCCAAATCGCCGGAAGCGGTAGACCTTGCATCATAGAACTGGGTGTAGTTCAAGCCCAGGCCAAAGAAAGGACGGAAGGCATTCGACTCGTCACCAAAACTGTAGTTGATGAACATGGTCGGAGCGCGCTGCTTGACCTTGGCGGTAACACCGAACGGCGCCAGCGTGCCTGTACCGCGGTTGTCATGCTCAGGCGGAACACCCAGTGCCAGTTCAAAGTCCACATTGGCAGTCAGCCTGCGGGTGTAGCCGAGGTAGACGGTATTGGCGTTGTCGACCTTGATGCCGGCTGGCTGGGGAGTCAGGAAGTCGGGGCCATTGCTGGTCAGGTTTGGAGCTTCCGAATGAACCGCAATGTGGGCATAGCCGATGTGGATGCTATTAGGGAAATTTTCATCCGCCAGTGCCGACAAAGAAGCCAGGGCCAGCAAGGAAGCGATAGCGATTTGTGTTTTTTTCATGATGTTATCCTCGCCTTAGTGAGCCAAAACTTGCTGGAAGAATCCGCGCGCCGCTGCATTGCAGAACGGCGGCACCAGGGTACCGTGGTAGGAACCGGCAACGGCAGTGGCTGGGTCGATATGCGCGGCAACAGCAGCTGCAATCGCACCGGCCTTTGCCTGGGCAAAACCGACTTTGGCGGCGGCAAACGGATCCGCAGCACTGGTAGGGCTGGAGTCCACGTCCAATACCGTCAACGCAGCCGCTGGCAAGCCTTTGGCTGTGAAGTAGCCGGCAGTAGCCTGGGTGCTGGCGAAGAATACCGTAGGGTCGGCATTGCCGCCGCACAGCATCACTGGAACGTTAGGCACATAGTTGCGCAAATCGTTTTTCAGGCCGGCCTTGCGGAAACCGCTGGCTGGCGCGCAGTTCAGCGGATCTGCAGGATTTACGCCGCAAGGATGGGCTTGCATGTCTGCCAGGTAGGCATTGCGGAAGCTGGTCTTGATCAGGTTGCCGTCGCCGAAGAACACACTGAAAGCGGGCGACAGGGGGCCTGGCAATGAATCCTTGGCAAACAGCGCCGTCTGCGGCAACTTACCCGAGGTGAACAACTGGGTAATCGTCAGCGGACCAGGCATCAGGGTTTCTATGCCGGTTGCGTACCTGTCTTCGTAGACATCGCTTGGGCTGTTGTACAGGCCACCGTAGGATTTTTGCCAGCTGGTAGTGATCAGGGGCAGGAAGATGGTGCCGCCGGCATTCGGGGCGCCGGCAAATACGGTATCACCCAACAGGCCCAGCGCATAAGGACCGGACATGCCGGCCAGCGCGGATACCTTAAACTCGCTGGCATAAGTGGTCTGCATGGCGCGCTGGGTTGCCATCGCTACGTGGCCGCCCTGGGAGTAGCCGGCGATCACCAGTTTGCCGGAATCCGACGCGCCTATCGTTGCAAATGCCTTGCGCGCTGCGCGCAGCGAATCGACCATATCGTTGGCTGATTGCTCTGCGTTCAGGTAAGGATGATAGCTCAGTGAAGAAACGTCGTAACCCGCGTAGTTAGGCGCCACCACGATGAAGCCTTGTGCCGCATACATTGCCGCAACCAGCGAGGATTCTGCGTTATCGCGCAGGTTGGCCATGTTGAAGGATTTTTCAACGGTAGTACCGTGCGCATACAGCACGACCGGGCGTGGGCCGCTACAGGCAGGATCCGCGCCGGACGGCACCATGATGGCGCCGGTCGCGTCAGTCGCTTCGTTGGCGCCGCCTACTGTGCCGTATTTCATGTAATAGGTGGTAATCGCGCACTTCGGTACACCTGTCACCTGGGTCAGGCCCGCTTGTTTCGACTCAAGCAGCGCCGCAAACACAACAGGATCCAGTTTGGTGACGGCAGTACCGTCGGCTTGTGGAATCGGCACCAGGTTAGGTGGATTGGCAACCAGGGATCCGCGCGCCAGAGTCGTGTCAAGCGTAGGGCCAGGGGTACCGCTTCCGCCGCCGCAGGCGGTCAGGGCGGCAGCTGAGATCAGGCCCAGCGCTAGGGTATATTGACGCATCTTTTGTCTCCTATGATAGATTTTATGCAAGCAATGGAACGGTCGTTCTAAAACTTATCCACTAGTATGTCATTCGAGAATAATGGCGCATAGCGAAAAATACAATTCCATGCAAATCTAGAGTAAACACTCTCAAAAAAAACAACGCACTACAGAGCGGGCTCGGTAGTGCGCTTTCGTGCGCATGCAGCATAGAATTTGATCCAGATAGACCAAGTCACATATCGCCACGCAGTTGTCTTCTCAAATACTGACTCAATTGCTGAATTTGCCGGTGCCCGTCCTATTGGCGCCGGGCAGAACGACCAAGCGGGCTGCGATTCTTACCGATTCGCCGGTTTTCGTCAAGCAGCATCGGCCTCAACCTGGACTACGGCGGAACCCGGGCTGGCCACAGGCGCAACATGGGTTTTGCCGCCGAAGTATTTTTTACCCCACAGACCCAGTTTGTCCATATAAGAATAGGCAATCGGCACCACCAGCAAGGTCAGCAGCGTCGACGTTATGATCCCGCCTATGACTGCCCGGCCCATAGGCGCCTGCGATTCGGCGCCGTCACTCAGGCCTATCGCCATCGGCAACATGCCGAAGATCATCGCCAGCGTGGTCATCAGGATAGGCCGCAAACGCACCTGCCCTGCAGCCATGATCGCGTCATGCTGCGACATGCCTTTCTTTTGCGACTGGTTGATGAAATCCACCAGCAAGATCGCATTCTTGGTCACCAGGCCCATCAACATGATAAAACCGATGATGGAAAAGATATTCAGCGTACTGCCGGTGATCAGCAAGGCCAGCAATACCCCGATCAGCGAGAACGGCAAGGAAGTCATGATCGCCAGCGGTTGCAGGAAGCTGCCGAATTGCGAAGCCAGGATCAGGTAGATGAAGATCACCGCAATTCCCAATGCCGCCATCGCCGAACTGAACGAATCCTGCATGTCCTTGGTCTGGCCGCCGATATCGAAGCGGTAGCCCGGCGGCAACTCTATCGTCTTGACCAGGTTTTGCACGTCCCCGCCGACGTCGCCGGTCGGCCGGCCCTCCACGTTCGCATAGATGGCGGCGCGGCGCTCCAGGTTTTGCCGCTTGATCACCCGCGGGCTGGTGCCGGGGATGAACTGCACCACTTGGCGCATCGGCACCATGATGGGTTTTCCGGTAGCGTCCAGCTTGTCGCTGGCCAGCGATAACTCGCCCAGGTCGGAAATTTTCTGGCGGCCCGATTTCGGCAATTGCACATTGATTTCGTAGTTCTGCCCGTCCGGGGCCAGCCATTGGCCCAGCGTATCGCCGGCGACGAAGGGACGCAGCGCCGAACCGATCTGCTGCACAGACAAGCCAAGATCATTGGCCAACTCATTGTTCACCTTGACCAGCACGGTGGGATTGGCTCCCGTCAGGCTGCTTTCCAGGTCGGCGATGCCCTTGATCGCGCTCATCTTCAGCATGACCTTGTCTATCACTTCCTGCAATTTGTCCGCTTCAGGGCCCAGGATCGCAACATAGATGGGCTTGTTGTAGCCGACGCCCAACTCTATGCCGGGTATGGACTTCAGGCGCTGGCGTATCTGCATCTCCAGTTCTTTTTGCGATTTCCTGTGGGTAATACGATGATCGGTCAACTTCAACGCTACTTGCGCGACGTTACGCTCACCGTCTATGCCGACGCTGGTATTCATCGCCACGATTTCAGGGATGCCTTTCAGCGACTCTTCGACCTGGCGCGCCTTGCCGTCGGTATAGGCCAGGCTGGATCCTACCGGGGTCTTCAGATTCAGTGAAATCTGCCCCTCATCGGTATCCGGCGTGAATTCGGTGCCTATCATGGGCAACAGGAAAAAGCTGCCTATGAATAGGGAGAAGGCCACCAGCAGCGTGGTTTTTTTCCATACCAGCACGCGTTCCAGCATGCGGCCGTACAAATGATGCACCTTGTCCAGTCCATGCTCCATGTTGTCCATCAGCTTCTTCAGCCACGGCAGGCGCTTGAAGCGGTTTTCTACCGGGTCATGCCACACCGAAGACAGCATGGGGTCCAGCGTAAAACTGACAAACAGCGACACCAGCACTGCCACCGTCACCGTCACGCCGAACTGGAAGAAAAAGCGGCCTATCATGCCCTGCATGAAAGCCACCGGCACAAACACGGCGACGATGGCAAAGGTCGTGGCCATTACCGCCAGACCGATTTCGTTGGTACCGTCTTCCGCCGCCCGCCTGTGGTCCTTGCGCATGCCCAGGTGGCGCACGATGTTTTCCCGGACCACGATCGCATCGTCTATCAGCAGGCCTATGCACAGGGACAACGCCATCAGCGTCAGGAAATTCAGCGTGAAGCCGAAGGCCTTCAATGCGATGAAAGTGGCAATCACCGAGATCGGCAGGGTCAGGCCGGTGATGATGGTGCTGCGCCATGAGTGCAGGAACAGGAATACGATCAGTACCGTCAGCCCTGCACCCTCCAGGATGGTTTCCTTGACGCCGGCCAGCGATTTCTTGACATTGTCCGCGTTGTTGTAGTTGACAACGATCTCCACGTCCTTGGGCAGGCGGCTCTTCAAGTCAGCGACCGCCTCCATGATGCCGTCGCCGACCTTGACGATGTTGGAATCCTGGATCTTGGTGATCGCAACGCCGATCGCGCGCTGTCCGTTCACGCGGGAGATCGATGTTTCTTCGCGCTCGCCGTCCGCCACATCGGCGACCTGCTCCAGGTAAACCGGTGCGCCGGCATGCCGAGCCACGATGATCTTATTGAAGCCGCGCGGATCGGCGATCTTGCCTTCCAGCCTAACCAACTGGTCCTTGGAGCCCTGGGTAATCAGCCCGGCCGGCATGTTCTGGTTGGTGCCCTGTATCGCTGCCAGCACTTCATTGACGCCGACATTATTGGCCGCCATGCGGTCCGGATTCAGCGATACCTGCACCTGGCGTACGACGGCGCCGCGCACATCCACCCGCCCCACGCCCTGCACGCCTTGCAGCCTCTTGCCGATAATCTGGTCCGTCATGGTCGACAGTTCGCGCAGGCCGCGCGTCTTGGAGCTGATGGACAACTGCACTATCGGCTGTTCATTGCCGTCGCTGCCGCCTTTTACGATCAGGGGATCTTTCGCATCCTTGGGGAAACCGGTGCGTATCTGGGCCACCTTGTCGCGCACTTCCTGGATCGCCTTGTCCGGACTCACCGACAGTTCGAACTCTATCCAGTTGGCGCTGCGGCCTTCATACGAGCTGGACATGATGCGCTTGACGCCGCTGATGGTGTTCAGCACATTTTCCAGCGGCTTGGTGATGTCGTTCTCAACGATTTCCGGCGAAGCGCCCGGATAGGCCACTTCCATCCAGACACCCGGCGACTGCACGTCCGGCATCTGTTCCAGCCCCAGGCCCTGATAGGAAAATAGTCCCAATACCACCAAGCCAACCATCAGCATGGTGGCAAAGACCGGATTTTGTATACTGACTTTAGTAATCCACATGGCTTAGCCTTTTGTAGAAGACGCGGAAGATGCAGAGGCGGGCAATGCGGAGTTCGCGACCGCGCTGCCGGCCGGGCCCGATTTAGGCATTGCGACCTTGCTGCCAGGCTTGACTTCATCCAGCTTGGCGGAAATTACCTGGGCGCCGGCCTCCAGGCCTTCCAGCACTTGCACGACGCCTTCGTCGTCGCTACGCAGGCCCAGTTTGACCGATTGCTGCTGAATCTGATTATTGACGACTTTGTACACGATGTCCTTGCCGTTTTGCTGGCGCATCGCACTCAAGGGTATGACGGGGTAGGAGCCGCTTTTTTGCAATGCCAGGTTGCCCTTGGCAAACATGCCGCCCTTCAGCGCGCCGTCATTATTATTCACTTCGATGTAGACCAGCATGGAGCGCGAACCAGCTTCGGCGGCGGGATTGATGCGCGCCACCTTGCCGCTGAAGTTGCGGTTATTGAAGCCATCGACATTGAAGCTGACTGTCTGGCCTATCTTGATACGCGGAATTTCACTGGCAGGCACCTGCGCTTCCAGGGTCAACTGCGACAAGTTGACAATGGTAAACAAGGCACTGTCCGGCGACACCTTCTCGCCAGCCTGCACGCTGCGCTTGCTGACGATGCCGTCCACCGGAGCCTTGATCAGCGTATCGGCAACGGCAATCTGCGCCACTTCGCGTTGCGACATCGCCGACTTCAAATTCGCCTGCGCCAGTTCGACGCCATTGTGCATGGTGTCAAATGCATTTTGCGAGATGTAGTTCTGCCTGAGCAAAGTCTCGTTGTTCTGGCGGTTTTTTTGCGCCAGCGACAATTTGGCTCTGGCTTCATCCACCAGCGCTTCCTGGGTGGTCAGGCGCGCGCGCAGGTCAGCGCCGTCAAAACGGGCGATCACTTGCCCCTTCCTGACCGGCATGCCTTCCTGCACCAGCGTCTCCATGACTTCCGCTGCAACCTTGGAGCGCACCGTCGCCTGGCTGACCGGGGTCAGCGAACCGGAAATGGGCAGGTTGACCGCGACCTCGCGCACCTGTACCTGCGTCACATCGGCAGGCGCCAGCTCAAAGACCACTGCTTTCTTGGCGGCAGCCTTATCCGGGGTCTGCGCCTGGGCCGTCGTGCTTTTTGAGTACATCATCCAGCCGCCGCCGGCCAGTCCAATGACGACCAGGCCTATGACGGGAACGCGCCAGCGTTTACGGGAATTGGGGGCCAATTGTATGCTGTCTGTCTTCATGATTTTACTTTTATAGTTTATGTTCGCCGCACTGCACGCTATGGCGCCAGGCTGTGCTTCTAGTTCACAACGCAAAAATCACACCGCAATCCAAAGCCCGGCCTGAATGCGAGTGTATCCCCGGCCGAGACGACTGGGGTAAATTAACCAGCTAGTGAAATTTTTATCATTTTCGCCACCTTGCTCTCCATTACGACACGACAATGATGGCCTTTCTATTTCGCAGGAACTTGCGAGATTCAGACCATGGACTTGCAAAGAAGTTCGCTAAATCGATATAAAGCTTGATTATCTTTTTGCGGATAGTGGCACTGTAAGGCATCCGACAACAGGCCGCGACAGATATGCGATGAAATGCATAAATCGGTGGCCAGAATTGAAATAAACGGGATGGGTGGAAAAACGGCGGGATGGGCTGCAGATATGAAGGAAAAAACGCCTGTTGCCGGCAGCAACAGGCGCGAATATGGGAGGAGTAGCTATATTCGCCTGTTTCCAGCCTTGCCTATCCAGTAATCCATGGATAATTTCCCCGGGCCAAAGGCGATCAGCACCAGCAACAGCAGGCCCCAGTACATATGGTCATTGATGGCTGCCGGACACTCGAATTTCCATAGCTGCGGATAAGAAATCACGGCCATGGCATTGACGAAGAACAAGCCCAGTGCAGCTGGCCGCGAAAATAGGCCCAGGAATAGCAATACCGGAAACACCAGTTCGCCGCCGGCGCCCATTACCGCCGCCAACTCCGGAGGCAGCACGGGCACCGTATATTCTTCCCGGAACAGGGACAAAGTGCCGTTCCAGTCGCCGACTTTGACCATGCCGGCCTTGAAAAACTGCCAGCCGACAAACAGGCGCAAAGCCAGCGATATCAAGGATCCGCCCACCGATTGCAAAACGCCGTCCAAGCGGGTGCTAAGCCCGTGCAAACGCAAGAGTCCATTCATGATTTTTCCCTATTGATGATGATTGACGTGCCTATCGCTGGTGCCTGGCGGCCTTACTGCTACCCAGGCGACCCCGGCGCCACCGCGATCGCTCCGCTGAACATTCCTGCAGCAAACCAGCGCGATAATTCCTGCGCAATATCAAACTGCGCGTCTTCCTGCAGGGCTAGCTCCAGCGCTTCGCCCAGCAAGCTCCCTGTCATTAGTGCCTGCAAGGCCAGGTACGCGGCTTTGCCGACCGCCGTCACTTGCACCTGCCACTGGGGCCGGCTGACCACCGCATAACTGGCTGCCTGCGATTGTTCGGGGTAAGACAATCCGCTCTCCGGCTGATGCGCCAGCCAGATAGCCGCCGTCGCCCATGCCGACTGGTGCAAGTAACAGGCCGGATGCAACAGCAGCCGCAATTGCCCCAGGCCATGCACCGCGATTTCCGTCAACCCGGCCAAACCCAGTACTGCGGCATCCTGCGCGTAGTAGGCGCGATGCGCCAGCCATTCCAGTCTCGCCACGTCGGCAAAATACGGGTACGCGGCGACATCGCCGGAATGCGCCAGATAATCGGCAAACGCTGATCCGAAATGATTCAGGTCGCCCTCTTGCGACGGATGCAAATGCCCGTACTCCCGCGCAATTTGTTCAAAAAATATCTCTCCAACCAGTTGCCGGATAACCGGAAACGCATTTGACAGCGACTGGTTCCAGATCGCATTCAAATTGCCGCGATACAAGGCCAGCCTGTCTTCGGCCCGGGCCGTATCTCCGCTAAACATCGGCAAGCTACTGCCCACCTGGCCGAATTCCAGTAACGCAGCGGCAAATCGCTGCTGCATATCCTGCAACGCCCTATGCTGCATAGTTGGCCTCTGTCACTTCCAGCCGGTATTGTTCTGCCTTGCCGGCCTCGCCCAGCAACACTGCCAGCTCGGGAATGTCGGTATCCCATTCGATCAGGGTCGGAATATCTGTACCGAGCAGTCGGCAAGTGTGTCTATACAATTCCCATACTTTTCCGTCGACCCGGCTACCGTGGTTATCGATCACGCAGTCCCCGGCAAGCTGATGCCCTGCCAAATGTATCTCACCTACTGTACCCGCCGGCAATTTTGCCAGATGCGCCAGGGCCTGCAGCGCATCTTCACCGTGATTGCATTGATTCACATACAGGTTATTCACATCCAGCAAGATGCCGCAACCGGTACGCCGCGCAACTTGCGCCAAAAACTCGGCCTCCGACATGTCGTCGCCGGAAAAACGCAAATAAGTAGACACGTTTTCCAGCAAGATCTTGCGCTTCAGCATATCCTGGC
>JABDED010000045.1 GCA_013287275.1 Betaproteobacteria bacterium
GACGAGTTCAACGTCGACAAGCTGCGCTACCACCGCATCATCATCATGACCGATGCGGACGTCGACGGCGCCCACATCCGCACGCTGCTGCTGACGCTGTTCTACCGCCAGATGCCGCAGCTGGTGGAGCGCGGCCACATCTACATCGCCCAGCCGCCGCTGTACAAGGTCAAGGCCGGCCGCGATGAGCGCTACCTGAAGGACGATACGGAAGAAGCCAGCTACATGATGACCGTGGCGCTGACCGGCGCCGCGCTGATCCCCGGCACCGGCAAAGACCCTATCAACGGCGAAGTGCTGGAAGAACTGGTGCGCAAGTACAACCTGGCCAACGCCATCATGATGCGCCTGACCCGCGTGATAGACCGCGCCGCGCTGACCGCCATCATGACCGGCGTCACGCTGAAGCTGGATACCGCAGAAAACGCAGAAACCTCCGCCCGGGAACTGACCGCCGCCATCAACGACCCGGCCGTCAAAGCCACGGTGCGCAGTGATGAACTGTCGGAAAAATTCACGCTGCGCATAGAGCGCATGTACCACGGCAATATCAAGGTAAGCAGCATAGACGCCGACTTCGTCGAAGGCGCCGACTACCAGGTGCTGGAAAACGCAGCGATCACCTTCAAGGGCCTGCTGACCGAAGGCGCGTTCATCCGTCGCGGTGAAGGCGAAAAAGCCAAGGAATCCGCAGTAGCCGATTTCCATCACGCGATGCTGTGGCTGCGTGAAGAAGCTGAACGCGGCGTCTCCAAGCAGCGCTACAAAGGTCTGGGCGAGATGAACCCATCCCAGCTGTGGGAAACCACGATGGACCCGACAGTGCGCCGCCTGCTGAAAGTACAGATAGAAGACGCCATCGCCGCCGACCAGATCTTCACCACGCTGATGGGCGACGACGTGGAACCGCGCCGGGCGTTTATTGAATCCAATGCCTTGAGGGCGGGGAATATTGACGTATAAGTTGGCGTAGCCGGAACCGGGTATTAGCGGTTCCGGAATCATAAACTGGCAGAAACGCGAAGAATCTCTTTCGCGCCTGTGCAAAGGGTTTGGAATTTGAGAACTGCTCTCTTCTTTCAGCGCGAACCCTGGAGGCTGAGCACTGCGCTGTTGCTCTCCTTGCTGGCTCACATGCTGCTATTGAGCATCACTTTTGGTGGCCAGACATTCGGACTTCCCGGCCTGGACTTTCCCTGGAAAGAACGGCGCCTGGAGGCCGATGAGCTGCGCATCCTTCTTTTACCTGCGCCACCTGCAGCAGGGTCGGCGCCAGCAGATACTTCATCCACAGAAACACCTAATCCGGCACCTGCCACAGCGGACAAGCCCGCAATTGCGAGCGGCCTGATCTTATTGCCCAGCTCGGCTCTCGCCGTGGAGCCCAGTGAGATGGCCGCCGAAGTGATTCCCCTCCCAGCGCCTGCAACTGCCACCGCACCGCGTCCGACGCCGCTCAAGAAGGCACGGAAGAAGCTCACAGTCCCCCTGCCGACCGCAACCGACGCGCCGTCGGCGAAGGTTCCCGCACCCGTTGTCGCAGAAGACACGCCTCCCCAGAGTGTTGAAATACCGACACCCAGCATTGCGGACGATGCAGCGCAGAAGCAGGTCAACCAGGAGCCGCAAGAGCGAGCGCCTGAGCAAGCCACCCTTGAGCGTGAGAAACAAAATGCCGAACGGCTGCGACAAATAGAACTGACGGCAGACGCGCAACGGGAAGCAGCGCAGCAAGAGCAGCTACGGCAAGACGCCGCACGTATTCAGCAAACGGCCAAGAACGAAGCGACGCGAATGGAGCTTGAACGCCAGCAGCTTGCTCTGCAAGAGGGCCTGCAGCAGGAAAATCTCCGACGAGAGGCACTGCAAAAAGAGCGGGCAAGCCAGGACGAGAAGGTTCAGCGGGAGGCCGCCCGGCAGGAACAGGAACGGGTTGACGCAGCAAGGCTGGAAGCCGGGCGCAAAGAGGCCGCAAGACAAGAACAGACAAAGCAAGCACAGCTTGAAGCAGCGCGGCAGGCGCAGCAAGAGGCGGCACGACAAGAGGCAGTAAAGCGGGAAGCGGTGCGGCAAGAGCAGCTACGACAAGACGTCGCACGCGCTGAGCAAGCAGCCAGGAGCGAAGCGGCGCGCATGGAGGCCGAACGTCAGGAGCTTGCCCGGCAAGAGAGTTTGCGCCGAGAGGCACTGCAAAAAGAACGTGCAACGCAAGACGAGAAGGCACGGCAGGAAGCCGCACGACAAGCGCAGCTTGAAGCGGCACGGCAGGCGCAACAAGAGGCGGCGAGGCAAGACGCAGTAAAGCGGGAAGCCGCGCGGCAAGAGCAGCTGCGACAAGACGTCGCACGCGCTGAGCAGGCGGCCAGGAGCGAAGCGGCGCGGATAGAGATTGAACGTCAGGAGGCCGAACGTCAAGAGCTCGCCCGGCAAGAGGCGCTACGGCGAGAGGCACTGCAAAAAGAGCGCGCATTGCAGGACGCGAAGGCGCAGAAGGAGGCCGCCCGGCAGGAACTGGCCCGAGCTGATGCCGCGCGCCTGGAGGCTGGGCGCAGGGAAGCCGCACGACAAGAACAGGTAAGGCAAACGCAGCTTGAAGCAGCGCGGCAGGCGCAGCAAGAGGCAGCGAGACAAGACGCAATAGGGCAGGAGTCGGCGCGGCAAGACGCGGCAAAGCAAGAAGCAGCACGACAAGAACAGGCAAAAAAAGAGCAGGCACAGCGGGAGCGGGCGGAACAAGACGCGATACATGAGGAGCGGCTGCGCGCCATCGGCAAGCAACTCAACGAGGAGGCGGCCCAGCGCGACGCAGCGTCGAATCGCCCCTCGCGCTCGCTGCTGCCCACGGTAAGCAGCCTGCGTCGCGGATGGCTGTTCGGACGCGCCGACCAGAACACCGATCTGGTCCTGTACGCGGAAGCCATAAGCCGGAAGATCGAGAGAAACATGACCTTCGACATGGTTCGCGATGTGGTGAAGCAGCCTCACACGCAACCGATGGTGACAGTGGCAATCCGCGCCGACGGCTCAGTAGAGAAGGTGACTTTCGTGGTCTCCAGCGGCGTGGCCGCTATCGACGAGGCGATACGCAAAGTTATAGCCAGCCAGGCACCCTATGGCCCATTCCCACCCGCCTTGGCACGCCAGTACGACGTGATCGAAATTCGCCGTACCTGGATATTTGACACGGCAATTCGTCTGCAGTGATAACGAAGATGGTGGGCGGCGGTACGTCTGCAAAAATACCGATAAGGGCTGCATTGGTATGCGAATGCAAAGGACGATATCTAGTGAGCGGTTTTAGAAGTTATGTTGGGCTAGAAACTCAATTGAGAACTACTGCTGTTGTACAACATCATCGCACATGCGAATTCTTTGAATCCAAAATACTATCTCACACGAACCCTTCGTGATTTTAATATCATCTCTATTTCTTTAATTGCATTCCTCTCTTGGATCTCAAAGCTATTAGGTTCTATTACTCCTTTTATCGCCCCGAACCCTACGACCAATGAGCCCATCCCAAGCAGAAATGTAACCGTATCATTATTTCCTGAGAAATAAGCATACGTCGCTACTGCAACGATCACTGCCACCAAGACCCCAAGAATGGGAATCGCTACTTTTATTTTTCTATCGCGTTCCAATCGTAGATTTTCCATTCGGAAGGGATGCTCTTCAAGGAGGACATCGGTGGAGCAATTCACGAGAAAATTGTGCTCGTTTTGTGAAACATCGGTTATCACGAAATTTCCGCCAATTGTCATATCGCCGCCATTATTGAAATCGTTCATTGCCGTTCTCTTCACTAAAAGGACTTTACGCCCTCGTATCTAAGTAAATCATGTTGATATAAAATTTGTCGCTTTCCCAATCATGCGACGAATATCTTAAGTTGACCTTTAATTGATATATACGTACTTAGTCCTCCTTTCCTTTTCATACAAAGATCTACATAGAATCGATCTAGGAACGATCAGAGATTGATATCAAAATAGCGGTTAAAGAAGTGCCGCAGCGCTAGATTTTTCTATGCACTTTTTTATCCTTCTTTAGATTTTTTTGACAACAGATAAATTTTGTTCTTTATATCATCCTGGCGAAAAAAGATAGTTTCTAATGGTACTGGCTCCGCAACAGCTTTGGTCGGAGCGTTCTTGTTATCCTCAGTTTTTGCTATGCTTTTTACATATACACGATCACCAGCATCAAGCAATATAGACACGGGTTCAGTGCACTCATCACTTATTAATGCAATTTTCTGCGTAATGAGCGCCGAGGATTTCGTTTTTAAGCACAAAGATGCTTCAACTCCTCCACCAATATTAAATGCCCTTAGTACTGTCGCTCCGATTCTGGCATTTATCGGGTAACACACGACAGACAAAAGCATTAGTAAGGTGGCGATTAGAACAGCAAATACTGGCCGCGGCCTTGCTCCTTCTTTGTAGGTTGGAGGTAAGAGTATTAGATTTTTTGTGTCCGCTTGAGTAGGTACGGTAATCAGAAGATGGACGACTGAAAATCCGGCCATTAATCCAATGCACACAGGCCATGCTGGCATGTTACCGATTGCCGGCACTATGGCACTCAAGAGCAAAAGTATTATTAGATACGAGTAGCTTGATAGTGCAACGAGCAATCCGGTTGTCGCGATATACCGTAGCGATTTCCCTTTTAATGCCGGCAGCAAATAACCAGTCGCCACTATCCATGCTATTGAGGCGCAGATCATCAGTGCGCCGGCAGTTTTTTGAAGAGTATTCAAGCCGAGCATGCATAGCACAATTCCCAGGAGCGCCAATATTGTTGGCGCCCATGAGCAATAGATATAGCGACCAATTTTTGTTAGCGAAGAGGGCGGTACCTTACCTGGTTCACCGCAAAGATGCGGAGTTATCGGGTTCGTCGGATCATCAGCGATCATCGCCGGTACGAGCGTTGCCCCTACGAATATTGAAGTGGCGACAAACGAAACGACACCAACTAATAGGAGCACGGTCGGTAGTAAGTTAAGTTCCAGTGGGAAAGGTATTCCAACCATACGAATGTAGGCGAAGAAGTAGAAGAAACCGAAAATTGATCCTATGCTTCCGATTAATTTGATCGATTTCGAAATATTCTCTATAGTCAGTTCGATTTGTTTCATTGATTACCCATTGATATTTTGATATTTAAGGCGATCAAGAAAACGCCAATAGATATTAGCAAGTTTCGCTGAAAATCTTTGCGGCGCGATCCTAGGTGACTCACTCACACCAGATAATTCTTCCGTTGCGAAGAAAGAAGTGGCTTCGGCATCGAACTGTTCTATTTATCGAGGGGGTCAGAGACGGAAGAACAGACCGACTGAAGAGAACAGTCCAACATGGCGTTTGGCCTTTTATCAGCGGTAGCTGAACTAAGTCGCGGCAACCGCAAGGGCATCGCATCGCGGCAAGCCAATATTGGCCACCTTCGCCAATAACATAAAGTCGTTTTTCTTCGGGCTTGAGCGGCAAGTCCTCACAGTCTTCCATAACGTAGTGAGGGACAATTCCAAATAAGCGAAACAGCGATCTCAGTAATTTCAACACTTTGCATTTCCTGGTGAAGCCTGCAGATCGATCAAACCAAGAGGCGGCTCCTGATCTCCCAAGCCCACATACCTCCGGAAAGCAGGGCATGGAGTACCATCAATCTCATCGGAACTTGCAGCTGGGTCACTTATGACAATTCGCCGGTGTGCGAAATTGTCGTTCGAATCCACACGATATGGATGCAAGCGCGCCAGCAGCTCATTGATTGCTGTTGCCGCGATTTGCATATTCACTGAGATAACCGCCGGCTGCTCCACCCGGGCTCCTCGTATGTAACCCTCTGCCTCGCGTTGAGCATAAGTTTCCGGTGAAGCCCGTCGCATAAACGCATCCGATAGATCTTTGCTGTCGTATACACCGCGACTCATTAAGCTTGATCCGCAAGGTAGAATGGTGTGAACAACTCCACATACCCGCTCAACACCGCCTACTCCATCGGCATCGATTCGCACTCCTAAATCGATAAATGGAATCAAATAGTATGAGGCAAGCTTGTTCAGAATATGCCTTCCATCAACAGAATCCATACAGCCGAACAGGACATCACAAGAGGCCAGTTCTTGGATCACTTCTCGATTCAATAGGTCGTATGGCATAGCTATTATTTTCGTTCCCAGCCCCATTTTTTCGACTGCCCGTTTTAGCATTTGCGTTTTGTTGACTTTTTTCTCAGCGTCTTCATGTGTGCTGTTCAAGATGCGATTTAAGTTTTTCGCTTCAATTTCATCGGGATCCACAATTACTAGCTCACCTACGCAATAACGCGCCAACTGTTCTATGACGACGCTTCCTGTCCCTGAACACCCTACCACTCCAATGCGAAGACTCTTTAAATTCTGATAAGTTGCATCACCAAACGCTTGAGCAATGCGCAAACCATAGTCGTCCAACGTCGCACGCGAGCCTGGTGTCCGCATAAATAGAAAGTCATCGCCAGCAACGCGGAACTCTTGTATTGCGTGGCCAAGCAGCCCCGGATAAATCACGCGTCCAACCATCGTGCCGTTTGGCAGCATAATTAAACTCGCCTGGGGTTCGTTCGTGTCGAGCCAACCGTATATCGAACCAAAAAGTTCTTGGTCCGATATGTCGTCGGTGCCTGAGAACCATTCGTAACCGGTTGGGTGGCTGTGGATTTTCACGACGGCCAGATTGTCTTTCATGGCACGGGTCAAGGCAGGAATCATTGCCTCTGGCCTCCAGGTGACGCGATTAGGGCTTCGTATTCGACAATCCTCGTAAGGTATGGGGAAAATTTCCTGGACAAGCAAACTTTCACGTCGTTGATTTTTTGATCTGCCGCAAAGTGCAATCGCTACTGCCTCCTTGCCGCCTCCTGGAAATAAGTGTTTATGTAGTTGCTTGTGGTGATGCCCTGACATAGCCAGACAAAAAGATTCTTGATGATTCATTTAAGCAGCTCCGCCTGCAGCCAATGTCCGGTGAGCGCCATATGCGTCGCTAAATTATCTGTACCAACGCGCCATTGGCTTTCACCTGTGCGGTGACGTGACCATCGCTGCCAGTCGCGTCCGTCATAGGGATCTGATGAGAGCGCGTTAATTGCTTTTCCATCCTCTCTTGCTAAGGGCGGAGAAAAATACGCCATATCAATTTGAGTGTCTGGATAACCTGCTTCCAAACGCACATTGACGGCAGCGATCGATACGTTATAACCGGGCGGAATCGGAAATTGATGAATGAGAACCCTGCGGACGATGCCGTTAGGAGTTTGCTCTGTCGTTACCTCCCATGCTGATCCGAGTGAATCTAAGTATGTCTTATCTTCAATAGGAAGTTCAAAGTCACGGCGGAGCCCTTGCGGGCCTTCACCTTCAGTAACCTCATTTGGAATTGTCATAAAGCGCTCTACTCCTGGGCGAGTAAAATCGACGACCTCGTCAAGGCCGACCTTATGTACATGTCCTTTGATTTTTTGTTGCAGCAGCCATTTCTCAACGGGAGTCTTGCCGGCCAATGTGAGCAGCTCTCGTCCTGTCATAGTGGAAATTGAGACTGTGTAATGCTGCTTGTCGATCTTTATTTTGTATTTATGACCGTGAGGTGGTGTCTTGCCTTCCTTGGCAAAGACTTCAATCTCAATGATTTCGATCAGCAGTTCGGTATTAGCAGATTGTGTTTCGTTATGTATATGTTCGTTATGCATGTCATTTTTCCGAGTAAGGGAGTCCCTGCGCTGCAAATGCAACGCAAAATTTTGTAACAAGGGATTGACAGCGAAACGAGTGTAAGAGATATTCATGGTCGCCAAACCGGATGAGTTTCATCACTCGTTCACTGCGGGCAAGCTGTCAAAGGCTTGCCCGTTTTTATTTTTTCCGCATTTTCATCTCCTCTTTTAAGTGTTTACATTTCTACCACTGAAACAATTGTACAGGCATTTCCATCAATGTCAATAACAACCAAATTAATGTCAATAATATTGACATTAATTTGACGGTATTGACTAGAATGAAAACAAAGACTATAATCGCTAGTTGTCAAGCGGGGAAGTTCGTCTATGATTAATGAAAATTCTCTATACGAGCAAATTGGAGTGCGATTGAAGGCAATCCGAACAAACTCGTCCAGCCGACAATTAACCCAAGAAAAGCTCGCAGCTATAGTTGGATTAGAACGCACTTCTATTACTAATATTGAAGCAGGCAAGCAGCGAGTACCTTTGCACATTTTGTACGAACTATGCAATGCGCTCGGGGTAGACATATCTGAAGTGCTTCCTACCTACAGCTCAATTGCTGATCGTCCACAAGAGGAAAGCGTGAAGATCGGGGAAACGTCTTATAGCATGCCTCGACAAATAGCTGACCTTGTTAAGAACAGCTAAATGGACGCTCTCAGCATCCATCAATTAAGGATGAACTATGTCACAAGTAAAAGTACCCAGCGCGGAAATGCTTTTACAAGAGCATGCCTTATTCACGCAACCTGTAAATATTGAAGAACTAGCGGAACGTTTGGCCATTGGCGTAAAGTATGAGCCGTTGGATGACGGATTCTCCGCTTTTCTTTTAATAAAAGACGGCAATGCAACAGCATTTGTGAATTCGGAACATCACCCGAATCGTCGACGATTCAGTCTTGCGCATGAGATTGGACATTTCGTCCTTCATCACAAAAAGGGAACTCGGGATCACATTTTTCTCGATAAGAATTTAAGTTTCTATACACGCAAAGATCAACCTTCGTCTTCGAACACAAATCCTGCCATGGAAAAAGAGGCCAATGTGTTCGCGGCCCAATTACTTATGCCAGAAAAACTTCTGAAGAAATATATTACTAAACATGACTTAGATATTACCGATGAATTCGATATTAGTCGCCTGGCAATAGCATTCGGGGTTAGTGAGCAAGCTCTCCAAATTAGATTAAATGTACTTAACCTAGCAGTGCCTAATTTTTGATGTTACGACATTGCCGGCATTAAAGATCGCTCATTGAAGTCGATGCCCGAAAAGCGATTTTATTCAGTTTTCGGAGATGTTCAACAATCCCCTCGAGTGCCTCAATTTAGGGTTGTCACGGAATTTGAGAAAAATTAGGATATCTTCGCCAACTTTGATAAGGCGTCTGAACGGAGTTGTCTCATTGGTTTGAAAAAAGCCTTAAAATCAAGACATCGATTTGTCGTTTTCTATGACTCCCTACATAACGTCCCTGTTATATGGATACACGATAAATAAAAGTGGAAGGGGCCGGCTTGAGCTGGCCCCTTTTTTTGTTGCGATACGCAACCCCAACAAGCTAAGCTCGGCACCGCGGTTCATCCGAGCAGCGGCTGATCCTGAATGCGCCCTAATCGTTTTTCTCCACAAAGCTCTTGAGCCTTGCCAGTGCCAGATCCCATTCGCGGCCGATGGATTCCAGCGTGCGCTTGGCCTCGTCTATCCTGGCGGGCTCTAGCTGCCACAGGCGCTCGCGGCCCAGCTTCACGTCGCGGACGACGCCGGCCTCGGCCAGCACGTTGAGGTGCTTGGTGACACCTTGGCGGCTGATCTCGGTGGTCTGGGTCAGGTGCGCGATCGAGAACGCGCCGCCGGCGCACAGCACGGCCACCAGCTTCAGGCGCGTCGGGTCGCCCAGCGCGGCGAATACATGGGCCAGCGTTTCGTTCGATGCGACAGCCGCTGCCACCGAGCCGCCGGCCCTGCTGCGGGCTGGTCCGCTAGTTGCCGGCATGGCGCGCAATATTCTGCAGCTGCGCTTCCCAGCCGCCTGTGTGCATCTCGAACGCCTCGCGGCGACGGTGCAGCGGCACCTTGTCGAAGCCGGACTCGACCACCGTCAGCAAGGTCCCGTTGCCGGAGGCATCCTTGAGCGTGAAGGTCACCAGCGTCGGCTGCTCATCCGAGTAATCGACCGCCGGGTCCACCGCGTACGGATGCCAGTGGAACGACATGAGATCCTGCGGCTGGATGCGCTGGATGACTGCGTCGAAGTAGACGTGCTCGTGGCCGCATTGGGTCACTTGTCCACGCGCTCGCTCGCCCGGCTTAAACACCTGGCCGGACAGGTTGGCGCCGAACCAGGCGCCGAACTCTTCGGCGTTCGACAGGGCGCGCCACACGCGTTCGCGGGAGGCGTTGATGAGTATGCTGCGTTCGATGCGATCGGTGTCGGATAATGTCGTCATGCTGGCTGGCTCCTTTCCATTGCTGCGTTCTTTTCTGTTGATGCGTGGCATGGCGTGCTATCGGCGCCAAACGGAGTGCCTGCTCCCGCTTCCAGGTATTGCTGCAAGCTGCCCATGAAATGCTGCCAGCCCTTGTAGCATAGGCCATAACACTCCAGGGATGGTACGAGGCCGATGTGCTCGAAGTCAAGGCGTGTGCGCCCTTGCCCGGCATCGCTCATGCGAAACACCGGCTGGGTGCCGACCCATTCATCCTTGCTGGCAATAGAATCGGCCGCGATATGGGCGCGGGTACATTCCCAGCGCACTTCGCGGCCGGGTTCCAGCCGTTCGATGCGCATGTCCTTGTGCGAGGCGCCGAAGCGAAAATGGATGGTGCCGCCGACTTCCATGGCCCCTTCGCAATCCGGGGTCCACCAGCCGCGCAGGCCTTTGGTGGTGGTGAGTGCCGCGTACACGGCGGCAGGTGTCGCTGCGATGGTGAGACTGTGCTGATAGTTTTTCATGTCGCATCTCCAATAGGCAACCAATTGGCTGCGTATTTACTATAGAACACGCTCCGACGAAATGCAACCATATGGTTACTTAAATTTTACCGGCTGCCAGTAGCAGCCCGGGATTTTAAGGGTGAGCCTGCAAAGATTTACCGCAAGAAAGCTACTCCCGGGTCGCCACCTCCCAGCCCCGCCACTACCCATGCCTGCACTAAAGCGGCTGCCCCGAACATACGCCCGAACATACGGAATTGCCTTGCGGGACTTTCCATGGCAGCATGCTGCATCTACCTGATGAGGAGCTTGCGATGCGTACTGGCGGCAAACTGGTTTTTCTGGCCTGGTTCATTTGCAGCGGTGCGCTGGCGCAAACGCCGGCGGCCGAAGTCCGCAAGTTCATCAGCTTCGACCAGCCACTGATCGCGCTGACCAATGTGCGCGTGATCGACGGCACCGGCGGCCCGGCGCAGGAGAACCGCACCATCGTGCTGCGCAACGGCCGCATCGAGGCGGTGACCGACGCCGCCACGCCGCCGCCGGCCGGCGCCAAGGTGCTGCAGCTGGAAGGCCGCAGCGTCATGCCCGGCCTGGTCGGCATGCACAACCATCTGATGTATACCGCCTCCATCAACCTGGACGAGGACGACAAGATTCCGCCGCCCGGCTTCTTCGTGACCGAGCTCGCGTTCAGCGCCCCACGCCTGTATCTGGCCGCCGGCGTGACCACCATGCGCACCACCGGTAGCATAGAGCCGTACACCGACCTCAACATCCGGCGCATGATAGACGCCTTCCAGATCCCCGGCCCGCATATCGACGTGACCGGCCCCTACCTTGAGGGCAAGGACACCTTCTTCCCGCAGATGGCGGTGCTGGACGAACGCGAACACGCGCGCAAGACGGTGGCGTTCTGGGCCACAGAGGGCGCGACTTCGTTCAAGGCCTATATGAATATTTCAGAAGCGGTGCTGGGCGCGGCGATAGACGAGGCGCACCGGCGCGGCACCAAGATCACCGGCCACCTATGCGCAGTGGACTACCGCCAGGCCGCGGCGCTCGGCATCGATAACCTGGAGCACGGGCCGGTCTTCACCGACACCGAGTTTGTGCCGAACCGGAAAAAAGACAGCTGCCCCTCTAGTGCCGAGCTTGCCACATCCTGGGAAAAACTGGAAATCGACAGCGAGCCGGTACAGGCCCTGATCCGCGACCTGGTCGCGCGCAAGGTCGCCATCACATCCACCCTGCCGGTGTTCGAGGCGATGGTCACGACCCGGCCGCTGCTGTCTAAACAGCAGATGGCGATAGTGTCGTCCGAATCGTTGCGCAGCCACCTGGCCGCGCGCGCAAGCACGGCGATAACGCCACTGCGCGCCGTCAAAGTGGAAGCGGCGCTGAAAAAGGAAATGGCCTTTGAGCTCGCCTTCGTGCGTGCCGGCGGCCTGCTGCTGGCCGGGCCCGACCCCACCGGCAACGGCGGCACCCTGCCTGGCTTTGGCGACCAGCGGGAGCTGGAACTGCTGGTCGAAGCCGGCTTTACGCCGGTTGAAGCGATCCATATCGCCACCTCGAACGGCGCCCGCTATATGGGCCGGCTGAACCGCATCGGCACCATCGAGGCCGGCAAACAGGCCGACCTGGTCGTGCTCAAGGGAGACCCGACGCGCCGCATCGCCGACGTAGAAAACGTCGAGATCGTATTCAAGGACGGCTATGGCTACGACCCCGCCAAGCTGAACGCATCGGTGCGCGGCATGGTCGGCATACGCTGATCTCGGCCATAGAGGTATGGCACAGTTTGCACAGTTAGTACAAAGCGCCCGCGAGGCCGGTAAACAGTGGGCATTGCATTTTTACCCGGCCCGGGCCAAAACCGGCCCCGGCCTTAGCTGATGAATCCGTTTAATAAAAAAGAGGAGACACTATGCGCCACACTACCACCGTCCTTATCCTTGCCACCGCCAGCGCATTTACCGCCGGACTCGCGATCACACCCTTGGCAGGGCACGCCATCGCCGACGCCCACGCCGAGGCAGCGCCGCTGGCGCCGGCCATGATAGACCTGGCCGCACTCAAGCACGGCGACCTGCCCGCCACTCCCAACCCAGAAATGAATGGCAAGGCCCTGGTCACCACCGACAACGCCACGATTGCTATCCAGTCTGGCAATGTGGCGAAGCACATCCATCAAAAATCGGATGAAATCCAGTACATCATAGAAGGCAGCGGCGCCATGTGGCTGGGCGGCGAGCGCAAGGAATTCAAGCCTGGCACGCTGATCATCATCCCCAAGGGTACGGCCCACGGCGGAACCATCGTGAGCAGCGGCCCGGTCAAGGCGATTGCTATCAAGATTCCTCCGCAGGCTAAGGATGATGTGGTTTTTGTTAATTGAGGTACAGGCCTGACGGCTATCCGCTTAATTGATCCATGGGTAGCCAGCGCCAGGCAACGATTACGAGACGAGGAAGCACCTCATATGCATGCTATATCCGCGATTGCGCCTTATAGGCAAAGAAACATTGTTATTTATTTAATATAATGTGAATTGTTAGGCGAACCAAAATAAACGAAAGCAAAGGTAATTTGCTAGCAAATCGTCACAATTCCCAAGTAGAATGCTCCGTCGTTTCATAAAACCGCATGTCGCGGCGCCCGGCGCTATCCTGTTACGCAGGCCTGGGCCAGCCGAACATGCTTTACTTATTTACCCATAAAGGAACACCCGTGTTGATCAAATCCCGTGTTGTTATAGGAAGCGCCATTGCGCTGCTGGCCCTGAGTGCCTGCACCCAAAAAGAAGGCGACAAATCTGCCGCTGCCGCCGGCGCTGACAAAGGCCCGGTTGCCGCTACCGTCAACGGCACCCCTATCAGCCAAAAACGCCTGGACCAGATCATGCAGCAGCAAGCGCTGCAACAAGGCATGCCTGACAATGCTGAAACTCGCAAAATGGTGATCGATAACCTGGCGATGCAATTGCTGGTATCGCAAGAAGCCGCTACCAAGGGCCTGGACAAAACGCCTGAAGTGGCCGACCAGATCGAAATGACCAGGCAAAATATCCTGGCCCAGGCTTTTGTGCAGGACTACATCAAAAACACCAAGCCGACCGATGAAGCCATCAAGGCTGAGTACGACAAGGTTGCGGCGCAATCCGGCAAGCAATATGAAGCACGCCACATCCTGGTGAAGACAGAAGACGAAGCAAAAGACATCATCGCCAAGCTGAAGAAAGACCCAAAACAGTTTGAAGCATTGGCAAAATCCAAATCCATGGATCCAGGCTCCAAAGACAAAGGCGGCGACTTGGGCTGGTTTGACCCACGCGGCATGGTGCCGGAATTTGGCGCAGCAGTCGCCAAGCTGGAAAAAGGCAAATTCACTGAAGAGCCAGTCAAATCGCAGTTCGGCTACCACGTGATCATGCTGGAAGATTCCCGCCCAGAACCGGTGCCTGCGCTGGAAGAAGTAAAACCTAAGATCGCTCAACAACTGCAACAGCAAAGTCTGAAAAAGCTACTGGATGACATGAAAGCGAAAGCAAAGATTGAAATCACTGCGCCGGCTGCCGCCGCTGGTGCTGCATCGGCTTCCGCAGCCAGTGCACCGGCTGCCTTGGGTGAGCCAGCGAAGAAATAAGCCTTACGCTTGAAAATAGTAGCTGCTTAAACATACAAAAGGACCTTTTCGGGTCCTTTTGTTTTTGTGTGCGAAGGCAGATTGATATTTTTCAGCAGCCAGTTAACTTGGTTGCCATACTCCCTCAAACATTACTCACAAAAAACAGGTATGCCTAACATATTCCTGTTACAGACCTATACTGAAACCATGGCCTCCAATGGATGGGATTGCAGTTCTACGCGCCATGCCTGCGTCCAGGACTAGTTGACGTTGCATGGCAGCAATGCCGATCCTCCGGGAGGGGCCATGCCCGGCCTTCTTATCCGCCGGCCCGGGTCGCCTTGGATGTGCTCTCACAAACAAAGGAGGCGCAACATGTTCTGGGGTTTTGGTTCGTTTGGGTTTCTCTTCTTGTTGCTGCTGGTGCTGGCTTCGGCGATCTTTATTTTCCGTGAATACGAGCGTTGCGTGGTCTTTACCCTGGGGCGGTTTACCGGGGTGAAGGGGCCGGGGCTGATTTTTATCATACCGGGCATCCAGCAGGTGGTGCGGGTGGACTTGCGCACCGTGGTGCTGGAGGTGCCCACGCAGGACGTGATCTCGCGCGACAATGTGTCTGTCCGGGTCAATGCGGTAGTGTATTTGCGGGTGATAGATCCGCAAAGGGCCATCATCGAGGTGGCCAATTACATGAACGCCACCAGCCAGCTGGCGCAGACCATGCTGCGCTCGGTGCTGGGCAAGCACCAGCTGGACGATCTGCTGGCAGAGCGCGAAAAGCTGAACCTGGATATCCAGCAGGCGCTGGATGCGCAGACCGATTCCTGGGGCATCAAGGTCTCCAATGTGGAGATCAAGCAGGTGGACCTGACCGAATCGATGATACGGGCCATCGCCCGCCAGGCCGAGGCCGAGCGCGAACGCCGTGCCAAGGTGATCCATGCCGAAGGCGAGCTGCAGGCCTCGGAAAAGCTCTACCTGGCGGCCCAGATCCTGGCGCAGGAGCCGCAGGCGATCATGCTGCGCTACCTGGAGACGCTGACGGTGATAGGCTCAGACAAGAACACCACCGTGGTTTTCCCGCTGCCCATGGATTTGCTGGCGGCTTTTATCGATAAGAAGCCCAAAACCTGATCTGCGCCGCTGCGGCGCGTCTTTCCTGCCCCTTTGTCGCCTCCCCATTCGTCATTCACCGACACCGCTCCGCCGTTCGCCGAAAACCGCGCGACAGCGCCGCCGCCATCCATTATCTTGACCCTGCTGACAACAAAACGGCCCCTCGGCCCGATTCTCTTCAGAAAGGAAAAGAAAATGTCTGAACCAATACAACAACCCGAAGGCGGCGGCATCCATGAAGTGCGCCGCGTCCGCCAGTGGTATGACTATGATGCGCGCAAGCACCTGGTGTGGGGCGTGACGCTGATCGCGGTCGGTTTTATCTTCCTGTGCGACAGGCTGGACATCATCGATATGGATGTGCGGGCGATCTGGCATCTGTGGCCGGTGGTAATCGCGATCTACGGCGTGTCCGACATCGTGTTTGCCAAGCGGCCGGCGCATGTGCTGAAGGGGTTTTTTAATATTGCGCTGGCATTCTGGCTGTATGCCTGCCTGGAGCACCTGTGGGGATGGACATTTAGCAGCACTTGGCCGATGATCCTTATCGCCTACGGCGCCCACATCTTGCTGCGCGGCGCATCCAATCTGTCTGATGATAACAACGAGGAGTCTTCCAAATGAACCGCGACCGTAACCAGAGCCGGGTGTTTTTCGGCGCATTTATCATCATCGTCGGCGCGCTGGCCTTGCTGAATAACCTGCACATCTTTGATACCAGCGACATCCTGCCTTTCTGGCCGCTGGTGTTTGTCGGCTTCGGCGTGATGAAGCTGTACCAGGCGCGGCATACCAGCGCCTATATCCTGGGCGGCGTGCTGGTCCTGGTGGGCACAGGCATGATCTTGCAGCACATGGGCATCATGTACTTCCGCTGGCGCGACTGGTGGCCCGCTTTTGTGATCTTTGCCGGTGTCATGATGCTGTCGCGCGGCCTGTATGGCAAGCAATGGCGCGCCCGCCGCGAAGGCGTGGAGCTGGTGCCGGGCGACAATACCACCATAGACGTGGTGGCAGTGATGAGCGGGCATAACCTGAAGAGCGATTCGCAGGCTTTCAAGGGCGGCGATATCCTGGCGGTGATGGGCGGCGTGGAGCTGGATTTGCGCCAAGCCTCCATCGTTAGCGAAGCCACCATCAGCGTGTTTGCGATGTGGGGCGGCATCGTCATCAAGGTGCCCACCGACTGGTCGGTAGTGATGAACGGCACACCCATCCTGGGCGGCATGGACGACAAGACCGTGCCACCGATGAACGCCGGCAAGCGCCTGGTGATCGTGGGCGAGGCGATCATGGGCGGCGTCGAGATCAAGAACTGAATTTCAGGAATTGATACGGTTCGTAGGGTGGGCAGCCCCTGCCCACCGGCCTTGTTGGAACCGGCACCGCGTGGGCATGCTGCCCACCCTACCGTAACAGCCAGACCTACTTTGTTCAGACGGGCTCTTTTGAAACCAAAGGATCAATTTATCCATGCACCCCATCCTCACCAATGCGCGCAAACTGATGTGGTATCTGGCCGCATGGCTGCTGACCGGGGTGTTTATCGCGCTGTTGCTGGTGGCGGCGGATCTGGCGCAGTGGGGCAGCGCGCTGTGGTTTGCGCTGCCGGCTACCTTCCTGTACAGCTTTATCGCTTCTTCCGCCTACTATGTGTGCCGCTCGCTGCCGATGGCGAAGCGGCATTTTGCATTTGCGACGGCGGTATTTGGCGGTTCTTCGCTGATCGCCGGTTTTGCCTGGCTGGCGATCTGCCAGGGCTGGAACCAGCTGGCGCATCTCCTCAGCGCGGACTATGCCGCCGTGCAGGTCACCCAGCATATGGCGGTGGTGCTGTTTGCCGCCGGCTGCGGCTTTTACCTGCTGTCCATCCTGGCGCATGACGTGCTGATCGCGTTTGACAATGTGCGGCTGGCAGAGCGCCGCGCGGCGGAATCCCGGGTGCTGGCAAGGGATGCAGAGCTGCAGGTATTGCGCACGCAGATCAACCCGCATTTTTTGTTTAACAGCCTTAATTCCATCAGCGCGCTGACCACGATAGACGGCCCGGCGGCGCGCAGCATGACGATAGAGCTGGCGCAGTTTTTCCGGCAAACCCTGGCCTTGTCGGAAAAGCAGGCTATACCGCTGGCGGACGAGATCGCGCTGTGCAACAGCTTCCTGGCGATAGAGAAGATACGCTTCGGCAAAAAGCTGGGTTCCGCGATAGAGATTGCAGACGACGCGCAGCGCGCGCTGATCCCGCCGATGATCTTGCAGCCGCTGGTGGAAAACGCCATCAAGCACGGTATCCGCGACCTGGTGGACGGCGGCACGGTATCTATCCGGGCCTTTGCGCGCGAGCAGTGGCTGCATATCGCGGTCAGCAACCCGGTGGACAGCCAGCCCAGCAATGCAGTCGGCAACGGCACCGGCCTGAAGAACCTGCAGCAGCGCTTTGCCAGCATCTACGACGGCCAGGCGCGGGCCAGCTGGGCGCTGGCGGATGGGCAGTTTACGGTGGAAATGGCACTGCCCCTGGCCTATACAGAAATCTAAACCTCATTAACAAAAAAATATACAACATGAGCGAAACCATCAAGACCCTGATCGTAGACGACGAAGACCTGGCCCGCCGCCTGGTGCGCGAATATCTGGGCAAACACGCCGACATAGAGATCATCGGCGAATGCGACAACGGCCTGCAGGCGGTAAAGGACATCGCCGCCCTGAACCCGGACCTGGTCTTGCTGGACATACAGATGCCCAAGCTGACCGGGCTGGAAGTGCTGGAGCTAACCGGCCGCAGCAGTGGCGTGATCTTCACCACCGCCTATGACCAGTACGCGCTGAAGGCGTTTGACCTGCACGCGGTGGATTACCTGCTGAAGCCGTTTTCACAGACGAGGTTTGACGAGGCCCTGGCGCAGGCCCGCAAGGCGCTGGGGCAAACCCTGCCGGCGCTGGAAAACCTGCTGGAGCAGGCGACCGAAAAGCTGGAACGCATCCTGATCCGCGACCGCAACCAGGTGCACGTGATCCCGGTGGAAAAGATGGATTATGCAGAGGCGCAGGACGATTACGTCAGCATCCAGTCCGAAGGCAAATGCTACCTGAAGACGCAACGGCTGTCGGACCTGGAAACGCAGCTGGACCCGAAGAAGTTCGTGCGCGTGCACCGCTCCTACATCATCAATATAGAAAAGCTGCAGAGCATAGAACGCGCCACCAAGGACAGCCACGTGGCGCTGATGCGGGACGGCAAGCAGATCCCTATCAGCCGGGCGGGGTATGACCGGATCAAGGCGATTATGTGAGGCATGTCTTTGGCAGTAGGTAGGGTGGGCAGCTCTGCCCACGCTGAACCGGCCGCATTTCATATGTTACGACCGCGTGGGCACGGGTGCCCACCCTACGGTTCTGAATGGTAATCCTCTCCCGCACGAGCTTGACCCCTTGTAGCCTGGGTGGAGCGTAGGGCAACCCGGGGAAGCCCGCCATGGCGGGTTATCGGCGAGCGGATATTTGCACCGGCGTATCAACGGCCAACGGATGGCCCCCCGGGTTGCGCTACGCTCCACCCAGGCTACGGTTCTCTGTTTTTTTGTTTGAAAAGTTCAATCTCTCTACAAGGTACTATTTTACAGTACCAAAAATCCCATATATCTGTTCTTCGCACTTCCTGGTAGTACTTCACTCTTTCCTTTGCTAATCTTGCTTCCGAACCGGCGGCGTGCCTTGCAGCCTTGGCAGCCCGGTTCACTCCATCGTTTAAAAAGGATATTTATGAAGCGCAAGCTACTCGCCCTGTTGACCCTCGCTGCCGCCTTGCCGGCCCTGCCTGTACTCGCCGCGGATAATTCCACGCTGGCGTCGCCGGTAGCCAGCGCGCGCTCGAATGCGCAGGCGGAACAGGTTATCGGCGCCGGCATTGAATACGGCAACCAGTTCTTCGGCGACAAATCCCAATGGCGCGCCGGCCTGTTCGGCGAAGCCAATTTCTCCAACGGCGTATTCCTCAGCACCACGGACGGTATCGGTTATCGCCTGGTAGATAACTACAACGGCTTCTCGTTTGCCGCCAGCCTGGGCCCTAGCGGATCCCGCAAGGAATCTGCCGGCGACAATGACAATGGCCGCAACCGCCTGCGCGGCATGGGTGAGATCAGCACCCGCGCCCAGATCAACCTGTTCGGTAACTACGATAACGGTCCTTACCACCTGAACACCGCTTTACGCCAGACCCTGGGCGACCGTCGCGGCACCGAAGTGGATGTGATCGGCCGCTACGACATCTACTCCACCAAGCAAGACCTGGTGCAAGCCTCCGCCGGTTTTTCTTACGGTAACAAGACGCTGATGCAGACCTATTTCGGCGTGACGCCGGCACAATCGGTGGCCGGCACCAATGCGGTATATACGCCGGGTGCGGGCGTGGCGGGCAGCAGCGTGGGCGTGATGTGGCGCCATGCGCTGAACCAGAACTGGGTGACTACCGTCGGTGCACAAGTGACGCGCTTGGGTAGCGAGGCCGGCGACAGCCCGCTGGTAGAACGCCGCACCAATGCATCGCTGGGCGGCTCGATCGGTTACCGTTTCTAAATAACAGTTCCCCTTGTAGGGTGGGCAGCCCTGCCACGCGGGGTGCCTTGAAAGAGTATCCTCCCACTCTTTCAAGGCAGCGTGGGCAAGACGCCTGCCTTACTTTTTTATTCTAGTGGACTGTAACAGTGAAATCGGAAGTGCCTGTTCCACCCACCAAGCGCAAAGCCCGGGCCAATAACCCGGGCTTTCTCGTTTGGGTTTTGCATTTGTAATTTGCACATTCCTCTATTTTTGCGTTTATTTTTTTAAGCGCTGCAGCACATCCAGCTTGCTTAATTCAGCCGCTGCATGGTCCATGAAGGCGCGCAGCTTGGGCGCCATGTGGCGGGCGCTGGACACCACCAGGTGTACCGGCACCGGATCGTATTCCCAGTCCGGCATCAGCCTGACCAGGGTGCCGTTGGCCAGCTCGTCCGCCACCTGGTAAGACAAGGGGCGGCCCAGCCCGCGGCCCGCCTTTACTGCATACAGCATCGCATCCACATCATTCACCAGCAGGCGCGGCGTGATGCGCACCGTGTGGTCGCGGCCGGCATGGTGGAAGCGCCATTCCAGCGGGGTGCGCGAGCCGGTGGTGTGGATGGTGTCGTGTGAGTCCAGGTCGTCCGGCGTGTGCGGTGCGCCGCGTGTGGCGATATAGTCCGGGCTGGCGACCAGCAGGCGGCGCACTTCGCCAACCTTGCGCGCCACCATGCCGGCGTCTGCCAGCGGGCCTATGCGCACGGCCAGGTCCAGGCCTTCTTCTATCAGGTCTTGATTGCGGTCGTTCAGCAGCAGTTCCACCTGCACCGCCGGGTACTTGTCCATGAAGCTGATCACGACCGGCGTCACGTGGCGGCGGCCGAACACCTGCGGCGCGGTCAGCTTCAGTGTGCCGCGCAGCGGGGCGTCGGCATCTTCCCTGACCGCCTCTTCATAGTCGGCCAGGACCCGCCGGGCCAGTTCGGCCAGGCGTAGCCCCGCTTCGGTCGGCGCCAGCCGGCGGGTGGTGCGCTCTACCAGGCGGGTGCCGACCCGCTCTTCCAGCGCCGCCAGCGTGCGGGTGACGGCAGGCGGCGAGCGCCGCAGCTTGCGGCCGGCGCCGCTCAGGCTGGCGGTTTCCAGTATGGCAAGAAAAACGCTGAGCTCATCCAGTCTGTCCATGATGTAATGATTCTTCCTATTTGTGGAAAGCTGATTTTCACTATAGCATTATTTACGTCACCAACAGGAAGAGTTATCCTTTGCGCATT
>JABDED010000046.1:0-506 GCA_013287275.1 Betaproteobacteria bacterium
GGGAGCACGGAGTGCGTGTCGAGGTGATGACCAATTCGCTGGCATCCAATGATGAGCCGTTTGCCAGCGCGGCCTATGGAAATTACCGCGTGCCTATGCTGAAGATGGGCGTCGATCTCTATGAGATAGACTCGTCGCAGTTGAAGAACGATCCACTGATCGGTGGCGCGCTGGGTGCTTCGGTAGGCCGTTCGCACTCCAAGCTGATCGTCATCGACCGCAGAATCACCTTCGTCGGTTCAATGAACATGGATTTCCGCTCGTCACGGCTGAACACCGAACTGGGCATGCTGATCGACTCGCCGGAACTGGCCGGCTCCGTGCTGGCGCTGGCGGAACGGGTGCGCTCAGTCGGCAGCTACCGCCTGCGTCTATCCGAACCCGGCGGCCATCTGCAATGGGTGTCAACCACCAACGGCGTCGAAAAGGTTTACGACAGCGAGCCGAATGTCGATTTTGGAACCCGCTTGCAATTGTGGCTGCTGTTTCCGTTCATCAGCGAGAAC
>JABDED010000046.1:516-19182 GCA_013287275.1 Betaproteobacteria bacterium
GTTGTAGACCCTAGTCTACGTCGCTCAATAATGACGATTAGCAGTGCATTTCGCGCTCGAAGGCGGCGATGAAATTGGCAAGCATCGCCGGCGTTTCCCGGCGATAGATGATCCCGACCACGGAGCTGGATTCCGACTCCGGCAAGCTGAGAAAACGCACTCCTCTTGGCGCTACTTCCTGCATGCTTTCCGGGACTATCGCGATGCCCATATTGGCGTCGATCAAATGCAGCAGCGAAGTCTTGCGGGAGATCGCGCGGGCAACCTTGGGGAAAAAACCCTGTTTCAGGCAAAGGCCGGCCACCAGGTAGCTCAAGCCGCCCCTGTCCTTATGCGGTACCGAAACAAAATATTCGTCGCGCAGGCTGGCGATTTCGGTGTGCGATTGGCCGGCGAGTGCATGCTGCTGCGATACCGCGACCATCAGCTTTTCAGTAAAGAAATCCTTGACGACGATGTCGGGATACTTTCTCAAGATAGGCAGCCTGATCAAGCCCAGGTCGGCCCGGCCCTCTTCAATATCCGCGGCCTGATGATCGGAAGACGCCTTGGAGATATCCAGCGTCACGCCGGGGAACTCCGCCAGCAATTTATTCAGCACCAGTCCCATCTCGCTGGTCAGGGTGACCGAACTGGAATGCAGCAGCCGGATGGTGCCCTGCTCGCCCTTACTAATCTGGTGTGCCTGCTGCACCGTTTCGGCGATGTCTTCCAGTATCCGCTTGCTGCGCTCGTAAAACAGCCGGCCGGCATCGGTCAATTCTATATGCCGCGAATCGCGCTCCAGCAGCAGCGCCTGCACTTCGCTTTCCAGTTCCTTCATTTGCCGGCTCAACGCGGATTGCGCAATGTACAGGTGCTCCGACGCGCGCGAGTAGCTGCCGGCGTCGACGATTTCCACGAAATACTTCATTTGCCTGAGTGAGATCATGCCTATGCCGTTTTGAGATAGCTGAGCGCCATATTTGATATTGGAGTGCAGGCCGCGAATGCTGCTACAGTCAAACCACTGCCACATACGGATAGATGAATTATACCGGCAGGATTTTTAAGGGGAGCGGAAAATCATGTTGCTCGTATTGGCACTCGGCATCTTTGGAATGGGCATCAGTATTGCCGTTAAACTGCTTTTCGTCCAGAGCAAAAAGAAATGATCCTGCTGCGTTAGATTGGCGCACGGCTCACCGCTTCGACCTTATCCTCCAAAGAAAACGGTTTCGCGGCTGCAGCGCCTAAACGGCAGGAGCCGGCTGCTTCCTGAGTACGGCTGCCTTGCGGTATTGCATAGGTGTCTGCTCACAGATCTGGTGAAAAGCGCGGCGAAACGAGGCCTCGTTATTGAAGCCGCATTCCAGCGCCACCTGCAATACCGGGCCGCCGCGCAATTCCAGCATTTTTTTCGCGTGCTCTACACGGCAATGTGAAATATAGTTCAACGCGGACATGCCCACCGCGCTATGGAAGCGGCGCGAAAAATTCCTCAGGCTCATCGCGGCGCGCCTGGCCGCATCTTCCACCGAAATATCCTGGTTGAAATGCCGCTCTATGAATTCCTGCGCCTGCTTGACCCGGTGATCCGCATGATTTTTCCAGGCGACATTAATCAGTTCGGCGCGCTCATGGCCGGGTCCATGCACAGGGCTGGTATACCGCGTAAATTTATGCGCCGCCGCTTCGCCGTAGAACTGGCTGACCAGATAGGCGCAAGCATCCATGCTGGGCGCGGTGCCGGTCGCGGTAACGATGCGCCCGTCTATCACCAGCGGCACATGCGGTGAAAACCGTACTTGCGGATAGTGGCCGGCAAATACCTTTTGGTCGGACAGGTTACCAGTCACTTCATGCCCATTCAGCAAGCCGGATTCTGCCAGCACCCTCACTCCGCTATCAAATCCCAGCAGGATGGCGCCGTTGCCATACGCGCGTACCAGCCAGCGGCGGAACGCCGGCCGCAACGGCGCCGGCTGCGCATCAAGGAAGTAATACGGCGGAATTATCACTACGTCGGGCGCAGGTCCCTTGCTGCGCATCGCGCAGTCCGGCGTAATCATGGTGCCGGTAAACGAGCGTACGGCCTCTTCGCTCGGCCCCGCCAGCCGGATCTGGAATAAACCGGCTTTGCCCAGGTCAAAGCTGCGCGAATACAGGGTTCCGGCAATCACCAGCAGCTCCTTGATCAGGACGGCGACGCCTGCCCAGCATCCGTCATCGACATAGATACAGACTTGCACCGGCTTTCTCATCATTACTCCTGGCTGGCAAAGTGCGCAATTGGCTGGCTTACTGGATGCGGGTAAGACATGGCCGATTTTAACCATAAATTTGGCCGATAATCACTTATATTTACAGAAATTAATAGCATAGAATCGAAATGATCTCAAAAACAGAATAAATATATTTGAGCTTGTGCTGAATTCCTGATTTGCTGTAATGCAACAATTGCTGCATTTCCACCAGCCAAGACGTTGGACACTTGAGGAGACCTTCAATGCGGAAACTAGTCACGCCTGTACGTTATTCCTGGTATGCGACCCTGCCCTTGCTATTGCTATTGGGCGCCTGCAGTAAAAACCCCGGGGCCGGCGACGCCCAGGCAGCGTCCAGTGACGATGCCATTTTCCAGAAAAACCTGCAGGAGCAATTGCTGGACGCCAAACCCGGCAGCGTGATAGAGATTCCGGCCGGCAAACATCACCTGACCAGCGGCCTGACCCTGCGCGTGCACGGCGTGACCATACGCGGCGCGGGAATGGAAAAAACCATACTGTCGTTCAAGGACCAGGTCGCCGGGCCGGAAGGCTTGCTGGTGTATGCCAATAATTTCACGATAGAAAACCTGACGATAGAGGACAGCAAAGGCGACGGCCTGAAAATCAACGACGGCGAAAACATTACGATACGCGGCGTCAGGGTTCAGTGGACCGGCGGCCCCAAGGTGACCAATGGCGCGTACGGCATCTATCCGGTCAAGACCACCAATGTGCTGATTGAAGATTCCGCTGCGATAGGCGCGTCCGACGCCGGCATCTATGTAGGCCAGTCGAAGAATGTGGTCGTGCGCCGCAACCGCGCCGAACAAAACGTCGCCGGCATAGAAATAGAAAACACGATAGACGCAGATGTCTATGAAAATACCGCCACCAACAACACTGGCGGCATCCTGGTGTTCAATATGCCCAACCTGTCGCAAGCGGGTTATGGCACGCGGGTATACAAGAACAAGGTGTTTGCCAACAACCTGGGCAATTTCGCCGCCAAGGGCGCCGCAGTGGCCAGCGTGCCGGCGGGCTCCGGCGTGGTGATCAATTCCAATTCCAAGGTCGAGATTTTCGATAATGACGTATCGGACAGCCAGACCGCGAACGTGATCATTTCCAGCTACTTCTCTACCGGTTATTTCAGCGACAAAGGTGTCAGCAAGGATTATGACCCCTATCCCAGGGCGATCTATGTATACGGCAACCGCTTCAAGGGCGGCGGCGATTCACCGGACGGGCTGGACCTGAAAGCGCTGAAAATCGCCATGTTCGGCCTGAACGGCCATTTCCCGGATGTGATCTGGGACGGCTATGTGGATACCAAGACCGCCATCAACGGCGTCATCCCGGCCAGCGACCGGTTGTGCGTGCAAAATGGCGACGTCACCGTGCTGAACGTGGACGGCCCGAATAAATACAAGAACCCGAAGAACGATGCCGCCTCTTACCGTTGTGAATTGCCGAAGCTGAAGCCGGTCACCATTCCGCAACTGGCAGAGAACGCGTCAGCAAAGGGATGATGCATGTATAAAAGTTCAGCCTGGCTTAGCGGTATTTGTATCTCGCAGTTTTTGTTGAAAGCAATTTTGGTCCTGGCAGCAGTTGGCTCCATCACTGCCTGTTCGCACAAACAGGAACCGGTCGCCTTCCATGCGGAAGGGCGGCCGGAGCGTTTGAGCGAATGGCATCTGCTGGCGGCCAATGGCAACAGGCTGGTCTTGAATGAGGGGGTGACTCCTTACGATCTGAACACGCCGCTGTTTACCGACTATGCGCACAAGCTGCGCACGATCTGGATGCCGAAGGGAACCTCGGCAAAATATGAAGCCGAAAAATCCTTTGATTTCCCGGTCGGCACCATCATTTCCAAGACCTTTTATTATCCGCGCGTGGCGAGCGAAAAGAAAGGATCCAGCCTGGTCTCTGCCAATACCGACATATCGCGCGACTTTGTCGATGCGGACCTGAACCTCGACGCGGTGCGCCTGATAGAAACGCGCCTGCTGGTGCGCCGGGAAGACGGCTGGATCGCCTTGCCGTATATCTGGAATGAAGACCAGACCGAGGCGGTATTGCAGAGGACCGGCGGCCAGATACCGCTGCAACTGGCGTCCACCGACCAGGCAAGGATACCGCTGACCTATGTCGTGCCCAACGTCAATCAATGCGCCGGCTGCCATGTCGCCGATATCAAGTTACGCCAGTTCGAACCGATAGGCCCCAAGGCCAGGCATCTGAACCGCAGCTATTCCTATGCCGGCATCGACGAAAACCAGTTGCAGCACCTGGTCAAGATAGGCTACCTGACCGGACTGCCGGATATCAAAACCGTACCGCACAACGTCGACTGGAAAGACACTACCCAGAGCCTGGATTCCAGGGCCAGGGCATACCTGGACATCAATTGCGCGCACTGCCATAACTCCAAAGGCGCGGCGAATACAACCGCCCTGCACCTGGAAGTCGGCGCACCGGCCGACCTGCACCTGGGTATCTGCAAACCCCCGGTCGCGGCCGGACGCGGCACCGGCGACCAGAAATTCGACATCACTCCCGGCCAGCCCGAGCATTCCATCATGCCTTTTCGCCTGAGCTCCAGCGAAACCGGCGTGATGATGCCGGAGCTGGGCAGGAACAGCGTACACAAGGAGGGACTGCAACTGATCAAGGAATGGATAGCATCCATGCCCGGCCAGTGCCAGCCGCAATATTGAATTGAAAGGGAGCAGCAGGGCCGGCGCTTGCGCCGTCCGGCAAAGGCTAAAAGCTTAGGGCGTGTTGACATTCAATTTGGGGGATGCGTTCCAAGCAAAACGCGGGCTGGCAAGGCGGTGTAGCAGGGATTTCGAGCAGCATGCTGCTCACCTGCGTAACGGTCATCGCTTGCAAGCGATGATGCGCCCTGCAAGGGCGACGCAGTTCATAGCGGGCTATGAACAAGGAGCGCAACGCAGTCCAGCGTGCGTTTTGCTTGGAACCCGGAGGGAATGGGTCTAAACAGGCGCATGGCGTTGTTGCAGCCCGCTGGCAGTGCTGGCCACTGCGGCGCGTGCTGCGCCTAGCCCTGCACCTGTTTAGACTCATTCGCACCCCCAAATTGAATGTCAACACGCCCTATAACAGGAATATTGAATTTTTCAGCATTTTCAAATTACAAAAAATCGGAGACACCGTATGAAAATGAATAAGCGCAAACTGGTCATCAGTATTTCTCAAGCTTTGCTGGGCACGGGCATTGCCGGCCTGGGCATGCCAGGCATGGCGCTGGCGGACGACGACATCGCCACCGTGGTGGTCACCGCCCAAAGCCGCTCGCAATCGGCACAGGCGGTGCCGATTGCGATGCAGATACTCAGCGCTGAACAAATCTCCAAGCTGGCAGCCACCAACCTGTCGGCAATCAACGGCTATATCCCCGGCCTGAATGTGGATGGCAACCAGCCTACCCAGCCTTACTACACCTTGCGCGGCATAGGTACATCCGACTTCGGCATAGGCACCGACTCCCCGGTGGGCGTGTACGTGGACGGCGTGTATTCCGGCAAGACCGGCGGCGCGCTGATGACTTTCAATGACGTGCAGCGGGTCGAAGTGCTGAAAGGGCCGCAAGGCACCTTGTTTGGGCGCAATAGCGCCGCCGGCGCCATCTCCATCATCACCAAGGAACCCACGCAAGCCTTTGAGGCGGATATCAATGCACGGCTGGGAAATTACGGTACCAAGTATTTCGACGGCGTGATCAACCTGCCGCTGGGCGACCAGGCGGCGCTGCGCTTCAGTGCGGTCGGCAGCAAGCGTGACGGCTGGCTGACCGATGCCGCAACCGGCCAAAAATACAAGGGAGACAATGACTGGGGCACCCGCGCCACGCTGTTGTTCAATGCACCGGCGCAGACCAAGGTTTTGCTGTCCTGGGAACATGAATTCCTGAACAACAAGGCACGCCCGGCGATCTCCATGATCACGCCCGCCGCCCCCGGAGCATTGCCAAGCTTTCCGTCCGACCCGGCCACCTATGTCGATCCGCGCAAAGGTCCGCTGTATAACGATGCGGTCGGCAACCGCGAAGCGAAAAAATTCGACGGAGTCACTTTAAGGATAGAAAAACCGTTTGGCTGGGCAACCTTCAATTCCACGACGGCTTACCGGCACTTCAATTCGGTCAATCGCGAAGACGAGGATGGCACCAACCGCATAGAAACCTATCTGGACACCGCCAATATAGAGAACAACACTACCTGGCAGCAGGAATTCAAACTGTCCGGCAAAAACGACATGGTCGACTGGCTGGCTGGCATCAGCTATTTTTCCGAAAAAGCCAACCAGAACAGCCAGGTCAATACGTATACCGATTCACTCAATACGCTGTTCAACAATGTGGCCGGTTTGCCGGTATATAGCTTGCTGGACGGCGCGGCACAGCAGTTCGGCCTGCCGGTCAAGCTGTTCGGCAATAGCTGGCAAGAGAATATGTTCAACCGGGGCGACAACAAAGCCTATGCGGTTTACGGCGATGCGATCTGGCACCTGACGCCGAAGATCAACCTGACCACAGGTATCCGCTTTTCGCGCGATGAAAAGGAATTCAGCTGGTATGCACCGAACCGCGTTTCACCGGGTGTGGATGGCGCGCTGGCATTATTTAACCAGGTCGGCTTTTTCCCTGGGCTGGTACAGGCGGGAGCCGTCTCTCCTGAACAAGCCGCCATGATACAAGCGCTGATGGGCAACAGCCAGCTGGTCGCCAATGCCGGCGCTACGCTGGCGCCCTACTCCACCAAACGCAGCTGGAACGACACCAGCCCGCGCGTGCTGCTGGATTACCACTTGACGCCGGATGTGATGTTCTACGGCTCGGTATCCAAAGGTTACCAGTCCGGCGGCTACAACACGCTGCAGATAGGCAGCAAATACGATCCAGAGCAAGTGTGGAATTATGAGGCCGGCGTGAAGAGCAATCTGCGCGACTACCACCTGATATTGAACGCGTCGGTATTCTCATACAAATTCACCAACCTGCAATCGCTGAGCCTGGTGGCGGGCGGCAACTCGGTCGGCGTACCGGCCTACCAGGTGGTCAGCAGCGACCAGAAGGCCAACGGCTTTGACCTGGAGGCGCGCTGGCAGCCTATGCCCGCCTTGCGCATGTACCTGACCACAGAGTATATCGACCAGAAATACAAGGGCTATGTAGCCAATGACGGCATCAACCTGAGCAACCAGCCGGTAGGCACGCCGAAATGGAGCGCCGCTACCGGCTTCGACTACACCTGGCATAACGTCGCCGGCGGCCACCTGAACCTGACCCTGCAGCATGCGTACACCGGCCCCACCAGATGCAACGACGACTCGGTCGCGCAAGGCGCCTGTCTGAGCACGCCGCGCTTCACAGTAGGTTCCGCGATGCAGCGTACCGATGGCCGCATAGGCTGGAGCAATGAAAACCAAAGCTGGGGCGTATCGCTGTTTGCCAACAACCTGTTCGACAAGCGCTATGTGTACAACGTCAGCAATATTACCGCGTCGTTCGGCACGCCGTTTGCATCGATCACCGCGCCGCGCATGGTGGGAATAGAGTTCAGGGCCAGCATGTAGAACTCATTTCATAAATATCAGTAAGACGCATTTGCCCCCTGGATCGGGTGCTCTGGCCATTTTGGATCCCCTGTACAGGGGGCAAACCCTTCGGGAACGGCCTATTTGGGCGCATCGCGTTGTTGCGGCGCTAGCAAAGGGAACCACCCTTTGCGTCGCGACGCGCCTAGCGCTGCATCCCAACTAGACTCGTTCGCACTCACTGCTATTGATGAAATGAGTTCTAGAAATTTGCTGCGCCATGCAGAAAGGAGGCCTCGGCCTCCTTTCTATTTTTTTAAGCTGCAAGAAGTATTGCGTCAATCAGCGCCTGCCACGCCGCCCCAGCAACCATGCCAGAGCCAGCGCCAGCAGGGCCAGCACGATGACAATAGTGTTCCCGCCCAGCAGGATATATGGCGTCATGCCGCTGGTCCCCTGCACCGACGAACGCAGGCTGCCGAGCGTATCGTAATCCAGCTTGGCCCGCACTATCCCTTGCGCGTCGATCACCGCGGTGGCGCCGGTATTGGTCGCGCGTATCATGGGGCGGCCGGTTTCCAACACTCGCATCGTCGATATCTGCAAATGCTGCGGTATCGCGCTGGACTCGCCATACCAGGCCATATTGGAAACATTCAGCAAGATGCTGGCGACCTTGCCGCCGGCCGCGCGCTGCGCATTCAGCTGCGCCGCGATTTCACCGCCGAACACGTCTTCATAGCAGATATTGGGCATCACGCTCTGGTCCTTGACCTGGAAGGCCGGCTGCTGCAGGCCGGCGCTGGTCTGGTCGGCCAAGGGAATATGCATCAGGTCCACAAACCAGCGGAACCCGTAAGGAATGAATTCGCCGAAGGGCACCAGATGATGTTTGTCATAGCGGTAGGGCTGGGCCGCGGGTGCGCCCGCGGCAGCCGGAGAAAATCCCAGCACGCTGTTGGAAATGGCGTTCGCACCATCGCTGGCAAAAATGCCCACGATCACGTGGCTGTCGCTGGCGCTGGCAAAGTCCCTGATACCCTGCAAGTAATCTGGAGGCAACTGCGTGGACAGCAGCGGTATCGCCGTTTCCGGCGTGGCAATCAGGTCCGCCGGGGCGGCCATGATCATGTCGCGGTACAGCTGCAGCGACTGCACCAGATGCCCCTCGTCAAACTTCATGTCCTGCGCTACATTACCCTGTAGCAGGCGCACGGAAATCGGATTGCCGCTAGGCTGCGTCCATTGTATGGTCCGCAGACCGGCGCCGGCCACCAGGACGATCATGATCAGCGGCAGCGTGATCTTTTTGTGCGACCAGCAAGCCAGGCAAGCGGCAATCAGTGCAACCATCCAGCCGACACCGTACACGCCCACAACAGCAGCATAGCCGGCCAATGGACTGGTCGTATGCGCATAACCGACAGAGGCCCAGGGAAAACCGGTGAACAGCCAGTTGCGCAGGCATTCGCCAACGGCCCACAGCGCCGGCATCACCAGCAGCAGGCCGGTGCGGTCGCCTATGCCCCAGCGCTGCCTGAGCCAGACCGCGCCGCCCAGCGTCAGTGCCGAATAAATCGCCATATAGGCAACCAGCAAGGCCAGCGCCGGCGCCGACAGCCAGATGGGCATGCCGCCAAAGCGCGTCAGCGCAATCAGCAGCCAGGATACGCCCAAGTACAGGAAGGCAAAACCGTAGCACCAGCCCAGTAGCAGCGCCCGCTTTACCGAGGTGCTGCGCCAGCCCAGGTGGAACATCAGGGCCAGGCAGAGGATTTGCACCGGCCACAGGTTGTACGGCGCGAACGCCAGCATGCTGGCGCAACCTGCCAGCAAGGCTGTAGCAATCGACCACAAGGGATGGGAAAAACGGCTGTGGGAGTGCTGCACAGTCTGTGGGATCAAGGCTGGGCTTTCTTGGTGTGTGGGGTCAGTTCGGGACCGGCTCGGAATCAATGCAGACCCCGTTCAGGTCCAATAGGTATCAGTCATTGTCGTCGATCAGATCCAGCAGCAGCTGGCGTTTTTCCACCAGCAGCACCTGCACCTGGCGCGCATCGGCCCGCAAGACCTCGAAATGGATATGCTCGATGTCGAACTCATCGCCTTTATGCGGCACCCGGGCCAGGTGATTGGCCACCAGGCCACCTATGGTGTCCACGTCTTCGTCGGAGAAATTGGTGCCCAGCATGGCATTGAATTGCTCGATCTCGGTCAGGCCCTTGACCCTCCAGCGCTTGCCGTGGCCGTTGCCGTCTACCGCGATGATGTTGTCCTCTTCTTCATCGAAGTCATGCTCGTCTTCGATATCGCCGACGATTTGTTCCAGCACGTCTTCTATCGTGATCAGGCCGGCAATGCCGCCGTATTCATCGACCACCATCGCAATATGATTGCGGTTGGCGCGAAAATCGCGCAGCAGGATATTCAGGCGTTTGGATTCCGGGATGTACACCACCGGGCGCAGCATGTCGCGCACCTCGAACGGTTCTTCGGCGTAATAGCGCAGCAAGTCCTTGGCCAGCAGGATGCCTATCACCTTGTCCCTGTCGCCGTCGACCACGGGGAAGCGGGAATGCGCGGTGGACAGCACCTCGGGCATCCATTCTTCTATCGGCTTGGAAATATCGATAACGTCCATCTGGGCGCGCGGAACCATGATGTCGCGGGCAGACAGGTCGGAAACCTGGAACACGCCTTCTATCATCGCCAGGGCGTCGGCGTCGATCAAATTGCGTTCATGCGCATCGTGCAGGACTTCCAGCAGCTCGGTGCGATTCTCTGGTTCAGGGGAAATGAGTGCGGTCAAGCGTTCAAACAATGACCTGTGGGGTTTAACGTCAGATGTCCTGACGTTACTAGAGTGCTCTTGCATAGGAGGCGTGACGCCGTTGTTTCAATCCTACAGGATACAACAAATCGCAGTTTGATCCCGATTGTGACAAAAAAATAGTGAATTCCATAAGAAAACCAGAAATTTATTGCCAATTTGCAATAACTCTCGAACCAGTTAGCGCTTACTTATAGGGGTTGGCGACACCCAGGGTTTCCAATATCTCTATCTCTATCCCTTCCATCTCTTCTGCTTCTTCATCGGTTTCGTGATCATAACCCTGCGCATGCAGCACGCCGTGCACCACCAGGTGGATCGCATGGTCTTCCACCGATTTTTTTTGCTCCGCCGCTTCTTTCTGCAGCACTTCAGTGCAGAGGATGATGTCGGCCTGCGTCACTTCCGCATCTTCATCCTCGGTATACGCAAAGGTCAGTACATTGGTCGCGTAGTCCTTGCCGCGGTAGTCGCGGTTCAGCGTGCGCCCTTCTTCGGCATTGACGAAGCGCAGCGTCAGCTCAGCCGGCGCGAACAGCGTCGCCTGCACTGCCTTGCGCAACAGCGGGCGGGGCAGGATTTCCTGCAAGCTGGGATCGGCATATTGCACCGACAGTGTCAGTTTATTTTTTGCGGCCATGATGTGCGGAACTTAAGGGTGCGGCTTGCTTCAGGATGCCGATGTTGGCGGTGTGGGCGCTGGCGGCCTCGTAGGCGTCGACGATACGCCCCACCAGCGGATGGCGCACCACGTCGGCGCTGGTAAAGCGGGTAAACGCAATGCCGCGCACGTTTTCCAGTATCTGGCAGGCATCCACCAGGCCGCTCTTCTGGCCGCGCTGCAAATCGATCTGCGTAACGTCGCCGGTCACTACGGCCTTGCTGCCGAAACCTATGCGGGTCAGGAACATCTTCATTTGTTCCGGCGTGGTATTTTGCGCCTCGTCCAGGATGATGAAGGCGTGGTTCAGCGTACGGCCGCGCATATAGGCCAGCGGCGCGATTTCTATCGCCTGCTTTTCAAACATTTTCTGGGTACGGTCAAAACCGAGCAAATCGTACAGCGCGTCATACAAGGGGCGCAGGTACGGATCCACCTTTTGCGCCAGATCGCCGGGCAGGAAGCCCAGGCGCTCGCCGGCCTCTACCGCCGGCCGGGTCAGCACTATGCGCTTGACCGCATCGCGCTCCAGCGCATCCACCGCACAAGCTACTGCCAGATAGGTCTTGCCGGTACCGGCCGGGCCTATGCCGAAGGTGATGTCGTGCTCGACGACAGCTTTCAGGTAATGGTTTTGGTGCGGAGTACGGCCGCGCAAATCGCTGCGGCGGGTTTTCAGCACCGGGCCTTCAACGTCGGCATCAGGGTCGATGTCTTCCTTGGGAGCGATTACTTCACCGGTATCGACTTTTGGCAATTGCTTCAGCGAGTTGCTGGCGCGCTGCTCTACCAGCGCCAGTTGCACTTCATCGATGGAAATGATTTTTTTTGCCAGCGCATAGAAATGCTCCAGCATTTCCAGTGCCTTGTCGGCGTTGGTGCCGCTGACGATGAATTTCTCGCCGCGGCGGAAAATGCTGACGTCTAGCGCTGCGGAAATCTGGCGCAGGTTCTCATCCAGCGGGCCGCACAGATGCGCGAGCCTGGTGTTATCCAGAGGCTGGGGAACAAAGTTCAGTACAGGGACCGGGGACTTGGTTTTCAAAAGTTTGGACTCGATTACTGAGTAATTAATAACAAGTTAGATTCAAATTCAGCAAGCTAAATTCAAATTCGCGCACGTCAATGCCCTACCGATTTTGAAAATATATTCAATACGATAACGCCGCCGACTATCATGCCCATGCCCAGCAGCGCCGGCAAATCTAGCACCTGCTTGTAGAACAGCCAGGCGAACAAGGTGATCAGGGTCACGCCAACCCCGGACCAGATCGCATATACGATACCTATGGGCATCACTCTTACCGTCAGCGACAGGCAGTAGAAGGATATCCCGTATCCCAGCACGACGATGACGGACGGCCAGGCCTTGGTAAAGCCGTCGGAGGCCTTCAGCATGGACGTCGCCACGACTTCGGCGACGATGGCCAAAGCCAGTACCAGCCACTGCGTCATGCGAGCTTCCATCCTCGTCGGCCAGCGACGCACAGGATGATCAAGCGGCCGCCTGTTGCGCGTCCGGCGCCAGCAACTCGCCCCGCAGCGAATAATTATAGGATTCGGTAATCCGGGTTTCCACCAGTTGCCCCACCAGCTCCGCAGGTCCGGCGAAATTCACGACGCGGTTATTTTCCGTGCGGCCTTGCAGCTCATTGGGGTCCTTCACCGATGGGCCTTCCACCAGGATGCGCTGTACCGTGCCTATCATCGCATTGCTGTATTTCTTGGTATTGGCATCAATCACCGCTTGCAGCTGCTGCAGGCGTTTTAATTTTATGTCATGCGGCGTGTCGTCCTGCAGGTTGGCGGCCGGAGTCCCCGGGCGCGGGCTGAAGATGAAACTGAAGCTGTTGTCAAAGCCGACGTCGTCGATCAGCTTCATCAGCGCATTGAAATCCTCGTCGGTTTCACCAGGAAAGCCGACGATGAAATCGGAAGACACTGAAATATTCGGGCGCACCTGGCGCAGGCGGCGCAGCACGGACTTGTATTCAAGCGCCGTATAGCCGCGCTTCATCGCCGACAGGATGCGGTCGGAACCATGCTGTGCCGGCAAGTACAGGTGGTTCACCAGCTTGGGCACCTTGGCATAGGTGTCGATCAGGCGTTGCGTGAATTCCTTGGGATGGCTGGTGACGAAGCGTATTCTTTCTATCTGCGGGAATTCGGCGATGTATTCGATCAGCAATGCAAAATCGGCGATCTCGCCGTCCGCCATCTGGCCGCGATACGCATTCACGTTCTGCCCCAGCAGGCTGATTTCCTTGATGCCCTGTGCTGCCAGGCCGGCCACTTCCGCCAGCACATCTTCAAAGCGGCGCGATACTTCCTCGCCGCGGGTGTAAGGCACCACGCAATAGCTGCAATATTTGCTGCAGCCTTCCATGATGGAAACGAAGGCGGTAGAGCCGTCCACTTTTGCCGGCGGCAAGTGGTCGAATTTTTCTATCTCGGGGAAACTGATATCCACTTGCGAACGGCCGGTGTCGCGGCGCGCGTTCAGCATTTGCGGCAGGCGGTGCAGGGTCTGCGGACCGAACACCACATCTACATAGGGCGCGCGCTTGACGATCGCTTCGCCTTCTTGCGAAGCTACGCAGCCGCCGACGCCGATTACCAGGTCCGGCTTCTTCAGCTTCAGTTCGCGCAGGCGGCCCAGGTCGGAAAACACCTTCTCCTGCGCCTTTTCACGCACGCTGCAGGTATTAAGCAAGATCACATCGGCGTCTTCCGGCTTGTCGGTCTTGATCATGCCATCCGAGGCGTTCAGTACGTCCGCCATCTTGTCCGAGTCGTACTCGTTCATCTGGCAGCCGAAGGTCTTGATGTATATCTTTTTTTGCATGTATTTCTTTAATCAAATTTGCAGCACTGGCCCAGGATATTGGGTTAATACACCTTGATTCTTTTCACCGGAGCGGTGACGGTGGTGCTGGTGTCGGCCTTGGGCAAGGCCACGCTGGCCTCTGCATCGGTCAATATCCAGATGCGCTCCACCTGGCCTACATTGTTTATCGTGTAATTGATCGCTTTGCTGGCAGAGCCCAAATAAGCCGGCATCACGATCAGGTTGGCGTCGTTATATATACGGGTCGCCGGCGTGCTCGCCATCAGCTTGTCGTCAATCACGATTTGCGGCGCAGCAGAGCACTTCAACACGCCGCGTTTGACATTGGCGGGAAAAGGCCGGGCTTGGGCCGGGATAGCCAGCATACTGCCGGTCACGGCGATTAAAAGCAGGAAGCGGCGAAATAATTGCATTTTAGACATACAATGATCCAATTCAACAATAGACGCGTGCCGGGTTTTAAAATTTGCGCTGGCAAATCAGAGACTTACCATGGATTCTGATGCCGGCTGAGGCCGCAAGTTTAGCACATGCGAAGCATTGCTTCATCCCCAAGCCTCGGTCATCAGGATCGCCAAAACCCCTGTTTCTTTGGCATAATGGCAAAAATAAATCTGGAATTCTGATGCACACTCGCTCCCCTCGCGCCGCCAAACGTGAATTTGACAGCCGGCATTACCGCAACGCACTATCCCAGTTCGCTACCGGCGTCACCGTCATTACGACCCGATTGGCCGACGGCAGCTTCCTCGGCTTGACTGCCAGTTCCTTCAACTCAGTATCGCTGGATCCGCCGCTGGTACTGTGGAGCCTGGGCAACGCAGCAAGCAGCCTGCCGGTGTTTACCGGCAATTCGCACTATGTCGTCAATATCCTGTCGGCGGACCAGGCCCATCTGGCGGAGCAATTCGCCAGCCGCAAGAAAAACCGTTTTGAAGGCGTGGATTTTTCACTATCGCCCACCGGCCATCCTATATTGAACGGGGTCTCGGCCTGGTTTGAATGCCATAACCGCAGCCGCTATCCTGAGGGCGACCATGTCATCTTCGTCGGCGAAGTGGAACACTGCGAATTCACGCCGCAAGCGCCGCTGGTATTTCACGCCGGCCAGTTCTTGCTGGCGTCCCGCAAGCCGGCCTGACCGATACAGTATTCGCTGGCCTGGCCGTTTAAGCTTGACGCTACGGCAGCTCAGGCCAGCAGCTTGCCCAGTACCCCGGCAGAATCGAATGCCGCCCGGCGCAACCTGTCGTTCACTCCCTGCCAATCCTTATCGTCCGGCAAAGCCTGCACCAGGATAATGTCGGCATGCACCGCATCCAGTGCGCGCAGGTCGGCATACAGGTCATGTGCGTAGCCGTGCGGCTCCGCCGGCAATGCCAGATGCGCCAGTGCTGCCGTGTTGCCGACCGGGCTATGCGACATCAATGCAAAGCTGCGTCCAGCATCCGCCAACTGCTGCATGGTCTTTGCCAATGCCGCGGAGGCGATCAATACTACCGGCGTATTCGGCGCATAGTGCGCGTCCAGCGTGCCTGATGCGCGCGGCGCTGCCGCATCCGGAGCTGCCGGCAATACACCCAGCACCTGTGCCAGCTGTGCCGCGCTGATATCGCCCGGACGCAACAACACCGGACCGTGCGTGGCCAGACGGGTCAGGTCCACAATGGTGGACTCTATGCCGACCTCGCTCTGGCCGCCGTCCAGTACCGCGGCGATCATGCCACCCGGCTTGCTCTCCTGAGGAAACTCATCCAGCACATGCTGCGCGGTCGTCGGGCTGACGTGGCCGAATTTGTTGGCGGACGGCGCCGCCACCCCGCCCTTGCCGCCCTTGAACGCACGCAATAAGGCTTGCGCTATCGGATGCGACGGGCAACGGACGCCTATCGAATCCTGGCCGCCGGAAACGGCATCGGGAATATTGGCGGCGCGTTTCAGTATCAGCGTCAGCGGCCCCGGCCAGAAGGCCGCGATCAATTGGTAAGCTTCGCCCGGAATATCCGTGGCCCAGTAGGCCAGGTCTGCCTCCGGCGCCAGATGGACGATCACCGGATGATTCGATGGCCGGCCTTTGGCAGCATAGATGCTGGCCACCGCTACCGGATTTTCCGCGTCGGCGCCCAAGCCGTATACCGTTTCGGTAGGAAACCCGACCAGCGCGCCAGCCTCCAGCTGCCTGGCGGCGTGCCCAATTGCGTCCTGCATTGCCTGCTGTTTGCCTGCGTCAATCACGTCAACACTCATCCGCTCAAAAACAGTTCAAGCCGGAATGCCGAGAATACGGCAAGCCTGCAACAGGTTGGCTTGCGCCAGTTCCATCGTGGTCGCAACAAAAGTCACGTGGCCCATCTTGCGGCCGCGCCGGGCTTCCGCCTTGCCGTACAAATGCAAATGCGCGCCGCGCAATGCCAACACCTGGTCCCAGGCCGGCTCGCGCGCAGTGTCGGAAGCGCCGTCAAACCAGATATCGCCGAGGATGTTCAGCATGACAGCGGCGGAATGCTGGCGCACGTCGCCCAGCGGCAATTGCGCTATCGCGCGCGCCTGCTGCGCAAACTGGCTGGTAATGCAGGCGTCCATCGTATAGTGGCCGCTATTATGCGGACGCGGCGCCATCTCGTTGACGACCAGCGAGCCGTCCTGCAATACAAAGAATTCTATGCACAGCACGCCGACATAGCCCATCTCGGCGATAATTTCCAGTGCGGCCTTTTGTGCGGTTTCTGCAATGCGCGCGGACACGTTCTGGCTCGGCACCGTGGTCGTAAACAAGATGCCGTCCCGGTGCACATTCTCTGCGATCGGATACACCACAGCTTCGCCATCGACGCCGCGCGCTACCAGCACAGAAATTTCATAAGCCAACGGCAGCATCTTTTCCAGCACGCAGACGACGCCGTTCATGCCGGCATAGGCTGCATGCAGCTCTTCCAGCGTCCTGACCCGGATCTGACCCTTGCCGTCATAGCCCATGCGCGCAGTTTTCAGTATGCCGGGCAATAATTCGGCGCCGGCGGCATCGATATCGCCGCTGCTGGTGATCACCGCATGCGGCGCCGGCAAAACCTGGGTCGCCGCGCCGGCACGGGCAAAGAATTGTTTCTCCGCTACCCTGTCTTGCGCGATCGATACGCAAGCCGCACTGGGCGCAACAAAGGTGCGCTCGGCCAGGAAAGCCAGGCTCTGCGCCGGCACGTTTTCAAATTCTGTCGTCACCGCTACTGACAAGCCGGCCAGTTCCGCCAGCGCTTTTTCGTCGGTATACGCGGCTTGGATATGCTTGTCCGCAACCTGGCCTGCCGGGCAATCGGCCTGCGGCTCCAGCACTGCGACCTTGTAGCCCATCGCCTGCGCCGCATGCGCAAACATGCGCCCCAACTGGCCGCCGCCCATGATGCCCAGCCAGGTCTGCTCGGATTCTGTAGGCAAGTGTGCGGTTCTTGCGGTTTGATTTTGATTTGTTGCCATTTTTTTCTAAGCCCGGTTCTTCAGTGAAGGCTATAAATTGGGGAGGTAATGTCCTCTTCCGCATGCGGAAGAGGACCCGTAGGGTGCAATAGCGCAGCGTATTGCACCACAGATACCCTGACAAATGCCTTGACGGCCGCCTCGGCCATCGTTGAGCAACTAGCTTGTATAGGATGCGGTGCAATACGCTGCGCTATTGCACCCTACGGTATTACGTGGTCCGAATTACGGTATTACATGGTCCGAATTAGTCCGGCAGCTTCATGTCCCTGGCCGCCCGGGTCTGCTTTTCGCGGTATTCCAGCAGCCTGCTTGCCAGCACGTGGTCCGTGGTCGCCAGCATCGCAATGGCTGCCAGTGCCGCATTTGCCGCGCCGGCTTCGCCTATTGCGAAAGTCGCTACCGGTATGCCTTTTGGCATCTGTACGATAGACAGCAGCGAATCTTCGCGCAAGGTAGTGGAATTCTCGCACGCGATCGGTGTCACGGTAGAGGCGGAGCTGGGCGTGCTCGGTTCGCTGGAAACCATGATGGGCGACAAGGAGGACGGCCACGGCGCCGACGGCAAGATGACCCGCGAGCAATTGCTGACCGACGTCACGCAGGCCGCCGACTTCGTCAAGCTGACGCAGTGCGATGCACTGGCGATTGCAATCGGCACTTCGCACGGCGCCTACAAGTTCTCCCGCAAGCCTACCGGCGATATCCTGGCGATAGACCGCATCAAGGAAATCCATGCGCGCATCCCTAATACGCACCTGGTGATGCACGGTTCTTCGTCGGTACCGCAAGAGCTGCTGGAAGAAATCCGCGAATTCGGCGGCGACATGAAGGAAACCTATGGCGTGCCGGTCGAAGAAATCGTCATCGGCATCAAGCACGGCGTACGCAAGATCAATATCGATACCGATATCCGCCTGGCGATGACGGGCGCGATCCGCCGCTACCTGGCTGAAAATCCGGGCAAGTTCGATCCGCGCGATTACCTGAAGCCGGCGCGCGAAGCAGCCAAACTGGTCTGCAAGGCACGTTACCTGTCCTT
>JABDED010000046.1:19192-20354 GCA_013287275.1 Betaproteobacteria bacterium
TTCGGCTGTGAAGGCCAGGCGGGCAAGATCAAGCCGCTGCCGCTGGAAAAAATAGCTGAGCAATACAAAAAAGGCAGTTTGGCGCAAATCGTCAATTAAGCAGACAGCAACCCAGGGCGCACCGATTTTTAACCGAGTGCGCCCTCGGCACTTTTGGCAGTATTCCGTTTTACTGAAATCATCTCCATGACTACGCAACTCCAATCCACACTCAAATCCCTGCCATTGCTGGGCCGCGGCAAAGTTCGCGACAACTATGCCGTCGGCGAGGATAAATTGCTGATCGTTACCAGCGACCGCCTGTCAGCATTCGACGTGATCATGTCCGAACCGATACCCAACAAGGGCCGCGTGCTGAACCAGATGGCCAATTTCTGGTTTGAGAAGCTGGGCCATATCGTGCCTAATCATCTGACCGGCATTGCTCCAGAGTCCGTTGTCGCTGCCGATGAAGCGGAGCAGGTACGCGGCCGCGCTGTGGTTGCCAAGCGCCTGAAGCCCATCTTGGTGGAAGCCGTGGTACGCGGCTACATCATCGGTTCCGGCTGGAAGGACTACCAGGCTACCGGCGCCATCTGCGGCATTGAATTGCCGGAAGGCCTGCGCCAGGCGGACAAGCTGGCATCGCCTATCTTCACGCCGGCTGCCAAGGCGGAGATGGGCGAGCACGATGAAAACATCAGCTTTGCCGATATGGAGGCACGCATAGGCAAGGAACTCGCCGCCAAAATGCGCGACATCAGCATACAGTTGTATAGCGAAGCCGCCAATTATGCGGCGACGCGCGGCATCATCATCGCCGACACCAAGTTTGAGTTCGGCCTGGATGACAACGGCGTGCTGCATCTGATGGATGAAGTGCTGACCGCCGATTCTTCCCGTTTCTGGCCCGCAGAGTCGTATGCGCCCGGCATGTCGCCGCCTTCTTTCGACAAGCAGTTTGTGCGCGACTACCTGGAAACCATCACCAGCTGGAAAAAGACCGCGCCTGCACCGGCCTTGCCGGATGAAGTGGTCGCCAAGACTGCGGCCAAATACCGCGAGGCGCTGGAGCGCCTCACCGGCGAAACGCTGAAGGATTGATGATGACGCCGCCAAATAATGCGCCGCTGGTCGGCGTGGTCATGGGTTCTTCGTCGGATTGGGACGTGATGCAGCATGC
>JABDED010000047.1 GCA_013287275.1 Betaproteobacteria bacterium
GCGGATTTTTTGAGCAGATAGGCAAAAACACCGGCTACATCATCCACCCGGAAGAGATCGTCGCCGACAACTTTGCGATGATCGTGCTGAAGGACGCCAAGCCGGCATCGCCGGAAATCATCAGCAAGATGCAAGACATCCTCGACGCCGCCAAAGTGAAATAGACCAGCCAATTCAAACGGGAGTTTTATGAACAACGCCATGATCACCACCGCGCTGGAATTGCCCGGCCATACCATCACCAAGAATTTCGGCGTGGTGCGCGGCATCACCGTGCGCTCCCGCTCCATCGTCGGCAATTTCTTCGGCGGCCTGCAATCCCTGTTCGGCGGCAATATCACGATCTATACGCAATTGTGCGAACAGGCCAGGATGGAAACCTATGAGCAGATGTGCCGGCACGCGCGTCAAGTGGGCGCAAATGCGATCATTGCAATGCGCTATGATGCGACCGAGGTGATGCCGGGGCTGACCGAAGTGCTCTGCTATGGGACGGCGGTGATGGCAGTGCCGCTTGAGCAAAAGAATTAAGCCGATCCGTTCGGCGGGCCTGGCTGCGTGCCCGTACAGGGCCGTTTGCGGCCACGAGCGCACAACTGCCCGTCGATGCAAAAACCTCGGACCGCCTTCACCAGCCATACAGCAGGCGGGCCGCAAAGGCCCCTAAATCACATCAAAAAAAGGAAAAACCACCTTGACCATCTGGCCAAAACTCAGCAGCCGCATAGCAATCGCCATTATTTCTTCTTGCTGCCTTCCCTTCACCAGCCAAGCTGCCGATGATACCGCGAAGATCCGCGCCATCGTCGATACAGCCATACGCCCTCTCATGGCAGAGTACGACGTGCCCGGCATGGCGGTCGCCGTTACCGTCGATGGCAAGCCCCTCTTCTTCAACTACGGAGTCGCATCGCGGGAAAAAAATACGCCGGTCAGCGAGACAACGCTGTTCGAGCTGGGCTCCGTCAGCAAGACGTTTACCGCCACACTTGCCTCTTATGCGCAAGTGCTCGGCAAGCTATCGCTGGACGACCACCCCGGCAAAACCATGCCACAGCTGAAGGGCAGCGCGATCGACAAAGCGAGCCTGCTCAATCTCGGCACCTTTACCGCAGGCGGGCTACCGCTGCAATTTCCCGACGATATTACGGATAATCAGATGATCGGCTATTTCCGGCAATGGAAACCGGAGGCCGCGCCTGGCGCGCAGCGCAGATATTCCAATCCCAGCATAGGCCTGCTCGGGCATATCACCGGGCTCGTCCTGAAGAGTGATTTTGCCGACGCCGTGGAAACCCGGCTTTTCCCACAACTGGGCCTGCACCACAGCTATATCCGCCTGCCGGAAAGTGCAATGGCCGATTATGCATGGGGATACGACAAGACGAACAAGGCCATCCGCGTGAACCCCGGCGTATTCGCTGCGGAAGCCTACGGCGTCAAATCGACAGCCTCCGACATGATCAGCTTTGTGCAGGCGAACATCGCGCCGGGCAAATTGGCAGAGCCAATGCAGCGCGCGGTGGATGGCACCCATATAGGCTACTTCAAGGTCGGCGGCATGGTGCAGGGGCTAGGATGGGAGCAATATCCCTATCCCGTCACCCTGGAGCACCTACTGGCCGGCAACTCCGAAACCATCATCTGGGAATCCAATCCTGCAAAGCGGCTCACGCCGCCGCAGGCGCCGTCCGGGGCTACCCTGTTCAACAAGACCGGCTCCACCAACGGATTCGGCGCCTATCTGGCATTTGTGCCGAAGAAGAAGATAGGCATCGTGATGCTGGCGAACAGGAATTTCCCGATTCCCGCTCGCGTCAAGGCAGCACATGCGATCCTGGAGCAGCTCGCGCCAATAGCGAGATAGATTTCCATGGCGAAGGGGTGAAAAGAAAACGGCCAGGAGCGGTCGGCTGCCTGGGAGCCGGCTACCCTCCCCTTCATCAGGTTTCCAAACGAATTTGCAGGGCATTGAATTGAACTGGCCCGGTGCAACAATTTAACGCTGTCCACGAGCAATAATGATGTATATTTAAATGCAACTCTTTTGTACGTGAAATCCCCTCTGAAAGGATGCTTGTATGCATTATGCGCTTCGTAGCTGTTTGTTTTTGCTGGCCCTGGCAGGCGGTGAAGCCGCCGCAACGACTCGTTCGCTTGGCATCTCGTCACCCTTGCACGGAGGGTCGGTTGCCTACGATATGAACACTGCGGGCCAGGTCGCCGCCATGATAGAGGACGAGAAAGGCATCTGGCATGCCGCGTTTTTCGAAAAAGGAGAACTGATCAAACTCGGGATGCTGGGCGAAACGGAAAGCGAAGCAAAGCGCATCAACGACAAGGGCGAGCTGATTGGCTCGTCCAATAAAAAAGACGGCACCTGGACTGCCTTCCTCTACAGCCGGGCTAAGGGTATGCAAGAACTGGGCACCCTGGGCGGCCCCAGCAGCCATGGCGCGGCATTGAACAACGCAGGCTCCGCCGTTGGCTTTGCCGACACCGCCAATGGAGACTGGCATGCCTTCCTGCACCAGCCCGGCGAACCACTCAAAGACCTGGGCACCTTCGGCGGAAAAATCAGCTACGCCAGCGGCATCAATAATATGGGACAGGTGGTCGGCACCGCGACGACCCCGGACGGCTCCCGCCATGCTTTCCTTTACGATGCTGCGCGCGGCCTGGTCGACCTTGGCACCCTTGGCGGCCGCTACAGTTCCGCGACAGCGATCAATGACAAGGGCGTAGTCGTCGGCACCTCGGAAATGAAAGACCGCAGTTGGCATGCGTTCGTCTACGACGGCACAGGCATGAAAGACCTTGGCTTATTAATAGGCCCTGGCGACAGCTTCGCCACAGGCATCAACAATGCCGGCCATGTTGTCGGCAGCGTGGAGATCGGCGACAGGCACCTGTCCTTTGTCTGGCGGGATAACAAAATGCTGCTACACCCCAGCGGCAAAGGCCTGTACCTGACCAATGCCATCAACAACGCAGAACAAGTGATAGGCGCAACCTATGACCGCGGCTTGAATGCCGCCACCATGCAGTCAAACGCCATACCCTTTGTTGACCTTGGCGGCACCAAGATTATCAGCTTTAATCTGGTTATGCTGCTACTGGCCGGCACGGTAGTGATCTTTCGCAAGCGCTTCAGGGGACTATTTTTCAGAACCTATACCTTCTAGGGGTAGCGCCGGGTAGCTCTTAGTTGCTTGCATTCGCCGGTTGAATCCGCAGCCAAGAGCAGACAGATGGAAATGATATGCCAAGCGCAAAAATAAACGAAATGACTCAGCGGGAATGGCGTGAGCTTGGATATTTCTATGAGCGAAATGATGAAACCAAAGAGTGGCGATTGCAGGGCGCCAAGGCTGGACTTCGCAAATTCGCCACGGCGTTGCGCGAATATGCTGGGAATCCTAGAAACGAAATAGTCTCAGAACACGAACACTTCGGGCCCTACAGGTATCTTGAAATCGGAACATGGCCGACTTCAGAAATCACGGACCATTGGATAGCCGGGCCGTTGAATGAAATTCGGGAACTGGCGAGTATGGTGGATGGGCATCTCAATATGGCGTCCGTGGGCGACTGCATCTGTCTTCGGGCGGTATTCGCGCCGGTATCAGCCTATGAATTTGTGTTGGAGATTCAGGATGACAGATTTGACCCGGCGATGGCAGACCGAGATTGCTGGTAGCCTCTTTTGAGGCCACCCTGGTGCCGGTTGGCGGAAGTCGGCCAATTCCGGTCGTTCATGTGCGTTTATAGGTTGAAGGTAAATATGTTTTTATACGTCTTTGTCTTCATTTTCTTAGCACTGATAGTTGTGTTCATTGGCGGTCTTTCATTCGCAATCGTTGGACGTGGACATCGCAAGCTTTGGGCACCAATTGTGTTACTCGAAGTGGCAATCTGGTTTCTCGTAGCACGTGCAATGCTGTCGCTCGCTGATGATGGCGCTGAATCAAGTAAGTTGGCCTCATGGAACCTTGCATTAATTTTCTGGGCGCTGAGCTTGCCAGCAATTTTGTGGGTGAGCGCTTGGTTTTTCAAGCGATATCGAGAGCACGGTCTGTAGCGCCGATATCGGCCAGCAGCGGTCATTTGAGCTCGCCCGATAGATTTCGTCATACGTCGCGAGCGAGGTAATCTTGGATGACTCATAAGAATAGTATCCTCAATAAAACATGAAACCAGAAGTAGCTATTTCTCATTACAGACTAGGAAAACTATCAAGAGAATCGATAGTGAGCTTAGCTAATTCTTGGCTCAATCAAGGCATTTATACCTATTCTCTAAATTGTATTTTCATGGAGGATAATCCATTGATGGTGGATGTGGGGCCTTTATTTGAATGTGCAATCCGAGAGCTAGGAATCGAGGTGCCCTCAAGAATTGAAGCTGCGAAAATTTTGACTAAAGACACAATTCAAAAAATGGTTTCAGGGGAAATAGATTTAATGGATGGTGCAAATTTTCTTTACTTGGATATTCACCATGAAATTGCAGTCGACCTACCTGATGGAGAATACTTGGGTAGCAACCTTGGTCTGGAGTTTGTTTTTTGTTGGCTGCGCGAAGTATGGGATTGCCGGGATGGCTCAATGATTTTATATCATACCGACTTATCGCGAGAACAAGCTGAGTTGAAGTTTTTAGACCATCTGAAAGGTGAGGCTAAAAAATGGCTTACCAACAGCGCATAACTTCTGTGCAAAAATCACCATCTATAAAAAAATGAAGATGTGATTGCTCGGTTACTTGCATTTTTAATGTCCGCTTTGTAGAGCTCCGACTGTCGCCTTTGGGGCGTTAACGGCCATAGCTTTTCCGGGACCTAGCCAAAACCTCAAGACATAAAAGACCTGGCTATCATAAATATACTCGGCCATCGCTGAAAATTTCCATTCCGGATCACGCCTAATTTTCGCAGGCAGCCTGATAGCACGCAATGCTCGACAGGAAAAACTCAGCGCAGGCGAAAATGGATTTTATTGCAGCACTTCTTCCATTATCTTCAGGGTCTCGTCAAAATTCCAGATACGGCGGATTTCTATCACGTCGTATCTTTCCGCGATATTCGGCGGGAAGGCGCTGTAACGGGCATTGACCCTGACGATACGGCGCACCGCCTCGTCGATGTCGGCTCGGCCGCTGGAGCGGTTGAAGATGATCTCTTCTACGCTGCCGTCGCTTCGTATCACCACCGTTACTACTGGATCGCCCCTGGCCTTGTCCTTGGCGATTTGCGAATAATTCAAATTGCCGTTGCGCTCTATCTTCTGGCGCCAGCTTTCTACATACATCCTGAGCGGCACGTCTTCCTTGATGCTGCCGAAAATGCTGCGGCGGCGGCCTTTGCTGTCGTCCTCCAGCCTGCGCACCGGCGGGTTGCCGCGCAGCAGATCCAGTTTCTTCGCCTGGTCCAGCGTCCTGCTGGCCAGGTCGCTGCCCAGCAGGCTCTTGGGCAGTACAAAGCCTTGCGCCGGCTTGCCGTCGGCATTGCCAGCGTTTCCTGCATAGGCTGAATTGGCTGTTGCCGTTTGCGCCGCGAGCTCCCTTGCGCGCTGCTGTGCGACAGCACTAGCAGCCTCCGCCTGCTGGCGCGCCAGTTCGTCAGCCCTTTGCCGGGCAGCGAGTTCATCCTGCTGTTTTTGGCGGGCTTGCGCCTGCGCCAACGTCTGCTGGCGGGCGGCCTCTTCCGCCTGTTTGCGTGCTTGCAATTCCGCGGCCTGGCGCTCTTGCAACTCACGCTCTTGCTGCTGGGCCAGCTGCATCGCCTGCTGCTTTTGCTGCTCCTGGCGTTTCTGTTCTTCCTGGCGCTGTACTTCCAGTTGTTGCGCCTTCGCGATCTCTTCCCTGGCCTGCTGTATCTTCAGCAGTTCACGCACCTTGTCGGCCTCGGCTTGCTGGCGGGCACGCTCCTGGGCTTGCAGTTGCGGGGCGTCCTGCTGTTTCTGCAGGGCCTGCGCCGCCGCTTGCCGGGCGGCCTGCTGGCTGGCCAATTGTGCCGCATCGCTGGCAAGCTGTTCCGCCTTCCGTTTTTCCCTGGCTTCGTTTTCCTGCTGCCGGCTTGCCTGCTCCAGCATTTCCTGCGCGCGCGCCTGCTTCAGTTCTTCCTGCCTCAGTTCTTCCTGTTTTCGTGTCGCCAGCGCATCCACTTTTTGTTTGGCGGCGTCGGCCAGCTTACGCTCTTCCAGTTCTTGCAGGTGTTTTGCCTCGGCTTCTGCGGCCTGTTTTTGCAGGCCCAGGTCTTCTGCCGGCTTGGAGGCGGCAACTTCTGCAACCTGCGGCTCGGCGGCTTGCGCCAGCGATGCTGCCTTGTCTGCATTGTTTACCGCCGGTTTTTCCGGATCTTCCGGATTGCGAACCGGCACGACAAACTTGTCGTCGCTGTTGTCGAGGCGGGTGATGACATCAGGCGGAGTGGCGGCCGCCTCTGCAGCCAGAGGTAGGGGCAGCGGCGGTTTAGGCTTGCCCGCTTTTTTGAGCGCGGCTGCCGGTTTCGCCTTCGCCGGCGCCGGGGTGGCCGGCACCGGCTCGGGCGGCTTCATTGGTGCCAGCAACGTAAAACCCTCAGTCGCCGGCTTGGGCAGCGGCGGCAGCTCAATCGGAGGCGGCAGTGTGGTCGGGAGCGGCTCCGCTTGCTGGGCAGGCGGCGTTACATCAGTGAGCTGTACCGTCAATTCCGGCGCCTGTGCGCGGCGCTTTTCCCAGGGTAGCTCCAGCCCCGGCAGGGCCAGGCCGGGAATGCCGAACTGCAGGGACAAGATAAGCGCATGCACCAGTATCGACAAGCCTATGCCTATCGCCAGCCGTGCACGGATGCGTTCGGGGCGGTAGGGATTACGATTGATGATTGTCGATTCACTCACGGGAATGGCATTGCTCTACAGGGTTCGGACCAAGGGAGGATGATACTTCAGCTTACCGGCTGCATTTGCCGTAAAGCAGAAATTTGTTGGGCTGCGACATCCGCTTATTCGCTGCTTGACTACATGGAAGCGATAGGGATCGTGGTTGATATGGTAAATTAAGCATCAATTTCCAAAAGTAGCCGTGCACCATGGCAAAAGAAGCATGACAAAAGAAAAAAACCATCGCTTTCGGGGGCATATACAACAAGGGGACGGCGGCGGCGCCTTCGTGGCCGTGCCGTTTGACGTGGAACAGGCCTTTGGCACCAAGCGCGTGAAGATCAAGGCCAGCATAGACGGCATCGCCTACCGCGGCTCGCTGGTGCGCATGGGCAGCGATTGCCACCTGCTGCTGATCCTGAAAGAAATTCGTGAGAAGATAGGCAAGCAGGCTGGCGACGAGGTCGATATCACGCTAGAGCAAGACCTGGAAGAGCGCAGCGTAGCACCGCCGCAAGACTTGCTGGCGCTGCTGGAAAAACATCCGGATGCGGAGAAATTTTTCCAACAACTGGCATACACGTATAAGAAGGAATATGTGCGCTGGATAGAAGAGGCCAAACGCGAAGCCACCAGGCAGCAGAGGCTATTGAAGGCCATAGAAATGCTGCAGCAAGGAAAAAAACTTAGCTAAGCTAGGCTTAGCCGGTAGGCCGAATACAAACTGCCCCAAATAAAGGAAGACGAAGTGCCCTGGTTGCTACCCTCGATCTATGCGGTCGCCAGCATACTCAGCCTGATCATGTATGCGGTCGATAAATCCGCCGCGCAAAATCAGCGCTGGCGCATCAGCGAAAATTCGCTGCATCTGCTGAGCCTGGCCGGCGGCTGGCCGGGCGCCCTGCTTGCGCAGAGCACGCTGCACCACAAGAACAGGAAGACCGCGTTTCAAATCGTGTTCTGGCTGACTGTCGCCATCAATCTTGCCGCGCTGTTTGGGTATATCTGGTATATGGGCGCTACGAGCGATGCCGCCGCGAACCTGAGCCTGGCTTCTTTTTCATCCGTGAGCTAGCGATGGAGACGATAGACAGCATACTGGAGTTCTGGTTCGGTGCCGACCCGGATGATGCGGCGACAGCGAAGAAGCAGGGCAAGCTGTGGTGGCAAAAACAGCCGGCAACCGATGCGCTGATCCTGCAACGCTTTGCCGGCCACCTGCAACAGGCGGCAAGCAATGCTTTGGAAGCCTGGACTGCGACACCGCAAGGCATGCTGGCGCTGATCCTGCTCACCGACCAGTTCCCGCGCAATATGTACCGCGATACGCCGCAAGCCTTCGCGTTTGACCATCTGGCGCGCGCCTGGTGCAAACAGGGCATCGCCGCCGGTATGGACCTGGCGCTGAGGCCGATACAAAGGGTATTCTTTTACCTGCCGCTGGAGCATTCGGAATCGCTGCCCGACCAGCAGCAGTCCGTGCTGCTGGTCAGCAAACTGGCTGAAGCCGACCACGGGCTGCAAGGTGGCCAGACCTTTGCCGGTTATCTGGACTATGCACATAGGCACCACGACATCATAGAACGCTTTGGCCGCTTCCCTCATCGCAACCGCATACTGGGCCGGGCATCGACGATGGAAGAAACCGTGTTCCTGAAAGAAAAGGGTTCATCGTTCTAAAATTTGGACCAAGCGCACTACAGCGCAGGCCACACCACAAGGAGACTCCATGACGGCAAGCGCACACCAGGATATCAAGGTCCTGGCCTTCGATATATTCGGCACCGTGGTCGACTGGCACGGCAGCATCGCCAGGGAAGTGGAAGCGATGGGCCTGGCGGTGGACGGCGACCAGTTTGCATTGGCGTGGCGCGCCGGCTATGTGCCGGCGATGCAGAGGGTGATGTCGGGCGAGCTGGGCTGGACCTTGATAGACGATTTGCACCGTATGATACTGGACAGCATACTGGCCGACTTCAATATCAGCAGCCTGGATGAAGAACAGAAGCGGCACCTGAACAAGGTCTGGCACAGGCTGGCGCCCTGGCCGGATTCGGTTGCGGGCCTGCACCGCCTGAAGTCAGCCTTCACCATCTGCACACTGTCCAATGGCAACATCGGCTTGCTCAGCAATATGGCAAAAAACGCCGGCCTGCCCTGGGACTGCATCCTGTCGGCGGAAGTGTTCAGGAAGTACAAGCCCGATCCGGCCACCTATCTGGGCGTCAGCCAGGTGTTTGATGTGAAGCCGGAGCAGGTGATGCTGGTCGCCGCGCACCAGAGCGACCTGGATGCAGCCCGCGCTTGCGGACTGAAGACCGCCTATATAGAACGCCCGCTGGAACACGGCAGCAAACAGCCTAAGGATGTTTCCGCCGATCCGCGCAATACCTTCCATGCGCGCAGCCTGATCGAGCTGGCCGATTTGCTGGATTGCCAATAACCTATCTCCACTACAACAATACACAGGAGCTCCGAGCATGAAGACCTCCATCACAAGAATCGCCGCCGCTTCCACTCCCTTAGTCTTGCTGCTGGCACTAGCAGCGGCCGATACTGCCGCCGAGGTGATCAATGTCGGCCCGTCCGGATTTTTGCTCAAGCATGAAATCATCGTCAACCTGACCCCCGAGCAAGCCTACAAAACCCTGGTCAGCGATGTCGGCAGCTGGTGGAATCCTGCCCACACCTATTCCGGCAATGCAAAAAACCTGTCCATCGACGCCAGGCCGGGCGGCTGTTTTTGCGAGCAGTTGCCGAATGGCGGCGGTGTCCAGCATTTGGCCGTGGTCTACGCGATGCCGGGCAAGGTGCTGCGCATGACGGGCGCGCTGGGGCCGATGCAGGGCTCCGGCCTGGCCGGCAGCATGACCTGGCAAATCACGCCGGCCGCGGGCAGCACCGCAGACAAGCCGGCCAGCAAGATGGAAATGAGCTATAGCGTAGGCGGCTACATGCAGGGCGGCTTTGACAAGATGGCGCCGGCCGCCAACGGCATGCTGGCGGAGCAGATAGGCCGGCTGAAAAATTTTGCGAATACCGGCAAGCCGGACTGAAACAAAAACCGACTATGCCGATTTCGTCGCAAAATAGGGCCCTGGCGGTCAAGACCGCTGCGCCATTATTTTCTAGGATGAGTCCATGAAAAAAATTTCCATCATCGATTCGCATACCGGCGGCGAACCTACCCGCCTGATCATTGCTGGCGGCCCGGATCTGGGGGACGGCCCTTTGGAGCAGCGCCTGGCCAGGTTCAAGGCGGATTTCGACCATTACCGTACCGCCAGCGTGTGCGAACCACGCGGCTCGGACGTGATCGTCGGCGCGCTGGCTTGCGAACCCTACGACAAATCCTGCACGGCGGCCGTGATCTTCTTCAACAATGTAGGCTACCTGGGCATGTGCGGGCACGGCATGATAGGCTTTATCGCCAGCCTGGCCTATCAGGGAAAAATCGCCGCCGGCAGCCACAGGGTGGAAACCCCGGTCGGCATCGTCGATGTGGAGCTGCATGCGGACCATAGCGTGACGGTGCACAATGTGCCGGCCTACCGCTACCGCAAGGATGTCGCGGTCGACATAGGCGGCCACGGCATAGTGAAAGGCGATATCGCCTGGGGCGGCAACTGGTTCTTCCTGGTGCCGGAGCACGGCCAGCAGTTGAACCTGCAGAATATCGATGCGCTGAGTCAGTTCAGCTGGCGGGTGCGGCGGGCACTGGAGGCTGCCGGCATCACCGGCGACAATGGCGCCGTCATCGACCATATAGAGCTGTTCGCCGGCGCGCAATCGCCGCACAACCATAGCCAGAATTTTGTGCTGTGTCCGGGCGGTGCCTACGACCGCTCCCCCTGCGGTACCGGCACCAGCGCCAAGCTGGCCTGCCTGGCCGCCGACGGCAAGCTGGCGGCGGGCGAAACCTGGCGCCAGGAAAGCATCATAGGCAGCGTATTCGAAGGCAGCTACCGGCAAGCCGGCGACAGGATCTTGCCCAGCATACGCGGCACCGCCTTTGTGAATGCAGAAGCCTGCCTGTTGCTGGATGAGCGCGACCCTTTCGTCTGGGGCATACGCTGAGCCGGCAATGGGCATGAGCAGCGACGTCGTCGTCATCGGCGCCGGCATCATAGGCTGCGCATGCGCCGCCGCGCTGTCTGCCGGGGGCCTGGACGTCACAATCGTTGAAGCATCCACCATTGGCGGCGGCGCCACGGCCGCCGGCATGGGGCACCTGGTGGTGATGGACGACAATCCGGCCGAACTGGCATTGACACGACGCTCGCTGCGGCTATGGCGCGAGCTGGTAGCCGGCCAGGAAGCACAGCATGAATACAGCCGCTGCGGCACCCTGTGGATAGCCGCCGATGAAGAAGAGATGGCCGCCGCCAGGACCAAGCATTCGGTATTGACGGCACACGGCATCGCTTGCGAACTGCTGGATCAACAGGCCTTGTCCGAGGCCGAACCGGCCTTGCGCCCGGGATTGGCGGGCGGCTTGCTGGTGCAAAATGATGCCTTGGTCTATCCACCCAAAAGCACGCAGATCTTGCTGGACAGGGCCCTGGCCGCCGGCGCCGCGCTGGTTCAGGGTCAGGTTACCGCCATCACCAAGAATGGCGTGCTGTGCAGCGACGGCCGGCAACTGCATGCAGGCCAAGTCATCGTCGCCAACGGCCTGGCCGCCGCCGCGCTGTTGCCGGAGCTACCCTTGCGCGCCAAGAAGGGGCATCTGCTGGTCACCGACCGTTACCCTGGCTTCATCCGGCATCAGCTGGTGGAGTTGGGCTACATCAAGAGCGCGCATGCCAGCGACGGCGACTCAGTGGCATTCAATCTGCAGCCCCGGCCTACCGGGCAGATACTGATAGGTTCGTCGCGCCAGTTCGATACCGTGGATAAAGCCGTGGAGATCGCGATGATACGCAAGATGCTCGCGCATGCGGCCGGCTTTGTGCCGGCGCTGGCGCAACTGAACGTACTGCGAAGCTGGACCGGTTTCCGCGCGGCGACGCCGGACGGCCTGCCGCTGATAGGGCCCCATCCGGGCCGGGAGAATATCTGGCTGGCGGTCGGCCATGAAGGGCTGGGGATCACGACTTCGCTGGCGACGGCAGAGCTGCTGGCCGGCCAGATCTGCGGCAGCCCCGCAGCGATACCGGCCAGCCCCTATTTGCCGTCGCGCCTGCTGGCACCCATCGCTTATGCATGACGCTATCTCCATCACCGTCAACGGCCAAGCTTATGCTGTGGACACCGGCACCAGCGTCGCGGCGGCAATCGCGATGACATCCTCCCCGGTGACCCGTATCTCGGTCGGCAGCCAGCCGCGCGCGCCCTTGTGCGGCATGGGCGTATGCCAGGAATGCCGCGTCACCATCAACGGCCGCCCGCATCAGCTGGCCTGCCAGACCCTGTGCGAAGCCGGCATGCATATCCTTTGCGGAGACTATGTATGAGGGCCCTGGCCTATGATGTAGTGGTGATAGGCGCCGGGCCGGCCGGCCTGGCTGCAGCGCATGCCGCCGCGAACTCAGGCGCTAGCGTCGCCATTGTGGATGACAACCCGGGCTCCGGCGGGCAGATCTGGCGCGGCGGCGCAGCGGCCAGCCAAGACAAACGCGCCCGCAGTTTGGCGCACCACATCGCGGATGCAAAGAATATCAGCCCTCATCTGCAAACCCGTGTAGTGCATATTGCCGCCGCCGGCGAGTTGCAGGCGCAAACCGCCGATGCAGCAATCACCTTGCGCTACCAGAAACTGATACTGGCGACCGGCGCGCGCGAGCGGCTGCTGCCCTTCCCCGGCTGGACCCTGCCGGGAGTGATGGGTGCTGGCGGCCTGCAAGCCTTGAGCAAAGGGGGCTATCCGGTCGCCGGGAAAAATATCGTGGTCGCCGGTTCCGGTCCGCTGCTGCTGGCGGTGGCAGCCAGCCTGGCTGAACGCGGCGCCAGGGTCAGCCATATCCTGGAGCAAGCCACGCCGGGCCGTTTGTTGCGCTTCCTGCTGAGCTTGCCGGCCACGCCTGGCAAATTATTGCAAGCGCTGCAATTGTGGCGCCAGCTGCAAGGAACGCGCTATCTCGGCAATAGCTATGTCCAGGCAGCCCATGGCGATGCCCGGCTCCAGCAGGCCACGGTGTCTATAGGCGGCAAGCAACAGGACCTCCCCTGCGATTACCTGGCCTGCGGCTACGGCCTGCTGCCGAACACGGAGCTGGCTTCCGCCGCCGGGTGCAGGCTGCAAGATGGCAAAGTAGTGGTGGATGAATGGCAGCGCACCAGCGTCGCCGGCGTGTATTGCGCCGGCGAAGGCACGGGCATAGGCGGGGTTGACTTGGCCCTGGCGGAAGGCTATATCGCGGGCTATGCGGCATCCGGCCAAATCCAGCAGGCCGAGCAATTTTTCCGGCAACGCCGGAAATGGCAGGCCTTTGCACAAAGATTGGAAGAGGGTTTTGCACTGCGCGCAGAACTGCTGAGCCTATGCCGGCCGGATACGCTGGTATGCCGCTGCGAAGATGTCAGCTATGCACAGCTGCTGCGCTATCCCGACTGGCGCAGCGCCAAACTGCACTCTCGCTGCGGCATGGGCGCCTGCCAGGGCAGGATATGCGGCGCGGCTACCGAGTTGTTGTTTGGATGGGAAAAGGACGAGGCGCGGCTGCCGATTTTCCCTGCGCGGGTGGAGAGTTTGTTATCTGAGTGAAGCGGGTAAATTACCAGCATCTGTAGCCTGGATGAAGCGCAGCGCAATCCGGGGGGATGTCCACAGGCCGCTGGTATGCCCCCTAGGCGGCCCCCCGGATTACGCTGCGCTCCATCCAGGCTACTGTCCCCCATTGCATGCATCACACTTGGTTTATTTTTCCGGCCAGCGATAGCCGAGTACGAAAGCCAGCGGATAAAAATGCTCTCGGACTTCGTCCAGCTGGTTGCCGCCCAGCAGGTAGATAAATTCCTCATCGCTGCGCAAATAAAATCCTACATGCCCTTTCCAGCTGGCCGGATCGTCGCGCGTGACGATCACCACGCAGCCGGGGCGCGGCTGCTGCAGTGGCGCCCCCCACTCCAGCCAGGAGCGCGCCAGCGCAGAACCGGTGCCGGCGATGCCGGCTTGCTGCATGCACCAGTTGGCGAACGAAGAACACCATGCCACCTTGTCGTCGTAGCCGCGGATATTGGTGTTCTCGTGATACTGGGTAATGCGCGGATTGCTTTGTCCCGCCGGGTAGCGCGCCACGCCGATTTCCTGTTCCGCTATCGGCATCCATACAGCCTGCTTCATACAAACTCATCCATCAAAATATTTCCTATGCGGATGTGAACATGGCGTCAAAACGCTTCTGCATTTCTTCCATCGACAGCTGTTCTATCGTCTCGCTCAGCATCCAGTGGTGGCCGAAGGGGTCGCGTATCTTGCCGCTGCGCTCGCCATAGAACTGGTCCGCCAGCGGCGTGACGACGGTGGCGCCGGCGGCAATGACATCCGCCCATAACTGATCGACATTGTCCACCTGCAGATACATCGCCGCCGCCACTCCGCCCAGGGACTCAGGCCCCAGGATATCGTGCTCGGGGTACTCATCCGACAGCATCACCTTGCAGCCACCTATCTCCAGCTCGGCATGGCCGACGCGGCCGGACGGCTCGCTCAGGCGGAAGGTCTCTTTGGCGCCAAATACTTTCTGGTAGAAACTGATCGCTTGCGGCGCTCCCTTTACCCGCAGGTAAGAAATGACTTCCTTGATCAAGGGTTCTTGTTCCAATGACATAAAATTCTCCTCAGCGAGATCTAATCAGGGTAACAGCGTCAGGGTTTTCCATTGCAGCATGAACTGCTGTACAAGCGTTCTTCATCATAGTCCGTTTTTCAGGCATTGCGCCGGCGCCCCGCACCGACAGCGGCCCATGCAAGGCAGTAGAATAACAAGGCCAGTGCGGCTCCGCTCAGGCCGGCGACAACAACGTGGAACAGCCAGCGCTCCAATGGCAAGCCGGCGCGCATGATCCCCGCGCTGCCGCCGCACAATGCACTCACGGCGACTATGCCGCCGACAATATAGGCTCTGGCCCTGCCCTCCAGTCCCGGCTGCTCCGCATCTTCCAGTAACTGAGCTTCCGCTACCGCCGGCGTGGCATCCAGCCACGACTTGATCCACCACGCCAGCACCAGCAAGCCAAATGCAGTACTCAAATGCTGCAGCAATTTATACAAATACAGTATATAGCCGCCACTATTGAAAACAACGATGCGGAAAATCTCAAAGTGGCTCACTATCGCTGAACTCCTGTGCGTGAACGCATCCCAGCCGATATGGGTCGCCGCCCCCAGCATGACCGAGCAGGCCAGGACCCAGACCGATGTGGCGGGCAAGCCCGGCGCGCCGAATGCAGTGTTGCGCAAACGCGCCAGCACCGGGCCGGGCAGCAGCAGGCTGGCCGGGCGCTTGACCAGTAAATGGAAGATGAAATACATCAGCAAGCCGGCCGGCAGGCAAAAACTGAAGATGCCGCGCAAGCTGTGCGTCATCAGGCCGGAGACGCCGGGCAAGAAATACGCGAAGTCGGGCGACATGCTGCCTATGACCATCGCCGAAATGGAGACGCGGCGCCCCAGCAGTTTATGCAGCGGGATGATGGCGGCGGGATGGGATAAGGTGAATGGCAAGGAAAAAATTCCACGGAAGGGGCTGAGGGCTTCAGCGCACTCCGTTATTTTATCTCTTAGTTGCCGCCCTTACCTGTCGATGTTGCGACTCTTTGCCAGCACATCCCGGAATTCGCGCGGCGTGACGCCGACGGTGGACTTGAACACGCGCGAGAATGCGCTGTGGTCCTGGTAACCGCAGGCCGCGGCGACATCGGTAATGGTCTTGCCCATGTCGGCCAGCATTACGGATGCAGCGTCCAGCCGTATCTTGGTCATCATCTGGCGGGGTGTCAGCGTGAATATCTTGTGGAAATAGCGCTCGATCTGGGCCACAGACAAGCCGGTGATCTGCTCCAAATCCGCCATCTGTATATTTTGTTCATAGTGGGTATGCAAATGCCTGACCGCCGCCGCAATCTTGTGATACACCGGGTGGCGCTGGTCCGGCATTGCAAGATCCCGGGAGACACCCGCCAGGCCTACGATGTTTTTATTGGCGTCGCGTAGTGCAATCTTTTTTGTCAGGCACCAGCCGGGATCGTGATCGGGATATAAATGCAGCTCCAGCTGGTCGTGGAATTCCTGCACTCCGCTCAATACCAGATGGTCTTGTTCGTCATAGGTGCTGGCCAGCGCCGCCGGGAACACTTCGTTCACGGTGCGCCCTATCAATTCCGCCTTGTCTTTATAACCGCAGCGCGTGGCCAGGGTCTGGTTCAGCACGACATAGCGCCCATCCACATCCTTGACGAAAAAGACCACGTCCGGAAGGGCATCAAACAAGGACTCGGTGAAAAATACATCGGCGATGCGCTCAGCAAGGATGTCGCGCTCGGTATTGGCTAAATATCTGGGAATGTTATTCATGCGGCTATTTTTAGTATCGGGAATGCCGGGCGCAATATAGGAAAAACCCTCCTGCCCTTGCGCGGCAAGGGTCGACATTAGCAATTAATTAAAAATTTTGCAACGATATTTACACGGATAGACGTCGTATGTGTTGCTGGAGATACGCAACTCCAACGCAACAAACGCCCTATAAATATATTGTAAATATATTTAAAAGGATTTAGCATCACTTATAGCAATGGAGCAGCATCGTGGTTTCTGGATGTTTTGATGTTTTACACAAGGAGAAATGGCATGACAGCAAACAAATGGCGCGGCGTGTTTCCTGCGGTGACGACCAAGTTCAAAGCGAACGAGGACCTGGACCATGCCGAGATGGAAAAACACTATGCATTCCAGATTGACAGCGGCGTGCACGGCCTGGTTACCTGCGGCTCGCTGGGAGAAGCCAGCACCCTGTCCTTCGACGAAAAACTGGAAATCACCAAGATTGCACTGGATGTGGCCAACCGCCGCGTGCCGGTGCTGGTCAACGTATCGGAAACCCGCACCGCGAATGCAGTGCGCTTTGTGCAGCAAGCTGCGGAACTGGGCGTGCAGGGTTTCATGGTGATGCCTTCCGTGCTGTATGCGGCCGATGCGCGCGAGGCGAAGGATAATTTGCGCACTATCGCCAAAGCCGCCCAACTGCCCATCATGGTGTACAACAATCCGGTCAGCTATAAGGTGGACCTGACGCCGGAAGATTTCCAGGAACTGGCAGACTGCGAATGGCTGGTGGCGATCAAGGAATCCAGCGACAACATCCGCCGCATCACCGACCTGCGCAATGCGCTGGGCGACCGCTACCAGCTCTTCATGGGGGTGGACGACTTGTCGTTTGAGGGCCTGGCAGTCGGCGCCGACGGTTTGCTGGCGGGACTGGTGGTGGCCTTCCCGAAAGAAACAGTCGCGCTGTACAAGCTGATGCAAGCCAGGCGCTATGATGAGGCGCTGAAGCTGTACCAGTGGTTCATGCCCTTGCTGCACCTGGACGTCTCGGCCAAGCTGGTGCAAAACCTGAAGCTGGTGGAAAGCCTGGCGGGCGTCGGCAACGAAAACGTGCGCCGCCCGCGCCAGCCGCTGGTAGGCGCAGAACGCGAGCGCGTGACGGCCATCGTGCGCAAGGCGCTGGACACCCGGCCCGACTTGTCGTTGCTTTTTTAAACCTCGGAAGATCGGCGGGCGTGCTGCGCAGATGCCCGCCCGCCGCGCCATTGCATACAGAGCTGCAATAGGAAGGCATTCCGACGGCATCCGCCGGCGCCATTGCGCGTATATCCTGCATATATCCCAAAAATACTCCGCAACAGCGTTACTTCTATTTAACATTGCTGCGACAGATACTACTTGCCGAGAAGCATATAACTGCTCTCCGGAAATTTATTTGAAAAGCTAAATAAACAACGGCACTCTGTCGCTTTCATGACGCAAAACTCTTATTAAATTTTTAAAACCAATTAATTACAAGTTAAAATTTGCTGAATTACCGGTAAAATCCGTACAAAATACAGAATCTGGACAATAATGCTAGAAACGCCACTAAAACCTGCCTCTCCCAAACTACGTGCCGCCGACGTTGCCTATGACGCGATAGAGAGCATGATAGTCACGTTGAAGTTAAAACCCGGATCACCGATCGTAGAATCCGAACTGGTCGACGTCACCGGCCTGGGGCGCACGCCGCTGCGCGAAGCCCTGATGCGCATGTCTTCCAATGGGCTGATCGTGCAATTGCCGCGGCGCGGCCTGATCATCAGCGACATCGAAGCCGCCGAGCACATGACCTTGATAGAAACCCGCAGGGTGATAGAACGCCTGATCGCCAGCAGCGCCGCCAGGCGCGCGTCGCCGCAGCAAAGGGAAGACATCCTGGCGAGTGCAGACAAGATGGTGGTCGCCGCCAAACAGGGCAACCTGGACGTGTATATGGATGCAGACCAGGCGCTGGACCATACCATCCACGACGCCTGCCGCAATCCTTCCGCGGCGAAGGCCGTTACTCCGCTGATCATCAAGTGCCGCCGCTTCTGGTATGCCTACCAGCATGAGGGCGACATCGAGGAAGGCGCGCGCTGCCACATGCTGCTGGCCAAGGCAATCGCCAAGGGCAATGAAGAGCAGGCGGTCAAGGCTGCGGATTCGCTGATGGATTCGCTTGAAAGTTTTGCCCGCAAGGTCATCAACGGCTAGACGTATTTAGAAGTTGCGGGATAGAAGTGCGCAGGATGATGCGCAATCCAAGAGGGACCCGGATTGTGCCGCGCTCCATCCAGGCTAAGGCATTTCCTGCAGGACACCGGGCTTTAGGTTTTTTTCCATGCGGGAGTACGCTTTTCTATAAAAGCCTGCACTCCTTCCTGCGCCGCCTCATCCACCATATTGCAGGCCATGGTTTGCCCGGCCAACTGGTAGGCGGCGTCGATACCCATTTCCAGCTGCTTGTAAAACAGCTGCTTGCCCATCGCAATCGCCACTGCCGGCTTGGCCGTGATGCTGGCTGCCAGCCGGGCAACCTCTGCATCCAGTTCATCCGCCTCAACAACGTGATTCACCAGCCCGCGCTGCAAGGCCGTCTGCGCGTCGATAAAGTCGCCCGTCAACAACATCTCCATCGCCTGCTTGCGCGACACATTGCGCGACAAGGCCACCGCCGGCGTGGAACAGAACAAGCCGACATTCACGCCCGACACCGCAAAGCGCGCACCGGAAACCGCCACCGCCAGATCGCACATCGCCACCAACTGGCAACCCGCCGCCGTCGCCAGCCCCTGCACCCGCGCAATCACCGGCTGCGGCATCTGCTGTATCAACAGCATCAGCTTGCTGCACTGCTGGAACAGCTTCTTGTAGTAGTCCGCGTCCGGCGTCTGCATCATCTGCTTCAAATCATGCCCCGCACAAAACGCCTTGCCGGCCGCAGCCAGCACCACCACGCGCACCGCATCGTCCTGCGCAATACCCTTCAATGCCGCGTGCAATTCGCCCAGCATTTCTTCAGAGAGAGGATTAAAGCGTTCACCACGATTCAGCGTCAGCGTCGTGACGCCGCCATCATCGGAACGTAATACATAGGGCTGATCCATA
>JABDED010000048.1:0-18975 GCA_013287275.1 Betaproteobacteria bacterium
ACCTATGAAAACAAGTCGGCCTCCGGCTCCATCACGCACCAGGTACTGAAACGCAGCTTTGGCCTGCCCGGCGCAGGTCCGGACAAGACCACGGCCGAAGGCGAGTTCGACATGCAGTACGAATTCCCTAACCAGCGTATTGCGCATGTGATCGTGCCGACTCCGGTGCCGCTGGGATACTGGCGTTCGGTCGGCCATTCGCATAATGCTTTTTTCAAGGAAAGCTTTATTGATGAACTGGCGGCGGCGGCAGGCAAGCCTCCGCTGGCCTTCAGGCGCGAACTGCTGAAAAACCATCCGCGCCACCTGGCGGTATTGAACGCTGCCGTTGAGAAAGCCGGCGCGCCGGCAGAGGGCAGGGCGCACGGCATCGCCTTGCACCAGTCTTTCGGCACCATCGTAGCAGAAGTCGCGGAAGTATCGGTCAAGGACAATGATATCAGGGTGCACAAGGTGGTTTGCGCGGTCGATTGCGGTATCGCAGTGAACCCCAACATCATTGCGCAGCAAATGGAATCTGCCGTGGTGTTTGGCCTGAGTGCCGCCCTGTACGGTGAAATTACCCTGAAGGACGGCAAGGTGGAGCAGCAAAATTTTCACAACTACCAGGTGTTGAGGATGTCCGAGGCGCCGCTGGTGGAGACCGTGATTATCAAGAGCGCGGAGCCGCCGGAGGGCATCGGCGAGCCCGGCACGCCGCCGATTGCTCCCGCCGTCGCAAATGCCGTCTTTGCCTTGACCGGCAAGCGCTTGCGCAGCCTGCCTTTGCGTCTGACTTGATGGGGGGCTAGAACTGCATGCCCGGCTTGCGTCGTGTGTGAAGTTGTTGCGCTTTGAACCCCTTGTTATGGTATTGACATATACATGGTGTAGTATGCTGTGCACCCTAGGCCGTCGACCGCCATTTTGCGCGATGTATCGGATGTAAAGACAGGTAAAAAGCTTTTGGGAATTTGTGCTAATTTGACAGCATGCGGCATAATTCGTGATAGCATTTTCGACCGGTAATCTTGCAATCCTTGTTTCTTGTTTGTATTGTTTAATTATTTAACTAATTTATGAGCTATCCACTTCCAGGTCGCAAAATCAACCATACCCCAAGCCGCGCTTTGTTGGGTCGCCGCAGCCGCGGTTTTACCCTTGTGGAAATTATGGTGGTGGTTGTGATCATCGGCATCATGGCTGCCTTGGTCGTGCCCAAGCTGATGGGACGTACCGACGATGCGCGTATCACCGCCGCGAAATCGGATATCGCTACGCTGATGAACACGCTGAACCTGTACAAGCTAGACAATAATCGCTTCCCGACGACTGAGCAGGGTTTGCAAGCCCTGATTACCAAGCCGACTTCCGGTCCCGCAGCCAATGGTTGGAAAAGCGGCGGTTATATCGCCAAATTGCCCAAAGACCCCTGGGGCAATCCCTACCAGTACCTGTCTCCCGGCATCCACAATGAAGTTGAGGTATTTTCCTTCGGTGCGGACGGCCAGCCTGGCGGCACTGGCAATGATGCGGATATCGGTTCGTGGGATCTGTAAACCCTCGTCTTGAACCAGTGGATTGCCGGTAATGGCTGGCATGGGCAGGCAGCGGGGTTTTACTTTGCTGGAGCTGTTGGTGGTTCTGGTGATCGTTGGCATCATGCTGGGCGTGGTGTCCTTCAACGCACTGCCAAGCGGCCGACAGCGCCTGCAAAACGATGCGCAGAGAATTGCCCTGTTGCTGCAGATGGCACGTGAGGAAGCGATCGTGCGTAACCGGCCTATCGCTTTCGATGCCGGTCCCGTGAGCTATCGCTTCATGGTGCGCGGCGACCAGGGCTGGGAGAAGATACGCGACGTCGATATGTTGCGTGAGCGCGAGTTTGTACTCAGCCCGGTCCAATTGTTCATCGATCCTGCCCTGAATCTCAATGACGACACGCTGCGCATCACCTTCGGCCGCGAGCCGGTAGACAAGCCTTTTGTGCTGACGATGGCGGTCGGCGAAGACAAAGTGCAGATAAAGGCGGATGGCGTAGGCCATTTTGTAGTCGAGTAAACATGAACCCGATTTTTTCATCCAGTGTTGCCCGAGGAGCATTGCGGCCGGCCGGCCGGCAATGCGGTTTCACCCTGCTGGAAGTGCTGGTTGCACTGGTGATAGTCGGCACTGCGCTGGGAGCTAGCTTGCGCGCAGTGGGCAGCCTGACGCAGAACAGCAATGACTTGCGCGCGGCAATGATGGCTACCTGGTCGGCAGAGAACCGGCTGGCGCAAATACGGCTCGGCAAAGAATGGCCGGCGCTGGGCGACCGCTCGTTTGATTGCTCGCAGGGCGAATTGAATTTGCTGTGCCAGGAGCAGGTGCTGCCTACGCCGAATGTGCTGTTTCGCCGGGTAGAGGTATCGGTTGTGGATGCGCAGCATCCGGAGCGGCGGATTGTCAAGCTGACCCAGGTGGTGCCAAATGCGATTTAAGCATAGCCGCGGCTTCACGCTGATTGAATTGCTGGTCGCCATCACGATACTGGCGATCGTTGCGGTGCTGGGATGGCGCGGCCTGGACAGTATCGTCAGGGCGCGGGTAGCCCTCACCAGCTCGATGGAGCAGACCAGGGGGACCCAGATCAGTTTCGCCCAGTTGGAAAATGATAGCGAACATATGGCCGGTCCCGACCTGCTGCCGGTAAGGGAAACCTTGCGCGCCGAGCAGCAGCGGTTGACGCTGATACGCACCGTCTTTGACGATAACCAGCCGACCCGGCTGCAGGTGGTCGCCTACAGGCTGCAGGACGGCGTGCTGAGCCGGCGCGAGTCGCAGCCTACCCGCGACTTGAATGTGCTGGATCAGTATTGGCAAAACGCCTTGAATAATGCCGACAGCATGCCCGTCGTTGCGCTGCAGGCGAACATCGCGTCGATCAGCATGCGCACCTGGAATATCGATGAAAACGGCTGGCGTGCAGGCGGCACCGATGTCCCGGCGCCGAACGCAAATGGCGATACCAAGGCAGCCGCGCCTAAAAAAGGCCTGGAAGTCTCTTTGCAGGTGATAGGCCAGGAGCGGCCGATGCTGAAAGTATTCTTGCTGGGGGCGGTATGAGCGGCACACCCCGGCTATCCGGCAGGCTTCTGCCGGGCTCCTTTGTCGCAGGCCGATTGGCGCGCCAGCGCGGCGTCGCCGTTGTGACGGCATTGCTGTTGACCACACTGGCTATCACGATAGTCGCCAGCCTGTTCTGGCAACAGCAGGTGCAGGTGCGTTCGATAGAGAACCAGCGTCTGCAATTGCAAAAAAAATGGGTGCTGCGCGGCGCGCTGGACTGGGTCAGGCTGATCTTGCGTGAAGACGCAACGCATTCCACCGTGGACTGGCTGGGAGAGCCGTGGGCTGTCAACCTGGAAGAAACCCGGTTGGACCAGTACGTGGAAAACGGCCGCGGCGACAGTGAAGAGAGCGACGCCACCTTGTCTGGCCACGTCACCGACGCGCAATCCCGGTTCAATCTGAGCAACCTCGCCACCAATGGCGAAGTAAGCCCGCGCGAAGTGAAGGTGTTCGCCAAATTGCTCAGCAACTTGAAGATAGACACGGCGCTGGCGCAGGTTGCGGCTTCCAGTATTGCCTTGTCCCAATCCAAACTTGCCGCGGCAGGGGGCAGTTCCGCCAGTGGTGCAACGGGACCTATTATTTCCGCCAGCACGCCGGCGCAAACAAATCCCTCGTCGGAAGATATTCCTGAAGTACAATTCTTGCGTTTTGCTCAGCTTGACGATTTGTTGTCGGTGGCGGGATTCACTCCGCAAATGGTGCAAAAGCTGAGGGATTATGTCACTGTCTTGCCGCGTAGCACGCCGGTCAATGTCAATACCACTACGGCCGAGGTGTTGTCTGCCAGGGTGGAGGGACTGTCGCTGACGGACGCGGCAGCGATGATTTCCAGCCGTGACAGGGCGCACTACCTGAATCTGGCGGACTTCAGGCAACGCTTTCCCGACAAGCTGAACAGCATCACCGATAGTGACATATCAACAACTACGAGTTATTTTATAGTAAACGGCAAGGTGAAGTTGAGTCGGTCGCTGCTGGACTCCAATGCGCTGATAGAGCGCTCCGGCGTAACGACGAGGATACTCTGGATCAAAGAAAATTGATGCTTATGAATGGATGCCCGCTGATGGCGTTGCTTAAAGGTCGCCTTGAGGGCTGAAAACAGAAAATAAAATGCAAAGCACACTGTATATATTGTTGCCGTCGAAAACCGTGGCATATGGCCAAGCGGACTGGGCTTCGCTGGCCTGCCCATTTGCGCTGATATCGGCTGAGGGTATGGTCCAGCAGCACGGCGAACAGTCTTTGAAGCAACTGGGGGACTTGATCGGCAAGGTACGCCAGGTGGCGATGCTGCTGGCCGCCAGCGATGTCACCGTATTGCAGATCAAGGCGCCACCGCTATCTGCCGCCAAATTGAAAACGGCCTTGCCTAATCTGGTTGAAGACCAGCTGGCCAGCGATCCGGCAGCAGCGGTACTGGTTTCCACGCCTGTGCAGAACGGCGTGTGCACGGTTGCCGCGACCGACAAAAAATGGATAGAAGCCCTAAGCAATACCGTCTACGGGCTGGGCGCAAAAAAAGTGGCCGCCTATGCGAGCCAGCTGTGCTATGAACTGCAGCCCGGAGCAAGCTCGGTATTTGTCCATGCAGAGCAGGGCGTGATCGATTTTGCATTGCGTTCTTCAGAATTTGAAGGCTTTGGCCTGACGCTGACCCCAGCCACTGAAGAACTGGCCGTGGCCGAAGTGCTGCAGGCTTTAAAGCTATTTGCGGCGGATGGTAAAGTGGGCCTGTATGTACCGGCCCAGCAGCAAGCGGCCTATCAGCAAGCCTGCGAGCAAGATGCGGCGCTGGCACAGCGCATTACGGTCAAGCCGGCCAGCTGGAGCTCGCGTGTCTCGAGCATGGCGGCGCCCGGAAAATCGGCGCTGGACTTGATGGACGGCGTGTCGCTGCCGAATCCGGGCCAGCTGGATTTGCGCGCCTGGCGCTGGCCCCTGGTCCTTGCCGGGCTGGTATTGCTGGTCAATATCATTGGCCTGAACATCGAGTGGATTTCAATGAAGCGCGAAGCGAAGGCCTTGAACGATACGCTGACGCAATCTTTCCGCGCCAGCTACCCCAAGGAGACTGTGCTGCGGCCGCTGGACCAGATGAAACAAAAAATCAGCCTGTCCAGGAAACTGGCCGGCCAGTCGACGCCGGATGATTTCCTGGTCCTGGCCTCGCAATTTTCCCAGGCCTGGGACCGCACGGCGGGCGGCACCGGCAGCGCCAGCGTGATGTCGGTGGAGTATCGCGAACACAGCCTGTTTGTGAGGACTAAGACCCAGGGCACGTTGCCGCTGGAGCAGGTGCGCGCGGCCCTGGCGGAACAATCGCTGGCACTGGTATCGTCCACCGACGGAATATTGCAGGTCAAACCTGCTACTGCCGATATTGTCAATGCAGCCAACAGGAGCGGCAGATGAGTAATAAAGATACGCGCTCCGCTGAACAGCAGGGAACTTTTTTGTCGTTCGCCAAAGACAGCGCCCTCGCATATTGGCAACAAAGGGATGGGCGGGAGCGCCGTTTACTGCTGGTGGCTTTCCTGGTGGTGGCCGCGGCCATTATTTATAGTGTGCTGATCGATCCTGCCCTGTCCGGACGCGTGGAGCTGCAAAAGCAGGTGCCGCAGTTGCGCCAGCAAGTAGCCGAGATGGCGGAATTGAGCAAGCAAAGTGCGCAGCTGAATACTTCCATGGCAGAGAATATTCCGGCGATTACACGGGAAGCGGTAGAAGCCTCGCTGGTGCACTGGGCCGTCAAGCCGCAAACGCTGGCCGTGTCGGATGACGTGGTGCGCGTCCAATTGTCTTCCATCGCCTATGCCGGCTTGATGGAGTGGCTGCTGGAAATGCAAAAATCCGCCCGCCTGACGGTAGACGATGCACGCGTGACTGCCTTGCCTGAGACTGGCATGGTCAGTGCGACGCTGACGCTGAGGCAGCAAAGAAATGCGTCTTGAAGATGCGCGGTACAAGGATAAGGATGCACAAGCGCGTGGAGTGTTGCACCATGCGCCGGCAGGGGAGATGAATTGAAGCGCCCCCTGATCTGGATAGTGGCAGCGGTACTGAGTGCAGTACTGACGGTAGCCTGGTTTTTGCCGGCGGCCTGGATGTCTGCGCTGGTGGAAAAGCAGACTATGGGCAGGATTACGCTGGGAGATGCACAGGGCAGCTTCTGGCACGGCTCCGCTTTTGTCGGCGGAGCGGCGGCGGGATCCGGCCCGGTAACTCCCTTGTTTGCCGGCCGCTTTGCGTGGCATATTTCTCCGCTGATTTTATTGGGGCAGGTCGACGCGGAAATGGATAATCCGGTTGCGTTGTCGCAAACCGTCAAGCTGAAAGGGAGTTGGAGCCAATGGCAAGTCAGCCCTGCGACCTTGCTGTTGCCGCCGGAACGCCTGGAGGGATTGGGTGCGCCATTGAATACGATAGGCTTGTCGGGGCAATTGAGGCTATCCTGGAATGCGCTGCAATTTGTGCGGCAGCCTGGAAAGCTGGACGTGCTGGGTTCCATGCAGTTGGAAATGAAGGACATGGCATCGCGTTTGTCGCCGGTCAAACCCTTGGGGACTTATGGCTTGGGATTTGACTGGCGCGGGCAGACCGCCGATATAGTGTTGAAGACGATCAAGGGGCCGATGTTGTTGAGCGGCAAAGGAAGTCTGGTTGATGGCCGCCTGCATTTTTCCGGCAAGGCGGAGCCGGAGGCGGGGCAGGAAGACAGGTTGGCAAATTTGTTGAATTTGCTGGGGCAGCGTCGTAAAGACGGCGATAAAGACGTGATAGCGTTAGAGTTCAAATGAAAAAAAATCGATTGACCACATCCATGCAACACTTCCAATTCTCCATGCACTGGCGCCGTTTGCCGGCTGCAACTGTGCTTAGCGCAGTTTGCCTGGCGGGCAGCTTCCACCCGGTCTATGCCCAGGACCCGGCGCAAAACACGGTGGCGCTGAACTTCGTAAGCGCGGACATCGATTCGGTGGTCAAGGCAATCGGCCACTACACCGGCACGACTTTCATCATCGATCCGCGGGTAAAGGGCCAGATTACGCTGGTGTCGGAAAAGCCCTTGAGCAAGGACCAGGCCTTCAAGCTGTTGACGTCCACCTTGCGTTTGCAAGGCTATACCGTGGTCACCGGCGACGGCTATGCCAAGGTAGTGCCGGAAGCGGATGCCAAGCTGCAGCCGGGGCCAATACAGACACCGGCCGTCAAGGGCGACCAGATTGCCACGCAAATCTTCCGCCTTGACTATGAAACGGCAAACAATATCGTTACCGTGCTGCGTCCGCTGATTTCGCCGAATAATACGATTAACGCCAATCCCGGCAACAACTCGGTCGTGATCACCGATTATGCCGACAACCTGAAGCGCCTGGGTAAAATCATCGCATCGCTGGATATGCCGTCTGTCAACGACATGGATGTGATTCCGCTTAAACATGCTATCGCCAGCGATATCGCGACGATGGTGACGCGCCTGACGGAAACCAGCGGCGCCGCAGGAGCTGATTCCGGGCGCACGGTTCTGCTCGCCGATCCACGCACCAATTCCATCCTGGTCAAGGCGCCTTCGCTGGCGCGTGCCGGCCTGGTCAAGACCCTGATCGCCAAGCTGGACCAGCCCACTGCATTGCCGGGCAATGTGCACGTGGTGTACCTGAAAAATGCCGAGGCGGTCAAGCTGGCGCAGACTTTGCGCTCCATCGTCACGCAAGATAGTGCCTTGCCTTCCAGCAGCAGTTCTTCGTCCTTGTCAAACTCGTCTTCGCCGTCATCCGGCACTTCCGGCTCCACGGGTTCCACGACCGGTGGCTTGAACAGTTCGGCGGGATCTTCCTTGCCTTCATCGTCTTCGGGCAATAGCAGCAGCCTGTCTTCCGGCGGCGCCGGCGGCTTCATTCAGGCCGATGCGGCGACCAACACCCTGGTGATCACGGCCAGCGAAGCCGTGTACCGCAACCTGCGCAATGTCATCGACCAGCTGGATGCACGGCGTGCCCAGGTCTATATTGAAACCCTGATCGTTGAAGTCACTGCCAACAAGTCCAATGAATTCGGCGTGCAATGGCTGGCCTTGACGGGCGACTCCAGCAGCAATTACCGGGTCGGCGGAGGAACGGCTTTCTCTACCGGCGGCAATAATCTGGTCCAGCTGGCGGCCGGCGGCAAGGCTGCGGCAAGTTCCTTGAACAATGGCTTGACTGTGGGGATATTCCGACAAATCGGCGGCCAGCTGGGCCTGGGAGCGCTGGCGCATGCGCTGGAAAGCCAGGGCGGCACCAATGTGCTGTCCATCCCTACCTTGCTGACGCTGGATAATGAAGAGGCGAAAATCATCGTCGGCCAGAACGTGCCTTTCATTACCGGGCAATTTACCACTTCTGCCGCGACCGGCACTGCCGGCGTTAATCCTTTCCAGACCATAGAACGCAAGGACGTCGGTATCAAATTGCGGGTGCGGCCGCAGATTTCCGAAGGCGGCACCGTCAAGTTGAGTATTTTCCAGGAAGTCTCGAATGTGGATAGTTCGACCAATCCGGCGGGAATTATCACCAATCAGCGTTCGATAGAAACCAATGTATTGGCGGAAGACGGCGACATCATTGCGCTGGGCGGCCTGATCGACGACAAGGCTACCGACAGCAACGAAAAAGTTCCTCTGCTGGGAGATATCCCTTTCCTCGGCAACTTGTTCAAATATCAAAGTGGTACGCGCACCAAGACCAATCTGATGGTGTTCCTGCGACCGACCGTCCTGCGCAGTGCGGAACAGGGCGCCGGAGTGTCTATCGACCGCTACGACTATATGAAGACGCAGATAGCGCCGGCCAAGCAAGGGGCAGAGACGCCTTTGTTCCCGAATGTGGAGAAGGGCAAGTTAATGGTGACGCCGTTGACGATACCGGCAGACAAGCCTTCCGACAAAGCTTCAGACAAACCAGCGCCGGCGAACTAAGAATGATCGATAACCGTTTATTGTCGTATGGATTTGCGCGCGATTTTTCCATCCTGGCCAGTCGCGACACGAGCGACAGCGCGGCCCTGGTGGAACTGGCGGTTTCTGCAGAAACCAAGCCGACCGCAATCGCCGAGGTAGGGCGGCGCTTCGGCAGGATAAAACTGAACGTGATGCCGCACGCTGAATTGCTGCAGGTGATTGCCCGCGCCTATGCCGGCTCGGGCGGCGATGCGGCGGACGTGGTGGGCGAGGTCGAGTCGGACATGGACCTGGCCAAGCTGATGCTGGATATGCCGGCGGTAGAGGATTTGCTGGAATCGGCCGACGATGCGCCGGTGATCCGCATGATCAATGCCTTGCTGACGCAGGCCTTGCGGGAAGGCGCATCGGATATCCATATAGAACCGTTTGAGCAGATTTCGATAGTGCGTTTCCGCGTGGACGGCTCCTTGCGCGATATCGTCCGCCCCAAGAAGGCCGTGCATGCGTCGCTGATTTCCCGCATCAAGATCATGGCGCAGCTGGATATTGCAGAAAAGCGTTTGCCGCAGGATGGCAGGATCACCTTGCGCATAGGCGGCAGGCCGGTGGATGTGCGCGTTTCCACGCTGCCGACCGGCCACGGCGAACGCGCTGTGCTGCGTTTGCTGGACAAGGAAGCAGGACGCATGGATTTGAGCAGCCTGGGCATGAGCGACCATGTGCTGCCGCAGTTCGATAAATTGATTTCACAGCCGCACGGCATCGTGCTGGTTACCGGGCCAACCGGCTCGGGCAAAACCACGACGCTGTACGCGGCGTTGTCGCGCGTGAATGCCGGCACGACCAATATCCTGACGGTGGAAGACCCTATCGAATATGAGTTGGCCGGCGTAGGGCAGACCCAGGTCAATCCGCGCATAGAGATGACTTTTGCCAAGGCCCTGCGGGCGATTTTGCGGCAAGATCCGGACGTCATCATGATAGGCGAGATCCGCGACCTGGAAACGGCGCAGATCGCAGTGCAGGCTTCGCTGACCGGCCATCTGGTGCTGGCGACTTTGCATACCAATGACGCGGCGGCGGCGGTCACGCGTTTGCTGGATATGGGGATAGAACCTTTCCTGCTGTCGTCGTCGTTACTGGGAGTGGTGGCGCAGCGCCTGGTCAGGAAATTGTGCACGCATTGCAAGCGCTTTGACGGGCAGTCCTGGCATGCAGTCGGTTGCGACCATTGTGGCCAGACCGGCTACCAGGGACGGGTTGGCGTGTATGAATTATTACTGACCACCGACGAAATCCGCGCGCAGATCCATCACCAGGCGGCCGAAGCGGAAATTCGCGCCGCGGCGCAGCGCGACGGCATGGAAACCATGCGCGAAGACGGCGAACGCTGGCTGAAGGCGGGCATCACCACGCCTGAAGAGCTATTGCGTGTGACGAAAGAGTAGAGAACCGTGCCAGCCTTCCGATATGAAGCCGTTGACGATAGCGGCCAGACCAAAAAGGGCGTCCTCACCGCCGACAGCGCCCGTGCGGCGCGCGGCGACTTGCGCGCCCAGGGCCTGTTGCCGATTACGGTTGAACTGATCACCACCCAACTCGACAGCGCGGGGAAACGCAAGCGCAGCCTGTTTGCCGAGCATTTGTCCACTGTCGAGCTGGCCTTGTTCACCCGCCAACTGGCCAGCCTGCTGGAAGCCGGCCTGCCGCTGGAGCAGGCCCTGTCGGCCTTGCTGGACCAGGCCGAACGCCCGTATATCCGCGACCTGGTGGCGTCGATACGCTCAGAGGTGAACGCCGGTTCTTCCTTGTCGGATGCGCTGAAGCAGCACCCGAATGACTTTGCCGACATCTATCTCGGCCTGGTCGCTTCCGGCGAGCAGATCGGCCACCTGTCCCGCGTATTGGCCCGCCTGGCCGACTATATAGAACGGCGCAATGCGTTGGTGCAAAAAGTCAAACTGGCGTTTACCTATCCGGCAATCGTGACCGTAGTCGCGTTTGCGATCGTGATTTTCCTGCTGACCTATGTGGTGCCGCAAATTGTTTCCGTGTTTGCCAACACCAAGCAAAAACTACCTTTCCTGACAGTGGCGATGCTGGCGATTTCCGATTTTGTGCGCAGCTACGGGCTGTTCGTCGCGGTCGCCGTCGTTGCCGCTTTTTTCAGCTGGCGGTCTGCGTTGAAAAACGAGGCGATCAAATTACGCTGGCATACCTGGTTGTTGAATGCGCCCTTGTACGGCAAGTTCGAGCGTAGCCTGAATACCGCGCGCTTTGCCAGCACGCTGGCGATTACTACCGGCTCTGGCGTGCCTATCCTGCGGGCTTTGCAAACCAGCCGCGAAACCCTGGCCAACGTGGCGATGCGGCAGCAGGTAGAAGAGGCGACCGCCAGCGTGCGCGAGGGCGTCAGCCTGGCGCGGGCTCTGTCCTCGCACAAGCATTTTCCACCTATGCTGATCCACATGATAAGGGCCGGCGAGGTGACCGGGGAATTGCCGGCCATGCTGGAACGCGCTTCCAACGCGCAAGAGCAGGATCTGGAGCGGCGCGCGCTGACGATGGCGGGCTTGCTGGAGCCAGTGCTGATCCTGGCAATGGGCGTGGTTGTGCTGCTGATCGTGTTGGCGGTGTTGATGCCTATCATAGAAATTAACCAGCTGGTTCGATGAAGCAGGCGTTTGCCGTGCGGGCCGGGTAGCAATGAATAGAAATATGAAAAATATGCAAGGAATGAAATGAAGCGCCCGCCTTTGTATGCCAGTTTTGTCGTGTTTATCGTGCTGTGCATGTCCCTCAGTTATTGGGGGTTGCGCATGTTCAAGCCGCAGGTGCGGCCGTTGGCCGTTCCGCAAGGCGCGGCGCCATTTGAACCTGCTCCCGGCCAATGGGGCGGCCTGTTCGGCGCCTCCCAGATTGCGCAGGCTGCCAGCAATTACCAATTGAAAGGCGTAGTGGTAGCCAGGCGCGCGGAAGAGAGCGTGGCGATCATAGGCGTCAATGGCCAGGCCACGCTGGCAGTCGCCGTTAACCGGGAATTGTCGCCGGGAGTGAAGGTGACCGAGGTGCATGACGGCTATATCATCTTGTCCGAAGGCGGCGTCAACAAGCGGGTAGACCTGCCGCAGTCCAAGACTGCGCCTATGCTCGCTGCGTCGCTTCCTGTTGTGCCGCCTCCATCCCCACCGCCCGCCCAGCCTGTCGGCCTGGGCAGGGGCAATCCGCCCGGATTGCAGATCGTGCCGGCGGCATCGTTGCCGGCAGCGATGCCCGGCGCTCCCTTGCAATAGGAATCGGTGCGGCATGAAGAGTCCTGATTTTCCACCCGTTATCCAGCAGGCGCTGGCCCTGGTCCATCCATCCTGGATGGCTGGCGTGCAGGCCGGCCTGGCGGCGATGCAGGCCAAGGACCCGGCGTATTTGCCGGGCCTGGCCGACGGCGAGTTTTTGCCTAGCCAGGGCCGCTTGTTTGCGGCGTTTGCCATTCCGGTGGTTAAGGTGCGGCATGTGCTGATAGGCGAAGGCCCTTATCCACGGGAGCAGAGCGCAACCGGCGTCTGTTTCATGGATGGCGCAGTAGGCGAGCTGTGGTCGCAGGAGCCGGACGGCGGCTTGTCCAAGAAAGTCAACCGGGCTACGTCGTTGCGCAATTTTATCAAGATGCTGCTGGTGGCGGACGGCAAGCTGGATGTGGAAAATACCGGGGGCGCCGCGCTGGCCGCGATTTCCAGCCAGGCCCGCCAGCCTGGCTCCGGCATGATACAAACGCTGCCGGAATTGCAGGACAGGCTCGGCCGTCATGGCTTCCTGTTGTTGAACGCGTCGCTGGTGTTTCGCGCCAATGTGCCGCCGGTCAAGGATGCGAAGGCCTGGATGCCGTTTTTGCAGGCGATACTGGACACCCTTTATGCGCAGCATCAGCAGAGCGCTTCGTTGCCGCAGCTAGTCCTGTGGGGGAAGATTGCGGAACAATTGAAACTGATACAGGGAAGCGCGTTGTTTCCTCATCTTGTCGCCGAACATCCTTACAACCTGTCCTTCATTGCGAATCAAGATATGCAGGCATTCTTTGGCCCCTTGCACCTGCTTGACCAGGCCTGACGCATCCATTCCTGCATGAGCTCGGCCGGCTGCCTTGCGTTGCAAGGAAAACAGCGCCGCCCCGTTGCTTTGCTCCCCGAATAGGTTCACGATAGGCAACGCGTCAATAAGCCTTGCCAGAACAGGGCAGGCGGGATGGCCGTGCTATTGTCTTTTACATCACTGGTTCACCATAAATTTACACGCCGATGTATCTTAGTGCTATCTATCGGTAATGCTTTAGATAATAATTGGTGTGTGGAAATAAGTTACAGTTTGTGCGCTCTTCAGGGCGCGCGTTCGACCATCAGCATCAGTTCAAAACATGGTAGCTATCAATTGGTCTAGAACATGTTAAAAAAAATTGATGTCAAGCAATTGCGCATAGGGATGTATATCCATGAGCTGGACAGTTCCTGGCTCGATACTCCGTTCTGGCAAAAATCCTTCAGGCTGGAGGATAAGGCTACACTCTCTACAGTCTGGAAGACTGGCATCAGGCACGCCTGGATAGACACCGGGAAGGGCCTGGATGTGCTGATCGCGGCGGATGCTGCGCCCATTTCCTCCGCTACCGAAGCAACGCCGATAGTACCGGCCCCCCCTGCCAGTCCGATAATCCCTCCCAGGCAGGAAGCGGTTTCCTTGCGTGAGGAATTGGGGCGTGCGGCAAAAATCGTCAACAAATCGCGGGATGCGGTTTTTTCAATGTTCAACGAAGCCAGGCTGGGGCGTGCAGTGGATGTCAAGGATGCGCTGCCGCTGGTGGAGGAAATTACTGCGTCGGTCATTCGCAACCAGGATGCGCTGATCGGCTTGGCTCGCCTGAAAAGCAAGGATGACTACACCTACATGCATTCAGTGGCGGTGTGCGCGCTGATGGTGGCCCTGGCAAGGCAGTTGCGCCTGGATGAGCAACAGACCCGCGATGCCGGGCTGGCGGGCCTGCTGCACGACATCGGCAAGATGGCCATCTCTTCCAGCATCCTCGGCAAGCGCGGCAAGTTGACGGAATCCGAATACAAGTCAGTCAAGGGGCATCCTGAAGCCGGGCACAAGATCCTACTGGAAGGGCATGGCGTGTGCCAGGCTGCGCTGGATGTCTGCCTGCACCACCATGAAAAAATGGATGGCTCGGGGTATCCGCATGGTCTGGCGGGCGAGCAGATCAGCCTGTATGCCCGCATGGGGGCGGTGTGCGACGTGTATGATGCGATTACTTCCGACCGCCCATACAAACAGGGCTGGTGCCCCGCCGACTCGCTGCGCAAAATGGCGGAATGGAGCAAGGACCAGCATTTTGACGAGAGGGTTTTCCAGGCCTTTGTCAAAAGCATAGGTATCTATCCTATCGGCACCCTGGTGCGCCTGGAATCCGGACGCCTGGGGGTCGTGGTGGAGCAGCAGGTAGGCAAATCCCTGTTGCTGCCGAAGGTGAGAGTATTTTTTTCCAGCAAGGCGCAGACCTATATCGTGCCGGAGTTGCTTGACCTGGCGAGCGCCGGCGTGCAAGACAGGATCGTGGCCCGCGAAGATATCGCCAAATGGGGATTGAAGGATATCAACCGCTTCTGGCTGGGCGAGGCGGCCGCGCCGATGCAATAAAAAATCGCCAGCCGTTTTGCGGCGTGGCGATCTGGATTCGGGCTCTGTACTTGCGGTTTATTTTTCCGGCTGTATCACCACTTTGCCGGTGACCTTGCGCGCCGCGATGTCGTTCAGTGCAATCGCGGTGTCCGCCAGCGCATAGCGTCCCGAGATATGCGGCCGTATCTTGCCTTCCGCCAGCCAGCCCATCAGTTCGCGCATTGCGGCCAGGTTGGCTTTCGGTTCCCGTTTCGCGAATTCACCCCAGAATACGCCCACCAGCGAGGCGCCTTTCAGCAGTGTCAGGTTCAGCGGCAGCTTGGGGATTTCGCCATTGGCAAAACCTACCACCAGATAGCGGCCGCGCCAGCCTATGGAGCGGAATGCCGGTTCGGCGTACACGCCGCCAACCGGGTCGTAGATCACGTCCGGCCCCTTGCCGTCGGTGGCCGCCTTGATCGCTTCGCGCAGGTCGGCGGTGCTGTAGTTGATCGTGACGTCAGCGCCGTGGTCTTTGCAGATCGCCAGTTTTTCATCGGACGACGCCGCTGCGATCACGCGCGCACCCAGCGCCTTGCCGATTTCTATCGCCGCCAGGCCCACGCCGCCTGCCGCGCCGAGCACCAGCATGGTTTCACCGGCCTTCAATTGCGCGCGGTCGACCACTGCATGGTGCGAGGTGCCGTAGGTGAGGGTAATCGCCGCAGCGGTATCGAAATCCATGCCTGGCGGCACCGGCATGATGGCTTGCGCCGGCACGACTACCTGCTGGGCAAATGCGCCGTGGCCGATAAAAGCGATGACCCTGTCGCCGGGCTTGGCATTGCTGACGCCCTCACCGACGGCGCGTACGACGCCGGACAATTCACTGCCTGGCGTAAAAGGCAGTTCCGGCTTGAATTGATACTTGTTTTGTATGATCAGCACATCTGGAAAATTGACGCCCGCCGCCTTGACGTCTATCGCTACCTGGCCGGGGCCGGGTACCACATCAGGCAGGTCTTCCACGACGAGTGTGTCCGGCAATCCCCAGGCCTTGCAAACTATTGCTTTCATGTGCTTGTCTCCTCATTTTAAAATAGTACGGTCGTTTGTTTTTGGTGATTATGCCTTAAAAAAGTAACTGCTGTATAAAATTGTAATGAGGCATCAGGTAAAATGCCTGTATGAAAATCCTGATCAGTAATGACGATGGTTATCTTGCCCCCGGCATTGCCGCCCTGGCAGAGGTTTTGGCGCCCATTGCCGACATAACCGTGGTTGCGCCGGACAGTAACCGTTCCGGCACCTCCAATGCATTGACGCTGGACCGGCCCTTGTCGGTCTTCCGCGCCCCTAACGGTTTTTATTTCGTCAATGGTACACCTTCCGATTGCGTGCATATTGCGCTGACGGCCATCTTGCAGGAAAAGCCAGACTTGGTCGTGTCCGGCATCAACCAGGGCCAGAATATGGGCGACGACACGCTGTATTCGGGGACCGTGGCCGCGGCAACCGAAGCTTATCTTTTCGGCGTGCCGGCCATCGCATTTTCCCAGCTTGAAAAAGGCTGGGCCAATCTGGACGCCGCCGCCAGGGTCGCGCGCGAAATGGTGGAGCGCCGCTTTGAGTCGCTCGCCAGGCCGTTTTTGTTGAACGTCAATATACCCAATCTGCCCTACGGGCAAATCAAGGGGCTGAGGACGGCCAGGCTGGGACGGCGGCATATGGCTGAGGGGGCGATCCGGGCACAAGATCCGCACGGACGCGACATTTACTGGATAGGTCCACCCGGCAAGGCCAGGGACGCCGGCGAAGGCACGGACTTTTTCATCGCTGCGCAAGACTATGTTTCAGTGACCCCTTTGCAGATAGATCTGACAGACACCCGGCAAATGGCGCAACTGGGAGCAGACCTGGCATGAACACCAAGGACAAGCGTTTCCCCTTGCCTTTGTCGTCCGTGGTAGATAAAGGCAAAGGCATAGGCGCGTCGCACCTGCCGAAAACGGCAATGCCGCAGACTGCGATGCAAAACCAGAGCGCCTCCAGGAATTTGTCGCCCAGGCCGCTATCGGCCAGCATCGCCGGCGCATATGCTGCGCCGGTTGCGGCAAACAAGGCAGCTGCACATGCGGACCTGCGGCAGCCGTTGCATTCGCATGCCAATGCAAACTCCAGGCCCCTGGTGTCGGATGCAGTGCGGCGGGCGATGGTGGCCCGCGTGGCCCAGCAGGGCGTCAAGGACAATCTGGTGCTGGCGGCGCTGGAGGCAGTGCCCAGGCATCTTTTTATTGAGTCCGGCCTGGCCAGCCAGGCGTATATCGACGCTTCCTTGCCGATAGGCCATCATCAAACGATTTCCCAGCCCTATATTGTTGCCCGCATGATAGAAATCATGCGCAATGGCGGCCCGCTGGACCGGGTGCTGGAAATCGGCACCGGCTGCGGCTATCAGGCTGCCGTTTTGTCGCTGGTGGCGAAGGATGTGTATTCGATAGAGCGGATCAGGGCGCTGCATGAGTTGGCTAAAACCAATTTAAGACCGATGCGCATCGCGAATATCCGATTGCATTATGGAGATGGTATGCTGGGTTTGCCTCAAGTGGCCCCTTTTGACGGTATCATACTGGCTGCGGCAGGCATGGAAGTGCCACAGGCCTTGCTGGACCAGTTGAGCATAGGCGGCAGGCTGATCGCGCCGGTGGGCGGCAGGAATCAGGTTTTGCAATTGATACAGCGTGTAGCAAAAAATGAATGGAGTAGTTCGGTGCTGGAACAATGCCACTTTGTCCCTTTGCACAAGGGTGTGATTTAGCAGGCCGAAGCAGCACTCCGTTTCATCCAATATATGAATTGACAGCAATGAGAATGAAGAAAATACAGTTTATCGGTTTGGGTTTGGTCATGGCCTTGCTTGCAGGTTGCCAGACCGTAAGTAAAGCGCCGGTGGTAGAGCGCAGCACAGACAACGTTCCCGCCGAAACAGGCAAGCCGGCGGAAGCCGTCAAGCCGGTGAAACCAGCCGATACACGGGGTACTTATGTCGTGAAGAAGGGCGATACCCTGTACCGGATAGCGCTGGACCACGGACAAAGTTATAGCGATATCGTGACCTGGAATAACCTGAAAAATCCCAATGACATCAAGGTGGACCAGGTGTTGCGGGTGACGCCGCCCGACGGCGCGCCGCAGACCGGCAGCGTTACCGTAGGTAGCGGCGTGGAAGTGCGTCCGCTGACACCGGTCCCGTCGGCAAATAACAAATCCGGCCCGCGCGGCGACAAGAAGCCATACACCGAGGCCAACCTGGCAGAATTGCAAAAAGCGGACGGCCCTGCCGCGCCGGCAACTGTCGTCGCATCCAATATTCCCAAGCCTGACACGCCGCCTATCATTGTTCCACCGGTTGTGAAGCCGCCTGAAGCGCCGGCATCCGATGCCGATGCCGTGGACTGGATGTGGCCGTCGGATGGCAAAGTGATTGCCACTTTTGATGAATCAAAGAACAAGGGACTGGATATTTCAGGTAAGCTGGGGCAGGCGGTTTTGGCGGCAGGTGCAGGAAAAGTCATGTATGCGGGTAGCGGCATACGCGGATATGGTAATCTTGTGATTATCAAACATTCAAGCAACCTGTTGTCTGCTTATGCACACAACAAAACCATCCTGGTGAAGGAGGGTGATGCGATCAGCAAGGGGCAAAAAATTGCCGAGATGGGCAGTTCCGACAGCGATGCCGTCAAGCTGCATTTTGAGATTCGCCAACAAGGAAAACCTGTTGATCCATCCAAATTTTTACCAGGTCGCTAGTTAAGATAAATACATGACCAATTCGCCTACCAATTACCAGCGTCAAGATCCAGAAACAGACGATGACCCGGAACAGCTTGCTGATGCGGCACCCGACCAGCAACCGGAGCTATCCGATTTTTCCGACGCTGCCGGTGATGATGCCCAGGAGGGATTGAATGATAATCCCGCCTCGCTGATTGTCGCCCCGATTGATGAATTGAAGACTGTATTGGCGGCCGAACTATCGACCGATACGACCCAGCATTATTTGAACCAGATAGGAACGCGGCCGCTGTTCGGCTCCGCGGAAGAGCTGCATTACGCGACCCTGGCCAAGCAGGGCGATTTTGAAGCCCGCCAGAAAATGATAGAGCACAATTTGCGGCTGGTGGTTTCTATTGCGAAGCACTATATCAACCGCGGCGTTGCCCTGCTGGACATGATAGAAGAGGGCAACCTGGGCCTGATGCACGCTATCGACAAGTTCGAGCCAG
>JABDED010000048.1:18985-19464 GCA_013287275.1 Betaproteobacteria bacterium
GCGCGGCTTCCGTTTTTCGACCTATGCTACTTGGTGGATACGCCAGAGCATAGAACGCGCGATCATGAACCAGGCTCGCACCATACGCTTGCCGGTACACATGGTGCGCGAACTGAACCAGATCCTGCGCGCTAAATACCACCTGGAATCCCAGCAAAGGGATGGCAGGGATGCGGCGTTGGAAGATATTGCGCACTTGGTGGACCGGCCGATCGACGAGGTGCAGGACATCCTCGCCTTGTCCGAACATGCAACTTCGCTGGATACTCCGCTCGATAATGACCCGCAATCGAGCCTGATGGACATGCTGCCCGGCGATAGCGATGACGGCCCCGATATCAAGGCCGAGCACCACGAAATGACGATCCTGGTGCGCGACTGGCTGTCCAAGTTGCCGGACAAGCAAAGGATAGTGATTGTACGGCGCTTTGGCCTGGACAATGATGATCCGGCTACTCTGGAAACCCTGGCGGATGAAA
>JABDED010000049.1 GCA_013287275.1 Betaproteobacteria bacterium
TACTTTGCAGCGTTATAAAGAATTGCGCGACATTATCGCGATTCTGGGTATGGACGAACTGGCTCCTGAAGACAAGCTGCTGGTTGCGCGTGCACGTAAGATGCAGCGTTTCCTGTCCCAGCCTTTCCACGTTGCTGAAGTGTTTACCGGTTCCCCAGGTAAATACGTTTCGCTGAAAGATACGATCAAGGGCTTCAAGATGATTGCATCCGGCGAACTCGATCATCTGCCAGAACAAGCGTTCTACATGGTAGGTACTATCGAAGAAGCCATCGAAAAAGCGAAAAAAATCGGCTAATACCCGACCGGTGCGAGGCCGGCCCAGGCCGGGCTTGCACTGTTCCGCTTTTTTGATCCAGCAAGAATGAAAAGGGTCCAACATGGCACACACTATTCACGTTGACGTGGTTTCCGCGGAAGAGCTGATCTTCTCCGGTGAAGCCGAGTTCGTCGCGTTGCCGGGTGAGGCTGGTGAATTGGGTATTTATCCAAAACATACGCCACTGATCACTCGCATCAAGCCGGGTGCGGTACGCATCAAGGTAAGCGGCCAGGCCGAGGAAGAGTTTGTCTTCGTCGCAGGCGGTTTGCTGGAAGTGCAACCGGATACGGTCACAGTCCTGGCCGATACTGCGATCCGCGGTAAAGACCTGGACGAAGCCAAGGCGAACGAAGCGAAGAAGAGGGCGGAAGAAGCCCTGGTCAATAAAGAATCCAAAATTGACTACGCGCAGGCACAGGCAGAACTGGCCGCCGCGATCGCCCAGCTGGCTGCAATCCAGAGATTGCGCCACAAGCACTAGTACGGTAGAAGGTATATTTTTGTCGTTTCGGCAAAAGCTTACCGCAGGCAGTAAAATGAAGGCAGCCCAGGCTGCCTTTTTTTTCGCCCCGACCCCGGACCACGACCGCGATATCGATAAAGACATGATAATCAATACCGACATAGCCGCCACCCTGCGCAAGGCCGGCACGATTGCCGTGGTCGGCCTGTCGGCCAAGAGCCACAGGCCCAGCTACGAGGTTGCAGGCTACCTGCAGCAGCACGGCTACCGTATCCTCCCGGTCAATCCTATGGAGCAGGGCGCCAGCATCCTGGGCGAAGCCTGCCATGCCAGCCTGGACCATGCGGTGCAGGCTGCGCAGCGGCAGGGAATACAGATAGACATCGTCGATTGTTTCCGCCGCTCGGAAGAAATACCGCCCATCGTCGACGACATGATACGCCTCGGCCTGGGCTGCATCTGGATGCAGCAAGGCGTCATCAATGCCGGCGCGGCCGACAAGGCGCTGGCCGCCGGCATCCGGGTGGTGATGGACCGCTGCATGAAAGTGGATCATGCAATTTTCAATATACCCAGAAAAGAATAAGAGAGCCCCATGTCCATCAGTTCCCTGTTCCGCCCCGGCGGCAAACTCAAGATCAAAGACGCCGACGCCGGCAAGCGCCTTATGGACAATGGCGACGAGAAGAGCAAAGAAGAGCGGGACAGCGCCAAGACCCGCGACAAGCTGGCTGTGATGGCGCTGGGACAGCAGATTTCTGACTATCAGGAACTGCTGTACGCGCAAAAAAAGTATAAGCTGCTGGTCATCTTGCAAGGCATGGACACTTCCGGCAAGGACGGCACCGTACGCGGCGTGTTCGGCCAGATCAATCCGCTGGGCGCGCGCACCGTGGCGTTCAAGGCGCCCAGCAATATTGAAAAGGAACATGACTACCTGTGGCGGGTGCACCAGGAAGTGCCGGCCAGCGGCGAGATCGTCATCTTCAACCGCAGCCACTACGAAGACGTGCTGATCACCCGAGTGCATGACTGGATAGACGACAAGGAATGCCAGCGGCGCTATGCGCAGATACGCGATTTCGAGCGCATGCTGAGCGAGACCGGCACCGTTATCCTGAAATTCTTCCTGCATATCTCCAAACAGCAGCAAAAGCTGAGGCTGGAGGAGCGCATCGCCGATCCGCACAAAAACTGGAAGTTCGACCAGCAAGACCTGGTGGAGCGCGAATACTGGGCTGCCTACCAGAACCAATATGAAGAAGTCATCAGCGCCACAGATGCGCCGCATGCCCCCTGGCATATCATCCCGGCAGACTCCAAGACCCAGCGCAATCTGGCGATTGCCAGCATAGTCACAGAAAAGCTGGAAAGCCTGGGGCTGGAATACCCGCCAGCCAGGCCGGAATTGGCCAAGATCAAGATCATTTAAGGCTATGCCCAACTATCTGCCTGAGTTGCTGGCCTTGCCGCTATATCCTCTGTTGTACCTGCAGGGAAAATATGTGCGCCGGGTAACGCCGCGCTTGCCGGAAGCCAGCGGGCCGAATAGCGGCGTCGCGCATCCGCCAGGCGCGGATTGCGACCCTGTAGCAGTCCCGGCATTGCGCCTGCTCGGCATAGGCGAATCGCCGGTGGCCGGCGTCGGCGTCGCCAGCCATGAACAGGCGATTACCGCACAATTTGCCAGGGCGTTGGCGCAGCAGCTTGATGCCGTAGTCAGCTGGCAGGCGATAGGCCTGAACGGCGCAGATCTGGCGCAGGCGCAGCAAGTGCTGGTGCCGCAACTGCCTGCCGGCACCGCGGGGATAGACATTGCATTGATCGCCTTCGGCGTGAATGACACCACGTCCTTCCGCCCGGCCGCTAGGTATCGCGCGGAACTGGCGCAATTGATTACCACGGTGCAAGAAAAAGTGGCGCCCGCACTGATCATCCTGTCCGGTGTGCCGCCCATCCATGCGTTTCCGGCCTTGCCGCAGCCCTTGCGTTTTGTGCTGGGAAGCAAGGCCAGGGTGCTGGACAAGGTGAGCGAAGAACTGGCCGCCGGTTTTGCCAACGTGCACTATATAAGAATGCAGCTGGACACCAGAGACCCCGGTTTAATGGCGGAAGACGGCTATCATCCGTCTGAAAAAGGCGCACAGGCCTGGGCATCCCATTTGGCGCAGGCAATGCGCTTAAGCATTGGGCAGCTTGTCCCAAAAAAATAATACTTCGCGTCACTTATGCACAGTGGTGTGGCCGGAAAATATTGTGTCCCCTCAGCGCCGGCGCAGGTTTCGGTCAACTGGTATCAATGAAATCAAGCATTTACGCGGTGCAAGCCAGTGCCGCGCCAGGTTTAACTTTATTTAACGCTTTGCAACATAAACTGTCCACAAAGTTATCCACAGTTTGTAAATGAGGGGCTGCCTGTGGATAAAAGCGGGCAATAAGCCGGTAAGAAGCGGGAAATTGACCGCAAATAATCCAAATTACTCAGAGCTATGTACCTTCTCGCAGTGCATAGGCGATAATGTCGGTTTATTCCAATTTCTTACCATCAAGCCTGTCCGCGACGCAGGGAATCTAGGCTAGCCGCTGGCCTCCCCTGCATCCGGCAAAGCCGGCAGCGGCTTGACGCGCAATATCGAAAGCATCTCTATGTCATCACAATTCGCCCCCCTGAAAAACGATACCTTCCTGCGAGCGCTTTTGCGCCAGGAAACCGATTACACGCCGCTGTGGCTGATGCGCCAGGCCGGGCGCTACCTGCCTGAGTATCGCGAAGTGCGCAAGGGGGCCGGCTCGTTCATGAGCCTGGCGAAGAACCCGGATTTTGCGACCGAAGTCACGATACAGCCGCTGGACCGCTTTGCGCTGGATGCAGCGATCCTATTCTCGGATATCCTGACCGTGCCGGACGCGATGGGGCTGGGCCTGTATTTTGAAGAAGGCGAGGGGCCCAAGTTCGAGCGCCCGCTGCGCGACGAAAAAGCCGTGATGGCTTTGCAAGTGGCCGATATGGCCAATCTGCAATACGTGTTTGACGCGGTGACGCAGATTCGCACCACGCTGAATGGCCGCGTGCCCTTGATCGGCTTTTCCGGCAGCCCCTGGACTCTGGCCTGTTATATGGTGGAAGGCCAGGGTTCGCGCGAGTTCCATACGGTCAAGAGCATGATGTACAAGCGTCCCGACCTGATCGACCATATCCTGCGCACGAATGCGACTTCGGTGGCGGCCTACCTGAATGCGCAGATAGACGCCGGCGCGCAGGCGGTAATGATTTTCGATAGCTGGGGCGGTGCGCTGGCCGACGGCGCCTACCAGCGCTTCTCGCTGCAATACATGCAGGATGTGATGCGCCAGCTGAAACGCGACAAGGATGGCCAGCGTATACCCGCCATCGTGTTTACCAAGGGTGGCGGCCTGTGGCTGGAGCAGATCGCCGATATCGGCGCCGATGCGGTCGGCCTGGACTGGACCGTGAACCTGGGCCAGGCCCGCGCCCGGGTCGGCGACAGGGTGGCGCTGCAGGGCAACCTGGATCCGGCTGTCCTGTTTGCGCAGCCGGAACAGATCCGCGAACAAGTCACGGCAGCGCTGGCCTCCTACGGCAAGCCGGGCGCCGGGCACGGCCACGTGTTCAACCTGGGGCACGGTATTTCCCAGTTTACGCCGCCCGAATCGGTGACGGTGCTGGTCGAAACAGTGCATGAGGTCAGCCGTAAAATGCGCCAAACTCTGGCATGACGCGCTATTGAACAATTGGCAAATGCCGGCAATAAAGGCCGGCTTGAGCCACCTGCCTTGCCAATACGTCATGTTGCTATGCAACAGCTAGCATCCATGCGGCTGGCAGGGCAGAAGTGCCCCGCAGACCAATGAAATAGACGCAACAAAAAACGCATTTACTTGCACAATTTTTGATAGTTATGCACAAAAATGAGGAGGCAGTGAAAAAACAAAAAAATTTATTTGCCTCAAGCAAAGTAAATTTTTAAGTCTTTGATTTATAAGAGATTAGTTTTTTTGTTGAGAATCGCTCATTCCCCGATAACCCGCGTAAACGCTAGCGAATGTCGATGTCAATACTTCTTTCTCCACAAAGTTATCCACAGGCCTTGCGAGTTTACAAAAAATCACTTATGAAACCTGTAGTTAGCGCATTTCCTCAAGGTTTACATTAAGTTCGTGGAACAATTTATCCTCACTATCGCGCTTGACACGCCGCTCGACCGGGTCTTCGATTACCGCTGGCTGCCGCAGCAGGAGGGCGAGGCGCAACCGCAGGTCGGCAACCTGGCCCTGGTGCCTTTCGGCCGCCAGGAAGTCATGGGCCTGATTGTCGCCATCGGCGACAGCACCGATGTCCCGGAGGACAAGCTGAAGAATGTGCTGGCGGTGCGCAGCCAGCTGGCGCCGCTGTCGGCGCACTGGCTGGCGCTATGTGTTTTCGCCGCGGATTACTACCAGCGGCCACTGGGCGAGGTGGCGATCCCGGCCCTGCCGAAGAACCTGCGCGTGGCCAAACCGACTTCGCTGGACAATAATCTCAAGAAACTGGCCAAGGCCGGCCTGGAGCATGACGCCAGCCCGAATGCCGAGCCGGCCCTGAACACGGCGCAGCAGCAGGCGGTCGACGCGATAGCCGGCGCCGAGAGCTTTGCCGCCCATTTGCTGTACGGCGTGACCGGCAGCGGCAAGACCGAGGTCTATCTGCAGGCCAGCGCCCGCGTGTTGCAGCAACATCCGGATGCGCAGATCCTGATCCTGGTGCCCGAGATCAACCTGACCCCGCAACTGGAGAACCACCTGCGCAGCCGTTTTTCCGGGGTACAGATCGCCACCTTGCACAGCGGCATGGCCGAAGGCGAGCGCCTGCGGCACTGGCTGGCCGCCCACTTGGGCCAGGCCCGCATCGTACTCGGCACCCGGCTGTCCATCCTGGCTTCGCTGCCGAACCTGAAAATGATCGTCATCGACGAAGAGCACGATCCTTCCTACAAGCAACAGGAAGGCTTGCGTTATTCGGCCCGCGACCTGGCGATCTGGCGCGCACGGCAACTGGATATTCCGGTGGTTTTGGGATCGGCGACGCCGTCGCTGGAGAGCTGGCTGCACGCCCGCACCGGCCGCTACCGCAAGCTGGCGCTGCCGGAACGGGCGGTCAAAAACGCCGTTTTGCCGGCCGTCACGCTGATCAACACCGAGCGGGAAAAATCCATCAACGGCATCACGCCGACCTTGATAGCGGCTATCAGAAAGCGTCTTGAGAAGGGTGAGCAATCACTTCTATTTTTGAATCGGCGCGGGTATGCACCTGTGCTGGCTTGCGACGCCTGCGGCTGGATCAGCAACTGCACCCGCTGCACCGCCCACCTGGTCTTGCATAAGGGCGACCGTAGCCTGCGCTGCCACCATTGCGGCCTGGAGCAGCGCATCCCCCGATCTTGTCCGACTTGCGGCAATATTGACCTGCAACCCTTGGGGCGCGGCACGCAAAGGGTGGAAGAGGGCTTGCAGGGAGTTTTCCCAGAGGCAAGGGTGTTCCGGATAGACGCCGATTCCACCCGCCTGAAGGGCAGCGCCGAAGCCGCCTTTGACACTGTGCACCGGGGTGAGGTGGATATCCTGATCGGCACGCAGATGGTTGCCAAGGGGCACGACTTTAAAAACCTGACCCTGGTCGGCGCGATGAATCCCGATACTGCGCTGTTTTCGCAAGACTATCGCGCCAGCGAAAGGCTGTTCGCGCAATTGATGCAGGTGGCGGGCCGCGCCGGCCGCGCCGCGACCAAAGAGGGCGGCAATCCCAGCGAGGTGCTGGTGCAGACCCGTTATCCGCAGCATCCGCTCTACCACTGGCTGATGGCGCATAACTATGACCGCTTTGCCGACGACTTGCTGGAAGAGCGCCAGCAAGCCGGCATGCCGCCGTATATCTACCAGGCCCTGTTGCGCGCCGAAGCCAGGGAATTGCAGACCGCGCTGGATTTCCTGCACGAAGCCGCAGTTTGCGTCGAGCACCCCGGCATCACGATGAACGATCCTATACCGATGACGATGACCCGGGTGGCCAATATGGACCGGGCCCAGCTGCTGGTAGAGTCGCCGTCGCGGCCCGCGTTGCAGGCCTTCCTGAAACTGTGGATAAGTTGTTTGCGCGGAATGAAAACGCGTGCCAAATGGTCGGTCGAGATCGATCCTGTGGATATTTAGCATCATCTTTCCGGCCAATCTGGCCAATTCCCCTGTATTTCCTTCTTTCCCTGCTTCCGGCCGCGATCCGGTAAAGTTATAATTGAAATCATTCTCATTTACGTTCTCAGTATCGACTTAACATACAAGCCGGACTGGGGCGGAATGCGCGGCTATTGCAAGCAGCCATGCATTCCTGCAAGCGGGGTAAGGCCCCGACTTCAAGGATAAAAATATGTTGTTTCAGGGAAAAATCGGCGTCCACGCGATGCCGGAGCGATCTTTTGCATCCAAAAAACTGGCGTTGGCGATGACGCTCAGCCTGAGCGCCTTGCTCGCGGCCTGCGGCGGCGGCTCCGGTGGCAGTGCTTCCGGCGGTACCACCCCGGTAGCGGATAGTGGCCTTAGCCCGCAAGCGGCACTCGGCGCGAAAATCTTCAAGGACGTCAGCCTGTCCGCTTCCGGCAAGCAATCCTGTGCTTCTTGCCACAATCCGGACAATGCCCATGCGCAGAGCAATGACCTGGCGGTGCAACTCGGCGGCAAGAACCTGGACGTGCCCGGCTTCCGTGCCGCACCCTCGCTGCGCTACCTGAACCTGACGCCCAGCTTTTTCTTCGCCGCTGACGGCACGCCGACCGGCGGCCTGGACCGCGACGGCCGGGCCCAGACTTTTGCCGCCCAGGCGGCGCGCCCCTTGCTGGCCCCGCATGAAATGGCCAATGTCGGCAAGGCCGACGTGCTGGCCAGCCTGAAGCGCACCGCCTATGCGGAAGAATTCAAGCAAGTCTTTGGCGCCACGGTGCTGGACGACGCCGATACCGCCTTCGACCGGGTCACCTTTGCGCTGCAGCAGTATCAAAGAGAAGACAGCGAATTCCACCCCTACGATTCAAAATACGATCAGTTCCTGGCCGGCAAGCTCAGGCTCAACGACGCTGAACTGCGCGGCCTGGCCCTGTTCAATAATCCCAGCAAGGGAAATTGCGCCGCCTGCCATACCAGCAGCAAGGCCGCGGACGGTTCTTCGCCCTTGTTCACGGACTTCACCTACGACAATATCGGCGTGCCGCGCAACACCGAGATCGCCGCCACCGCCGATGCGGCCTACTACGACCTCGGCCTGTGCGGCCCGGACCGCATCGACCTGGCCGCGCGTGCCGACCTGTGCGGCGCCTTCAAGGTGCCTACCCTGCGCAACGTCGCTACCCGCAAAGTGTTTTTCCACAATGGCCGCTTCAAGAACCTGCGCGATGCGCTCGGCTTCTATGTCAGGCGCGACACCAATCCCGAGGAATGGTATCCGGTGGCGGCGGACGGCACGGTGATCAAATTCAATGACTTGCCGGCGCAATACCAGGGCAATGTCAACGTGAGCGAAGTGCCGTACAACCGCGCGCGCGGCATGGCGCCGGCGCTGACGCCGGACGAAATCGAAGACGTGATCAAGTTCCTCGGCACGCTGACCGACGGCTACAAATAAACAGAACACCCAACAGAACACCACAAATACATAGACAAGCATTTCTACAAGGGAAAAAATCATGAAAAAAACATTATTGGCCCAGGCATTGAGCATCGTTTTCCTCGGCACCGCAATCGCACTGCCGGCCCATGCCAGCGAAGCGGAACTGCTGCAACGCATAGAAAAAATGGCTGCCGAACTGGAAGCGATGAAAGCCGAACTGGCTGCCAACCGTAAAAAGACGGATGCGGTAGAGCAAAAGCAGGAAGCGCTGGCAAGCACGGTCGCCACCACCAGCGCCAGCGCGGCCGCAGGCGGAAACGCTGCCGGCGGTTCGGCCGGTCTCGCTTCATGGGCGCAGTCCACCGTGGTCAGCAGCTATGGCGAGATCAATTACACCCGTCCTAAAAACGCTGCCAATGAGGCCCAGGCCGACGTGGCCCGCGCAGTGATAGGCATCACCCACCGTTTTGATGAAAAAACCAAGATGGTGGCCGAGTTTGAGTGGGAACATGCGGTCACTTCATCCACCGACCAGGGCGAATCGGAAGTGGAACAGTTGTATGTGGAGCATGAGTTGGACAACGGCCTGCGCATCAAAGGCGGCTTGTTCCTGATGCCGGTCGGCCTGATCAACACCAACCACGAACCGACCGCCTACTACGGCGTGCAACGCAATTTCGTCGAAACGGCGATCATCCCGTCCACCTGGCGCGAAGCCGGCATAGGCTTGTCGCGTACGCATGACAACGGCCTGACCTGGGACCTGGGCCTGACCACCGGCTTTGACCTGAGCAAATGGGATGCCGCCTCCGGCGAAGGCAAAGACTCGCCGCTGCGCAGCATCCACCAGGAAGGCCAACTGGCCAAGGCGCATGACTTGAGCATGCACGCGGCGCTGAACTGGCGCGGCGTGCCCGGCCTGCTGCTGGGCGGCTCCGTCTTCAGCGGCAAGGCCGGCCAGGCGACGACCGATTTCCCGGCAAACAATGCACGCATTACCTTGTGGGACCTGCATGCGCGCTACACGCCCGGCCTGTGGGACTTGTCGGCAGTGTATACGCGCGGCACGATCAGCAATACCGAAGCGCTGAACCTGACTTTTGTCGGCCAGCCTACGCCGGTGCCGTCCTCCTTCGTCGGCTGGTATGCGCAGGCGGCCTACCAGCTGTGGAAAAACCAGCAATACAGCTTTACCCCGTTCGCGCGTTACGAATTGTTTAACACTGCGCGCAGCTATTCTGCGCTACCTGCAGGTCTGGGCGTAGCGGCGCTGGAGGATGAAAAAGTGGCAACTGTAGGCGCCAGCTTCAAGATAGGCGAAGGCGTGGTGTTCAAGGCCGATTACCAGAAGTTCAAGCTGGACAGCAATCGCGACCGCTTTAACCTCGGCGTAGGCTATTCTTTCTGATATCTTGGCGGGTATTACAGCCCGAACTCAGCAAATGATGAAAACCCATGCCGTTGCGCCCTTGTTGCTGGTCAGCCTGGCAGGCGCCAGCAGCGCTGCATTTGCCACCCAGTACCTGACTGTGGAGCAGGCGCAGAAGGCGATCTTCCCGGAGGCGACCGCCTTCAAGCCGGCCACGCTGCAGCTGACGCTGGAGCAGATGCAGCAGATGGAGAAACTGGCCGGCCTGCCGGCCCGTTCGGCGGCCTGGCGCAGCTTTTCAGCCTTCAAGGATGACAAGCTGCTGGGTTATATCGTGCTGGACGACGTCATCGGCAAATTTGAGCTGATTTCGTATGCGGTGGGTTTGCTGCCGGACGCCAGCGTCAGGCAGGTAGAGATACTCAGCTACCGCGAAAGCCACGGTTTTGAGATCCGTAGCGCCAACTGGCGCCAGCAGTTTGTCGGCAAGACGGCAGCGTCTGGCCTCAGCATAGGTAACGGCATCGCCAATATCAGCGGCGCTACCTTGTCCTGCACCCATGTTACCGACGGCGTGCGCAGGATAGCGGCGCTGGCCCAGGTGGTGTTGAAAAAATGAAACGGCGCGCCCAACCCTGGTTGGGAACCCTCGTCAAAATCAGCATAGGCGATGCCGACGACGTTCTGGCTGCAGCCGCGTTCAGTGCCGCATTCCAGCAGGTGGAACTGGTCCACAGGCTGATGAGCTTCCATGCGGCGGACAGCGATCTCGGCCGCATCAACCGCGCGCCGGCCGGTAGCATGGTCGACATAGATCCGCATACTTATACGGTGCTGCAGGCGGCAATGCAGGTCACCGCCGCCAGCGCTGGCCTGTTCGACCCCAGGGTCGCCGGCCGCCTGGTGGAGTGGGATATGTTGCCGCATTCAGGGCCGGCGCTTCCCGCATACCAGCCGCAACGAGCGGCTTTCAGCCTGAACGGCGAAGGGCAGTTGCAAAAACTGAGCGCCGACTGGCTGGACCTGGGCGGCATCGCCAAGGGTTATGCGGTAGACCTGGCGATACTCAGCCTGCAGCAGTCCGGCGTGCGGCAAGCCTGTGTCAATGCCGGCGGCGATTTGCGCGTGATAGGCGACAGCCCCTGCGAGATCCTGCTGCGCGATCCCGCCAGCCCGGACAATATGGCCTATAAGCTCAGCCTGCAAAACCAGGCGCTGGCCACGTCTGCCAGCTATTTTTCGCTGCGGCGGACCGAGCAGGGCAGCTATAGCGCGCTGGTCAACGGGCAGACCGGCGAGCCCATGCTGGATGCCGTCAGCGTTTCGGTAACTGCGGAGTCCTGCATGCTGGCGGACGCGCTGACCAAGGTGGTGATGGCCAGCGGTGATGCAAAACATCCATGCCTGGCGCAATTCGGCGCCCATGCGCTTATAATCTGAACCTTTTGCCAGTCTCCAATGGCGCATTGCGCGTGTTATGAAACATAAGCCACCCCAGATATCGCATTCGCGCAGCCGCGCAGTCAGCTTCCGGCTGGAACGCTGGCATCGCCGGGCGATGTACGGCATGGTCGCGGCCCTGCTGCTGACCGGGCTGCTGTGGCTGCTGGCGCACTATTTCTTGCGGGTGGCGGGGGAGTTCGGCGAAACCGTGCATCCGCTGGAACACCTGTCCCTGCAAATGCATGGCGCAGTAGCAATGATCGCCTGGTTCTTTATCGGCAGCCTGCTGAACAACCATATCCGGCGCGCCCACAATGCGCGCCGCAATATGCTGACCGGCTGGCTGATGATAGCCCTGCTGGGCTGGCTGACCGTCAGCGGCTATGGCCTGTATTACCTGGTGACCGAAAGCAGCCGCCAGCTATGGTCGCTGTCACACTGGATCAGCGGCATCCTGCTGCCGGTAATGGTGATATGGCATATCAGCGCAGGCCGCCGCCTGCGCCCGCATTGAGGCGGTTTCAGGAATTCAGGCTGGCCGGCAACAGGCCTTCTTCCACCATCTCGCGGATCACCTTGACCGTATCGATATCGGCCTCCTGGTAAGCGGAACGGCGGTATTCGTTATACATCTCGTTGGCGCTGTCTTCGGCGGCGGTATGGCCGTCGTCGTAGGCAAAGCGCACGAACAGCGCGTGCGGCTGCGGCTCTTCTATCGTCATGCGCAAGGTGGAATGCGGGATGTCGTTCTGTGCAGCAACGTCATAGTGCACATGCTGCAGGGGCTCAAACAACACCTTGTCGTTGACGATCAGCTCGCCGAACTTCAGCGTGCGCGAGATGGTTTTCTCGGCCCGTTCGGTGATCGTGCAATCGTCCAGATACGGGACGAAAAACTTGGGCGATTCTGCGCGCACCACCAGTCCGCGCCATAATTGCTCGCGGGTAATGACTTGCGTCATCGGGTTGTTCAGGTCGTTGATTTCTATCAGATGCTCGAATTTCATAATGCCCTCTTAAGCCATCCGCTATTTTATGCCAAGCTGGCCTCCTGCGTTAAATACCATCTAAACAATTATTTTCGTCAGTATTCTTGGCTGCAGATCTCTTAGCTCAACGCTACCTCCTTATATGAGTACTTGTCCATTGTGGGATTTTTTTGGGACTTGGCTTGAAAAAACCTTTCCTTGAAATAAGATGCTTTTAAATAAGTTTTTATTTTCCTCAATTGCAAGGTCTCTTGAAATCAAAAATCTATTGGCTATTGCAATATCGTCCTAAGCTCAGTATTTGATGATAACTAAACTAAATATTTAACTAGATTGTGCCTATATCCAGTGCATTTGCTGGGATTTACATTGTTGAAATGACGTGAAGAATAGTTTAAAAATCTTTGGCAAACCCACAAGAGGAATAGCTTCTTTTAGTATGCAATTATTTTATGAGGATGAGTGATGGACTTATATCTGCCCTGCGATTTCGGAAAAAAGAGAATTCCTTTTACCATGCTGCTGGTATTGCCTGAGCAAGGTGTTCAAAATTTTGGTTACGATTGGCGATGCCTAACCAATAGATACACAGTAACGCTTAACGGGATGATGGATAGGTTGAAGCGCTGAGAAAGGGAAATTCAGCTAATAGTAACCATTTTCGGATTATTTCCCGAGAGGCCAGTTTTGTAAATTTGGTGTGATAGTGTAGGGCTAATGAGAATTTTTGAGCCCCGAAAAGACGATGCCCCCGGGGGCATGCTTACGCAGAGGTCACACCGAGGGCTTGCTATGAACAAATAATACTACTTGTTGATTCTCGCGTCAACAAGCTGTATCACAATGAAAAATAACAAAAGAAGGACGATTGAGTGTTGACAAATAAATTACCTCCATTAGATGTAACAAGACTTCAGCAAATTATTGCGACTTTGACTTCCCATCGTCTGGGAAAATATTTACGAACTACTCATAACGATCAGCGGCAAGCGCTACGCTTGTATGCTATCAATGCCAAAATTAGCGCAGCTTTTTTGGTAGACCTTCACTATCTTGAGATTGCATTGCGTAATAAATTTGATGTGGAGTTGACCGCTGGTTTCAACAGTCCACAATGGTATTTGGATGCCAGATTTATATCATTTCTTGATCAACGGGGGCAGGACATCTTACGTAAAGCACAAAGAGACGCCGCGAAGGGACAATCAAGGGGACAACCCGTACCTGCAGGAAAGGTAATTGCTGAATTGATGTTTGGTTTTTGGCTAAATCTAACTGATCCTAGTTTAGAACACTCTCTCTGGGTGCCATATCTGCATAAAGCGTTTTTGCCACGTACTCCGCCTCGACGCTCTGCATTGAATAATTCCCTGGAGAAGTTGCGTCAGCTTAGAAACCGAGTTGCTCATCATGAACCTATTTTTCACATGGATTTATTGGGAACACATAAAATACTTCAGGACGCCTTGAGCTTGCTATGCCCAGCGACGGCGCGGGTAATGAGCGAAACCAGCTTAGTTAAGCAAGAAGTTATCGCTATGTCTAGGTTTCGAAATCGTCGAAAATTTTAAAACCATATGGTCGCCACCATAAAGGTGGGCCCATATTAAACTTAGTCATTGGAGATTAGGGAAGAAGCTTTGTTCACTCTTATCCTGAAGATATCTTCCGCTGAGATGTCCTTTTGCGTCTATCGTCACAATTATGAGCAGTTAAACATCGCGAATTTACCACTAGTTGCCACTCTGGCCATTCGGTAAATTGCCTGCATTTGGTATCCGACGCTCATCTATTGATCAAACGCACTTACAATAACGGGCCTGCTGCGCATCTGCTGCTCTCCTCGTTTCCTGATTGTTTGCTATACATGTCCCACGGTTTAAATACTCCCCAACGCGATGCGGTGAATTACATGGACGGCCCCTGCCTGGTGCTGGCCGGCGCCGGGTCCGGCAAGACCCGTGTGATCACGCAAAAGATTGCCAACCTGATAGAACAGCACGGTTATGACGCCCGGAGCATCGCCGCGCTGACCTTTACCAACAAGGCGGCGCTGGAGATGCAGGAGCGTATCGCCAAGCTGCTGCAGGAGCCGAAGAAGGCCAAGCAGTTGACGGTGTCCACTTTCCACTCGCTGGGCGTGAAGATACTGCGGCAGGAAGCCAATGCGCTGGGTTTGAAAGACCGCTTTTCCATCATGGACAGCGACGATTGCTTTTCGCTGGTGCAAGACCTGGCGATCACCACCGACAAGCAATTGATACGCCGCATACAGACCGCGATGTCGCTGTGGAAAAACGGCCTGGTTGACCCGGAGGCCGCACTGAACCAGGCCAAGGACGAGGACGAAGCCAGCGCCGCGCGCATCTACCGCAGCTATGTCGCCACGCTGAGCGCCTACCAGGCGGTGGACTTCGACGACCTGATACGCCTGCCGGTGGAACTGTTCCGCACCAATGAACAGGTGCGCGACAAATGGCAGCGCCGCCTGCGCTACCTGCTGGTGGATGAGTACCAGGACACCAATACCTGCCAGTACGAACTGGTCAAGCTGCTGGTCACCGGTATAGGCAAGAAGCCGATGTTCACCGCAGTGGGCGACGACGACCAGGCGATCTACGCATGGCGCGGCGCGACCATAGAAAACCTGAAGACCTTGCAGGTCGATTTCCCTGACCTGCAGATTATCAAGCTGGAACAGAACTACCGTTCCAGCACCCGCATCCTGCAGGCGGCCAATTCGGTGATCGGCAATAACCCCAAGCTGTTCGACAAGGCGCTATGGTCGGAACACGGCCTGGGCGACCCGGTCAAGGTGCTGGGGATGCAGGACGACGAGCAAGAGGCGGAGCAGGTCGCGATCATGATCTCGGCGCACCGCTTCGAGCGGCGCGCCAAATATTCCGACTATGCGATCCTGTACCGCGGCAACCACCAGGCCAGGGTCATAGAACAGGCCCTGCGCAAGGAGCGCATCCCGTACACGATCTCCGGCGGCCAGAGTTTCTTCGACAAGGCCGAGATCAAGGACATCATCGCCTACCTGCGCCTGATCGCCAATGAAGACGATGATCCGGCCTTCATCCGCGCGGTCACCACGCCGCGCCGTGGGGTCGGACAGTCAACCCTGGAAATACTCGGCTCTTTCGCCGGCCAGTGGCAATGCTCGCTGTTTGAAGCGGTGTTCAAGGGCGGCATAGAAGCGCTGCTGCCGGAACGTCAGTTACGGCCGCTGCGCGAATTCGGCAACTTCATCAACCACCTGGAAATGCACGCGCACCGGGAAGACCAGGCCACCGTGCTGCTGGACGACATGATGAAAGAGATCAATTATGAAGGCTATCTGTACGACAGCTTCGACGATCGCCAGGCGCAGGGCAAGTGGCAGAACGTGATCGACTTCACCAACTGGCTGAAGCAAAAGGGCAGCGGCGGCAAGGAAGGCACCGACGACCACCGCAGCCTGCTGGACCTGACCCAGATGGTGGCATTGATGTCGATGATGGAAGGCAAGGACGAAGAGCCGGACGCAGTGCGCATGTCCACGCTGCACGCGTCCAAGGGGCTGGAATTCCCGCATGTGTTCCTGGTCGGCGTGGAGGAGGGCATCTTGCCGCACAAGGGCGATCCGGATGCCCCGGCCGAGACCATCGTTGCACGGATAGAGGAAGAGCGGCGCCTGATGTACGTGGGCATCACCCGCGCCCAGCGCAGCCTGCACATCACCTGGTGCAAGAAACGCAAGCGCGCCGGCGCGCCGGTGCATTGCGACGTGTCGCGCTTCATCAAGGAAATGAAGCTGGATGAGGGCGACGCAGTGCCGACCGAGGAAGAAGCTATCACGCCGCAGAACCGGCTGGCGAATTTGAAGGCCTTGCTGGCGACGCCGAAGGTTGTCTGACTTTAAGTATGTAAGCTTGAATTACGAGGCTTATACAAAATTCGTTTTGTGATTTGTCCCTTTTAGGTACGAGGTCCAAAACAAAGAATTAAAATTTCTGATTTTATTCTGTATGCTGGACTCCCGTCTATATTAGCGCTTTTGGATATTCTGAGAAAGAAGATTGCCACAGTAATCATTACGATCGAAAGCTGGTCAGAAAATTTGACATACCAATCATCTGGATGAAATTGGCCCCAGTAAAAATAGATCACGCAGATGTATCCACAGGAAAAATAGGCGATTAGATTAAATAGGCGCGTTTGAAGTCTCCAAAAGCCAAATTTTTCCTTCAATTCCATATACTTAAAGTGCTCCCAAAGGGACCATAAAAAGAAAATAGCAGCATAGGTCAAGGCTGTGTAGACAAAAGGTTTGGCATACAGGATTATCGTTAATATATACAGAGGTAATAAAACCACTGTGATAATGAACCTTAGCCCTCCTCTTATTGGTTTTCTATGTACAGACTTGTGATATCCAAACCAGCTTAACAGTAAATTGATATATCCGACGAATACGATAACAGCACCAAAAAAAGTCGGCATTGGTATTTCTGTTTTTACCCAGGCGACGAATGTTTCTGTTACTGCAGAAGCTATTGCAACTGCGAACATAGGGTCGATAAATTGGCCAGTTGATGGATCGACGGGAGCCAATTCTTCGTTCGAATCTAACATCACAATTCCCTCCTATGTTTTCTTTTTTATTACGCTAACAAAAATACTTCTTACATAATTTTTCCCACGAACATTGTCTACAAATTCAATGGGGAGAATGGTCTGCAACTCGAAATTTTCTGCAAAATATCGTAAGTATGATGTAACGCTGTAGTGTAGTTTTTTGAGGTTATTTGCCGGATCGTAACTAACATGGCCAAATTCGGTTGTTCTTTCGACCCTTTCCAAATAATATTTATCTAGATTATCTAAATGTATTTGAACGAGTAGGCCTGTCTTTTTTAGAACGCGAGCGCATTCATTTAAGATTTTTTTGTAAATGCGAACTTCAGTGAAATGGCATAGGCAGTACGAGTCAAGTATTAGGTCAAAATGTGAGTCTTCAAACGGGAGATTTTCTTCAATGTCATGATTGAGCGTAGTAATGCTACCGTGACTAGTTAAGTAATTTGAAGAGGAGGTCAATAATCCTAGAGCTACTTCTGAGAAGTCTATGGCTGTAACGTCCATGCCTTGATTGGCAAGAAGGAATGAATTTCTTCCATTTCCGCAACCAAGGTCTAGAGCCTTTCCTTGTGGAAGCTTGAAATGTTTACAAAGCTCAAGCAGTGCATGTGAAGGATTACTTCTAAGAGACGACGGAATGGAAACCTCGCCGCCATATTCTTTATTCCAAATACGGCGAGCATCGATCTTTAAAGGTGCACGAATATCGGTTTGTGTAATTGCAGTACTTGCGACAATTGCCGCAGGATCTAAATTTCCATCTAAGTACCGTTGCATTTTCTAGGCCCTATGCCATTAGCTTTGAGAAATAAGTTAGCTTAGTTTTATTATTTGTTCTAATTTGATAATACTACTAACTTTATCTAAAGTTCGATTAAATAAAAAAATATCAAATTTATGGGCGTAAAAGCTATTTTCTTTAAGTGAGTAGACTTATTAGCAATTGCGCCGCCGCCGGCGCCCGCTCCTTGGCGCCGTTGATGAAATACACGAATACATCGCGCGCTTTGCCCTTGTCCCCCAAAGCACCGGCATACGGCAAGTCATCCGGCTGGCCGCCACCAGCCCATAGCTCGGCGCGCGCCGCCCATTTCTTTAGTGCGGGTTTGCTGTAGCCGGTGTCTATGTCGGCTTGCGCGCTCATCAGCCGCGCGTAGACGAAGTCTCCGGTGACATCGGCAAACGAAGGATAGTCGGCCGAATCGGTGAACACGGTGGCGACATTGTATTTCCTGGCCAGCGCCAGGTAGTCTTCGCACAGGAAGCTTTCATGGCGCGGATCCAGTACATGGCGCAGCTTTAGTTTGCCCAGCCTGTCCGGCAATAGCTGGAAGAAGGCTGCCAGGTCGTCCGCGTCGTAGCGCTTGCTGGGCGCCAGCTGCCAGACTATGGGGCCGAGCTTTTCGCCCAGTTCCACCAGGCCGCTATTGATGAACTTGTCCACCGATTCGCCGGCCTCCGCCAGCACTTTGCGGTTGGTGGTGTAGCGCAGCGCCTTGACCGAAAAGATGAAATCTTCTGGCGTCTGTGCATGCCAGTTGGCATAGGTTTCCGGCTTGAAAGTGCCGTAGTAGGTGCCGTTGACCTCTATCGCGGTGACTTGCCGGCTGGCATATTCCAGCGCGCGTTTTTTCGGCACATCGGGCGGGTAAAAGGTCTCGCGCCAGGGATCGTAGTCCCAGCCGCCTATGCCTACACGTATATTGGCCTTGCCCATACCGGCTCCTTCTCCAGGGTGGAATGTCGCAGAATCAACAGCAAAGCGCCAGCATAGTCCAAAGTGCAAATACATGCAGTACCGCCGGATCCGGCTGTGGCTGCAAAGGCAGAGGCTAATTTTCAGCCGGCGGCTTGCGCAATGACAGGGTTTCCCAGATTGCCACCAGCATCAGTATCGCCGTCATCGCAGCGGTCAACGCCAGCAGCGTCATTCCGTGATAAAAGACCAGTAGCGCCAGCAATGCGCCGGTCAGGCCCAGGCCGATCAGGTGCGACAGCGGCATCCGGTCCAGTGGCGAAGTCAGCCATTTGAAAAACAGGTTACCGAACAAGAATAGCATCGGGCCGCCGACGATGGTGGCGATCGCGTGGCCGTCCAGCTGGCCGTCCGGATGCGCCAGCACCAGCTCGTCGCCCACTGCGCCGACGATGACGCCGCCGACGATCAGCAGATGGACATAGGTGTACACCAGCCTGGCGACGCGGCCGGGGTCAGCCGACTTGCTGATGTGGTGGCTGCCGCGCTCGGCACCGATATTGAAGTAGATCCACCACATCGCCACGCT
>JABDED010000050.1 GCA_013287275.1 Betaproteobacteria bacterium
AGCGCACCTCTGCCGTTGCCGGCAGTAAGTCAAATGCAAAGAGATTGCGCGAAACTTATGCCAACGAAGCGGACGCCAAAGCTGCGGCACAAGCAGAGTGGCAACGCATCCAGCGTGGCGAGGCAACGTTTGAATATACGCTGGCGCTAGGTCGAGCCGATCTGATGCCGATGACGACTGTCTTTTTTCCAGCCTTCAAAAAACCAATAAGCGACACGGAGTGGCAGATTATCAAATGCACTCACAACGTCGCGCCTGGGGGATTTACCACGCAAATCGAGCTGGAGACAAAAGGCCAATTTCTGGATGAAGTCGACACAGAAACAACGGAGTGAGTGTTGATTTTGCAACACATATCTGCCGCCTACGTTACACTTGTTGACTTCACATGCTGAAAATGAAAGGGAAGACATGAGCGAAATTCAACATCAATTGGCTCACGGCGTGCTTTCACTTATTCGCAAAGCAAACGGAACCGACACGAAACTCACCTACCAAACTGTCGCGGTAAAACTCAAACGTCCGGAGAATCATGCACGTGCAATCGCATCAGCCTGTGACCTGTTGGATGCATCAGCAGCATTTGCAAACATCCCCCTGCTGGCCTTGATTAAAGTAAGGGATGCATCGGGAGAGATAAATCCGGACGCATTTGTGAAGGGCAGTCCAAAAGGACTCAGAGAAATCGTGATTGGTCGCTCCAAAGCCCATACGTTTACAGAACATGATTTCGACACTATAAAGATATCCCTTACTTCACTGACTGGCTACGGTAACCACGCAGCGTGGAAGGAAGTAAATAGAAGAATGGAAGGTAACCTGCAATTTCAACAATTGTGGTCACTTAGCATTCCCCAGGATCAAGATGCCTTGGATGATATTGGATCAGACCACCCAGAGAAAACACCATACACGGGTACAAGATATGCGAGAGACGACAAGGTCAGGAAAGAAGTGTTGACCCAGGCTCAGGGAGAATGCGAACTGTGCGGCGAGCCTGGATTCGAGCGCCCGAATGGGAGCAAGTATTTAGAGGCGCACCATATCCTGGCATTGGCCGATGATGGCGCTGACAAAGTGACCAATGTCATTGCGCTTTGCGCCAACCACCATCGTGAGGCGCATTATGGTAAAGCAAGAAAAAGACTTGAACAGGAAATGATCGCGAAGATAGCGAAACGGCCAACGGCTCGACCGGCGAAGAAGAAGTGACGTGAAGCATGCGATGGTTCTGCTTTATCTCTATTGAAACAGAGACTGTGGTCTAGAGTTCTCCATCGCAGTCGTCTTCACGTCCGTTACATTGAAGCAAGCAAAAATCCATGGGTGTATACGTCGGGTCGAATCTTATCGCCAAGTGCATCATGGGCAGCGTTCAGCCCATCGAAGGTGACGGGCGGATAGTCTCCGCTTGAATTCCGGAGCCTGAGCGCATGTCGAATTTGGTACCAGCCGACGTCCGAGCGCTCGAGCCGATATTCGGCACGTACTGTGTGCGCGTCGACGTGTTCGAAATATGAGGACCACAACTTGCGCCCCTCTTCAAGCAAGGCACTGGCTTCTGGCGACAAGTTCTTTGTGGCCAAGTGTTGCGACATGAAGTCGCTCTCAAATTGAGCAGGTGCTCCGACCTGGTCCTCTGTGTACGGAACAAAGTGATTAACCAAGTTCCAGTCCCTGTTATTCCACTTCAAACCCTGGGCACTAGCGGTGTAGTTCCTGATGTCGAAAAGTGCCCACACCAGACAATCACTTACGAACTCTTCGGGCAACTGCCCTGCCGGGGCTAGGAATTGGTCGCGGTTATTAGTCCACCGTTTCGGCATGACGCGACGAACAGCGAACACGACTGCGGCCTGGTCAATATTTTGTCGCGTAACGAATAGGCCTCCAGCGCTACAATATCCCGATGACAGGAAGGCGGTTGAGTCCGGAGCATTCTGCATGTCTGACCCTTTGCAAATCATTCCCCCTATTGCGTCGTCCGCCCATTTTTTTCCGCGTACGTCTTTTTCGCCCTTGGCCGGCCAGAATGCATGCCCGAGTGGCAATGCATCTTCCTTGTTAGCCCGGGGTCGCGTAATCCAATCCCCTAACAAATGACTCGACGCGATGGAGAAGAAGGTCTTTGTACCTATGGGCGTCGCTTTCTTGTCGAGGACGTCGGTCGTAATTTGATTTAGCATTGTGATGGGATTGCCTCCAGGATCCAGCTTCCAAATCAAGAATCCAATAGGGAAGTCGCCTTTCAAACCCTCGAACACCTTACTGTGAACAATGAAGCCCCCCATGTACTTGGCGCTCCAGCGCTCGCGGAAGGGTTCGAAGTTCGGTGCGTTGACATGCTTCAAAGTGCTAAAACAGGCAACGGTTGCGTTGGGAATCTCACGAGCAATACGCACCAAGAATTGAACGAAGAGCTCGCGAGCCGCGTAGCCGTAGTCTGTCATTGACCGCCCAACAGCCGTGCTTGCGACCTTAGCCTTCGACTCTCCGCCGCCTTTACCTAATGTGTTGTCAGCGTTGGTTGACTCCGCATACGGTGGATTGATGAGCACAAGAATTTTCTTGCCGTCGGCAATCGCTTGACGCAGAGCAGGGGGCACTTTTTTTGTCAGCTCATAATCAATGCTCCCATCAGGGTTGACGTCGTCATTCAGGTAGTCGTACTGAAACCGAGAGGCCGCTGCGCAAGTCTTTGTGGACTGCATCATTTTTAGGTCAGCGTCGTCCAGCGTACTCATAAAGATACGCCTGTGGTTCGAGTGTTTGACCTCTAGATTTCCAACGCCGCAACACATATCCCAGACGAAATACTCCTTCTGCCAGCTAGTCCCGAGCAGCTCATTGAGCTTGTCATAAGCCTTGTCGACAACGGCAAGGGGGGTGTAATACGCCCCTTTAAACATCCGCTCGTCTACTGGAATCAAGCTGTCTCGGCGCTCCAGTAAGTAGTCGCGGTAAGCAGCGTGTGGCGGTCGGTGATAGATGGCCCAGAAGCGTCTATACCCCTCCTTGTTCCCAAGCTCATACAGCTTATCGTGCAGGATGAAGGCCGGCGCATTGTTGATTTGTGCAAGGCGGGCAGGAAGACCATGGTACGTCTCGACCTTGCCGTCGTGCATCACGTCAGCGTAGAAAAGCAGAGCGTAGTCGTCCTCACTGCAGCCCTTGACTTCTCGTCCAATCATGTCGACCCATTTGTCGTACACCTGCTTTAGGTTCGCAGGGGTAATTTGAGTGCGGATAATGTCGCCGCTCTTAATGGCGCTCTTGAGCGTATCAAGAAACTCCTGCTCGTTAGTCTGTATTCGAAACGAGACGAAGTAAGTACCGATGTGCGCACTGATTTCCTCAAGCGCTTCTTGCGTATATTTGCTGGCAGACTTGCCCCACTTGACCGTCTTCTTGGCAAGGAAAGGGATAACATCTGAGCTCCGCATGAGGGCGGCCTTTTCGGTGTCGATGACGGCCAGAAACGCGGGAACATGTTCGCCCTTGTCTAGTGCAACCTGGACGTAGTGAAGCAATTGCGTGAACTGGCTGTACGTCGAGTGTTTGCCGGTGTCTTTTGCTTCGAACCAGACCTCTTTGGTCTGGATGTCGATGAGCCCTTTTGTATAGCTTTTGAGGTCAAGAGCTTTAATGTAAGCGTCTTTGACGTCTTCTTCGGACTTCACGCCCTGTAGGGTTTCATACAAGCTTTGCGTCACCAGTAACTCTCCTGTTAATAATGCTAATTTTAGGCTAACGCTACTGAATGGGTAGCGGCCATACGCTACTTCTGCGGTCACCCGCTCGGCCAATGACCGCAACAGGCCTGCTGCAGTTTGATTTATTCCAACAATTCAAATAGCGACATATTCATTTAAACGCTTTCTTGATAGACTCAAGCACTTGCTCCTTCATCTGCAAAAGGCCCTTTTGTTTTGCAATTTCCAAAACGCTGTCGAAATCATTCTCTTCGCCACATTCCGCGCATTTGATTAAATCTCCAGATTCAAACTTGGCATCATCTTTTCCGGTCAGTGCCGAATCACAAAAAAGACATTGCAATTCAATTTTCAAAGGTTTGATGTCCATTCTATTTGTCCGTTAAAAGTTTAATAATCAAAGTGGCGACAGCAACTGCAAGGCCTAGAAAAACGAACAATCCTTTGTGGTCTTCAATGTAATCAGAGATTTTTTTCAGTATTTTTCTATTTTTCCGGTCGGATTCTTGCTTGCGTTTAGAGCGGACGATTCCTAAACCTTTTTCGGTGATGGTCAAACTGCTGTACTTCGCGCCTAGTGACCGATGCGCGATCCATTCGTGAGCAAGACATTTGTCTGCTGCAGTTTCAAGTTCGGTGATGGAATATTGGCGTCCAGAGTCTTCATAAATCTCGTTTACTAAACTTTCGTCGATTGCAAAGGACACTGTATTGTGGGTTGAACCATTTTTCTCCATCCAATCAACCACGTTTGATAAGATAGCCAATACACGTTCATCCATCACATCACCTCTCATTCTTGTTGTCGAGTCACCAAATCATCTATTTTCTTTGTTTCATTGACCAGTATGGCGCTTGTTTGTCGAGATTTTTAGTACATTCATGAAACAACCCATTGTGCATTCGGATTGTGCTACCAAGCGAATAGGCCTTCCCGTCCATGCTGCACGTGGTTTCTACTGAAACCGGCACTTCCGCAGTTTGAGGCCATGCGGCCCAAACCAAAGCGCTCGCCAGCGACACCATTGCAACGCCCATGCCGGCAATAACGCGCTTAAAAAATTTAACGTCACTGTCGTGTCGAGCAACCAGCTCAGTGAGGGGCGCGTTGAATGCTGTTGTCATGTTCGCTGGATCCTCTTGGTTGATTTCCTCTTGGGCGGGCTGGGGAACAACGACGCCATCGGTTAACTCTGCGATCCAGGCATCCAGCATGTCCATCGCTTCCCGGTACTTCTGGCCGGGGAATTTGTCCATGTTGTCGGCGCCAAAATCGCTCAGTAAAACGCGGTATATTTCCAGCGGCTGTACGCCACCAATTGCCACTAACTCTTTTACTTTATTGGTGATCATCCTGCGCTGAAGCTTGGTAAGCGGTTTGTTTACCTCCCCGCCTACATTCAGGTTGACTACATTATTCAACCTGGGCGCTTCATTCACATTGCCTATTACGGCTTGTCCCACGTCGCCGTGGAATTCTGCTTTTTCATCCATCCTTAACCTTGCTGCTTTTCCCTTGTACTACTTTTTCTTCTTACCGCTGCCCAGCGTGAAATTCATGGAACCAGCAATATGCTGATCCCCTTCGACCACTTGATTGACGTTGCCATGAAAAACCGCTTTGCCAGTTTCCTTTGGCGTAGTCATGCCACTGATCATGCCTAATGCCCCGGCTTTGCCTCTGACATCCAGGCTGCGATATCCAGCGATAAGCTCGCTTTCATCTTCGCTTAATGTACCGGCGGCATATTGGCCAGTCAGTAGGAACATAACGTCCACACCCTTGCTTGCCAACGCAGACAGATACTCGGCGCCGGGAGAACGCTCATCCTGCTCATAAGAAACCTGAGCACGCTTCTTCACTCCGCCTAACGCAGAAAAGTCATCTTGATTCAATTTCAGCCGTTGACGCTCGGCCCTAAGTCGTTCCCCGAAAGTGCTCATATGTGCATTTAATTATTGACATGTGCTCGTTTGAACACTATTATTGCGTTACTCCTAACGATTCGTAATGATACCTTATGACAACGAAAGCACCATCCTCCCGTGCGCCGAAGATTCCAAATTCGACACCAACCCCTATTCGACTGTCTGTCACTGAACTAGCGCAAGCAAACGCCCACGCCGCGAGCCAAGAACGTTCCCGATCCGCCTTCATGCGCAGTATGTACCTGCGCGGCCTGAAGGAACTCGAAAAAGATTTGAAAAAAAATCGCTAACTCATAGGAGTCCTTTCTATGTACCCAGACACTAAGCGCATTCGCAGCCATCGCGTGACCCTCCGGTTTGATGACTATGAAAACGAACTGATCACGGCATTGGCTAACTATCAGGGTGAGCAGCTTTCCACATTGTTACGCGCACTTGCACTGCGCGAGGCCACCGTTGCACTTGGTTTAAACGATGTCGAAATGTTATCTCACAAAAGCGCATAAGGACAGGCTACTAAGAGCCTATTTAGAGCAGACGAAAAGATGCCCGAACATTCAATCAATTTGAGCGATGAAGAACACGATCTGCTTGAGCGTGTGCGCCAACAGCAAGGGCTAGACACTGTCGATCAGGCTGCGGAATGGCTTGTCAAGTCAAGGCTACGTAGACAATCAAAACAGATAAGCGGACGGGGGCGTGCGCTCTATCTTATTGAGAGGAACAGGACATGAGAGTTATCGGATTACCTTGCCCCCATTGCGAGCACACGGTGCGCGCCGCCAAAAGCAGGACGCTGTCACCGATGTACAAGGAAATTACGTACATGTGCCAGAACCCGGATTGCGGCCATGTGTTTGTCGCCGGCCTGGAAGTGCTGCGCACCTTGTCGCTGTCGGCCCAGCCTAGAAACGACATCCGTATTCCACTGTCGCAGCATGTGAAGCATACAGCGGCTGACCAGCTTTCTCTTAACCTTTGCGTGGCCTGATCATGACCGAGCTATTTCCAGACCCGCGCTAACCGGCTTGCGCCGGTAATTTCCTAACCACTGTATTTGCCTGACACGTCTGCCTAACAGACGTGCGGGATTCGCACATCCTAAATTTTGTTACGACCATGAATTTATCTGACCCTTCCAAATTTGCTATGGCCCGTGAAATTCGCTTCCAAGTGGATTTTCAGCGCCATCACCCCGGTGTCGCAGACTATTTCTGCGGTGTCTGCATTGCTGCGCTGATCAACGACCTGGGCGGTATGGCGGGGGCTTGGTAATGAAACAGAAGGATGACGACTACACGCAGGATATCTTCAGCAAGCCAGGCAGAGGCCGCCCACGCAAACCGAATGCCAAGCCAGCGGCACAACGCATGCGTGAAATGCGCGCCCGCAGGAAAGTCGACTCTCTAATTAACGTAACGCGTGACGGAAAATAATCATGACAAATTCAGCCGCCAGCCAGTTTGACCTTCAGCAAGTGCATAGCGCCTTGCGCATCAGCACTCCGCTGGAGCAGGTATCGCCTATGGTCCTGTACACCCTGACCGTGATCGCACACTGCTGGCGTGGACGTGTGCCGGCCAACCTGTGGCCGCAAGCGGTCACCGCCGCTGAAGTTCAGCGCCAAACACAAATCACCTGGCCGGCGCCATGCCCGGACGGCGTACAACAATCCATCGACTTTAAACGCCGCGCATCCGGCGATTTTGAATAATCACTATGAATCCATCGCTACAAGCCGACATCCTTGATCGCATTAAAGAATTCAGTTTCAAGGAAGAGAAAAAAGGCTACCTGCGTGGCGGCAAATGCCCGTCCTGCGGAAAGAAAGAAATGTACGTCAACGCGGATAACCCTTGGGTATTGCGCTGTGGCCGGCTGAGCAACTGCGGCGACGTGTTCCATGTCAAGGAGCTGTATCCGGATCTGTTCGACAATTGGTCTGATCGCTACAAGAGCACACCCGAAAACAAAAACCCGAACGCCGCCGCCGATGCGTACATGCATCTTGGCCGTGGCTTCGATTTGGCGAGGGTACAGGGCCTTTACACGCAAGAGTATTACCACAGCCGGGAATTGAACATTGGCAGCGCTACGGTGCGTTTCCCGGTCGGCAATGGCTATTGGGAACGCATCATCGATAAGCCTTACCGCTTCGGCAAGAAAAAGGCCAACTTTAAGGCAGGCATGGAATATGTGGGCACCTGGTGGAAGTCTGACCAGCTCGTTATCCAGTCCGTGGATGAATTGTGGCTGGTAGAGGGCATATTTGACGCGTTGGCGCTGAACCAGCACGGCATCCCGGCTGTGGCGCTGCTGTCGTGCAATAACTATCCAGAAGACGCACTGCGCAATTTCGAGATTTCACGGGGAAACCGTGAATGCAAACTGGTTTGGGCACTGGACGGTGATAACGCGGGCCGCAGCTACACTAAAAAATGGGTAGACCGCGCCCGCGAAGGCGGCTGGAAGTGCCTGGCCGCCCAGATTCCTCAAAAGGGCAAAACCAAGATTGATTGGAACGATCTGCACCAGCGCGGCGGGCTGGAAGAAGCGGATCTGGACAATTATTTCTATTATGGCTCGCTGCTGATCGCGAAGACAGCGGCAGAGAAAGCCTTGCTGATGTACAAGCGAAATGGCGACCAGACCGAATTCTATTTTGACTTCGCTAACCGTCTGTATTGGTTCAAGCTGGACCTGGAGCAATACAACAAGGCCAGGCAGATGCAGGAAAACGCCGAGGAAGCCAGCAATCTATCAGAGGAAGGCTTGCGCGATGCGGCGCTGGCGACCTCGCACACACTGCGCCAGATCGCCAACTGCAATCCGACCGCCCTGTATTTTCAAGAAAACCTGATCACCGGCGAGAGCTGGTATTACTTCCGCGTAGCGTTCCCGCACGATGGCGCACCGGTGAAGAATACTTTCACCAGCGCGCAAATATCCAGCTCTGCCGAGTTCAAGAAGCGCTTGCTAGGGATGGCAGCCGGCGCAATGTTTAGCGGCTCCAGCATGCAGCTAGACCGCATCCTCGCCGACCAGCTCTACAACATCAAACGCGTCGATACCATCGACTACATCGGCTATAGCCTGGAACACGGCTGCTATGTGCTGGCCGACGTGGCAATGAAAGACGGCGTCTTGTCCGAGGTGAACGGCGAGGATTTCTTTGACATCGGCAAGCTGTCCATCAAATCGCTGAACAAATCCGTTTCGCTGACCATCAACCGCGACGTGGACGACTATCGCAGGGATTGGGTGGACATGATCTGGGGTGCTTTCGGCGTCAAAGGCCTGGCCGCATTGACATTCTGGTTTGGCTCACTTTTCGCGGAGCAGATCCGGGCCGCGCAAAGCTCCTATCCGTTCCTGGAGCTGGTCGGCGAAGCCGGCGCCGGCAAATCGACGCTAATTGAATTCCTATGGAAACTGTTTGGCCGTAACGGCTATGAGGGCTTTGACCCGGCCAAGGCCAGCCTTGCCGGCCGCACCCGCAATTTCTCGCAAGTGTCCGGTATGCCGGTCGTGCTGATCGAGTCAGACCGTGAGCGCATGGGCGAAGACAAGAGCCACGTTAAATCCTTCGATTGGGATGAGCTGAAAACAGCCTACAACGGGCGCAGCACACGCTCTCGCGGTATGGCGACGGGCGGCAACGAAACCTATGAACCACCATTCCGTGGCGCCATCGTCATTTCACAAAACAACCCGGTCAATGCGTCCGAAGCGATCCTGTCAAGGATCGTGCATCTATTCCTTGACCGCTCAACACAAACCGCTGCATCTGCTGAAGCCGCCGATCAATTGAAATTCATGTCTGTGGAAAACGTGTCCGGATTCATCCTGGCCGCCACAAAGCGTGAAAAGGCCGTGATGGAAACGATCAAGACCAAGACGCCACTGTACCTGAAGGAATTGCGCCAAAACCCGAATGTGAAGATGCCACGCCTGGCTGAAACCCATGCGCAAATGCTGGCCGTCGCCGATGCGCTAGCCCTGGTCGTGAAGCTGTCCGACCAGCAAAGCGCGGCATTGCGCCAGCAGTTCATCGATATGGCCGTTGAGCGCCAACAAGTCATCAATAGCGATCACGTCTTGGTGCAGGAATTCTGGGAAGCATTCGACTACCTGAATAACGGTGACATGCAGATCCTGAACCACAGCCGCGACGAAGGTTTGCTTGCGGTGAACCTCAATCACTTCCTGCAAGTCGCCACCGAGCGCAAACAGCAGATCCCGCCTTTGCGCGACTTGAAGAAAGTGCTGAAAACCAGCAGCCGGCGCAAATTTGTCGACGTGAAGGTAGTCAACAGCGTCATCCGGGCCAACGGCTCATCCCTATCCAACCCCAGCACTGCGGTGAAGTGCTGGGTATTCAAATCAGAACCTAAATCCAAATAGTGAAAGGAACTATTTTCATGAGTTTTAAAGTACAGGTCAAAACTGAGGGCCGTATCTACCATTACGACGCCATAGCACGTTACGCGGTCGACGTGTGCGACGCAGCCTACGATCACTTCGGCGTATGCGCCGTCACGGTTACAGCGGTAGGTGCAGCATGATCGTTTCCAAACATCGCATTTTGCAGGCGTATGCGGTCGCCTATGCGCCTGGCAAGACCAACGAAACCCGGTTTGAAGAAGTCGCCAAGCAGTTTGGCATCGCGCCGTCAGCCGTCGCCGATGCCGTTGCAGAGGCTATCAGCAATGCCACTACGGAGACTGTATGACATGGCTCTTTCTACCATCGAAATGTACGCCGGAACAGCCATGCTGGGAGAAGGTGTCCGCGCCGCTCTCCACTACATGGGCATCGACTATCGCACCGTCTGCTACGTTGAACGGGAAGCATACGCGGCCAGCGTTTTGGTTGCGCGCATGGAAGAAGGATCCCTGGATGAGGCACCTATCTGGTCCGATGCATCCACTTTTGACGCAGCAGCGTGGTATCACAAGGTATCTGGAATCGTTGCCGGATTCCCCTGCCAAGATATCTCAATTGCCGGAAATCGCGCAGGGCTTGACGGGGAACGAAGCGGCCAATTCTTTGAAGTCTTGCGCGTCGCTTCTGATAGCGGTGCGTGGTGGATGCTTCTGGAGAACGTCGCAGCTATCGCTTCTGCCACCGCCTCCGCTGTGGACGAAGCCGAGGGTGATGTTTTGGAACGCGCCGCTTCCCGAGTCGTGGGGGAACTGGCCGACCTCGGGTGGAACGCGGAATGGATCACTCTATCAGCGTCCGACGTGGGTGCCAGCCATGGCCGGGCGCGATGGTTCTGTTTCGCCTGGCGCGTGGGAGCGTTGGGATACGCCGGACACCATGCCGGAAATGCCAAACAGCGGGAGCAACCGGAAAGCACAGCCGGCAGGATTGGGAAATCAGGCCAGGATCGTGACGAATTGGGCGACTCCGGACTGCAACACTGCGACCTACAGCAACGGGAAATTCGGCCCCAATATTCGACAGCAGGCCAAAAACTGGGCGACGCCGCAAGCATCGGACGAAAAACGGGATCGAGGAACAATGGAACAAAAGCAGAGATGGTCCATGAGAGCGAATTCAAGCTCCGAGCTATCGATCGACGTAGCACTATGGCCGACGCCCAATGTTCCGAACGGCGGCCGCACACTGGCAGCGGAATATGTAGCGAGCAAGGGAATGACCCCAGATGGGAAGCGGCAAGTCGGATTGGAAATGGCAGTACGGCATTGGCCGACGCCGGCAGCGAGGGATGGCAAGGGCGTGAATTCAGAAGAACACGCAACGATGACGGGGGGCGGCCGGAAACATATGGATCAACTTGCCAACTTCGTGGCCTTTTCGCGCCCGGCCCAAACGATCCTCGCTGGCCTGCCGTCCTCGAAAGTAGTCCCGAACTCGCCCCGGCACTTGAACCCGCTTTTCGGAGCGTGGTTAATGGGCTGGCCTTCAACATGGGTAATAGCCGAGCCCAACGCCTTAAGTGCGTTGGAAACGGCGTCGTGGCGCTCTGCGCTGCAGTCGCATTTATCGTTCTTGCTCAACGATCAGAACTATTTAAAAAAATGCGCCTAACCAACGACAGTCGAACGGCCACCACGATATGACCAAACGACACAGCAGCAACCTAATGATGCTGCTGTGTCGAATTGCAAGCCAGAAACTAGATTTCAAGAGCACCGAATAACTAATGTTACAGACTAACGATCCGCAAGCATGGCAACAGCTTATCAGACTGCTTGCCGAGCGCATCGCCGACGAAATTATGTCAGGCGGTGAGTCGGATTCCGACTTGCGTGATAATGGTAATAAACCGACAAATACTAAAAATCATGCGCGCAACCATTTACGCTCGATACAGCACCGATAAACAACGGGAATCCTCCATTGAAGACCAGGCGGGAAGCTGTCGGCGCCTTGCCGAATCACAAGCCTTTGACATCGTTTCAACACACAGCGATGACGGCATTTCAGGAAGCACACCAGTACAACAACGACCGGGCGGCGCACGGCTGTTAGCCGATGCGCTGGCTGATCGCTTTGACGTCCTGATAGTTGAAAGCCTAGACCGGCTTTCTCGGGACCAGGTGGAACAAGAACGCATCGTGCGGCGCTTGGAACACAGGGGAATTTTGATCCTTGGCGTGGCCGATGGCTACGACAGCCGCATGGGCGGTCGCAAGATTATGCGCGGAGTACGTGGGCTGATCAATGAACTGTATCTCGACGATTTGCGCCACAAAACCCATCGTGGCCAGTCTGGACAGGTTGACCGAGGATTCGTTGCCGGCGGAAAGTCATTCGGATACAGAATTATCAAAACAGACAGTGGCAGCACCTATGAAATCGACGAATCGCAAGCCGGCTGGGTTCGCTTTATTTTTGACAAGTATGCGAGCGGGTGGAGTGTGCAGCGCATCGCCGCGGATCTTAACAAGAAAGGTGTTCTCTCTCCCCGTGAAAGCACTTGGGCGGTCTCTGCCCTCTATGGATGCCCTAAGAAAGGCAGCGGCATTCTCAACAACGAACTTTATGCTGGCCGGTACATCTGGAATCGCTCGCAATGGGTAAAAGATCCAGACTCTGGAAAGCGGCAACGCATTGACAGGCCGCAGGAAGAATGGAAAGTTACAATGCTGCCCGAGCTTCGAATTGTCGATGCGGAAACCTGGAAAATAGTACGCGAGCGCCAGGATGGTCCGAGGGTGCGGGGCGGGCGTGGTTCCGGCTCGCCAGCCCGTACTCTTTTCGGGGGCATGATGAGGTGCCCTTTATGCGGCGGCGCAATGATAGCGGTTAATGCGCGGAGCTACGGCTGCAACACTCGAAAAGATCGCGGAACAGAGATTTGCAAAGGTATCAACATTTCGCGTGAGCATTTGGATAACCGCATGCTGGGTGTTATCGCGGACGAACTTCTCTCGCCTGCGGCACTTCGCGGCTTGGAAGCGCAGATAGAAAAAGTTTTGACCGAGCGTAAACGTAGCGATGACTGCAATATTGTTGCCGCAAAGTCACGTGTTACAGAATTAGAGGGAGAAATTAAGCGATTGGTCGACGCGATTGCCTCAATCGGCATATCCGACGCGCTGAAAGCCAGACTCACCGCAGCCGAGGCTGAACAAAAACGCCTTCAGTCGGAACTGGATCAGGTTGCAACTCAGTCAGAGCAAGGTCAGAACAAAGAAATTGCATCGCGCATTAAACGCATTCTGCTCAATTTGCGCAACACCCTGGATAAAGACACTCAGCAAGCCAGGAAAATCATTAGCGACCTGTTTGGGGACATCCAGATAAGTAAAAACGACGACGGTATCTACGCTGAATACGACAACGCCACCGAGAAACTGTTAATTTCCGGTGGCGCGTATCTTAATTTGGTTGCGGGGGCAGGATTTGAACCTACGACCTTCGGGTTATGAGCCCGACGAGCTGCCAGACTGCTCCACCCCGCGTCTGAAGAATGAAACTATACATGGTTTTGCTGCTTTGCGCAAACTGTTTATGCGATTTGCTCTTTATTCCGCAATAATCCGAAACCTTCAGCCATCCTTATTGCGGCGATATCCGCACCATCCAATAGATAAACAGCGCAAACCCGGCGCGGCGCAGACGCTGTGCAAGTGGCAATTTCGCTATGCAGTGATACACTTCCATATCCAGACATAATTCACCTGTATACAAGCGTTGCGGCGCCAGCGGTGAAATGCTCGCCACCCGACTATCGATTACCTCTGACTGACATATGAAATTTTGCTCTGAATGCGCGACGCCGGTAGTAGTGCAAGTTCCAGCGGACGACACGCGCGAACGCTTTGTCTGCCCCGCATGCGGCACGATTCATTACCAAAATCCAAAAATGGTCATAGGCTCGATACCGGTCTGGGAGCAGGACGGCGTGGTCCGGATATTACTATGCAAGCGCGCGATAGAACCGCGCTACGGCTACTGGACCTTGCCGGCCGGTTTCATGGAAAATGACGAAACCACCAGCCAGGCAGCACAAAGGGAAACCGAGGAAGAGGCCGGCGCCAATATTCAGTTGCATGAACTGTTTTCGATACTGAATGTGCCGCACGTGCACCAGGTGCATTTATTCTACCGAGCAACGCTGCTGGACCTGGACTACAAGGCCGGTGTCGAAAGCCTGGATGTACAGTTGTTCTCAGAAAAAGACATCCCCTGGGATGACATCGCTTTCCCCACCGTCAGCCATACGCTGAAATTTTTCTTCGCCGACCTGGCCAGGATCAGGGATGGCGTCGGCGGTTATGGCGTGCATGCGCTGGACATTTTCAAACCCATGCGCAGCTCCTGACAAGATTTACCGCAGACACCGGAGCACGCATTGATCCCCTGGCTGGAAGTCGACACCCCGTTCCCCGATGTCACACTGGCATTAAAAGAAGAAGACGGTGCCGCGGGCTTGCTGGCAGCCGGCGCAGACCTGTCGGCGGACCGCCTGCTGGATGCCTACAGGCATGGCATCTTTCCCTGGTTTTCAGAAGGCCAGCCTATCCTTTGGTGGTCAACCGACCCGCGCATGGTGCTGAAAACGGCCGATTTCAAAGTGGCCGACAGCCTGAAAAAAAAACTCAGGAAAATCAACCGGGACCAGCGCTGGGAAATCCGCTTCGACTGCAGCTTCGAGCAAGTTATGCGGGCCTGCGCCGCGCCGCGCAGGGATGGGGCCGGCACCTGGATATCGGAAGAGATCGTTGCCGGTTATACTGAACTGCACAGGCGCGGCTATGCGCACTCATCCGAAGTCTGGCTGGACGGGCAATTAGTAGGCGGCGCTTATGGCGTCTGCATAGGCCGCATGTTTTATGGCGAATCGATGTTTGCCAGGGTTACCGATGCATCCAAGATTGCTTTGGCGCATCTGGTGCACTTCCTCGCAGCAAACGGCGTTAGAATGATAGACTGCCAGCAAGAAACCGCACATTTGGCCTCTCTGGGAGCCTTCCCCATACCGCGTGCAGAATTTATTAATTGGGTGCAACAAGCAATTGCGGCGCCAGGCATTACCGAGTGGAAGCCCATTCCCTGAGGAATGGCGAAATGAGCGACAAGTGAGCGACACGTGAGCCAACTCAACGAATTACCGTTTTCCAGCATACAGTTTTATGCCACCGCGCCCTATCCGTGCAGCTACCTGGACGGCTTGCAGGCGCGTTCGCAGGTCGCCACGCCGGCCCACCTGATCAATGCCGATGCCTATTCCGAACTGGTCAAGAACGGTTTCCGCCGCAGCGGCATCTTTACCTACCGGCCGCATTGCGACGGCTGCAATGCCTGCACGCCGGTCAGGGTCAGGACCGCGGAATTTACCCCAAACCGCAGCCAGCGCCGCGCAGAACTCCGGCATGGCAAACTGACGACCCGGATCACCACGCTAGCCTATGTGCACGAGCACTATGCGCTCTATCTGCGCTACCAGAACGCCCGGCATGCCGGCGGCGGCATGGACCATGACAGCCGCGACCAGTATGCGCAATTCCTGCTGCAAAGCCGGGTAAATACCCGCCTGGTGGAATTTCGCGACGAGCACGGCGTGTTGCGCATGGTCAGCATCATCGACGTGCTGAACGACGGCCTGTCGTCGGTATATACCTTCTACGACCCGGACGATGCTGGCGCTTCCTATGGCACCTACAACGTGCTGTGGCAAATCCGGCAAGCCAGGGAACTGGACCTGCCCTACCTGTATCTGGGTTACTGGATCAAGGCCAGCCCAAAGATGGCGTATAAAACCAATTTCAAGCCGCTGGATGCGCTGCAGCTAGGTCAATGGCAGGATTTGCAGGTTTAGCTGCAGATGCACCTCATTGCGCTACGCAGGCCGGCACACCTGTCCTGAATCATTTTTCCCCTTTCATTTTTTATTTATGTCCGACAAACTGTTATATGCATTGGCACGTCCCGTCCTGTTTTCCATGGACGCAGAAGACGCCCACCACTTCACACTGCCGGCGCTGAAGCGCGCTGCAGCACTCGGCCTGACCCGGCTGATAGCCAAGCCGGCGGCCGATCCGCGCACCGTGATGGGGATCAGCTTCCCTAACCCGGTCGGCCTGGCGGCGGGCCTGGACAAGGATGGCGCCTATATCGACGGCTTGGCGGCACTGGGTTTCGGCTCGATAGAAATCGGCACCGTCACGCCGCGCGCGCAAGCCGGCAATCCCAAACCGCGCATGTTCCGCCTGCCTGCCGCGAACGCCATCATCAACCGCATGGGCTTCAATAATGGCGGCGTCGACGCCTTTGTGAGCAATGTACAGGCCTCCCGCTTTTACCAGGACAAGCAAGGCGTGCTGGGCCTGAACATAGGCAAGAATGCGGACACCCCGATAGAAAAAGCCGCGGAAGACTATCTGCACTGCCTGGCCAAGGTCTATCCCTACGCCAGCTATGTCACCGTCAATATCTCTTCGCCGAACACCAAGAACCTGCGCCAGTTGCAGGGCGCCAGCGAACTGGATGCCCTGCTGTCGCAATTGAAGGAGGCACAGCAAAGGCTGGCCGACCAGCACAAGCGCTATGTGCCGATTACGCTGAAGATCGCGCCGGACATCGATAGTGAACAGGTCAAGAATATCGCCGAAGCGCTGCTCAGGCACAAGATAGACGGCGTGATCGCCACCAATACCACGATCACGCGCGACGCCGTCAAGGATTTGCCGTATGGCGCCGAAGCCGGCGGCCTGTCCGGCGCCCCGGTATTTGAATTGTCCAACCAGGTCGTCAAGGCGCTCAGGGCGGAGCTCGGCGATGCACTGCCTATCATAGGCGTGGGCGGGATATTATCCGGCGCCGATGCCGCCGCAAAAATGGCGGCCGGCGCATCGCTGGTGCAACTCTATTCCGGCCTGATCTATCGCGGCCCGGCGCTGGTCAGGGAGTGCGCTGCAGCTTTGCGCAAATCCAGATAAAGTAAGACCACGACCAACCTCATTCATATCGACCATGCAAACGACCCAACTCGGCACCAGCAATCTGCAAGTCACTAAAATCTGCCTGGGCACCATGACCTTCGGCGAGCAAAATACCGAAGCCGACGCGCATAGCCAGCTGGACTATGCGATAGCCCGCGGCATCAATTTCATCGACACCGCCGAGATGTATCCGGTACAGGCGCGCGCCGAAACCACGGGCTCGACCGAGCGCTTCATCGGCACCTGGCTGAAAAAAACCGGCAAGCGCAGCGACATTATCCTGGCAACAAAAACGGCCGGGCCCTCACGCGGCTTTGGCTGGATACGCAATGGCAATACCGACCTGACGCCGGCCAACGTCCGTGCTGCGGTGGAGACCAGCCTGCAAAGGCTGCAGACCGACTATATCGACCTGTACCAATTGCACTGGCCCAGCCGTAATGCGCCAATCTTCGGCCAAAGGACGTTTGACCCAACCCAGGAAAGGCCTGCAGTCGCAATCGAAGAAACCCTAGGCGCGCTGGATCAACTGGTCAAGGCCGGCAAAATACGCCAGATAGGCGTGTCCAATGAATCCCCGTGGGGCGTCAGCGAATTCATCAAGCAGTCCGAAAAACATGGCAAGGCCCGCATCGCCTCCATCCAGAATCCGTATCACCTGATGAACCGCAGCTTTGAACAAGGCCTGGATGAAACCTGCTTCCGCGACCAGGTAAGTCTGATGGCGTACAGCCCGCTGGCCTTCGGCCAGCTCAGCGCGAAATATGCCGATGATGCGAAGGCGCATGGCCGCCTGACGATTTTCCCGCCAACCTGGAGCCCGCGCTACATGCGTCCGGCCGTGTTCACCGCGGTGAAGCGCTATGCCGAACTGGCTCGCGCCCATGGCCTGACGCCGGCGCAACTGGCGCTGGCCTGGTGTTATTCGCGCTGGTTCGTCGCCAGCACCATCATAGGAGCTACCAACCTGACACAGCTGAAAGAAAATATCGACGCCTTCGACGTCAAGCTTTCCGATGACATCCTGAATGCCATCAATGCAATCCACGCCGAGATGACTAACCCGGCACAGTAGGTACCCGCTGCTCAATAAAAAGGGCTATGCAAACGCATGGCCCTTTTTTACAATTTCCTCAGCCAGGCAAACCCCTTCAACAAGCAGCTTATTTCTGCGCCCTGACAACGACGGGTACATTGCACAGCTCTATATACCCCGCCGCATACTTGTACCAGTCGCCGCCGCGATTCCTTTGCGCTTCGACGATGGCTTTGAAGGTCGGCGTATCGGTGCGTATCACTTCCAGCCTGGTGCGCTCGGACGCCGGCAAATCGGCGGCCACCCGTATGGACTTGATAGGCACCTGCTGCTCCGGCTTCTCATAAAAGCCCAGCGCACCGGTACCTCGCGGCAGCGAAGACAGCAATTCCATGCCCTGCATCACCCGTCCCACCAGGGTCACGTTGCGATCCAGTTGGCGCGGCGCATGGCCGGTCACCACGTATAACTCCGTACCGCCGCCGCTATTGGCGTCATTGTCGCGGCCGGCGCCCACCATGCCGTAGCAATGCGCCAGCCAGGCACGGCCGGTCTTGGGATCGCGTCCGGCCGGGAAACCGTCCGCATGGCCAACCTGGGGCGCATAGCCGTCCGCATCCGGCAAACGGGTAAACGGCAGGTTTGCTGCATAGCTGACGGTAAATTCTTCAGCCAGGGCTTTCTTGGCCGTCCTGATTTCCTTTTTCTCGCTGGGGTCGCCCCATTGCACAACATAATTATCCTGTGAGCGCAGTATCGCCAGGCCGT
>JABDED010000051.1:0-9677 GCA_013287275.1 Betaproteobacteria bacterium
ATTTGGATGAAATAAAGCCAATTATGCCAGCTAATAATCCAATGGAATTTTCTTTAATATTCATTGGGTATTTGATATTGCATCAAAAAATAAATTATCACCTATTTAGGAATACTGGTGCATTTATAAGATCATTTATCACCATTTATAGCGACTATATACTGAGTTCATCAAAGCTTGAAAGCGAAGCAGACTGCGTCGCTGGCCTGATGCGAAACCAGAATAAAACCTGATTTCGTCCGACATTCAAGGAGAAAGTCATGACTCAACATCGCGTTCGCATCTACGAACAAGGCGCGCCCAGTGCACTGCGTTACGAATCCCTTCCCTCCACTATCGGCGCTCCCGGTCTTGGGCAAGTCCGCCTGCGGCATGATGCCGTCGGACTCAATTTTGTCGACACCATGTTCCGCAACGGCACCTTCGGAGTCTCTCTGCCGTTCGATATGGGTGTTGAAGGCGCCGGTGTCGTCGAAGCTGTCGGCCCAGGCGTCGAAAACCTGCAAGTCGGCGATCGCGTTGCCTACTTCTTTTCATTCGGCGCCTATTCCGACGTCAGACTGATCGATGCCGATGTCCTGATCAAACTTCCCGAAGACATTTCTACCCGCACAGCGGCCGCACTGGTAACGAAGGGGCTCACCGCCTGGATGCTGCTGAAGAAAGTTCATATCGTGCAACCAGGCAAATACGTGCTGGTTCAAGGTGCTGCCGGCGGTGTGGGTTCACTGGTTGCGAGCTGGGCGAAGTCGCTTGGCGCCACCGTCATCGCCGGCGTCGGCTCGCCCTCCAAGGTCGCCAGCGTGAAGAAGCAAGGGATAGAGCATGTACTGCTCAATGACGACCCCGAGTTCGCGCAGAAAGTAGCCGCCATCACTAATGGCCGCGGGGTTGACGTTGCGTATGAATTCGTCGGCAAATCCACGTTCAGGCAGTCGGTTTCAGCATTGCGGGACGGCGGCACCATGGCACACGTGGGCAGCGCCTCCGGTGCGCCGGCACAGATCGATATGCTTCCAATACCCGCGCGCTCCATCCGCTATGTGCAGCCCAGCACTTCGCAATACGTCAACGATAGAAACAGCCTGGACGCTGCAAGCTGCGAATTGTTCGAGGCGCACCGCAATAAAGTATTTGGTGAAGTGTCGGCCACCGCTTATGCCTTGGCCGACGTGGTGCAGGCGCACGAGGATATTGCCGCACGCCGCATCACCGGATCCGCCATTTTAATTCCCTGATCGGAATCGGATCGCTCCACCAATTCAGCCCTACTTAATCAATTTATCAAATACAAGGAATCAACATGGAAAACCAAACCATATCAGCAAATAGCAACAACCTGCGCGTCGGCATCATCGGCGCCGGCGCCATCGGGCAAGCATTCGCCAAACAACTGGTCAAGGCCGGCATCTCAGTCACGCTCAGCAATAGCCGCGGGCCGGAATCGCTTGCCGGCATTGTCGGACAATTGGGAGCAAAAGCACGCGCCGGCACCGTGCGCGAGGCTGCCGAGGCCGACATCGTCTTCATCAGCGTCAATTGGGTCCACCTGCCAGCCGCATTGGCTGGCCTCCCCTCCTGGAATGGACGCATCGTGATCGATGCCACCAATCCTGTTCTTCTTCCAGGTTATCGCCTGGCCGAACTGGATGGACGCAATTCCAGCCAGGTCGTCAGCGATTTGCTGCCGGGCGCTCGCCTGGTAAAGGCATTCAACACTTTACTGGCTGCAGTACTGGCGAGCGATCCTGCGCAGGCCGGCGGCAAGCGCTTGGTCTTTATGTCCGGTGACGACGCTGCCGCGAAGGACACTGTTGGCCAATTGATCGATCGCCTCGGTTTCGCCCGCATTGACCTGGGCGGGCTCGACATAGGCGGAAAGCTGCAGCAATTCCCCGGCGGCCCATTGCCGGCGGTGAATCTGGTCAAGTTCGGCTAAGCGCTGCGGGTAAGAAAGTGCCGCCGGCGCTTCATAAGCGCCATCGGCGGCATACGAGGCAATTCAATTTTTTGATTACTGGAGAATGAACATGAATAACGCTGTCACCGAAGCTGCAAAAGTTGTCATCCGCCGCAATACCGAAGAAGTCCAGGGTGGCGGGAATTTCGCCCTGTTCGACGAACTGTTCGCCGACGACTTCCTGGACCATACGCCCCAGCCTAACTGTACCCCCGACAAAGCCGGCGCCCGCGCCCTGTATCAGGTATTGCGGACCGCATTTCCAGATTTCCACGCCATTATCCACTGGCAAACCGGGGATGGCGATCGGGTCACCACCTATAAAACCTATCACGGCACCCACCAGGGCGAATTCCTGGGGGTAGCGCCGACCGGCCGCAAGATCCATTTCGAAACCGTCGATGTGATGCGCGTGCAAGGCGGCAAGATCACCGAGCACTGGGGCGTCGCGAATCTGTTTTCCCTGATGCAGCAACTCGGCGGAATTCCTGCGGCATCCCAATAAGGAGAAGCATCATGTCTGAAGAATTCAAAGGCAAAGTTGCCCTGGTCAGCGGCGCCGGATCCGGCATAGGCCGGGAAGCAGCCCTGCTGTTTGCGCGGCAAGGTGCCATCGTGTATGCGGCAGACCTGAATGATCAAGGCCTGGCCGAAACCCGTGAGTTGGCCGGGCCGGCTGCGGGCAGCATCCGCATCGCCCGCGTCGATGTTGCGGTCGAAGCAGAGGTCGCCGCATTCATCCAGCGCATAGACCAGGAAACGGGGCGCCTGGACGCCGCATTCAACAATGCCGGCATAACCGGCGGCACCTACCGGATTGAGGACTACCCGACTGAGGATTTCGACCGGGTATTGAGCGTCAACCTGCGCAGCGTCTTCCTCGCCATGAAATACGAATTGCCCTTGTTAAAGCGCAGCGGCGGCGGAACCATCGTGAATACGGCTTCAGTCGCCGCCCTGACGGGTCCCGGCGGCATGAGCGCCTATGCCGCATCCAAACACGGCGTCCATGGGTTGACGCGCGTTGCCGCGATGGAAAACGCAGCGCACAACATACGGATAAACGCCATCGCTCCCGGTTGGACCGAGACGCCGATGGTCATCGCCAATAGCGCGCAAAACCCAGCCTTCGCCGAACTGGCCCGCAAGGCCATCCCGGCCAAACGGGGTGGGCAGCCCAGCGAAATCGCGGCCGCCGCGGTCTGGCTAAGCTCGCCGCTGTCCAGCTATGTGTTTGGCCAAATGCTGGTCGTTGACGGCGGCATGACCATCGGTGGATTCGAATTTTAATCAATGCAAGCAAGGCCTGGATGCAAGACATCCAATTGTTTAATCATGCACTTAAAAGGAAATCAACATGAGCAATCTTTTGAAAGATAAAGTCGTTATCGTTACCGGCGCCGCCAGCGGCATAGGCCGTGCCATTGCCATCCAGGCCGCGCATCATGGCGCCAAGGCAGTCATCGTCTCCGACGTCACCGAGGTACCCCGCGAAGGCGGCACGCAGACGACGGCCGAGATCGAGGCGCTGGGCGTTACCGCGCGCTTCGTCCGCACCGACGTCAGCAAGCGCGCGGAAGTGGATGCCTTGGTGGATGCGGCGGCAGAATTCGGCGGCGTTGACGTCATGGTCGCCAATGCGGGCATTACGCTGCGTGAAGACGGCGCAGAAGTCGCAGAAGACCAATATCGCCGTTTGATGGCGGTCAACCTGGATGGCGTATTGTTCAGCGCTCAAGCCGCAGCAAGGCAGATGAAAGAAAATGCGAAGCCAGGCAGCATCGTCTTGATGGCGAGCATGGGCGGCATCGTCGGCGCCGGCATGACGGTCGCCTATTCCACCAGCAAGGGCGGCGTCGTATTAATGGCCAAGGCGCTCGCCGATGCGTTGGGGCCGGACGGCATACGGGTCAATTCCGTTGCCCCCGGCACCATAGACACACATCTGCTGCGCACCGCGCCCGGCATCTCCGAAGCCGCCGAAGGTTTCCGTCAGCGCACGCCTTTACGCCGTTTGGGCAAGCCGTCGGAAATCGGCGATGCGGTGGTCTGGCTAGGTTCGGATATGTCCAGTTACGTTACAGGCATTTCACTGCTGGTCGATGGCGGACTGCTGTCGGTGATATGAAATCGGCCCATTGGTCAAGCGAGTGAACATGATTAACTTTGTCTCGGGCGACTCCGCGAAAGCGGTAGTCCGCCGCAGCATCGACGAATTGCTAAACAACGGCCAGTTCGACTCTTTTGATGACATCTTTGCCGACGACTTTGTCGACCATACGCCGCCGCTTGGGAGTACGGCTGGCCGGACCGCGACGCGGAATTGGTATCTTGATCTGCGCGCAGCGTTTCCGGATCTTTATGTAGAAATGCATTGGCAAGTCGCACTGGGCGACGTCGTCACAAGCTTCTCTACCTTTCAGGGCACACACTCGGGAGCATTTCTGGATGCAAAGGCGACGGGTGCGAAAGTTCGCTTCGATAGCGTAGACGTCATGCGTGTCCATGACGGAAAAATCAGGGAACACTGGGGCGCGGCCAACCTGTTCTCATTGGCGAAGCAACTGAAGTTGGATTTCTCCGCAAAGAATAGGCGAAAGGCGCGCGAGCTTAAGCCCGGGAACGAACTGATCAGCGAGATTGTCGGCAGCTAAACGATGTTGTGCGTGCAACTACATCGTGAACTGCGCAAGCTGACTTTGCCGGCGCAAAAAAAAATTCACAACCCACTTGACATTTAAGACGACCGGTCATATTATTGATTCATGCCTAAACCAAGTACCCGTGACCAGATCTTCGATGCAGCACTGAAACTCCTTTCAGAAAAGGGCTTCAATGCGTGCAGCGTGCAAGATATCACCGCCGAAGCCGGTGTGCCCAAGGGCTCTTTCTATAATCACTTTGAGAGCAAAGAAGCGCTCGGAGTGGAAATAGTGGAGTTTTACGGCGACCGCAGCAACCTGCGGGATGTATTGGCAAACCGGTCCATCGCCCCCATGGAGCGCCTGCGCCAATATTTCGTGGGGCTTAATGACATGATCATCGGCCGTGGTTTTGAGCAAGGTTGCCTGTTAGGAAATTTTAGTGCTGAACTGTCGGATCAGAGCCCTCTTATCAGGGCCCAGCTGGCGAGGGTCTATGGAAAGTGGACCACGATGATAGAAGCGGCAATTGCCGACGGGCAAGCCGACCGCTCGATAGGGCAGGATATCGATGCGCGCGCATTGGCCGGCTTCTTGCTCAACGCCTGGGAGGGAGCAACCTTGAGGGCGAGGGCCGAGCGTAGCCGCGAGGCATTTGATGCTTTCATGGACATCACGTTTCGGAAGATTTTGAGCTAAGTGGGCAAACTCACACCGGAACCATAGCTGGTGTTTTTTTTGCCCTTATTTAAGACGACTGGTCATCTTATTTGGAGATTCTATGATTGCTGAAAATCAAACCACCATTAGTAATGCCCCTCTTTATTGGTTGGCACTGGGCACCTTCGCTGTCGGTGCCGAGGGGTTCATGATCGCCGGCATCTTGCCTTCGATCGCAGCGGACCTGGCCGTGAGCGTCTCTGTCGCAGGCCAACTGGTGGCGGCGTTCGCCTTTGCCTACGCAATCAGTTCGCCGATCTTGACAGCCCTTTCCGGGAGCCTCAACCGGCGCAGGCTGCTCATCATGGCCATGTTCGCATTTGCACTGGCGAATCTCCTTGCCTGGAGCGCAAGCGGCTATTGGTCACTGATGGGTGCGCGTATTTTGCTCGCATTCGCCGCAGGCGTGTACGTTCCAGGTGCGAATGCACTCGCAGGGGCGCTGGTTGCCCCGGAACGTCGTGGAAGTGCGTTGGCAATCGTCAACGGCGGATTGACTGTCGCGATTGCGCTTGGCGTTCCCTTGGGAACTTTTGTCGCCAATACATTCGGATGGCGCATGACTTTTGTCGGTCTCGCCTTGATTGCTGCGGGTGCGACTGTGGGACTGAGTCTTGGCCTGCCTGCGAATATCGGAGCGGGGCTCCCTACCGCAAACCTGCGCGAGCGGATTAGCGTCGCGCGGCAGCCGGCAGTCTTGCTTGCGCTGCTGGGTACCACGCTGTGGGCGATGGGTGGATACACGGTATACACCTACCTGGCCCTGTTCATTCAAGAAGTGACGACGATACAAGCGGCGCACGTCGGCGTGATCCTTTTCACCTGGGGAGCTTCTGCTGCTATTGGTGTCGCATTGGGAGGGATGGGCAACGACAAGCTGGGATTTCGCTCTGTGATTTTGCCTGCCCTGGTCTCGATGATTGCTGCATTCCTGACGCTGTCGGCCAGCGCCCATCTCATTTCAAAAACCTTCGCCATGGCCCCCGTGCTTCTTGCGGTCATTGTTTGGGGAATTGCCGCCTGGGCATTTTATCCCGCACAACAGGCCCGCTTGATCGCCATTGCCGGTGTCAAGGTAGCGCCTATCGCCCTGTCGCTCAACGCCTCATTCATGTATCTAGGATTCTCGCTTGGCGCCGGGGCCGGTTCGCTCACGCTGGCATATAGCCATGTGTCGAATCTCGGTCTGGTCGCCACCGTGTTCGTCGCAGCGTCCTTGTTATTGACAATGCGGACGACGCGCCCCCTTGCCCCGGCATCCGGCTCGACCACGCGCCCGGCAGCAATATCGCCGGCCCTGTCCACCAAAAAGGCTGCCTACTAACCACCCCGCCGCTAAATCGGCAGCCGCCTTACCAATTCATCAACCCATCAACGCACAAAAGGAATCAAGATGACCAAGACTACTCCCGAACAAAACAAGGCTCTCGTGCTGGAAGCCTTCGACACCCTGTTCAACAAGCGCGACTATGAAGCGGCTTCCCGCTACTGGTCGGATAACTATATCCAGCACAGCGCTCACATCGAACCAGGCCGCGAAGGTCTGTTCAGTCTCATTCGCACCATCCCAGCCACATTGCGGTATGAGCATCAATTCATCCTTGCCGAAGGCGACCTGGTCATTGTGCATGGCCGCTTCTCAGGCAATGGCCGGCCGGTCGCATGGATTGCTGCGGACATCATCAGGATTGAAGATGGCCGCCTGGCTGAGCACTGGGACGTGTTGCAAGACGAAGCAAGCAAATCGGAATCCAAAAGCGGGCTACCAATGTTCGGCGACGCTTTCCCAGCGTAATCGCGCTCCCAAACTCAGACTCAGTCTGACTAATTGCTGTAAAACATCAACCACTATTGAAGGAAAGATCATGAAACTCAGCGGTAACACCGTCTTTATTACGGGCGGCACTTCCGGCATCGGCCGCGCTCTGGCCGAGGCACTGCACAAGCTGGATAACCAGGTCATTATCTCCGGTCGCCGCAAGGCGCTGCTGGACGAAGTCACTGCGGCCAATCCAGGCATGAAGTCCGTTGAACTGGACATGGCAAGCCCGGAAAGCATCAAGGCCGTCAGCACCAAGCTGATCGCCGATTTTCCGGCATTGAATGTGCTGATCAACAATGCCGGCGTCATGCACCTCGACAATGTCGCAGCACCCGTTGACGAGCAAATGATGCAAACCACCATCATCACCAACCTGATGGGGCCGATCCGGCTGACTGGCGCGCTGATCGAGCATCTGAAGAAGCAGCCGTCTTCCACCGTGATCAACGTTTCTTCGGTGCTTGGCTTTGTACCGATGGCGGTGAGCGCCGTTTATTCGTCAACCAAGGCGGCGCTGCACTCGTACACGATGTCGCTGCGCTGGAAATTGAAGGGCACGTCGGTACGCGTGCTGGAACTGTCGCCGCCGTGGGTCCAAACCGATCTGCTCGACAGCAAGGAAGAACCACGGGCGATGCCGCTGGCCGAATTCATATCCGAGACCATAGGCGTGCTCGGCACCGACACCGACGAGGTGCTGGTGGACCGTGCAAAGGACATGCGCGCCAATGCGGGCGTCGACGAGTATGCATTCGTCGACCAGTTTAACGACATGTTTGTGCAGGGCTAAGCCTGAGGAACAGGGCGGCGCCACGGGCTCCGCCCTTTTTCAAGTAGTTCTTTAACCCGGAAATGACTATCATGCTAAGACGCGCCTTTGCCTTTGCCTTTGCCTGTGCCGCTTTTTGGCTCATGCTCGCCCTTTCGGCCTGCAGTTCTGCGCCCACTTCCCCCTACTTCATCAAGGAATCCATGTCATGAACCTCGATCAGACCAAACAAGCCCTCGTCGGCGAATGGAGTAGCCTGGCTCCCGAAATCCGGCCCAGCGCAGCCAAGAACCCGGACGGCACCCTCAAACCTTTCTACCTGAAGCGCGACTTCAAGTACGAAGCCGGCGACCGTTTCGAACTGACCGTCGTCAACTCAGCTGATCCCTACGGCAAGGTGCCGCTGGCGCGTATCGGGATCAAGGGCCATATGGTGTGGAGCGGCGATCACCCAATCGCGGCGGGCGCCCAGAAGGTGGATTTTGTCGCCGATGAAGCGTATGAGGTGACGCCGTTGATCCAGGGGTTTACCGACTTGCTCAACCAGGTGGCGAGCAAAGGCTACGCCCACTGGGAAGTAGGCGGTACCCAGGGCATCTTCGGCAAATCCTTCGTTCCTTTTGGCCTGGCCGAAGGCAAGAACTTCATGGAGTACGATCTGGTGTACATCTCGCATGATCTACTGTTCTGGGGAGCCCGCAACATCGATGGCCGTGGCTTCGACACCGAAGCGAACCGCCCTACCAACCTGCAGATACCGTTGGCGCGCAAAGGCAAAGACCTGCGCTAAACCGGTGTTCAATGTCGCGTGTGGTTTTGCTTTGAACGTGATTGCCGCAGGTATAGAGCAGAGGGAACAGCGTGATTTCCTCGCTCTATACGGCTGCGACGCCTATCAGCGCTACGCAGCTGCTTTCGCCGCGCTATTGGAGCGGGCGACCGGTGTGAAGGATCGCCACAGTTCCCCATAGATCCCCCTTAGGCCTCGGTGACAGCTCCAGCCAATATCACGAGCTGAGCCGAAAGGTCGCTTTGAATTGTGGCTGTCCGCTTTCCAGGCCCTGTCAGCAATCCAATGCTGTGAAATGCTTCAAGAGTCCGCGTACATCCCTCGACTTTCACGCCGACTTCTCCGCGTACCACATACAGCCACGCTCCCCAGTTGGCCGGAAGCGGAAGGTTTAAAGTCTTGTTTTGGTCCAGGAACACGTCGATCATCAAGAACGGTTGCGGAAGTACAATCGGCGACCGAACGCCGTCAAACTGACCGGCCACGACGCGAATGCGGGAGCCATCTTTGACTATTTCGGGCACATGATCAGAGGCCAGGTGGACTGAATACGGGCGGGCTGATTTGCTTTCTCCAGGCAGCTCCACAAAAAACTGCAACCCATGCACCAACGCATCTTCTCCTTCCGGCCGCTCCCTGTGCATGGCGCCTGAGCCGGCGGCCATCCAGTGAAGCGAACCGGGATAAATAGGGGAATTATCGTCTCCCATCGAATCCGAATTGTGATGTGCGCTTTTTGAATCTTCAAACACGTAAGTGACTGCGGAAATGCCTGCATGCGGATGCCAGCCGAAGGTGTCGCGCTTCATCCAGAAGTGGTCGAGCATCAAGACGGGGTTCATCACGCCGCCGATTTCGTTGCGGCGGAAGCTATGCGCAAAAAAATGGTCGCCGATTGTACTTCCGCAACCGTTCTTGATGATCGACGTGTTCCTGGACCAAAACAAGACTTTAAACCTTCCGCTTCCGGCCAA
>JABDED010000051.1:9687-18649 GCA_013287275.1 Betaproteobacteria bacterium
GACAAGCTGAACGTGCGGTCGGCTAATTCGGTATTCATGGCTTTATGTCCTTCTTTATTTCCACAAGCAACGCCGCCCGATATGCTGAGCGGCGTTTCAAGCTGAGTACTCCAAGCTTCGACTATTTGTGCGAGAAATACTGGTTCAGGTTGTAGACCAGGCCGGCAAACGGCATGCTCAGGGCGCTGTAGACCGCATTGGCTTCCGGGGCGGCATTGTCGCCCAGTATCTCGACGGCGACATTGGAATAGCCGACCGGAATGACGCCTGCCTGCACCATGCGCATCACGCCCAGATCAGCCTGCTCCTTGGTAAATGCGCCGGAAGCATCAACCACCGCGTAGGTGCTGTAACCGTCGGCCAGAGCCGAGATGGCAGGAAACGTCAGGCAAACGTCAGTCGAAACACCGGTGATGATCAGTTTCTTGCGGCCGGTCGCCTTCACTGCTGCGACCACCCGCGGATCTTCCCAGGCATTCACGGTGGTGCGCTCGATATGTGACATGCCGGGTAAGGCTTCCTGCAACTCCGGAATCATGGGCCCCCACATTTTTTCGGTCGTGGTTGTCACGATGACGGGAATTTTCAGGGCCTGTGCTGCCTTCGCGAGTCCCACGATATTGTGCTTAAGCTGCAAGGTGTCGATGTCGCGTACCCCGGTGTACAGGCCCACTTGGTGGTCGACGATGAGCAGGACGGCGTTGTCCCGCGTAAGGTGCTCGTAATGGGCATTTTGGACAGCCCGGACATCTACGTTGGCGCCCTTGTCAGCGGCGGAGGCGTTTGCTTGTACGGATAGCGAGGCGGCCAGCGCCAATGCGAGGGCCGGAACTGCCTGACGGAACATTTGTGCGAGTTTCATGATTTTTTCTCCTGGTAAGTTTGCATTTCAATGGCGTGTCGCCATGGAAGCAATATAGGAGATGTCATCGTTCCCAACAATGGGCCGCGGCGTAACGGATCGTTCTAAAAAATGGAACCTTACCGGATGAGACTGGAAATAAACCGGGGGCGAGGCTCGCAGAACTTCACCACTCTGTCCAAGCCTTGGCCTAGTAGCCGTGGCCTAATAGCCGTCCTCTTGCTCCAAGCGTTCGTCGGAACGGAGCAGGGAAAACAAGGCAGACCGCAAATGATCCGCGAACCGCCTGGCGGCCGGTGTCATCCCCCGGCGCGACGGAAATAACAATACCAGACGGCCAAAGCGGGAGCGATATTCGGGCAGCACATGGATCAGCGTGCCGTTAGCCAGTTCGTCCCGGCACGCATATACGGGAAGCTCGCAGATACCGGCGCCGGCGAGCGCAACGCTTTTGATCGTTGCCAGGTTGTCGCTTTGCAACTGCACATTGGTACGCTGTAGCAGTTCGCTATTGTCGGATTTGTACAAGGTCCAATTCTTGTCCGTTTCGTCCAGCGACCGGTACATGAGGGCATCGGCCATTTCCAAATCAACGACGGAACGAACAGGCTTGTTCGCCAAGTAGCCAGGGCTTGCGAATAGCCCCCAACGCACAGTGCAGATCCTGGACTGGACCAGGTCGGAGGATTCCGGGGTCGCCTTCATTCCGCGCACAGCGATGTCGATGCGATCTTCAAACAAATCGACGTTACGGTTAGTGGCCTGGATCGCCACTTTGACTTGCGGATAAGCGGCAAGAAAAGACGGTAAAACCTTGGCGAGCAACAGGTCAGCGACCGCTACCGTAACGCTGACGCGCAGCGTTCCTGTAACAGCTCCCGCGCGGTGTTGCATGGCCACATGCGCCAGTCGCGCCTGCTCCAGCATGGCCACGCAGTGCCCGTAGAATTCACTGCCTGCCTCGGTCAGGACCAGCTTGCGCGAATTGCGCTGGAGCAGGCGCGTTCCTAGCGATGCCTCCAGATCCGACACGTGGCGGGAGACCTTGGACTTGGGCACTCCCAGAAAATCTGCCGCAGCGGTGAATCCGCGCCGCTCGACGACCATGACAAAGAAATGTAGATTATTCAGGTCAAATGGAAGAGGCTCCATGGCATGGCCTTGTTTATGTGTAATCCGAATTTACGTGAGCCTGGGGTCTGAAAAGCCTGTTAACACTGTTGTTGATACCATGGCCGCAGTCACCGCAGCCGGCGCCCCCCAGCCGCGACGCCACGCGCAACACCGGCCTTATTGGCCTCGGCGGGCAAGCCATCATCCCCTATATCGATCAGTCGCTCAGTAACACATTGACGCCGCGCGTATCTTGGGGGGACCCCGTCCAGATGATACCAGAACAGCAAGGGGATCGGCCCTTGTCGACCCGGTGTCTTTCAGTCAGCAGCAGCATCGCATTTCTGGGCAGGCATTCGCCGTCTGTGTACTCTACGGCTCGCGCAACCGCGCCTTCAGGAAATCAATAAACAGCCGCGTTCTCGCCGGTAGCAAACGGGTGTCGGTCACGGCGTGCACCTGAATCGGCGCGAGGCTCCAGTCGGGCAGCACGCGAACGAGGCGCCCCAGCGTAACGTTGTCCTGCGCGAGCACGTTGTCCAGCACGGCAAGCCCGACACTGCGCATCGCCAGCGCGCAGCTCAGTGCGACGCTGTTCATCGCAAAGCGTGTACTGACCATCACATGGACCATTTTGTTGCAAAAAAAATTCACTTCATCTTTTTTCCCAACGAGAAAAAATTCCGTTGGAAGCTTTGCACTAGCTGAGTATCGGATTTCAAGGCAGTCGAGAAGATGCTGAATCCACAATGCCCCTCCGAAGTCTCGTTCGGAGGGGCTCGTGTAGCAAGTGCTGCGTTATTTTTTTGCAGTCGCAGCCTTTTCAATGAGGGAAGCGACAGCTTCCGGCCTGGACTCATATACCGCATGGCTTCCAGGAGATTCTGCCACTGTGGCGCCTGAGCGCTTAGACATCATGCGCTGAATATCTGGCGGGATCATCTTGTCGTCCTTGGCTACCAGGTACCAACTTGGCTTGGTACGCCACGATGCCGTGGTCACTTCTCCGGCCAGGGCTTCCACGCCCCAAGGTACTTGGGCGTTGGCCATGAACGCGGCGCGGTCATGCTTCACGTCGCCGGCAAAGGACGCAGCAAACTTTCCCTTGTCCAGCATCAGGAAGCCATTGACCGGCGGCAAAATGGGCGGCACCGGCGCGCCGGGAGCCGGATTGGAGGTGAGCTTCTGGACCGATTCGCCCTTGTCCGCTTGAAATGCCGCAATGTAGACTAGCCGGGTAACCTTGGGATCATTCCCCGCTTCGGTAATAACCACACCGCCGTATGAGTGGCCTACCAGTACCACGGGGCCGTTTTGCGCGTCCAGCACCGCCTTGGTGGCAGCTACGTCGGCAGCGAGCGAGGTGGTAGGATTTTGAACAATGCTGACGTTGTAGCCTTTGGCCGCCAGCAGCTTGTATACGGCTTCCCAGCCGCCGCCATCGACGAAGCCGCCATGGACGAGGACCACGTTGTTGACACGGTCAGGAGTTGCCGCACCGGCACTTGGCGCCATGGCACCGAGAGCCAGTGAAGCAAAACCCAGCACACTAAAAATATGACGCCAGGAGGAGAAAGGATAGGATTGCATTTTTACACCTCGTCGAAAAAGAATGATGGAAGCGCATGCTCTCGCGTCTTTCTGGTATTGACGGACACATGCACTGGGGTAGTTTGAATCAAGCCAAGAGCCGATACATCGCCCAGAATGCCTATGTCTTTTGGCATAGGCCGAAATCAGCGCATATAGGACGCTTGCGCTAACAAGATATAACAACCAATTTCCCCAAAATCGGTATGGTTAAGGCAGATGGCAAGATAGGCTTTGGGGGCAATCATGATCCGACCGATTCAAGGTTCGCAGGCTTGGCGTGATATCGTCGACGATGTCGTTATTTCCTTTGTGGAGGCGGTCAACGACTATGACGCCAACCGGCTAATCGACCTTTTTGCGGACGACGCGCACGTAAATGACCAACTGCGCGATTTTTGGGGAAAGGCTTCGATCGGCAATTGGATACGCCGGGAAATCGTCGGCGAGCGATTCAGCATGGAAGTCATCGAAGCCCGGATGCACTTTGGCGACCTGATACTCTCGGCCAACGTTGATGGCGATTTTGACAAAACCGGTTTACCTTCCCCGCTGGTTCTTAGCTTTATTTTCTCTTTGAGCGACGGAAAGATCGCGCGGCTGCTTATTTTGATGACGCGCCCTGGGGATGAGGAACCTGAGGTCAGGAAAATTGGAAGCTAGAACCTGCGCCGACATTCCTCGGCCTTGTTGCTCGCCACCAATTGGTGGCCCCGGTTCGCCCAGTCCCACTATCCGCCGTCAAGTCCTTGCCCGCGCTTGCGACCGCGATGATGAGCCGTGACAAAGAGGAACGTCTCAAGACCTGGTCCTGGCACGCAGCTTGGTGGATTAAATTCGGACTAATCGAGTCTTGTAGGTGCCAGCTGTCAGCATCGGGGTAGTTTGCCTAGCGGTTTTCACGAATACAGCCCTAATACAAGCGCGATGCCTGTCAGGAATGTCGCGGCCAGCAGTAGATAAATGGCCCGGGTCACCCAGTGCGATTTTCCCGCTACAGCGTGCGATATCAGGAAATGCTGTTCGAGCGCCTCGTGTGCCAATTCCGCTATTGTCAAGGCATCGGCGTCACGCCTGAATTTTTCGAATTCCGTGCTTCCGTATGCGCTTGCTACGTAACCATAGAAGCTAATCGGATTGCAAGGGCTTACCCACTTGACCTTCCCACTAAAAATCGAGGGCAATGATTGCCTGGGGCGTGCAGACAAGACCGCGCACGCTATTGACAGGATGGCGAATACCGTTGCGGCTGCTCCGAAATTTTTGGCTGCCTCTGCACTCGCCTGTATCTTTACACCGGACCATAGGAGGGCCAAGAGGCCCATATTCAGTGCCGTTAGCAAGCCGGCTTTTGCATCCATGGTGGTCGTCCATTTTCTGCTGCTCTCTGCGTAGCCTGACCATGCCCTCAAGCGTATCTCATCTTCCATAGCGGAATCCCTTGCCCATGCTCACGGCGGCCCGCCTGGCCGCATCGGCCGACGGGTCGCCGCGCCCAATCACTCGAGTCAGCGGCATGTGCCACACCTGATGACGCGAAGGCGATTCATCCTTTGTGCAATACCGGAAGCCGTTGTTAGAGTGGATTTTTTCATGATGTCTTCAATGGGCGGTTGGGGGGGAAACCTGGAATCAGGCATAGCGGGGCTGAGGCGAGAGAGAACCAAACCAGGTCGTTGTATTGGAGTAAGGCTTTACATGGCGCAATGAGGAAGCAAACACGTCCACCAGGCCACGCTCCGTCGCAATGCTGGCGGCCTCGGTCCGGGAGCTGGCATCCAGTTTGGACATGATGGACTTAACATGGACCTTCACCGTCCCAACTGCAATGTCCAGGTCACGCGCAATGGATTTGTTGCACCGGCCTTTGGCCAGCAGGCGCAGAACTTCGTCCTCGCGGTTGGTCAATATGTCGCGCTCTGCAACCTGGGCCAACTGTTGCGCCAGCGTAGCGCAGAGATACGGCCTACCGCAGGCAAGCGTCCTGACTGCAGTCAAAAGCTCGTGTACAGGGGAGCTGGTCAACAAGAAGCCGTGAATTCCCTGCTTCAAGGCGCTGCGCACGGCATGTTCGCGTGCTTGAGCTGCAATGATCAGGATGCGGGCACGCTGAAGGCCTGAGCCTAGCTCGGAGCGACGAAAGTCTTCCGTGATCAGGGCCGCCGTCGCACCATCCGTGACCACAACGTCGATTCTGCTGTCGATGTGGGCGGAGGGCGCGCCGATGACCTCCAGATCGGACTCATCGGCAAGGGCTGCATATACGCCGGCTTGAAGCAGCGGTTCCGCAATGTGTATCAGTATCGCGACGCGACGCTCGGCTTTGTGCTGATCTTCGTACTGACTCATTTCGCTCTCCTTGACAAGGCTGTAGTTGCATCTTCGTCAAAAATAGAGAAAGAATCGAGTTATCCGTTGTTGGTCGTTGTGAGTGTTGCGAGGCTAGGGGCCTGTCTGCGGCGCTCCATAGGCAGCCGGGCTCTATGAGTCGCCTGGTGGCATGGCCGGCAGTGAGTTGTTAGACAATGTTAGTGCGCGCCTTAGAATGCGGGCCCAGCTCGCGCTTCCCTTCCGGACTTGGATGCGTTTCAGGAAGAAACATTGCGGCTAAAAGGGCGACCGCGCTCGCGGCAACCACATACCAGGCTGGCGCAACAGGGCTGCCCGTGTAATTGATCAGCCAGGTCACCAGGAACTGGGTGGTCCCTCCAAAGAGCGAAACACCTATCGAATAAACGACGGCCAGCGCAGTGGCACGGCTACCCCTGGGAAAGAGCTCGCAAATTGTCGTCAGGACGCCGCTGCCATTGGCTGCCGTCAGGAATGCAAGCACGGCCGAAACGACAAGGAGCGTCGCAATCGTTGGCTGCGCCGTCAGAAGATGGAAGGCCGGCACGCTCAGCGCCGCCGCGGCCAGGCGAGGCCAGAACATGAGTGGCCACCGCCCTGCCTTGTCGGCAAGGCGGCCGCCTGCAACAGCGCCGGCGATCGTCGCCAGGCCGCCCGCCACGGCCGCCAGCAACCCGGCTGTTACAGGAAGCTTCAGCACTGACGTGGAGTAGGTAGTCATGTAGTTGCCGACATAAGTGGAGACGGTTCCTCCCGCGATAACCCCCACCCCGAGAATCAGGTAGATACCGCGCCCCCTGGTCTGCGCAGATTCATTACGTATCGGCAAGCTTTCAGTTGCGCCCCTGGTTTCGGGCATCGTTATTCTCAGGTACAGCGCGACCGGCACCAGCAGCGCACCAACAGCGAACGGAATACGCCAGCCCCACGCTGCCATATCGGCCGGTCCAAGAAGACTTGATACCGCCAATCCAATCGCGCCCGCCAGCGCTGTTGCCGCCCCTTGACTCGCTATTTGCAGGGAAACGGAAGAAGCCCGTCGTCCGGAAGGAGAAATTTCAAGGAGAAACGCAGTGGACGGTCCAATTTCGCCGCCAAACGCAAATCCTTGCATCAGCCGGCAAATAACCACGATGACGGGAGCAGCGACGCCTATGGATGCGTAGCCAGGCGTCACTGCCAGTCCTAGCGTTGCAAAGGTCATCAGGACTGCCGTCATGAGCAGTGCCGGTTTGCGGCCCACGCGATCGGCGTAATATCCGATGACCACGCCTCCGGCGGGCCGCGCGATGAAGCCTACCCCAAATACGGCTACGGATAACAGAAGACTGATCTGACTTTCCGTTGCCGGAAAATAGGCGCGCCCAATCTGCACGGCATAGAATGCGTATGCGACGAAGTCTAAGAATTCCAGCACATTGCATGCCACCGCAGCGGCGATGGCACGGCGATTCAGCATCGGCCCCTCGGAAGGTGCTTCCGTGGAAACCATGTTGGCATTGGCACTGCTCATTGCACTACTCCTCAAGACGAGGCTCGCTGACGAGCCGGATTTTCCCAGTCTGCGGTGGACGAAATTCAAGCGAGCAGATTTCGCGCCAGCGACAGATCCGGTGAAGTCTCGTCAGCGGCATCAATGATGTGTGGGCGGAGTAAACCGCGGGCTTCCTCTATCCGGCCGGCGCCAATCCAGAGTTGGGCAAGCGCGACAGATGCCCGAACCTGATCGGACTTCACTCCCTGTGAACGGGCAAGTTCAATTGCTGCCAGATAACTCTCCTCAGCCTTATCCCGCTGCCCCACAGCCGCCAGGCATTGGCCGCGGGTAATGAGCAGCTCGGGCATGCGCAGGAAATCCCCACCCGCCCGTATCATTCTTTCTACCTCATCACACGTCGCAAGACTGGCGGAATGCAGCGACATGTCGGAAAGCCCCTTGGCCATGAAGGTCAGTGACACGCTCGTCACCATTTCATAATGGCAATCATGCAGCACTTCGATCGCTTTGCGGATGCGCTCGACACCGTCGGCCGGATGCCCTTGAATAATCAAAATCTGCCCGCGCAGTATGTTGGCGACATTCAGGTAAGGATCCAGCGAGTGGCGCTTCGCCGCGCGTTCCAGTTCGTCCGCCACCATTTCCATGCGCTCGACATCACGGGCGTACGCGAACACTGAGCCGCCCCAGATCAAAGCAATGCAGTAGGTGACAGCGTGGCCGTGGCTGCGCGCTTTTGCCAGGGTTTCCTCTGCTACAGTGACCGCTTTGGCATACTGGCCGGTGCGCCAGAAACTACGCGCCAATCCGCACAGGGCACGGATGTGGTAGTCGAATCCCAGCTTTTCCCTGATATCGGAAGACACGTCCAGGGTATGCGCGAAGCACCGCTCCCAATGGAATAAGGCTTCCTTGACATCTCCCACCAGATCGAGACACACGCCCATTAACGAGTCGACGATGGCGTGCGACTCGGGGTCATCCAGTTCCGACAACAGAAACTGCGCTTTGCGGGCAATCGCAAGAGCTTCAGTGTAGCGCCCCTCTCGATGCAGCAGGACCGCGTAACCGTTGGACAGGTGCAGGGTACTTGGAAAATCTCCCAGTTGCTCGGCGATCTCGATACTGCGAAGGAAAGCGGCTGCAGCTTCGCCATTACCATTCCCCCTCGCGAACATCAGGGACTGGCCAAGTGCGCCCCGCAGCCGAAGTTCGTATTTCGACCCGATAAATGCGGGCGGCATCTGCGAGAGCGCGGCTTGCGCCCAGCGAGAGCACTCGGCTACCTGTGAAAATCGCATCATCATCGGGCAGAACGCAGCCGCGAATTTCACCGCATCCTGTATTTTCTCGCTGTCCTTGAAATGCCATTCCAGCGCCGCCCGAAGGTTTGGCAACTCCAACCTAAAGTCGTCAAGCGCTTCGTTTGACAGGTTACTGCGCTCCTGCACCCATGCACTGAAATAGTCGGCAAAGCGCTGGGATATGCTAAGCTCCTCGCCAAATTCCGATTGCTTTTTCCGGCAGTAAGTCTTCGTCGTGTCCAGCAT
>JABDED010000052.1 GCA_013287275.1 Betaproteobacteria bacterium
CAATCGCCTGCTCGCCGTTGGGGGTAGTGATCAGGCGCTGCGGCATCAATGCCGGTGAAATAGCTTGCGCTTCGGCGCCATGCCCTATTGCGAGCAGGGCAAGAATGAAGGCATGGCTAAAAATGAAATTGAAAATGCGCTGCGACATGTTGTTCTCCGTATAGTCCGGCCAGGCGGCTTATGGACTTAGACGGGGCAGCGTCGCAATCGGGGTTAAAACCTGTTTTATTTCTTTGCTGCAACAACGTACGCGGCGGCTCCCCGCACCGCCGCCCGGATCAGGGTATTCAATGACCCTCCGTCCATGCATCAAACCTTGCACAACACCAGTTGCCGGCTACGCCCGCCGGCGTAGTACATCGCCGCTCCACCTGAGGCAGCGGCAATCAGTGCAACAAACATGGCCGGTGGGGCGGCATGGATCAACAGCGCGCCGCATACGAGCGGCGACAACGCATCGCCCAGCGTGGATAGGTTTTGCACACCGTAGTAGCTGCCCTTTTGCGCCGCCGGTGCAATGCTGTCGATGAACAGGTATTCGGCCGGGATCACGATCACTTCTCCCAGCGTGAACAGCAGCATCGACGCTATCCACGCCGGCAAGGTGTCGGCGATCATGAATCCCAGCAAGCCGAGCACGAACATCAGCGAACCCAGGCCTATCCAGCGCATCACATTGTCGCCACGGATGAATTTACCGAGGGGATATTGCAAGGCAACCACGCCGACGGCATTGGTCATGATCAGGTAGGGAATCAGCGTCGACGCCTGCGCCGCTCCCTGCGACACCAGCAGGTACTGCGACAGGTAGATCACAAAGCGTCCATAGACAAAGGCGCTGAGCAGGCTGCCTATCGTGAACAGCCGCAACTGGCGGTCAGTCTTCAGCAACAATAATGTGGCCCTGAAGCTGGGCCGGGCGCCAGCCACCGCCTCTTTTCCCGGTTTCACCACGGGAGAAAATTGCGGACGCGGCGCGGCCTGCGACGACAGCATCACAAACACCGCGGAGATATAGAACGGCCAGGCGTCGCCAAAACCCAGCACCAGGCTGCCCAGCATCGGCCCCACCGCATAGCCTAGGTTGATCAGCGTGTAATTGACGGAAAATGCGCGCGAGCGCTGCTGCACCGGCAGCAGGTCGGCCAACAGTGCTTTCAGCGCGATGCTGCGCAGCGCCATTGCCGCATCGGTGCAGGCCAGCACCAGCACAACCGCAAGCGCGCTATTGAACCGGGTAATTGCCAGCGACAATAAGGTAATCATTGCTACAGCCATGGCCATCAGCCGGCGCTTGTCGAAGCGGTCTGCCAGATAGCCTGAGTACAGGCCGAACAGCGTCGCCAGCACCATCGCGGCGCACAACAGCAGGCCGACCTGCTGCTGATCCAGCTCCATGCGACGGGTCAGGTAAATCGCCAGGAAAGGCGTCGCCGCCGAGCGTCCCAGCATCAGGATAAAGGAGCTGAGCAGCAGGCGGCGCGCAGATTGCGGCAACGGTTTCGCATTAGTCATGGTGGCCTTATCCAGTAAATTCAACGCTTGAAAATCGGTATGGACAGTATGCGAACGAAAGAGGAAAATAAAAATGGACAGAATCCATTAAAATATTTCCTCTTTTAATCCAGGCCCATTATCATGCGACTGATAGACCAATACCGCCGCCTGCATGACTTGTTGCAGGGGCAAAGCGAGCAGCCCGGCCTGCCGGCTCTGGCCAGGGGATTGCATTGCAGCGAACGCAATGTGCGCATCCTGCTGGGCAAGATGCAGCAGCAAGGCTGGCTGAACTGGGAGGCGGCGCGCGGGCGCGGCCACCTGTCGCGCCTGACGCTGCAATCGCCGCAAACAGCGGCGATGACGCGCTTGTCGGACTTGCTGGAAGAAGGCGAACTGGAGCAGGCATTCGGCAGCCTGGACGACGACCAGCGGCAACGGCTGGTGGAGCGCCTGCCCGAGTTCCTCGGCTTGCCCGACGGCGACTGCACGCAACTGCGCATGTCCCTGTATCGCGCAGTGGAAAGCCTGGACCCGCTAGACGTGGTCAGCAGGCTGGAAGCGCATCTGGTGCGGCAGATTTTTTCGCGCCTGGTGGAGTTCGACCGCGCGTCGCAGCAACTGGTGCCGGCGCTGGCGCATCACTGGGAATCCGAAGACGGCGGCAGCACCTGGCATTTCTGGCTGCGGCCCGGCCTGAGTTTCCATGACGGCGCGCCGCTGCAGCGCGAAGACGTGCGGCAGACCTTGCTGCGCCTGCGCGACAGCCCCGCCTTCTACCAATCCTTGTACCGGCACCTGCAATCGGTAGAGCTGAGCGGCGACGACAGCCTCAGCTGCAGGCTGAGTTGCAAGCTGGCGGCACCCGACTACCTGTGGCCGCACCGGATGGCAACCGCCAACGCCTCCATCGTGCCGCGCCACAGGAAGGCCGACTTTGCCAGCATGCCGGTCGGCAGCGGCCCCTTCAAGCTAGTGCGTAATAATGAATACCGCATCACGCTGCAAGCCTTCAAGGATTATTACCGCGAACGGGCGTTGCTGGACCAGGTAGACCTGTGGATGATGGAACCGCCGGCGGGTACTGCGCCGTTTGATCTGCAGTTCGGCCATAGCGACACGACGATGCTGGACAGGACCGGCAAGGCCAGGAATATGCTGTCGCAGTTGCAGTCCGGCTGCACCTACCTGGTCTGCAACAGCCGGCGTCCCAATTTTGCTACGGCAGAACAAAGGCTGGCGCTGGCAGACTGGCTGGCGCCGCACACACTGATCGCGCCGGACGACATGCACCGCCGCCCCGCTTCCGGCATGCTGGCCGACTGGAAGCACAGGACAGCAAACAGCGGCAAGCGCTACACCCGGCTGAAGGGACGGCAACTGACGCTGGTGGTCTGGAACACCACGGAAATGCTGAAACTGGCCGAGGCCGTCATCGCACGGCTGCAAAAGGCGGGCGCCACCGTCAAGCTGATACAGTTGCCTTGCGAAGACCTGGCAAGTGAAGACTGGCGGCAGTATGCAGACCTGAGGCTGGGGGCCGAAGTGCTGAACGACGATGAGGATTTTGGCTGCTATGAGTGGTTTGCCTGCGACAGCGTGCTAAGGAACTGGATGTCGGACGAGTGCAATGCGTATGTAGAGCAGCAACTCGCCGGGATACAGGCAAAACCGGACAGCGCGCGCAGGATGCGTGCTTACGCCAGGCTTGGGAAACAACTGGTGCAGGAAGGCTGGATCATCCCCATCCTGCACGAGTACCAGCAAGTCCAGGCGGCGCCGCACATTGCCGGCCTGCGCATGACGCCGCTGGGGTTTGCGTCGTTCAGCGACTTGTGGGTGCGGGGCTAGCCTGGATTCCCAGGAAACAGAATGGAAAAAATGGTTCCCTTGCCATTGGCGCCCGCAGCCAGCCTGATTTCAGCGCCATGGTCTTTGGCGATATCGCGCACGATGGACAAGCCCAGGCCGCTGCCGGTGGTCTTGTCGCTGATGCGGTAGAAGCGGTTGAAGATCAGCTCCTGTTCCGACTGGGCGATGCCGGGGCCGGAGTCCTCCACCGTCAGGATCACCTGCGCGCCCTCCTGCCGGCAACTGACGGTAACGCTGGCTTGCGGCGGCGAATAGCGGATCGCATTGTCGACCAGGTTGTCTATCATGTCGCGCAGCAGGAAGCGGTTGCCCCTGATCTTGCTGGCGTGTAAATCGAAACCAAGGTCGATGCTTTTCTTGTCTGCCTCTTCAATAAAATGCTGGACCGACTCTGCCACCAGCTTGTCGAGTTCCACCTGTTCCAGATGGGTTTGCTCAAACTGGCTGGGTTCCGCCCGCGCCAGCGACAGGAACTGGTTGGTCTGGCGTATCAGCCTTTCTACCGAAGCCATCATCAGATGAATAGAATGGCTGGTCTCGGTTTCTGCCATATAACGTTGCTGCAACCACTCTATCTGCATCTTCAGGCCCGCCAGCGGCGTGCGCAGCTGGTGCGCAACATCGGCGACAAAATTCCTCTGCGTTGCGGCGCCCACCTGCACCTTGGTCAGCAAGTCATTCAAGGCGTTGACCACGGGACGCAGTTCCAGCGCGATGTTATCCGCCGCGATCAGCGACAAGTCGTTATAGCTGCGTGAATCCAGGTCGGCCTGCATTTTCTTCAACGGATGCAAACCCCTGGAAACCGCCAGCCACACGATGGCCAGCGACATCAGCGCGAGCAAGCCTTCCAGCAACAGCAAGGTGACAAAAATCTCGGCACGGATATCGTTGCGCCGGCGCTGGGTTTCGGCCACGCCTATGGACACCGCCTCGGTTCCCACCATCGCCTTCAGTGTAATCACGCGGATGGCGCCGCCGCGCATGACGCCATCGTAGGCGCCCGGGTCATCCAGCCTCTGGCTGGTGCGCAGCGACGGGAAATCGCCGTCGCCGGCTATCGTTTGCCCTTTTGTATTGCGCACCACGAAATAGATAGGATCAAAATGGCCGACGCGCAAGACCTGCTCCGCCTGCGGCGGCAGGTCGATCAGGATTTCGCCGTCCAGTTGTTTCAGGCGCGGCACCAGCGCCCAGGCAGTGTCGGTCAACCCCTGGTCGAATGCGTCATTGGCCGGTTCCCAGGCCAGCCTGTAGATCAGCACGGCGGCGACGACATTGATAATCAGCAGCGGCATGATCAGCCATTTCAGCAGGCTGATGCGTATGCTGGATTTCATGTTTCCGCCTTTTCCAGCATATAGCCGAAGCCGCGTATGGTGCGTATCGTAATGCCGGCATCCGCAATCTTGATGCGTATGCGCGATACATAGACCTCTACCGCGTTCAGCGTAATGTCTTCGCCCCAAGGCAGGATCGCATCGATGATCTGCTGCTTGGACACCACGCGCGACGCCTGCTGCATCAGGTATTCCAGCACGGCCCATTCGCGCACCGACAATTCTATCGGCTGCTCATTGACCCTGGCCCGCTTGGAGGTCTGGTCCAGCGACAGGCCCGCCAGCTGCAGCTTGACAGTCTCCGGCGCGCTCCGGCGCACCAAAGCCTTGATGCGCGCAACCAGTTCCGGCGTGGCGAAGGGTTTCACCAGGTAGTCGTCCGCCCCCAGTTCCAGGCCGTGTACCCGGTCCTGGATGGAGTCGCGCGCGGTCAGCAACAGCACGGGCAAGTGGTTGCCCGTACTGCGCAGGCGGCGGATGACTTCAAAACCGTCTATGCCGGGGATGCCTATGTCCAGCACCATGACCGAGATCTCAGAGCGTTGCAATGCCGACAGCGCATCGATGCCGTTATTCACGACGTCAATGGCCATGCCCTGTGCTTTCAAGTTGCGCGTGATGCCGTCGGCAATTACGGAATCATCTTCTACCAGTAAGACGTGCATAAAAATTCCATTGCGAACCGAGGTTGAGTATGACGGATTGATGACATTTTACCCTTATGCCAACAGCTTTTACGCCAATTATCGTGTTTCTGCCGCTTGTCAGGTTTTTGTCAGCTTCCCGTCATGCTCACGACAGGATGCCTTGCTATCCTCTGTCAAAATTTTTTGCAATCAGGCGCGCCTTTTCCTCATGATCGGCCGTCCGACATTGGGGTTGAGATGAAGAAGAATACATTAAGCCGGAAAGCCGGCGCGCTGATGGCGGCCGGAATAATTTCTGCCGGCATATTATCAGGTTGCGGCAAAAAGGAAGAACCGGCAGCCGGCACGGATGCTGCATCCAGTGCATCCAGTGCATCTACGGCGCCGTTGGTCAGGGATGGGGCCTATATCCGCCTGCCGGCGTCGTCGCCGCTGCGCAAAACGATCACCGTCGCTCCGGTCGCGGAGCTGTCGATAGAACGCGCCATCAGCGTCCCCGGCACGATAGAGGCAGATGCGGCAAGGCTGATCAAGGTAGTGCCTCCAGTATCGGGGCGCATCGTCCAGCTGAACAAGCGGCTCGGCGATACGGTCAAGGCCGGCGACGCCCTGTTTTCGCTAGACTCGGCCGATCTGGCAAGCGCCTACAGCGATGCCGGCAAGGCACAGGCAGCGCTGAACTTGAGCAAGCGCAACCTGCAAAGGCAGAGAGACCTGGCCGATGCGGAGATAGCCGCGCGCAAGGACCTGGAACAGGCCGAGAGCGACTATGCGCAGGCGGTCAGCGAAGCGGACCGGGCAAAGTCCCGCCTGTCCCAGCTCGGCGCATCGCTGGGCGGAGGTTCAGGGCGAACCTACCAGCTGCGTTCGCCGATCTCGGGCAAGGTCATAGAATTGACGGGCTCGCAAGGCGGCTTCTGGAACGACACCAATGCGCCGCTGATGACTGTCGCCGACTTGTCCACGGTGTGGCTGGCGGCCAGCATACAGGAAAAGGACCTGCCGCTGGTCTTCATAGGCCAGTCCGCCAAGATAGCGGTGAATGCGTTTGAAGGCGAGAGCTTTGAAGGCAAGGTGCGCTATATAGGCGACGTGCTGGATCCTGATACTCGCACCGTCAAGGTCCGCATCGCGATCGATAACCAGTCCAGCCGCTTCAAGCCGGGCATGTTTGCCAAGGTAGTGTTCAGCGGGCAGGCCCATGCTGCGCCCGCGGTGCCCGCTTCCGCACTGGTGCAAAACGGTTTCAATACCCGCGTATTTGTTGAAAAATCGCCGTGGGTGTATGAGCCGCGCATCGTAAAAACGGGCGCGCAGGCCGGCAACAATGTGGAAATCCTGTCGGGACTGAAAGCAGGCGAGAAGATCGTCGCAAAAGACGGAGTGCTTCTCAATGATTGAAAATATCGTCAAGGTCAGCTTTGCCCGGCGCGGCATCGTCTGGCTGGTATTCGCGCTGGTCGCGCTGTATGGCGTGTATTGCTGGAAACAGCTACCGCTGGAAGCCTATCCGGATATCGCCGACACCACCTCGCAGGTCGTCACCCAGGTCGCCGGGCTGGCGGCCGAAGAAGTGGAAAAACAGATCACCATCCCGCTGGAGCGCGAGATCATGGGCACGCCCGGCATGCACGTGATGCGTTCCAAAAGCACTTTCGGCCTGTCGCTGATCACCGTGGTATTCCAGGACGGCGTGGAAGACTATTGGTCGCGCCAGCGCCTGCAAGAGCGCATCGGCGCGGTGACGCTGCCGTATGGCGCGCAGCCCGGCCTGGATCCGCTGACCTCGCCTATCGGCGAGATCTACCGCTACACGCTGGAATCCAAGAGCCGCGACTTGCGCGAGTTGTCGGAGCTGCAATTCTGGAAAGTGATCCCGCGCCTGAAGCAGGTGGCCGGCGTGGCCGACGTGACCAACTTCGGCGGCATCACTACCCAGTTCCTGCTGGAATTCGATCCCGAAAAACTGGGCAAATATAATCTGTCGCTGGCGCAGGTGACGCAGGCGATCAGCGCCAACAATGCCAGCGCCGGCGGCAGCATCCTGACGCGCGGCCAGCAGGGCTTTGTAGTGCGCGGCGTCGGCCTGATCAGCGGGCTGGACGATCTGGGCAATATCGTGGTCACGCAAAAAAACGGCGTGCCGGTCTTGATCCGGGACCTGGGCGACGTGCGACTGGGCAACCAGGAGCGCAGCGGCATCCTGGGCAAGAATGAAAATCCCGATACGGTAGAGGGCATCACCCTGCTGCTGAAAGGACAAAACCCTACCCAGGTGCTGGAAGGCGTGCACGAAGCGGTGCGCGACCTGAACGACAATATCCTGCCCAAGGATGTGAAGGTGGTGCCCTATCTGGACCGCACCATGCTGGTGGAAGCCACGCTGCACACGGTAGGCAAGACCCTGCTGGAAGGCATGTTCCTGGTGACTGTGATCTTGCTGCTCTTCCTCGGCAGCCCGCGCGCGGCGCTGATCGTGGCAGTGACGATACCGATGTCGCTGCTGACCGCGTTCATCTTCATGCATCACTTCAAGATCCCGGCCAACCTGCTGTCGCTGGGTTCCATCGATTTTGGCATCGTGGTGGACGGCGCGATCGTCGTGATGGAGCAGATACTCCGCAAGTTTGAAGAAGACGGCGGCAAGCCGCTGAAGCCGCAGGACGTGATGCGCGCCACGCTGCAGGTCAGTAAACCTATCTTCTTCGGCATGGTGATCATCATTACCGCCTACCTGCCGCTGTTCATGTTCCAGCGCATTGAATACAAGCTGTTTTCTCCCATGGCGTTTGCGATCGGCTTCGCCTTGCTGGGCGCCCTGGTCGTCTCGCTTATATTAATACCGGGCCTGGCCTACCAGGCCTACAAGAAACCGCGCAAGCTGTTCCATAATCCGGCGCTGGCAAAACTGGCGTCCATCTACCAGCCGGTATTGTCGGGGGCAGTGAATTCATCACGCCTGACCATTTGCGCCTTCCTGTTTGCGGTGGCCGCCGTGGTAGGCATGGGCGCAACCATAGGGCGAGACTTTTTGCCGGTGCTGGATGAAGGCTCGATCTGGCTGCAAGTCACGCTGCCGCCGGGGATTTCACTGGAAAAGGCCGCCAGCATGTCAAATGAACTGCGGCGAGCCACGATGGAATTCAAGGAAGTGGCGGCGATTGTGACGCAACTGGGGCGCAATGACGAGGGCACCGATCCGTGGACGCCGTCGCATATCGAGGTCAGCGTCACCCTGCATCCCTACGACACCTGGAAATCCGGCTGGAGCAAGCAGGAGCTGATAGAAAAAATGGGCCAGCGTTTCGCGCAATTGCCGGGCATCCATGTCGGCTTCACACAACCGATGATAGACGGCGTGCTGGACAAGCTGGCCGGTGCGCATAGCGACCTGGTGGCTAAAATCTACGGGAATGATTTCAAGGAGTCGCGCCGTATCGCCAAGGAAGTTGAAGAGGCGCTCAATACCGTGCCCGGCGCCGAAAACGTCATCATCGAGCAGGAACCGCCGCTGCCGCAAGTAAGGATAGAAGTAGATCGCGCGGCTTCTGCGCGCTACGGCATCAATGTCGCCGACATCGCCGACCTGATAGGTACCGGCATAGGCGGCAAGCCGGTTTCGCAGTTGTTCATCGACGAGCGCCACTACGATATCGGCGTGCGCTATACCAAGGAATCGCGCAGCGATCCGGAGGCGATCGGCAATCTGACCCTGAGCTCCTCTACCGGCGCCAGGATCCCGCTGGCGCAGGTGGCCAGCATACGCCTGGATGACGGCGAAAGCACGATCACGCGCGAGATGGGTAAACGCCACCTGACGGTGGGCCTGGGCCTGAAGGGACGCGACCTGGCGTCTTTCCTGGATGATGCCAAGAGCCAGGTGGAAGCCAAGGTCAAATACGACCACTCCAAATTCCAGATCACCTGGGGCGGCCAGTTCGAAAACCAGCAGCGGGCGCAGGCAAGGCTGGCGGTGATCTTGCCGGTAGTGGTGGCCTTGATGTTCGTGCTGCTGTTTGGCCAGTTCAGGAATTTGCGGCAACCGGCGATGATCTTGATGGCGGTGCCGCTGGGCGCACTCGGTGGCTTGCTGGCGCTGCATTTGCGCGGCATGACCTTGAACGTATCCAGCGCAGTCGGCTTTATCGCGCTGTTCGGCGTGGCGGTGATGGACGGTATCTTGATGGTGTCCAACCTGAACCGCCTGCGGCAAGAAGAAGGCCTGCCGTTGAAAGACGTGGTGATCAAGGGTGCACGCGAGCGTTTCCGACCGGTGCTGATGACTGCATCGGTGGCGGCACTGGGCCTGCTGCCGGCTGCCATCGCGCACGGACTGGGCAGTGACGTGCAGCGCCCGCTGGCAACGGTAGTCGTAGGCGGCCTGATTACCGCCACCGGATTGACGCTGGTATGGCTGCCCGCGCTCTACTATTTGATTGAGAACTACCTGCAAAACAGGGATAGCAAACTCGCCGCCGGCGGCAATACACCTGCATCCGGCCCGGTTTAGGAATACAACATGCAACGCATTTCTTTTGATAAATTCCGCCTGCAACTGGCGCCCCTGCTGCTATTGGCAATCGCCCCCGCCGCATTTTGCCAGCCGCAGGCAGACGCCGGAGCATCGTCCCCAGCATCCGGCTTCCAGCGCTACCTGGCGGCGGTGGAGCAGAACAACCTGGACTTGCAGGCACAGCGCGAAACGCTGACCAGCGCCCAGGCCGGGGTTTCCATCGCCGGCGTCAGGCCGGACCCGCAATTGACTGCCGGCATAGACTCAAAGGAGCTGTACGGTTTAATCTATAATAACACGGCGACCACCGCGATCGCGGGCCTGGCTTTCACCCTGGAGACGGCTGGCAAGCGCAATGCGCGCATCCGCGCGGCCGAAAGCAATGTCCGCCTGACGGATGCCACGGTGGGCGCATTCAGGCGCCAACTGTTTGCCGATGCCGCAGGCGCCTTCGTCGAAGCCTGCCGCTCTACTGCGGCGCTGAAGCGGCGCGAATCCAGCCTGGATGCGATGCGCGCGACAGTTCGCGCCAACGAGATCCGGTTCAAGGCCGGCGATATCGGCAAACTGGAACTGGTGCAATCCCGGGTAGAGGCCGACCGCTTCGGCGCCGACGTGGTCAGCGCGCGCGCCGACACCGCGGCGGCAGGGATGGTACTGTCCAACTTCCTGGGCAAGCCTTACCGGGACATATTGGGAGAACAGATCAACTGCGAATTTGGGCAAGACCAACTGGCAGACGATGTGGACGCGCTGACCCGCCGCGCGCTGGAAAGTCGCGAAGACGTGCTGGCGGCCAAATCCGGCATGGACAACGCCAGGGACAATATCGATCTGGCCAAGGCCAACCGCTATATAGACCCGGTCGTGAACGTCGGCGTCAAGAATACGCCCCGAATCTACCCTGTGATGGATGCGGGAGGGACCGTGACCAATTCCCCGGCCGAGCATTCCAACACCCTGGGCCTGACCGTGACCATCCCTATTCCGCTATCGCGCCTGCAAAACGGGGAGCTGGTGCAGGCGCAGTCGGCCCTGACTCAGGCGCAATTGCAGATGCGTTCGGTGCTGCTGAAAGCGGAAACGGATGTCCGTACCAGCTTCCTGCAATACCAGGCCGCGGCGGAAAATCTGCAAAGCTACCGGGAACATGTGCTGGATGACGCTGAACGCCTGCTGGAAGGGGTGCGCCTGAGCTACCGTAAGGGTGCGGCCTCATTGCTGGACCTATTGAATGCGCAACGCACTGCGGACGACATCTACCTGGCCTATCTGCAGGCTCAGGCCAACTTGGCCAATGCCAAAGTCAAGCTGCAGCAAAGTGCGGGCAAGCGCCCGGAAATCTGATCCTTCCAGCGGCGCCAGCATTCTCGCGCCGCCCCTACTCTTGCCGGGACGCCTGCTAGCCGGACATTCTGGCGTTCTTCCTTCCCGGTTTTGCCATGCACAAGGATGTACTGCCGGGATGTCTGCAACAAATCTATACGCGAATAAATTATTTTCAAATTAAATTCATTCGCGTATTGACATAAATATCCATTCATGTATAATTCATTCATCGGCAGTCAATCACCAATCCGCCGATGCGAAGAAATATCAGAAACCTAAGAAACACCAGGAAAAGCAGCCGCTACCGCCGCACTCCCACATTAGACCTGCGTCATATCTGAACTATAAGGCTCATTGGTGGGGACGGTAGCCGGACTGCATGCCTTGCAGGATTTTGGCGGACCAGGGGGAACCCATTTCCGCCACAGCAGGATGACATCGGTTCCAGGCGTCTATAGCGCTGCGATAAAGGAGTGCCCAGCTTATCCACGGTGTGCTGGCAGTAAGAGAGCGCCGGCCGATCGCTATACGGCCCCATGGGGGACATGGTGAAAGCCCCGTTCCATTTTAATTCCTATGATAGAAAGAAGCCATTACTCCTCATGATCATTTCCAAGCAAAGAATCATCAACGAATACCAGAATACCTACTCCTGCCGTTCCAGCCACGAGCATGCAATGCGCACGGTCGCCCAATTGCTGGGAGTAGCGGAGCAGCTGGTTGCAGACACCATAGCCGAAAGCCAGGCCCAGGACGCGATGCAGCCAGCGTGATTTGCCAGCTTATGCGCCAGCCGGCAAACTCTGCACCGCCAGCGCAGAGTTTGCCGTCACATGTCCTTCGCTAGTTTGGCGAGGGGTAAATACCGAACACCGCGATGTAGCAGGTGAGCGCAACGAAGGGCTTCACGTTAGAGACAGGCGCAGCACTGCCCACACTGGCGGTCGTGCTTTGCGCCATTTGTGTGCTTGCCGCGCTGCCCGCGGCATACAGGGTCAGCGGCGACTTGGTGGCGGGCACCGCGCCTACCGGCGAACCGGCGGTTGCCGCTGCGGTGGCGGCCGGTGCGGCAAAGCTGTGAGTGTGGGTGGGCAGGTTGCTGGACGTCAGCGTCACGCTTTCCGTTCCTGCAGCGCTGCCGATGGCGAACCTGCTGTCCGTTGCATCGACACTCGCTATCGCGCGTCCGCGCATATCCGGCAAGGCAAAGGTGGTCTGGCCATCCCCGCCGTAAGTGGTGCCGATCAGATTGAACAAAGCATCAAACTCCGCTATCGACAATAAGCGGCCGTCTAGAGGCATAAAACCTAGCGGCACAAAATTTGCCCCGCTGCATTCGATTTCCCCCAAGAACGGGGTTTCACCGGCAAATGCGGGCACTGCCGACACAGCGCTGATGGCCGTCAAGGCGGCAAATACCAGCGCGGCTTTATTTGATTTCAACATCGTCATTCTCCTTGGTTGCACCGCCATGCTTTGCGTCTTGCGCATACAGTAACGGCATATCCCTTATCATTGGATATAGATTCAATCCCTGGACGGGAAGACCCCTTGCGCCGCAATCGCACAGTTGAAGGTCAGGTAAGGCTGCAGGTTCGTCACTGATGCGGGATTATTCACGCCAGCGGCGCTGGTCGTGCCGGAGGCCATCGCAACATTGCCGGTATTCTGGGCGGGTACGATATACAGCGAGGTGCGCGCTTTCACTGCCGGCACATTCCCTGCCGGCGATAAAGAGTCTCCATTCGCGCTTGAACCCAAGGGAGAAAATACGTGGGCATGGGCCGGCAGGTTGGGCGGCAATATGGTCTTGCTGTCCGCTCCGCCGGCTTCGCCCAGTACATGGGTATTCGACGCGCCTATCATGATGCGGCGTTGCAGGTTGGGTAGTGCAAAGGTAGTCCTGCCATCGCCGCCATAGGTGGTGCCCAGCAGTGAAAACAGGGCCTGGTTTTGATTGATGGGCAACAGCTGCCCGTTAGTCAGTAGCCAGCCCTTGGGGGCGAAATTAAAACTGAAGCACCTGATCTCGCCGAGAAACGGTTCGTCGGCAAACGCCGGCGGCGCGCTGGACGCGGCAATTGCAAGAATGGCGGAAATGATGAGGCTGCGGCTTGAAATGGGGCGCATGGTGGTTCTCCTTGGCTAGCGCGGATTCGTTTTTTTGAACTGCCTGAAATGGAAAGCCAGCTCGTTCATGGCCGCGCAGGGAATATGCCTTGCAACGCAATCGCGCAATTCAGAGTGAGGAAAGGCTGTAAATTATTGATAGGCTGGCTATTGCCGGTAACGCCTGTCACCCCGCTCGCCATCGCCGCAGTGCCTGGGCTGGCGGGCCCGGTATACAGCTTGGTGCTGGCATCCGCCGTCGGCACGGCCCCGGCCGGCGAGACCAGTGTACCGGCGCTGGTCGCGGCTGGCGGCGCGAAGGTGTGCGAATGGGGCGGCAGATTGGCCGCCGTTAGCGTCACGGCTTCACTGCCGCCGATTTCGCCTACCACGCGCGGCGTCAGGCCCGGCCCCGCGCCGGCGTTAATCGGTGAACGCCCGCGCAGGTCGGGTAATGCAAATGTACTCCTGCCGTCGCCGCCATAATTGGTTCCTAGCAGGCTGAACAGCGCGGTATTCTGAGAAATGGGCAAGAGCTGCCCCTGCGCCAGGGCCCAGCCCTTGGGAGCGAAGTTATACGGAAAACAGACGACCTCGCCCAGGAAAGGCAAGCTGCTGGCAGCGGCGGGCGCGGGATTGAAACCTGCGCCGGCAGCCAGCAGCGCAGCAACAACGGATATGCTTTGGTGTTTGAACATGATTTTCACCTGTGATTATCTTTGCGGGTTTTACAAGCCGAAACGGCGCTGCAGCAGTACGCCCAAGCCCAATAGGCCGATCAGCATCAAGGCGGCAGAACCTGGCTCGGGCACCGGGTTGGTATCCGGCGCCGAGGCGGCGGCCACGACGATATCGTCAATACTGGTAGGCAGGCCGAAAGGCAGTCCGCGGTTGGCAACGCTGAACGAGGCGCTGCTAAAGCTTTCGTTCGCGCCATTGGCGACAAAGCCGATGAAATAGGCAAAGCTGCCGTTGTTATCGGTCAGTGCGGCGCTGCCGGAATTACCTATCGAACTGGCGCCGACAGTCAAGGTATAGTCGCCGGCGATGACGTCTTCAATGCCTATAACAAAAAATCCGAATGCACGCACAGGCGCCAGGAAATTGAAGGTCAGCGTATCGCCCTGCTCCAGCGCGCCGTCGCCGTTATCCAGGCCCAGGTAGTTCGCTGCGGACGTGGTCCAGAACTGGTTGTTCACGGTGGGGGAATTACTTCCCGCATCTACCCCGCCCAGCGTCATCGTAAAGCCGGATCCTGCCGGGCCGGCGCCGGCCGCATAGCTGGTGCCGGCGGCGATGGCGTCAAAATTGGTACTTGTCCTGGTCCATCCGGCAGAGGCTGCATTGAATAAGGCCAGGTCCTGGTAGCCGACAATCGCGGCCGACGCCGGCAATGCCGCGGCTAGAATTACGGCAAGCATTGCCAGGAAAAATTTCCTGGCAAGCGTCATGCAAGATAAATAGCGGGTCATCATTTTCTCCTGAGAATTTCTGGTTGCCTGTTCTGATACATGCGCTGCTTTCGTTGCCACCTTTCGTTACTACCTTTCAATACTGCATTTCTACGATGCTGCTGTTGCGAACACTTCGCCGCTGCCTCCTCATTTTCCGAAACGGCATTCAATCTGGGTGGACTGGTTATTTTCCGTATATTGGTAGGCGATAGTCGGCATTCCAACCGAACCGCCGGTGCGCCCGCCCGCCCGCAGCAATATCGCTTCGGTGACCGGTTTGGGGCCTCCGGTAAAACGGCTCAGTTGCACGCCAGGCCGGGCGGCAGCGCCGGCTCTTTCAAGATTGTGGATTGCCGGGCCGCCGGGTGGAAAAACGATGTCCTGCCATTTGATGCTGACCGCTTGCCGGCCATATTCAAAACGGAAAACGCCGCTCTCCGCATCGACCTGCAAGGCGCAGGCGCTGCCGTCGGCCGTCAATCCGCGCAAGGTGCCCTGCAGGCAGGCCAGGCCCAGCGCATGCTGCCTTGGATCCTTGACCAATGCAGTATCGATCTGCCCAAGGCAATCTCCGAGCGCAGGAAGATCGGCGGCCACCAGATTGCGTTCCGCCGCACTACTCGGCGCCGAACTCTCCCTCCCGCCCCCGCAGCCGCTGAACAATGCGCAAAGCGCAGCGCCCGTCAACATCGACGCAACCGGCCGCAGCAAGTGCAATTTGCCGGCAGATATAAACTCGGGGTAAATAGCTTGCATGGATTCTTGTGTGCTTATTTAAATAAACGAACAAAGAAACTTTGCTGGGAAGAAAAAATAACTATATGCACGGTGATGCAAATTCATTGCATGCCGGAATTTCTAAATCTCGATGATTGCCAAAGCATATATCAGGCCAATTTTGAATATCAAAAAATTAATATTGCAAAATCAAAAACTTAGCTAACAAAATTGATAACTGTGCGCAGATAGAAAGGCCCTTACCTCTCCTGTTTGTAATTTTTATCGACAAAAGACGGGAGCAGACTTAATAGGCTGGCGCTATCGCCATGTGAAATATCGGCAATATTGACGGAAAGCAGGCTTGGATTAATGCAATATTTTATTCTGCGGCAAGACTATCGGCGCCAGTTCAGACCGCCAGCACACTTGCCGTTGCCGTACCGCCATTTTCCTGGATGCGGCCATCGCGGATCTCCAGTACCTCGTCGCCAAGCAGGCGCACGTCTTCACTGTCGTGCGTGATCATGATCAGCGGAATATGCAGGCGGGAACGCAGCTCTATCAACTCATGCCGCATCCGGCTGCGCAGATCGGGATCCAGCGCGGCGAAGGGTTCATCCAGCAACAGCGCCTGCGGATCGCTGGCCAAGGCTCTGGCCAGCGCGGTACGCTGCTGCTGTCCGCCGGACAGCTGATGCGGGTACTGGTTTGCCACGGGCTCCAGCTCAAACACCTTCAGCCAGTGCGCTACCCGTTCCTGCAGCAAATGCCGGCCGGGATTGCGCCAGCCGGCATGCAGGCCGAAGCCTATATTCTGCAATACATTCAGGTGCGGGAACAGCGCGTAATTCTGGAACAGGAAACCGGTCTTCCTGGCTTGCGGCGCCAGGTTGATGCGCTGGCTGCTGTCAAATAGTAGGCTGCCGTTCAACCGTATGCTGCCGCTGTCGGGCGTCAGCAAACCGGCGATCGCTTGCAGCGTAAGGCTCTTGCCGGCACCCGAAGGGCCATAGATCACCAGGCTGTCGCTGCTGGAAGTGAAACTGACATCCAGTGTGAACTCGCGCTTTTCACTACGCAGCGTCTTGCGGATATCGACCGCCAGCTTGAGCGTGTTCATCGCGACGCCACCTGTCCCGGCGCCAGCCGCCCCGCCGCCATGGCGTGCACCATTATCCAACGCCGGTCACCGATATAGAATTGTTCAAACATGACGACTTCATACTGTGGGTGAAGGACGCCGAAAATGCTGTGGCGGCCGTGCTTCCTATACATCCGCGCGGAGTAGATCCGCAAGATCCCGAATACAAGAAAAACTACGGCAAGACCACGGTCACCTATGCGACCCCGGGAACCAGGCTAGGCAAGCTGCTGGACAAGGCGAACAAGGATAAACGTCCGCTGGTTGCCGGCGCGAATAATCCCATGACCACGCAAGCCTTTAAAGAACAAAGCTAGTCAATCGCTTCATCACATCAGGCCGGCATATCACGCATATTACGGCAATCAGGCAATGGGCTGGCAGTAAAGAACGCGCTTACAGCGGCGCGTCGACCAGCAGTCGGGACGATAGCAGGCGTATCCTGCGGTCGACGAAATATCCTCCGGCTTCGGTATAGCGCAAATAATGCCGCCCGCAGTTCAGGCATGCTGCGACGATGCAGCGGTTGGCCGGAAAATAGCGCGGCGCAATTGGCGCCAGCGGCGAGTCATAGCGGGTGCCTGCAGGATGGAATTCGGCAAAGGTCGGCTCTGTATATGGATCTTCCAGCAGGGTGCCGATTTCCTGGAAATTTTCTTCCGCCAATGACAAGGGCACACTAATCCAGCCATCCAGGTTGACGGTGCAGCATGCGCATGCTGCACCTATACTGGAAGATTTTTCTGCCAGGGTAAGTAGTGCAGGGAAGTCCAGCAGCGGGAGGTCCATCATCTTTAAAACCGTTTCCAGGGAAAACCGGCACTTCCGGATATCAGGCATCCAGGTGTGCAGTGGGACGACAGGGGCGGAGCTGTGTCGCCAACAAGGACAACGCGGCTTTCAGCCTTGTCCGATATCCGACATAGTTTACCCCAGTCCTTGATTCCGGTGCTTCCATCCAGTCCCTCGGATTGCCAGTCGCTATGTTTTTGGGTATATTACGATTTTTGCGTATGCCTTTTGCCCACGGACACCATCATGATCTTTAAAAGAACCGGCCTTGCCCTTGTGGCGTCAATGTCCCTGCTGTTGGCCGCTATTTCGCCGGCGCAGGCGGGCGAGGTCACGGTTTCCGGCGCGGCCAGCCTGACCAATGCGTTCAGGGAACTGGGCACGGTTTTCCAGGCCCGGCATCCGGCCACCAAATTGCAATTCAACTTTGCCTCGTCAGATACCTTGCTGCAGCAAATCGCCAAGGGTGCTCCGGTGGATGTGTTTTGCCTCCGCCGACCAGGAAACCATGGATAAGGCGGAAGCGCAAAAACTGATCGCTACTCAAACCCGCAGGAATTTTGTCGGCAACAGCCTGGTGGTGATCTTGCCAAGCGACAGTACGGCAACGGTCAAGACCCTGGGCGACCTGAAGCAGGCCGGTTTCAAGCGGATCGCCATCGGCAATCCGGCCAGCGTGCCGGTGGGCCGCTATACCAGGGAAGTGCTGGAAGCGGCCGGCGTCTGGCCTGTGCTGGAGCCGAGGATGATCATGGCACAAAACGTACGCCAGAGCCTGGACTATGTGGCGCGCGCGGAAGTGGATGCCGGTTTTGTGTACGGCACCGATGCCGCGATACAGCGCGACAAGGTGAAGGTGGCGCTGACCGTGCCCACGCAAAAACCAATCAGCTATCCGGTGGCCGTGACTGCGGCCGCCGGCAATGCGGCGGAAGCCGGCCAATTTGTCGAGTTCATGCTGACGCCCGAGGCGCAAGCCGTCTTTGCCAAGTACGGTTTCACCAAACCTTGATAGACTGCTGCTTTCTGTCAATATAAGAACGAGCTATGGGTTCAACCTGGACGGCGTTGTCGCTGTCGCTGACCGTCGCACTGTGGGCCACCGGCATTTGCCTGCTGACGGGCACTGGCCTGGGTTATCTGCTGGCGCGCTGCCAATTCCGCGGCAAGGATGTCGTCGACGCGCTGCTGACGCTGCCCATGGTGATGCCGCCGACA
>JABDED010000053.1 GCA_013287275.1 Betaproteobacteria bacterium
ATTTTCCGTTGGCGAACGACCCTACAATCGCGACCACCGCCCCGTTTGCCCGAGAGTCGAAATGCATTCTGCTTCGCAGTCTCGGATAACTGTGTAATCGGGATTGTTCGGGGTTTCCGATTGGGCAAGCATCAATTGGTCGCGAGTCACACCCCTTAGAATTAGATCGTAAAAATAATCATCGGAGGGCGTCAGCGGTTCCTTGTCAATTATCAACCGACTGTAGCACTGGTATTCTTCAACTAGATTTGGTGGTACCCATGTAGATTGTTCTTCGCGGAGTATTCTGCTAAAGGCTGTTAATCCGATCGGGTGCACTGTTCCGAATCTAGAGAGCTTTGTGTTTTGAACCGGGTCAATTTTATCGCGATCGATGAAGTGAATTTTATTGCGAACGATATCTGGATTAAATATTAGGCGCGCAACGTCGATATCAGCTAATGAGTAGCCTACAAAGATGATTGCTTTCACGCGCTGAAGATCGTTCCGGAAAATGACGGACCATTCGGAATCGACAAAGGATTGAGTCGCGTAACTCTGAGAAGTAAGTACAAAATCGGGGGGCAGGGAGTGATTGAGATTCTTTAGAGCTCCATTGATGTGCATCAATATCAGTTTGTTGCCTTGCGCGTTTCTGACTTCAGCCGCTGTAGTCAACGAATAGTAGGACGTTTTATGAACATCTAGCGCTTGCTCAAATGCGTCATCATAGTTCGTTGTCCATATACGGGACCATGGCACCGACGCGAGGGCGACGAGCTCGTCGTCTATTTTTGTGACGTGTAGGTGTTTGCGAAGTGCGTTTATGAGCGTGGTTTCGCTCTTAGCCTCCAAAAAATGCTCGCTAATACTATCCAGAGGGTACCCAGAATTCAGGCCACACTCAGCGGCTAAAATATCGGATAGTTCTTGCCCTGTAGGCAGCGTAGTACCCATTGCTGATTTTGCTGATTTTGCTGCCCCAGCCCCCAAGAATACAATTGCCTCCTTGTTTAGAGCGTGTCGAATTGCGGCCCGCAAATTTTCTTCTCGTTTTTTCTGCTGCTCCGCTGTTTCGACATTCATTTTTGATTCTCCTTTTGAAGATTGCATCAATTTTCTTTGCTATATATTCAAATTAGTCTATCCCCAAAAATTACTTGTCGCAATATAAATAGAAGTTATGCGAATGTTAAATGTAAATCGTTGTTTATAACTGAAATTTTTGGAGATGCTGTATGAAGGAATCTCTTATAAGCCTGCGAACCTCCGTAGTAATGCCTAGAAGCTCGCGCCGAGGATATTTATACTCAGGGCCATGAACTGATATATTCTCAGTCAAACCATATTGATGAACACGCGCAATGCTCGCAACGCGGCCAACGAAACCGACCGCAATTTGGTTTTCATCCTGTTGGGTTTTCAGATAATTGGCTGTCTTTAGTTTAGTGAACATGGCCGCTTTCTTTTGCTTAATCCGGCCTTTCTTGCCCCTAAAATTCTTGCTCGCCTTGCGCGGGTCATAGGGACTGCTGTCTACGTTGAGCTGTGCGGCAATGCGCTGCTGCTGACTGCGGCGCAGGTCCTGCGCTACGGCCCGCGTCAAGGCCTTGCGCTCGCCTGGTTGTAGCCGTGACAGTAGTGCCCCTGCCCATTGCTCTAGCGCACGCAGGTCGTTGCTCATGCTTCGGGGGTATGCCATTCGGCAAGCAGGTTGTCGCCGGCATAGAGTGACCAGAACGGCTGATCGTAGGCGGGAGTCTCCTGCGGTTCGGCGCGATGGCGAATATCTAGCCGTCCATTGGCGCCTTTGCTGACGACGACGCGTTCTGTCAGGTCCAGCTCAATAGACAGGTCCACGCTTTCATGGTTGTTGTAGTCCACCACAAAGCGGATGCCTTTTTCTCGCAGATCCGGGTTGTGCATCAGCTCTACCTGGTGCACAGCCACCCAGGACAGCAGCGGGACCATGATCGCGTCTTCGTCGCCGGCGAAGTCGGTAATGATGATGTTGAGCTGGTACCGGTATTCATACGATAGCGACGCGGAGCCGCTGTTGACCAGGTGGCCCTTATCCACGAAAACCAGCACGCTGTCCGGATTGCGTTGCAGATCCGGGTTGGCGTCGGTAAGGTGCTTGCGCAGGCTATCGGGCTTGTACATGGATTTCTCTGACTGTGTTATAGGCGTCAATGCACTGGTTTAGCTGCTGGATGCCTTCGTCGCCGTCGTTGACGATGGCTGCAAGAGTTGCTCCAGCCTCTGGCGTAAGTTGGGCTCGCGTTTCGTGCCCACTTCCGGCGACAGGGGCGGCATCTGGGCTTTCGGGGCCTTGGCAGGCGCTGACAGGGATTGACAGCCGGATAGTGCCAGCGCGCACGCCATCGACAAAGCGATTATGTTTTGCTCTCTCATTTTGTAGGTCCTGATGGTATTGGTCGGCCTTGGCGGCCAGGCTGCGATTCATCAGCCTTTCTGTTTCCAGCGTGTCGGTAGTGTCTGCGGCGAGCTGGATTGCCGATTCTGCTTGGATGGCGGTTCTGGCGTGGCTGGTGGCTCGGTAGTCGCCTACGGCATAGGACACGATGGCGACGGCGATGATTGCCAGCCACAGGCGCGGGTCTAGGATGCTGATCATGGCGTTTTCCCTAGGCACAGGCTTTGTTCTGCTGCGCGGCGTTTGACCAGGCCGGGCAGCACGGTGCCTTGCGCGTAGATCCAGCGCGGCAGTTCATTGCAGGCGCCGGTGTAGTCGCCGGCATTGAGTTTGCGCGCCATCGTCGAGCCACAAAATGCGCTGCCGCCAGCATTGAATGCGAAGGAGGCGAACGCGGAGCGCTGGTGCTCATTCAGCGGGACCAGGATGCAGGAATTGATTGCCTGGTTGGCCTTCAGCAAATCCTTGGCAGTCATTTCATCGCATTCGTCCATCGTGGCGGTTTGGCCCAGCTTGACGCCTCCAGTATGGCCCCGGCAAATGGTAGGTATGGCGACCGGATCCAGATAGGCGACGGTCTTGGTGCCTTCAAAGTAGACGATCAGCGGCACGGCCAGCGCCAGGCCTGCCGCCGCAAGGCGGTTGCGTAGTTCAGCATTCAATTTGCTTGTTCCTCCTTTTTGGTTTTCCAGGGGCGCCATACCTTGTCGCGTAGCGTGAAAAACAACTGCAACAAGGTGTAGATGATGGTCAGAATGAACACCCATTCATTGAGAGGCACGCCCAGCAGGGTGATGGTGCTGATGGCAATCGGCGGCGTCGCTTTGATGATTTCCTCGTTCATGATTTTTTTGTCTATCTAGTCCCACAGTTGAATCGTTGGAACGGTGGCTGTTGTTGTTGGCGGATCTGGCAATATGACTACCTGGCCGTGCGGGATGAATGCGCCGCTTTTGGCGATGCCTGGATTGAGTTGCAAAGCCTTTTCCACGACGCCCGCGGTGACGCCAAGATGACGCCAGCACAGTGCGTCTATGGTGTCTTGTTGTTGAGCGCGTACTTTCATGTCAGATCAGCTCTACGGTCATGTGGGTGACGCCGAGGATGTCGGCAATGGCCCACTGCGCATTGCGGCGCTGTTCATCCGGTGCGCTGTCCAGGTAGTTAGTGGTTTTCTTTTCGTTCAGCGTGGTGCTGGTGGTGTCGTAGTCTTTGTAGCGCTCGATCAGGTCGGCCTTGGCAGTGCAATAGACGGCGCGGATGTAGTGCGATACCAGCATGCTTTCGCGGTTCACCTTGTCTGCCGGCACTTCGGCCAGGCTGGCATAGCCGGCAGTGATCTGCAATTTTTTCCAGTCCGACAGTTCGCGGTTGGCGTAGATGATGGCGGCTACGGTGGCATCGATCAGGCGCGGTGTCGTGACCGTACCGTCGAGGCGCATGTTGTCGCGCATGGTTTCCAGATCGATGTCGGGGAACCAGCCGTCGTTCTCTACGATGTTGGATGCCGGGTCGGTGCTGGTCTTTACTGGCTGGTTGGCGATGAATGACATGGTGATTCTCTCAAAAGACGGCGGTGGGCGGGCGTCATGCTAAGTTACTCAAAACCGCAATCAACCCGCGCCGCCGTGCGCCGGGGGGTGCTCGTTTATGCTGAAGTGGCCTTTTTGATGCGCCGCTCCAGCTTTTCTATGTCTTTCTTGACGCCTATGCCGTTGAACAGATCCAGGGCGCGTTGCAAATACACCATCGCGGCATTGGCGGCGGGGAGCTGTTCCTCTGTCAGATCGGCTTCGCCGGTACTCTCCAGGCGCACATAGCCGAGGGCTTTGTATAGCTTGGCGCGGGCCTGGTCGGGTGCGTCCCTGCCGTCAGTCAGGCTTTCTACGTTGTTGAGAATGGCGACGCCGTCCGCTTCGGGCGGTGCCTTGCCTTGCAGGAAGGCGTCCGGGATTTCATCCAGCAGCATGGTGGCGATGTCGCGGTTGTACTGATCCGGCATGCTCATGTTGTGCTGTAGGGCGTAGGCAGCGATTTGCAGGGCGCGGGCATAGTCGCCGGTATCGATGTGCCAGACAAGGACGGTGGTCAGTACCTTGTCTTCGCCACCGTTGCCGGCGCCGAGCGCGCCATCAATCCAATCCTGGTATTCCGGCAGCATTTCCCGTTTGACGGCAATCTTGCGCTCTATGGATTGGATGCTCTTGAGGCGTTGCCGGTCGCTGATCAGCTTGGCGCACATGAGTTCATAGGCGCTGCCGAAGACTTCGCCACCGGGGCCAGCAGCGGCGGCGGCTTTCGCTGCCGTGACGCGCTGGTAATGCTGTTGGGCTGGACTGAGGCGCGCCATTGTTAAGCTGCCTTTATTTCGATGTTTTCAACAAAAGCGGCCATACCGTAGTTTTCGACTACATAGGCGTCGTTGGACGATTCGTAGTTTTCAATGCGGTCGCGCTTGGCGTTTTCCAGTACCTGGCGGCGACGGGCGCCGTCTTGGTAATAGATGGACAGGTTGTCGAAACGGGTGATTAGGAAGGCATTCGGCGGGAAGTAGGGGACGGTAACTGCTTGCAGGCCGCCGATGCGCTTCTGGCTGACGATGATGTCAACTGCCAGGGTGTCTTCGGGCCGGTGGTTGGTATTTACCAGCGGGAAGTATTTATCGTGCAGCAGCTCGCGGCCTACTATGACGACCAGACCGGAATCTTCCCGGAACCAAGGATCCAGCAAGGTAATGGCGTCGAACACGGCGGCGTCAAGGTTTTCATAATCGCCACCTTGACCGATGACGACCTTGCCGGCATCCTTGCCGCTGTCCATCACACGCTCTTTGGCATTCTCGCGCAGGTGTTGCAGCCAGCCCTTGTTCACGTCTTGCAGTAAAGGATTCTTAGTGATATCGGTGTCTTCCGAGATGGAGTTGCCGTGGAAGCCGATAACCATGCGGTCCAGCGACTGGCGCTGGACGATTACGTCACGAATGCGGGTCTGGAAGTCAGGAAATTTGGCCCAGATGTCCAGCTTGGCATAGGGGATATGGGTGTCAAAGTTGGTCTTTGAGCACTTGTATTTGTCATTGGTCAGGCCGGTCAGGTCGCGGGTCTGACGGTCGCCCTTTTGGGTATCGGTGCGGCTTGCGACCGGACTGGAAATGCCCAGGAACAGTTTTTCGCCTTCCATCTCGGTAACGCCGACGACATTGATCTTGCGCAGGAAGGCGCTGGATTCTTGTATCTTGTTTTCCAGCTTTTGCTGGATGCTGGGCGAGATAGCAAAGGTCTTGGTGGCGTCGCTGACGCCGTTCAGTTCTGCCAGGCGGGACAGCAAGATGTCATAGGCAACGCGGGTGGTGTTCTTCATTGGGTGTTTCTCCAGAATTCATGTCGAGGGTGGGTGCTTCAGCGCCGGCAGGCCGGGTCGGCAAACGATTAGCAGTCGGTGAGCTGGTCGCCTTTGCCGCCGCTGGCGTGCGGGCGCTGCGCCTGTCCGCCCGGTTCCTGCTCCAGGATGGTTTTCAGCTCATTAAAGGCCTGGGTGACGGTTTTCAGTTCGGCCTCCAGCGTGTCAATGCGCTTAGCGGCGGTGCTGAATTTGTCGTCTTGCTCGCCGACATGGGTCAGCACTACTTCCAGCGCATCCGACACATCGGCAAAGCGGGCATCGTCGCCGTTCTTCTTGCTGGTGAAGCTTTTGATCAGATCCTTGACTCTGGACGACAGATTTTTGATTTCTAGGTCGCTCTCTTCAAATTCCAGGGTGACTTCGACGGCGGCGGTGAACAGGTTGTCGGGGCTGGACTTGCGGGCGGCGTAGGGATTGGCGCCGGGGTTTTGTGCGGCAAAGGTGAGCACTTCGGTGCCGAGGCTGGCCGGGCTGTCGGTAATGCCGAGGCCGACCAGATAGGCTTCACCGGTGTCGGCGAATTTTTCATTGATTTCTACGCTGGTGTAGATTTTCTGGCTGGCCTTGTTTAAGGCGATCAGATCGGGGGTAGGGGAGATCTGTGCGAACAGGGCGAGTTTCTTTGCGCCGTCGATGACGACTTCTTCCGCCTTGACGGCGGTGACATCGCCGTAGGCCTTGAATGCGCTGTCCGGCATGGTGCCGCGCAGGTGTTCCAGCCAGATCCGGGCGCCGTACTTTTGCGGATCAAAGTTTTTCGCCATCTGTTGCAGCCAGGCGCGCTCGATGTTCCTGCCATCGGTGGTCGCGCCTTCGACGGCAACGCGGAAGAATTTGGACTTGGTTTTGTTGGTCATAGTGTGGTCGAAAATGGGTTGAATCGGGGCTGTCGGTGGTGGTGTGTGAATGGTCGGCCTTGAGCGCCCCTTATTCAACGGCGGGGGGGTTGCTATAGGGCATAGCGACTCTTTTGCTTTGGCCTTGCGTGCGCGAGCCAGCCTACAGTGTCGGCATGTCCGAAACTTGCACCGAAATAGAATCCGAGATTGATCCCCGCCGCGTTGCCCGCTCCCTGTACTGGCAGGGCTGGCGGGTGTCTTCCATTGCACGGCATCTGAAGATCAAGCGCACTACGGTGGAATCGTGGAAGCAGCGCGACGGTTGGGACAAGGCGCCCGTGATCGAAAAAATTGAATCGTCGCTGGAAGCACGCATGGTGCAGTTGATCATGAAGGATGAAAAGACGGGCGGCGACTTCAAGGAAATTGATTTGCTGGGGCGCCAGGTGGTGCAGATGGCGCGCATCCGCAAGTATGAGGATAAGGACGGCAATGAAGTTGACCTGAATCCGAAGCTGGCGAACCGCAATGCCGGGCCGAAGAAAAAGCCGGTGCGCAATGAGTTCAGCGAGGAACAGCAAGCGCAGTTGTTGCAGGCGTTTGAGGATTCGCTGTTTGACTACCAGAAAGTCTGGTACCGGAACGGCGATCAGCGCACGCGGGTGATCCTGAAGTCCCGGCAGATTGGGGCTACCTGGTACTTTGCACGGGAAGCCTTGGCCGATGCGCTGAAGACGGGCCGCAATCAAATCTTTCTGTCTGCTTCCAAGGCGCAGGCGCACGTCTTCAAGCAGTACATCATGCAGTTTGCCCGCGAGGCCTGCGGCGTGGAATTGTCCGGCGATCCTATCGTACTGCCGAACGGCGCGCACCTGTATTTCCTCGGTACCAATGCGCGCACAGCCCAGGGCTACCACGGCAATTTCTACTTTGACGAATTCTTCTGGACGCACAATTTCCAAGAGCTGAACAAGGTGGCGTCCGGCATGGCGCTGCATAAGCAGTGGCGCAAAACGTATTTTTCTACGCCGTCGTCGATGTCGCACCAGGCGTACCCGTTCTGGACGGGGGAGCTGTTCAACAGGCGCCGGCCTAAGAAGGATCAGCGGGAAATTGACATCAGCCACTTGCGGCTGTCCAGCGGCTATACGGGCGAAGACAAGATGTGGCGGCAGATCGTCACGATTCTGGATGCCGAGCGCGGCGGCTGCAACCTGTTCGATATTGATGAGCTGCGCAATTTTGAGTACAGCCCGGACCAGTTTGAAAACCTGTTGATGTGCAATTTCATCGACGATACCGCGTCGGTGTTTCCGCTATCGGACTTGCAGAAATGCATGATTGATTCGTGGGTGGACTGGACGGATTACAAGCCTTTCACTACACGTCCATACGGTAATGGCCGGGTCTGGATTGGCTACGATCCGGCCTTGAGCGGGGATAGTGCCGGCTGCGTGGTGATCGCGCCGCCTGCGCAGCCGGGCGGCAAGTTCCGCATTCTGGAGCGCGTGCAGTGGCGTGGCCTTGATTTTGAGGCGCAAGCCGAGGCGATCCGGCAAATGACGGTGCGCTACAACGTGGAATACATCGGCATTGATACGACCGGCATGGGCGTGGGCGTGTTCCAGATTGTCAGCAAATTTTTCCCGCAGGCGACTGCGTTCAGCTATTCGCCCGAAGTCAAGACGCGCCTGGTGCTGAAGGCACAAAACGTGATCAGCAAGCAGCGGCTGGAGTTTGACGCCGGCTGGACTGACATCGCGCAGGCCTTCATGGCAATCAAGAAGACACTCACCGCCAGCGGCAAGCACGTGACCTATGACGCTGGCCGTACCGACGAAACCGGCCACGCCGACCTTGCCTGGGCGGTCATGCATGCGCTGGCAAATGAACCGCTGGACGGCGAGACAGAGAGCACCCAATCATTTATGGAGATTTTTACATCATGAAGCGAGACAGCCGCAAGGCGCACAGGCAAGCAGCGGACAGCCCGGCGGAGGCGATGCAGACCGCTGGCGTTACCACGACCGATGCACAGGCATTCACCTTTGGTGAGCCTACCGCCGTGTTGGACCGTAGCGAGATTTTGGACTATATCGAATGCTGGATGAATGGCCGCTGGTATGAGCCGCCGATCAGTTGGGACGGCCTGGCGAAGTCGTTCCGCTCCAGCGTCCACCACAGCACGGCGATCTATACCAAGCGCAACCTGCTGACATCCACTTTCATACCGCATAGGCTGCTGTCGCGTGAAGCCTTCAACAAGTTTGCGCTGGATTACCTGGTGTTCGGCAATGCCTACCTTGAAAGGCGCGTCAGCCGCTTGGGCAACGTGCTGAGCTTGGAACCTGCGCTTGCCAAGTACGTGCGCCGTGGTGCCGTCGATCTGAGCCAATACTTTTTTGTGCGTGGCTGGCAGACCGAGCATGAATTTGCGCAGGAATCCTTATTCCATTTGATGGAGCCGGACATCAATCAGGAAGTGTACGGCCTGCCGGAATACCTGAGCGCCTTGCACTCTGCCTGGCTGAACGAGGCGGCGACGCTGTTCCGGCGCAAGTATTACAAGAACGGCTCGCACGCCGGCTTCATCTTGTACATGACCGACCCGGCGAACAATCAAAAGGACGTGGACGCCTTGCGCGATGCCCTGCGAAATAGCAAGGGGCCGGGCAACTTCCGCAACGTGTTTATGTATGCGCCGAACGGCAAGAAGGACGGCATTCAGATCCTGCCGGTGTCCGAAGTGGCCGCCAAGGATGAATTTTTCAACATCAAGGGCGTGACGCGGGATGACATGTTGGCCGCGCACCGGGTGCCGCCGCAACTGCTGGGGATCATGCCAAACAATACGGGCGGCTTCGGCGCCGTGGAACCGTCCGCCCTGGTGTTTGCCCGTAACGAGCTGGAACCTCTCCAGGCACGCTTTCAGGAGGTGAATAACTGGCTGGGTGACGAGGTCATCAAGTTTGATAAATACGTTTTAGGAATAGCGGCAGGGGGCGCCAAGCAATGAGCGACATCGTAGATAAATCTGAATGGCTGATTGAGGCCTCTTTGCAAAATAGCTTGCGCAAGGTGCGGCAGACTGAGCGGCTATTTGGGAATGGCCGCTGTTTGTTTTGTGATGAGGCGGGGCCGCATGATCGGCTGTTTTGTGATGTGGATTGTCGGAATGATTTTGAGCGGGAACAGGGGGCTTTGCGTAGGGCAGGGAAATAATGATGTAATCGAATTTCCTAATCTGATGCAGGGATGCTTGCCAAAATAAATAGGTCGATAATGCTCCAAGTAATTTTAAGCATTTCCAATCTATCGGCGCGAGATGTCGCGTCGACGCTTCCTCCGTGTCGCAATTGGGTAGCAATGGGGCGTAATTTTTTCCAAACATATTCGATAGATTCTATTGGGACGTTAAGGCTGGCCGACATTTTTTCCCATGTTCTTTTCACGTCGTTATCTTGGTCGGTAACGAATAGTTGTCGAATGTCTTCAATTGCACGAAAACAAAAAAATGGTGTGTCTTCATAAGACCGAATTGCTTCGCGAAAATCGACTAAAGCCCGTCGTAATGGCTGTTGTTTGTGCCTAGGGACCGCCACTGTTTTTTGAAATAGGTCGAGCACTTCCTGATGTGTATATTGTTGTTTTGGTCTAATTCCTTGCACATCTACACCAAAGACAATATGTTGCATTGGCTCAGGTTGTATAAGAGTCACTTGCGTAAGTTCGACATCGTAACCGCACGCCAATATATAGCCCAGTGAGTCAACGCAAAATCTGATTGCGCCCTCGACTCTTTCACGCATATCTTCAACATCAGTGACTTCTTGCGTACTCGAAAGACGTGCGGCAATCTGCGAGTTAATTATTGAAATTGTTAGCTGCCATCCAAGAGGCATTGTTCCCTCGTTGGATGCGACCATTAAGACTTGTTGAGGCAAGTTGACGACTGCACGCTCAGGAAGAACTTTTCCACTCAAGGTGTAAATGAATTTATTATTTTCCACAATCGGTTCTGTCATTTAAATTCTCTTTCTTGGCATATTGATTAGGTAATCTTAATTTGGTGGTATTAGAGCGTATGCAGCAATTGCATCTTTGATGCATTGCCTGCTATTACGTGAGCCATCTAGTGCGGCTTAGGCTGCATCTTTCAATTGCTTGATTTTTGATCTTGGCGGAAGCGGATCTGCCATTGCCACTAATTGCTCTGCCGGGTAACGTTGAAAATCATCAACGGTCTCAATCAACTTACCAGCTATCCAGTCATGGTATTGATTCGGCTCTAAAATCACGACCATGCGCTTTTCTTCTTCGGGCTTATGAAAGCGCTGCATCAAGGGATGCCCGTCCGCATTAATGGTCAGCATCGAAAAAGATACAAGCGGACTTCCGTCAGGCCCTTCCGGCCGCCACTCCCAAATACCAGCAATTCCAATCGGCCTATCTTTGGCGTGTTCGATGCGCCAGCGGATAGGCTTTCCCGTTTCATAGCATGGCTCAAAGAAGTTTGCGGCGGGGATGATGCAGAACTGTTTCTTTTTCCAGGCATTACGGAATGACGCTTTTTCTGCGACTGTCTCTGTTCGTGCGTTGTAGGTGTTTCTGACAAGTTTCATGTCGGCCCAGTGCGGCACCATGCCAAAACACGCATTTACGGTTTCAAATTCGTCCGCATCACGGGCGCGCCGGATGATCGGCGCCAAGTAACCGGGGAATGCCTCGGGCCTTTCGTCGAGCGGTTCAAAATCTACGCCGAAGTGTTCTTCGTTCCGCTCCCTTCGGCCTGGGGTGTAATTTGCGCACATGGTCTTACCTTAGCATCTTTTACGCGCAGATTCAAACAAGTAGCACATGCCAGGTTTGGGCATAGTCGGCCTGCAAGATCCGCTCAAAACCGGATATCGCCATTGCGTTATCGCGTATCCAAATCACCGTTGCATCGCTCAATGAAGTGAACACCGGCCCGACTATAGGACCCATTCCATTTACTACCGCGACTCGCTCGGCCCGGCTATGTTGCCAGTCACCGCCTGGCCCCATGCTCAGTATCGCTAGCTTTCTTTTTGAATCCCATTCTGCCCTCGGGAGTGCGACGCCTTCGTTTCTCATCTGCGCAACCGAAACAGTAATTCCATGCCTGGTTTGTCCGATTATTTCGACATGCCAGGTCTGTTTAAAATCTTGTTCACCTACTTGCTCAGTGCCTGTAATTGCATATGTGTTGTACTTGATCCAGATAACCGTGGCGTCTATGAGTGGTGAGACTAAATCTTCGCCGCTAATGTGGCGATCAACAAGGGTGGCGCGACTTACTGCGCGATGCAGCCGGTCATCACAATGCTCCTGCAAGGTGAGAAGCCCTGCATGTTTTTTGACCGTACCGATGCGCCAGTTGGGAATAATCCTGCCGTCCTCGCGCAGTCTTGTTACTTCGACCCGCATGGTTCCCCCGGTTGCCCCTGCGGATGGCGGACCGGTATCAGCTCGCCCATCGGCTCTACAGGCTCATCGTAGTGCGCGGTACGTTGCCTGAAGTCAGCGGGGAAGTTGCGCTCATATAGCGGGATGCGGAAGTACCTGCGGGGTTGTTCAGTGGTAGGCATAGTAATGAATAAAAAATACTGTATGTGCATACAGTATATCCTAATCCGAAGCGGTTTCCAGCCCTGGCGCGCAGTCATCCCCCCACCTCGCCTGCGCGCTAGCTAGGGCTCTTTTCATTCAAATCTGCATCCATACGTAGAACCAAGCCAGCATTGGCCTCAGCGCCACGATGTGCCCTTGGAAATGTGACGCAGATTGATGCATCAATTCACCGCTTTTTGAGAGTTTTGACGCCGGCAGTTCGTTTTTGCTTTTTTAGGTTCGACTCGGGAAAAGGGTAACCTTGGTAATTGGTTTGCGAGTAGTTTTGTAACTCTTTGATTTATATAAATAAATGTAGTTACCTCTAAAAGGTAATCTTAGGTAACCGAAACGGTAATATTTATGTAAGTCATTGTTTTTAATAGATATATATTTTCAATGAAATTACTATTTATAGAGGTAACCTAGTTACTCCTAAATTACCTATTAGTTACCTTCTGCCTGTTGGTCGCACAGCCTTATGCTGCTTACGTTTCCGGTGAATTTGTGAACGCAGGTTACCGAAGTTACCATTTCCCCGAGGGGTACTTTATTTTAGATTCAGCGCGTTTTATACGTGCGCAAAATCCCTGGCCGTGATATTCTCGCGGCCTCACTTGAAATACAGTGGGGATGTGTTTCTTGGAGGGGTGGCCTACTCTCTAGGCCTTGTCTACGTACAGGTTGGGAACCATCGCACGGTCTGCTATAAGGATGCGCTGTCTACTATGTACAATGCGCGCCCCCGCAACCAGTTTCATAAAAAAGCCACGTATTGCGTGGCTTTTTTATTAGCCGTAAGATTTTTTTGATCATAATAGAAAATCTGGACTACAATCCAGTGTCTACTAAATTGATCTGCTGTCCCCGCGACTGACATGGTTATTATCATTTCAGTCTGCCGGTGAGGGAAGACGGTATTGATCCAATATTGCCTAAGTGGCACACGCTGGCGGTACGCCATTGCACCATTGATGGCGAATACAGTGAAAAATAACAGCATTGGTATTTTCTGGGGCTATTTGCTAGCTTCATTCAATGCTTACGTTCTGCTTATAAACTAAAGAGTTTGCATGAATACTGCTGAGGCCAAGCGAGTCCTCGAAACTGCGTTGTTATGTGCGCACGAGCCGCTTACCATCAATACAATGAAGAAGCTGTTTCTCGACAGTGATGATCAAAGCGATGTTGTCGGAGCGGACACCATAAAATCCATGTTGGAGCAATTGCGCGGCGATTGGTCGGACAAGGGCATAGAATTGGTTGGCTTGTCTACTGGATGGCGTTTTCAGAGTCGGCCGGAGATGCGGTCGTATATCGACAGGCTGAATCCCGAAAAGCCGCCGAAATATTCGCGAGCCACGCTGGAGACGCTGGCGATCATCGCCTACCGGCAACCGGTCACGCGAGGCGATATTGAAGAAATTCGCGGCGTGACGGTGAATTCGCAAATGGTCAAGACCCTGGAAGATCGCGGCTGGATAGAAACCATAGGCCACAGGGACGTGCCGGGCCGCCCTGCATTGTTTGCGACAACCAAGCAGTTCCTGGATGACCTGGGCCTTGCCTCCCTGGATCAATTGCCGCCGTTGCAACAGGTCCGCAAGGAAGATGTGGCCGGCGCCGGTGCACCGGAGTTGGATGCGCTGGAAGAGGGTATGTTTGACAATGCCGTGCAGGTGCCCGTTGCTGGGGATGGTATTGAAGCCGATGCCGGCGGAATTGCGCAGCACAGCGAACCGGATGAAAGTTTGCCTGAGCCGGCAGCGGAACCGGACGCAGTGCAGGAAATGCAGGAATCAGAGCAAGAATCAGGTCAAGAGTCAGAGCAAGAATCAGGATCGGGCAATGTGGCGTATCCCGCCGGCATTGCTGAAGAAGAGCAGGCTCCCGGTTTCGCTGAAACCGGAACAGCGCCTGCTGGCGACGTTGCAGCCGAGACTGTAATGAGCTCGCAGAATGAAGATCTTCAACACCCCATTGCAGATGCGGTAATTGAAGCGCCAATTAACAATCTGGCGGATGAAGTCGAGGCAAATGCGTCGCTTAGCCAGGCCAATATAGAATCAAATGATGAACTCAAATAACCCAGATGACATAACGGCTGCGGCTGGCGCAACTGCCCCAGAATCTTCGGATGGCGGGGATGTGGCTGCGAGGCCGGCTAAGCGCGGAGTGAGGGGCCCAAGAAATATGCGCCGCTCCCGCGCCAAGCCTGATGTGGCTGCGGAACAGGCAGTATCCGCTGAAGTGCAAACCGCTGTTGCTGGCGAAGCAGAGGCCGGCAACGACGGCGCAGTGCCTGGGGAGGCCGGGGCGGCCAAACCGCGTTCCCGCAATCCAAGGAAAAAGGCCGAGCCGGGCCAGCGTGCAGACAGGGAGCCCAGGGAGCCGCGCGAATCGCGTCCTCCGCGCTCCGAAAAAACAGAGCCTCGCCAGCAGAACGCAGGCGGCAAGCGCCAGGGGCAGGGTCAAGGCAGGGGTGGTCGCCAGGGCGGCCGTGTTGCAGGGAGTGGTGCAGACGAAGTTTTTTCATTTGTAACTTCCGAGGCATTTGATGCGGCGCATGCGGACGCGGACGCTCAATCTGGCAAAGGCCGCCAGGCTAAACCGGTTCGCCGCGATCTGACTGCGGATGACGATGCGCCGAAATTGCATAAAGTATTGGCGGAAGCCGGGCTGGGGTCCCGCCGCGACATGGAAGATTTGATTGTTGCCGGCCGTGTTTCGGTGAATGGCGAGCCGGCCCACATAGGCCAGCGCATCTTGCCTACCGACCAGGTGCGCATCAATGGCAAGCTGATACAGCGCAAAGTGAGCAAAAAACCGCCACGCGTTCTGGTGTATCACAAGCCGGCGGGTGAAATCGTCAGCACCAGCGATCCGGAAGGCCGCGCATCCGTATTTGACAGCCTGCCGACGATGAAGGCCGGCAAGTGGCTGGCAGTCGGGCGCCTGGATTACAACACCGAGGGTTTGCTGTTGTTTACTACCTCCGGCGACCTGGCCAACCGCCTGATGCATCCTCGTTATGGGATAGAGCGTGAATACGCGGTCCGCACCCTGGGTGAGCTGGAAGAGGGCATGCGCCAGAAGTTGCTGAGCGGCGTGGAGTTGGAGGATGGCCTCGCGCAATTTTCCAAGATCATGGATGGCGGTGGCGAAGGTGTGAACAAATGGTATCGCGTGATTATCGGCGAAGGCCGCAATCGCGAAGTGCGCCGCATGTTCGAGGCAATAGGTTTGACGGTGTCGCGCCTGATCCGCACCCGTTACGGTGCGATGACGCTGCCTTCGGGCTTGAAGCGCGGCCGTTGGGAAGAGATGGAAGAGGCGGCAGTACGTGATTTGCTGAAAATCAGCGGCCTGGAAAAAATCGGCGGCGATAAGCAGGCCGGCGCGGCTGCCAAAGGCAAGGGCGGTAATTTCAGGGCGGATGGCAATAAAGTGCCGCGTGCCGCCGATCCGTTTGGCCGCTCTTTCGACAAGCCCTTCAGCAAGCCTTTTGGCGTACCCGCTCCGCGCGGCGGCGGCGATTTCGGTAACCGGGATTTCGGTAACCGGGATTTCGGCAACAAGGATTTTGGCAACAAGAAACCAGGCGGGCGTAGCCGCCAGCCTGATCCCTTGCAAACTGCGCTGGGTTTCCCGGATGCCGGGCACAGGCGCGGTGGAACGGTGCGCGGCAGCGGCCAGGCGATCGGCCAGGGTATTGCGCAACGCAGGCGCGCCCGCGGCAAATAAAAATCCTGTAATTTTTATAAGCGTTCCAGAAACGATCACTGTCGCTGAATTGGCGCACAAGATGTCGGTAAAAGCATCTGAAGTGATCAAGCAATTGATGAAGCTGGGCCAGATGGTCACGATCAACCAGGTCCTGGATCAGGAAACTGCATTGATCCTGGTAGAGGAAATGGGCCACAAGGCGTTTGCCGCCAAACTGGACGATCCGGAAGCGATGTTGGCCGATGGTACCGAGCATGCCGACTTTGAATCCTTCCCGCGCGCACCTGTTGTGACGGTAATGGGTCACGTCGATCACGGTAAGACTTCCTTGCTGGATTACATCCGCCGTGCCAAGGTTGCCTCCGGCGAAGCCGGCGGTATCACGCAGCACATCGGTGCATACCATGTGGAAACGCCGCGCGGCATGATTACTTTCCTCGATACCCCGGGCCATGAAGCCTTTACGGCAATGCGTGCCCGTGGCGCCAAGGCGACCGATATCGTTATCCTGGTAGTGGCAGCCGACGACGGCGTGATGCCGCAGACCAAGGAAGCGATTGCGCATGCGAAAGCAGCAGGCGTGCCTCTGGTAGTAGCGATCAACAAGATCGATAAGCCGGGCGCCAACCTGGATCGCGTCAAGCAGGAGCTGGTCGCGGAAAGCGTTGTGCCGGAAGAGTACGGCGGCGATTCACCATTTGTGCCGGTTTCGGCAAAGACAGGCGAGGGCATAGACGCGTTGCTGGAGCAAGTGCTGCTGCAAGCTGAAGTGCTGGAATTGAAAGCGCCGAAAGATGCACCGGCCAAGGGCCTGGTGGTTGAAGCCCGTCTGGACAAGGGCCGTGGCGCTGTGGCAACGATACTGGTTCAGTCCGGTACGCTGAAGCGCGGCGACGTGGTATTGGCAGGCTCTTCCTATGGCCGTGTCCGTGCGATGCTGGATGAAACCGGCGCCAATATTTCGGAAGCCGGACCTTCCATCCCGGTAGAAATCCAGGGCTTGACCGATGTGCCATCGGCAGGTGAAGAAGTGATGGTCATGACCGATGAACGCAAGGCGCGTGAAATTGCCTTGTTCCGCCAAGGTAAGTTCCGCGACGTCAAACTGGCCAAGCAGCAAACTGCCAAGCTGGAAAACATGTTCGAACAGATGGGCGAAGGCGAACTCAAGAACCTGCCTATCATCGTCAAGACCGACGTGCAGGGTTCGCAGGAAGCTTTGGTGCAGTCCCTGCAGAAATTGTCTACCAGCGAAGTGCGTGTGCAAGTGGTGCATGCAGCGGTGGGCGGCATCTCTGAATCGGACGTCAACCTGGCGGTTGCATCCAAGGCAGTCATCATCGGCTTTAATACCCGTGCCGATGCGTCTGCCCGCAAGCTGGCGGAATCCAACGGCGTTGATATCCGTTACTACAACATCATTTACGATGCGGTAGACGAAATCAAGGCAGCCCTGTCAGGCATGTTGACTCCGGAAAAACGCGAGCACATCCTGGGTATGGTCGAAGTGCGCCAGGTTTTCCTGGTCAGCAAGGTTGGCGCGATTGCCGGCTGTCTGGTCACAGAAGGCCTGGTCAAGCGCGGTTCCTCGGTACGCCTGTTGCGCAACAACGTGGTGACCTGGACCGGCGAGCTGGATTCGCTGAAGCGTTTCAAGGACGATGCAAAAGAAGTCAGGGCCGGCTTCGAGTGCGGTCTGTCCCTGAAAGGTTACAACGATATCCAGGTTGGCGATCAGTTGGAAATATTTGAAGTACAAGAGGTAGCACGTACGCTGTAATTCGTCAGGTTCCTGGCATGTGCCGGGAACCGTCGTTTATAGTGTGTGATGAAAGTTTATGGCAAAACATAGTAAAACCATCCCCGGTCGCGGTCTGCGTGTAGCGGACCAGATTCAACGCGATATGGCGGAAATTATCTGGTCCGAATTGAAGGATCCCCGCGTCGGCATGATCACGCTGACCGAAGTCCAGTTGACGCCGGATTATGCGCATGCAAAAGTGTATTTCACTACACTGACCGACGATGCCGCTGCAATCAAGAATACCGTGGAAGCGCTGGCCAAGGCTGCCGGCTTCCTGCGCGCGCAGTTGGGTCTGCGCCTGCATATCCATACCCTTCCCCAGTTGCATTTCATCCATGACACTTCGACGATGCGCGGTATCGCCATGTCCAAGCTGATTGATGAAGCCAATGCTAGTCGCGCCAAAGACGCCGACGAAGACTGACATATAGCCTGGGCGGATATATAGTCCGCCAGCTATCACCCAAATTGAAATGACGACTCCGGTAAAAAAAAGAATTCGTGTCCCTGTGCACGGCGTATTGCTGCTGGACAAGCCTGTGGGCCTGTCCAGCAATGATGCGTTGATCAAGGCCAAACGCTTATTTAATGCGCAAAAGGCCGGACATACGG
>JABDED010000054.1 GCA_013287275.1 Betaproteobacteria bacterium
GCAAGAACGGTGACCCCATATTGTTCCCCTTGTCGTGGATGAATGGATGTTTTGCGCAGGTTTGAAGATATTAAGTTAAAAAGTTCAAAAACGGCAATATTTTGAGTTTTTTTTACTGATGCCGGGAGGCAAACTGCATGCCGTTCAATACTTGCCGTTCATCAAGAATGGAGGCAAGCCTGATATCATGCCGGGTGGCTGACATTGGTCGGCATTTTTTTGGGGAAAAAGGAATGAAATTACGTCTGTTGACGCTAGGCGCCGCACTGGTCACGAGCCAGGTGCTGGCGGCCGATGCGCCGGCCGCTGTGACCAACACCGCAACTGCACGCGGCTTTACAGTAGAAGATATGGTCAGCATGGAGCGGGTCGGCAATCCCGTGCTGTCGCCGGATGGAAACCGTGTGGTGTACACGGTGCGATCCACCGAGCTGGACAAGAACCGCGGCCATACCGAAATCTGGATGCTGGACCTGCGCGAAGGAAAAAGCGCGGGCAAGGCTGTGCCGCAGCGCCTGACGCAGAGCGAAGCCAATAATAGCGATCCTGAATGGTCGCCCGCCGGCGATGCAATCTTCTTCCTGTCGGCGCGTTCCGGCAGTTCCCAGGTCTGGCGCCTGCCGCTGTCAGGCGGCGAAGCTTCCAGGGTCACCGACCTGCCGCTGGACGTGGACAACTTCCGCCTGTCGCCCAAGGGCGACAGGCTGGCGCTGAGCATGGCGGTATTCCGCGATTGCGCCGACCTGGCCTGCAGCAAAAGCCGGCTGGATGAACAGGCAAAAAACAAGGCCAGCGGCCGCATCTATGAGCAATTATTCGTGCGCCACTGGGACGCCTGGGCCGATGGCCGCCGCTCGGTGCTGTACTCCGGCAAGCTGGATGCTGCCGGCCGCCTGAGCGAGGCGCCGCTCAGCCTGAGCGGCACGCTGGACGGCGACGTGCCGTCCAAGCCCTACGGCGATCACGAGGAATACCGTTTCAGCCCTGACGGCGCCAATATCGTGTTCTCGGTCCGGATTGCCGGCAAGACGGAGCCATGGTCCACCAATTTCGATATCTACCAGGTACCCGCAGCGGGCGGCCAGCCGCCGCGCAACCTGACCGTGGATAATCCGGCCTGGGATACCCGCGCGATATACTCGCCGGACGGCCGCACACTGGCCTACCTGGCGATGACGCGGCCCGGTTTTGAGGCAGACCGTTTCCATCTGGTGCTGATGGATGTTGCCAGCGGCAAGAAACGCATATTGGCGGACAATTGGGACCGCTCGGTCGCCGACTTTATCTGGGCGCCGGATGGCAAGAGCCTGCTGGCCAGCGCCGATGAGCTGGGGCAGCACAAGCTGTTTTCTATCGCTGTTGCCGACGGCAAGGTGGCCCCGCTGACCGACAAGGGCTGGGTTGGCGGCTACGACATGCAGGGCAAGACGCTGCTGGTTTCTTTGTCCAATCTGGCATCCGGCGCGCAATTGTTCAGGCTGGAGCCGGCTTCCGGCAAGCCGGCGCGCATGCTGCAACTGACGCACCTGAACGAGCAGGCGCTGGCTGCTGTCCGCTTCGGCGAATACGAGCAATTTTCTTTTGCCGGCGCCAATGGCGAAACCGTATACGGTTATGTGATGAAACCGTGGAACGCCAGGCCGGGCGTCAAATATCCGGTGGCTTTCCTGGTGCACGGCGGCCCGCAGGGCAGTTTCGGCAATGAATGGGGCTATCGCTGGAATCCGCAAACCTATGCCGGCGCCGGCTATGCCTCCGTGTTCATCGATTTCCATGGATCGACCGGCTATGGCCAGGCATTCACCGATTCCATCAGCGGCGACTGGGGCGGCAAGCCGCTGGAAGACTTGAAAAAGGGGTTGGAAGCGGCGGCCAGGAAATTTCCATGGCTGGACCGCGAACGCAGCTGCGCGTTGGGCGCCTCCTATGGGGGCTATATGATGAACTGGATACAGGGCAACTGGCCGGATGGTTTCAAATGCCTTTGCGATACCTGTCGCCGGCGGCAAACCCGAGCAGCTGACCAAGTCCACCACCGAAAGCACCTTTGCGGTCGGCTTCTTCCCGCATGATGACCGTATCATGTTCACGCATGACAAGGGCGGCGATGAAAACAATCACCTGTATGTGCGCAATGAAGACGGCAGCGAAAAAGACATCACGCCAGGCGAAAAACTGAAAGCCAATTTCATGGAATGGTCGGAGGACGGCATGGCTTTCTTTGCCACCACCAACGAGCGCGATCCGAAATATTTCGACCTGTACCGCTACAGCGCAAAAGACTATGCGCGCGAACTGGTGTTTAAAAATGAGGCGGGCTACGAAGTCGCCGGCATCAGCCGCGACCAGCGCTGGATAGCGCTGGACAAACCGAACACGACCGCAGACAGCAATATCTATCTGTACGACGTCAACAACAAGGTGCTAAAACACCTGACGCCGCACATGGGCTCGATCAGCTATTCAGCCGCGACTTTCGATCCCAAATCGCAGCGCCTGCTATTCACCACCAACGAAAACGGCGAATTCGCCGCGCTGCGCAGCTATGAGCTGGCCAGCGGCAATTTCAAGGACGTGGAAAAGGCCGACTGGGATATCGTGTTCACCTACTACTCCAAGGACGGGCGCTTCCGCGTCACTGGCGTCAATGAAGACGGCAGCACCGCGATCCGGCTGGTGGAAGGCCAGAATGAAGAAACGGTCAAATTGCCGAAACTGCCGAAAGGCGAGATACGCGGCCTGCGCTTCTCCGGCAAGGGTAGCCGCATGGCCTTCTACGTCAATGGCGACCAGTCCCCCAGCAATTTGTTCGTGTACGATTTCAAGAGCAGGCAAGTGAAGCAGTTGACGCAAAGCCTGAACAAGGAAATCGATCCGGCCGACCTGGTCGATGCACAGGTAGTACGCTTCAAATCCTTTGACGGCATGGTAGTGCCGTCCATTTATTACAAACCGCATGGCGCTGCCGCCGGTGCCAAGGTGCCGGCGCTGGTGTATGTACATGGCGGCCCGGGCGGGCAGACCAAGCGCGGTTATAGCGCCCAGATCCAATACCTGGTGAATCACGGCTACGCGGTACTGGGCATCAATAACCGCGGCAGCAGCGGCTACGGCAAGACTTTTTATACCGCCGATGACCGCAAGCATGGCCGCGAACCGCTATGGGATTGCGTGGAAGCCAAAACCTACCTGGCCAGCCTGGGCTATATCGATCCTGACCGCATAGGCATCATGGGCGGCAGCTACGGCGGCTATATGACGCTGGCCGCGCTCGCCTTCCGTCCCGAAGCCTTCAAGGTAGGGATAGACATCTTTGGCGTCAGCAACTGGCTGCGCACGCTGGAAAGCATACCGCCGTACTGGGAATCCTTCCGCAAGGCATTGTATGAAGAAATAGGCGATCCCGTTGCCGACAAGGATTTCCTGATCGCGACCTCGCCGCTGTTCCATGCCAAAGAAATCCGCGCACCGCTGATGGTGATCCAGGGGGCCAACGACCCGCGCGTGATCAAACCGGAAAGCGACGAGATCGTCGATGCGGTGAAAAAGAATGGCGTGCCGGTCGAGTATGTGGTGTTTGCCGATGAAGGCCATGGTTTTTCCAAGAAGAAAAACCAGATCGAAGCCAATCGCAAGATACTGGAGTTCCTGGATGCCCACCTGAAAGGAAACGGTGGCGGCAGCAAACCTGTCGCATTGGCCAGGCCATAAGGGCCCGGGCCGGGTCCGCTTCCAAACTCTTCTACCTGATTGCAAGGCGCAGTAGTAATATACAGCTTGCTCAGTCTGCCTGGAGCCGCCGGCGTGAAAGTCGGCCGGCTCCCGGCGGCATCCCTGTTCCGCGGCGCCTGCCCCAGGCCGACGGATAAATGGATTTTTCAACATAGCTATAAAAAATAAAATGGAAAATTGGCTGGAAAATTTACGCGATGCGCTTGATCTTGTGGAATACGGCATAGTCCTGCTGGATGAGGAATTGCAAGCCCGCTTCATCAACCGTGCCTTCCGGCAAATGTGGGCCCTGCCCGACTGCGCGGAAGGCGAGGCCTACACCTTCGAGACCCTGATGCATCACGGATCGCGCACCGGCGCCTATCCTGTCGCCCCCCAGCATCTGGACAGCTATGTGGCCGGCCGCATCGCCCAGGTCAGGGCCGGCCATGACGGCCCCAGGCTGCTGACCCTGTCCGACGACAGGGTATTGAAATTCGAATGCGTGCCCTTGCCCAAGGGCGGCCGCATGCTCACCTACTCCGACCAGAGCTCGCTGATCCACGCGGTGGAAAAACTGGAAGAAATCGTCCATATCGACGACCTGACCAAACTCAATAATCGCCGCTTCCTGAACATCTGCGGAGAAAACGAAGTGGCGCGCGCCAAGCGCTACACGCAACCGCTATCGGTCGTGGTGCTGAACCTGGATCATTTCAGCCAGGTCATCTCCGACTACGGCCACGATGCCGGCGACATGGTGCTGTGCGCGGTGGCGCAATGCTGCCGCGACGCCACCCGGTCGACCGACGTGATAGGCCGCCTCGGCGGTGAAGAGTTTGCGCTGATCCTGCCATCGACGACACTGGCCGCGGCAATGGTGGTGGCTGAAAAAGTGCGCCGCAAGGTCGCCGCCATCCTGATCCATATCGGCCCCTTGTCGGTCAAAGTCACCGCCAGCCTGGGTGTAGTGACGGTGACGGAGCATAAGAGAAGCTTCGAGGATTTGCTGCGCAGCGCCAGCCTGGCCTTGCAGTCCGCCAAGACAGGCGGAGGCAATTCGGTGGCTGCCGCTCCGCAGTAAACCGCGACACACTGCGCAACTCATCATACTGAGCCGGACAATCCAGCATTCGGCAAATCGCCCCACTCCCTCGATATCGCGGCTAAGGTAATATAATGCCTTGCCGCCAATGGGACGGCGACTTTTTTCGGGATAACTGATGGATGCAACAGAACTGGAATATGTAGGATTCGGCCCGCGCCTGTGGGCCAGCGTCATCGATACCGTCCTGCTCAGTGTTTTCCTGATCGCGGTGCTGTTCGCTTTGTACGGCATCGACGAAATGGCCAGCGGCGTGGTATTAAGCGGCTGGAGAAATATATTTTTCAGCTATATCCTGCCGGCCGTCATCGTGCTGGCTTTCTGGATACTGAAAAGCGCGACTCCAGGGAAAATGGCCATCGGTGCCAGGATAGTCGATGCCAAGACCGGGCAACCGGCCAGCACAATGCAACACGTCATCCGCTATATCGGCTATATCATTTCCACGATTCCGCTGTGCCTGGGATTTTTTTGGGTCCTGTTTGACAAGAAAAAACAGGGCTGGCATGACAAACTGGCCGGCACTGTCGTTGTCAGGTCCAAACACCACGGCAACGAACCGGTAAAATTCGAAGGCCAGGCGTGAAAGCAAGCGATCTCCAGCAATATCTGTACGAACACATCCCCTTGTCCCAGGCGATGCAGGTGGAAGTAAGCAGTGCCGGGCAGGACAGCATCCTCCTGTCGGCGCCGCTGGGGCCGAATATCAATCACCAGGAAACCGTGTTCGGCGGCAGCGCATCCGCGGTCGCCATCCTGGCGGCGTGGTCGCTGGTGCAAGTGCGCCTGAAACAGGCCGGCATCCGGAATGAGCTGGTCATACAGCGCAATACGATGGAATACGAATTGCCGATCAGCGGCGCATTCACCGCTCGCTCCCAGGTACAGGAAAAAGACTGGCTAGCCTTCATGCGCACGCTGCAGCGCAAAGGTCGCGCCCGCATCACGGTCAGTTCGGTGCTGGAGTTCAACGGCCAGCCCGCCGGGCGCCTGCAAGGTGAATTTGTCGCATTTGCGGCAAAGGGCTGAGATCCAGCCACCGTGATGCTACAAGAAAATATTTGCGCCGGAATGCCGCAGATCCTGCAATGTGTCGGATAATCTGCAAAAATGTTCGCTGCACCGCATTTTCTTAGCCTTTCCTGAATCGTATATCGTCTTACGCCTGCCTACTCGAGTTCCATGTCCAAATTTCCTTTCTTCCAACCCCATATCACCTTGCGCTACGAGCAACTTGGCTCGGTCATGCTGTTTGAAACGCTGACACGGCGCGAATTCAGCACCATCGATGCGATGCTGCACGAAAGGGACTATGTGAAGGACGAGCTGATTTTCGACGTCGGCGAAGACAGCCAGGCGATCTACATCGTGCTGTCGGGAGCGGTATCGGTGTCGCGCCGGACGAATGGCGTGGAAGAAGAAATCGTCCGATTGCAGCCCGGGGATTTTTTCGGCGAACTGGCGCTGCTGGACAATGCACCTCGTTCCGCCGTGGCGCGCGCGGCGGAAGACTGCAAACTGGTGGTCATGTTCCGCGCCGACCTGGCGGCACTGGCCGATACCCATATTGTGCTCTCTTCCAAAGTCCTGCTCCAGATGGCGCGCCATCTGGCCCATATCGTCAGGCAAACCGCAATGCGCACCGGCGCCACCCTGCATGTATAAAAGAACCCCTGTATGAGCGAAGAACATACGATCACCGGCGCGCAGCAGGCAGCCGTCGGGAAACCGGACTGGAATGCAGAAATTGCCATGCTGGACAATAGCCTGGACGGCGGCCAGGACGATGCCAGGGACGACGAGAAAAGCGATTTCGACATCAACCAGTATGCGCGTTCCAACCATGCATCCGGCCCCTTTGTATTGTTGAGCGTGATTGCGGCCACCTGCCTGCTGTTGTTCCTGTTCCAGAAATTGCTGTGGCTGGTGACGCCGTTCTTGCTGGCGCTGATTTTGTATTATTTATTGTTTCCATTCATGGAAAGGCTGATGTTTTTCGGCTTCCGCCGCGAACGGGCGGCGCTGGCCGTGATCATCGGCTTTGTCACTCTCGGCTTCGTCGCCGTTATCCTGTTCCTGCCCAGGGTCCTTTTGCGCCTGTCGAATAGCCAGATCCTGATAGGGCATTATGTGAATGGCGCAGTGTCGCTGGCGCTGAGCACCGTGATCGCACTGGAAGAGCATTTCAGTGTGCTGGCGCAGGCGCACTTGTCCAGGACACTGGGCGGGCGTTTCGGCCATGCGGCCGGCGCCATCTCGGAACTGGTCGAGCCGATGCTGATCGGCGTGGCCACCTGGGCTCCGGCGCTATTGCTGGTGCCGCTGCTGGCTTTCTTTTTCCTGAAGGACGGCCAGCGCTTCAAGGTATTCCTGAGCCGCTCGGTGCCGAATGCTTTTTTTGAGACCACGCTGCAACTGCTGCACGAAGTGGACCGCGCTGCGCTGGCCTACTTCCGCGGCCTGATACAGCTGACCGTGCTGGATACCGCCACGCTGGCGATAGGCCTGTGGGTGATAGGCATGCCGGCCCCGCTAGCGCTGGGCCTGCTGTCGGCGGTGCTGGCCTGGGTGCCGTATATCGGCTCCATCGTCGGCGGTTTCATCGTGGTGACGGTGGCGGCATCTGCCTTCCCCGCCGATCCGTCGATGGCCTACTGGGCCGCCGGCCTGTTTATCGTGTTACGGCTGCTGGACGATTTCCTGTATATGCCGATGACCATAGGCAAGAGCCTGCGCATACATCCATTGATCTCGGTCGTGATGATCTTTATCGGCGGCGCAGTCGCCGGCATAGCCGGGCTGATGCTGGTGCTGCCGGTATTCGGCATCGTGCTGGTGATAGGGGAAACGGTAGGCCTGGTGCTGACCAACGAAAGGCTGAGGGCGCGCTACCTGCACGGTAAATATTTGCGGCGGCGCAAGGCGCACCTGGGTTTGCGGTTCGGGACTACGCGCAAGCGCTGGTAAGGATGGAGTGGGGAATGATGTGGTGATCGGGGCCGCCTATAAGCGGCTGACCCAGCTGGCGGATACCACGGTCATGCCGGGCGCGTCGTTGGCGCACACATCCTTGCTGCAAGCCGGCCCTGCCACCAGATACTGGTTCTTGCCGCAGCGCTTGGCCTCATACAGCGCCTTGTCGGCGTAATTGATCAGGTCTTCTGCCGCGATTGCATTGTGCGGATAAAAACTGATGCCTATGCTGGCGGTCACCTTGACCATATGGCCGTCGATGATGCAGGGATCGGCAATGGCGCGCACTACGTCCGACGCCAGCCTGTGCACATCGCTGGCCCGGTTGATCTGCGCCAGCACGATGACGAACTCGTCGCCGCCTATGCGGGCGATAGTGTCTTCCTGCCGCGAGGTCGACAACAAGCGGTCGGCGACTATCTTCAGCAGCTTGTCGCCACAATCATGGCCGAAACTATCGTTGACTTGCTTGAAGCCATCCAGATCCAGGTATAGCACCCCGACTGAAAGCTCATTGCGGCTGGCATGCTTGATCGCGGTATCCAGCCTGTCGTTCAACAGGCGCCGGTTAGGCAGACCGGTCAGTACGTCCTGCAGCGCCAGCGCCTCCTGCGCCTTGCTGTGCGCTGTAACCTGCTTGTACAGCAAGCGTACTTCCAGCATGTTATGGATGCGCTTTTCCAGCTCCAGCGAATCGAAGGGCTTGGCGATGAAATCCCTGGCGCCTGCTTCCAGCGAACGGATTTTCAAGTCGCTATTGCCGGTAATGGCCAGCACCGGCAGGTAGTCTTCATTGCCGTGGCGCTTTATTTGATCCATGACCTGGAAACCGCTGATACCCGGCATCTGCATGTCCAGCAAGATCAGGTCGTAGTCATTTTGCAAATGCAAGCCGCACACCGCCGCGGGATCCGAGGTCCCGTCCACATCCATATAGCCCATTGCATTTAACAGCATGGACAGCACTTCCACATTGTCGAGACTATCATCGACGACAAGGATGCGTGCTCTCAAAATGTCTTCGCTATTAACCATGTCCCATTAGAAAAAATTGTAGTAAAAACCCGGCTTCGCCCAGGCGTGCCGACGGCGGGCACGCACCGCAATCGCACAATATCAATATTTAAATTTAGACCATACTCATAGTCGATACAATGTCAGGCATTAATTTTTGGTCATTGCGCGGCAGGCGCGCGGCGCCATTTCCTCGGAAGCAATTTTCATATTGGAATAATAGGTTCAAGCGCATTCGGACTCTGTAAGACTTGGCCTACTATCCAAGTGGGAAATCACCTAAAAAGCACCGAAGCCATCCCCGGTTCCGGCCATTTTTTCTTGAGATTAATTCTCATCCATGCTGCCAATATCGTTCCCCGCGATGACAGTGTCAATCGCTGTAACATCTACTTACCTCACAGCAATACCGAAAGCGATAAAGAAGACACAGCGATATAATGGATAAAAGCCCTGAATACGATACGCATAATATTGTATTTTTACTCACAAACATTAGCCATATTACATCATGTTCACAACATCTGTCGCCAGTATTAAACCTGACTATCCGCTGCTTGCCCGCCAAATCGCCAGCATCCTTGAAGATGAGCGCGACCTGGTCGCCAATGCGGCGCAGTTCTCCGCCTTCATTTACGATACGATTGCCGACCTGAACTGGGCCGGTTTCTACCTGGCCAGGCCGGCGAAGAAAGCCGGCGGCGCGGCCCGGGAATTGCTGGTCGGCCCCTTCCAGGGCAAGGTTGCCTGCGCCCGCATTCCGTTCGGCCGCGGCGTATGCGGCACCTCGGCGGCAGAACGCCGCACCATCCTGGTCGCCGACGTGCACGCTTTCCCCGGACATATCGCCTGCGACTCCGCGTCCAATGCAGAGATCGTGATTCCCGTCATCAAGGACGGCGAACTGTACGGCGTGTTCGATATAGACAGTCCCAGCCTGAACCGTTTCGGCGAAGAAGACCAGCAGGGCCTGGAAACGCTGGTCGCGGCTTTTGTCGCTGCAACCGATTTCAGCTAGTTACTGCTTCAATTTCGGCTTCCATTACTGCGCTATCTTTTCCGGCCGGCGCCTGCGCCGCCAGACGAGATTCATCAGCGGCTTGACGCTGATGCCGTGTACCACAATCGACAGGGTAATCACGATCAGCGTCAATTGTATGAACTGCAGCGCCAGCGGCTCCGGCAGGCCATGCTGTATTGCGTACATCAGGTAATACAGCGAGCCTATGCCGCGTACGCCGAACCAGCCCGTCATGCCGCGCATGCGCCACGATGCGCCGCTGCCCAGCATGCCCAGCATCACGCTGGCCGGACGCGCCACCAGGAACAGGAACAACGCGAAGCCCACTGCGCGCCAGCTCCAGGAATCGATAAACAGCATACCGCCCACCAGCAGGATCAGTATCACTTCGGACAAGCGCTCCAGGTGCTCCTTGAACACCAGCGAACCCTCGCTGACGGTTTCCGGCGGTTCGGCAGCCGGCTCCACGACCGCATCCGGCGGGGCCGGCCCGCCCTGCGGCGCTGCCGGATCGAAGGCCGGCATGGGTTTGGGCCTGTCCTGTTTGTACCTGACGGCTCCAGCCAATTTCAATTCGGTTTGATGCAAGGCGACCGCAGCAAAGAAGACGGCGAGGAAACCCCAGGCATTAACCAGCACACTGAGGCCGTACACCACGCCGATCAGGCCCAGTCCCAGGAAATCGTCCATCAGATCCCTGTCCCTTTGCCGGCCGCGGATTTTCCAGATTAGCTGCGCCAGCAATACGCCCGCCACTATGCCGAGCAGGATGCCCGCCGCCGTCGCCCATACGACGTCCAGCGAGACCCAGCGCATCCCGGTCTCCCCGACGCCCGGCGGTCCCAGCATACCCATGCCCAGCATCACGAACGGAAAGGCGCTGCCGTCGTTCATGCCGGCTTCGCAGGTCAGGGTGAAGCGCAACTGGTCAGGGTCGCCCGGGTGGCGTATCTGTACATCGGTTGCCAATACCGGGTCGGTAGGCGCGACTATTGCCCCCAGCAAGACGCAGGCGCCTGGCGGCAAGCCGAACACATAGTATGCAAAGAATGCCACCAGCGCGACGCTGGCCGTCATGGAGACTGTCGCCAGCAACACTGGAGTCCGCCAGCGCGTGATATTGAAAGGCACCGGCATTTTCACGCCGGCAGAAAACAGTGATATCAGCACCGCAACCTCGGTCAGCACTTCCAGCAATGCCGATTCCTTCAAGGGGTTGAAATGGAACAGGTTCAGCACCGTCGGCCCCACCAGCAAACCTGCTGCAAGATAAATGATGGCCGGGGTGACCGGCAACAGCTTCAGCCGGGATGAGGTCAGCCCCATGAAAAGCAGCAAACCGCCGACCAGTAAAAACCAGAGTGGATCAGAAATCATGTTGTCCGTTCAAATGCAGAAGTTTTAGCCAAGACCTGGCCCGTCAGATAAAAATGACTCTGGGATTGAAGCATGGATGCGGCTTCATCTATGCGCGCCAGCGTACGGATAAACGAATGAAAAATGATTTAATGGAGATTTGGGAAATTACAACAACAAAATTTCGACGCAGAAAGTGCAAGCATCCGGAATTGGGGGTATATTATTTCTCATGAACAATCAAACTGATATCCAGCTCAGCGGTCCGTTCAGCGTGCAGGACTCCTCCGGTCACGTGCGCGACATCAAGGGGATACGCATCTTTGATGAAGGCTACGGCATGATTGACGTGTATGTGGATTTTGTCTCCAGTTTCGAAGACGATCCCCTGCATCAGGACCAGGTATTGATAGGCAGGATTTTAGGCCGGCTGCATGCGCTGGGCTACCGCGGCCCCGACTTTGGACTGGCCGATGCCGGCCTGCAGGAAGACAAGCTGATCGTGCTGCAAGCGCCGGAATCTTTCAACGACTTTGCCGCCAGCAAGGGCTGGCGCAATCTTGCGGAAGAGTTCGCCGACGATGATGAAGACCTGGCTCCCGACGCCAGCGTCGCCGCGCTGGCGTCCGCGATGGAAGTCGATGCGCTGATGCGCAGGCTCAAAGCGCACTAAAAACCCACCCGGCAGCAACAGGAATACCCATCCAGGCGATCAGGCCGGGCTAATCGGGTTACACTTGCAACAACAGCAACCCGGAGCCCACATATGGTTCACGCATCGGACAGGCAACACCTGCAGGTAGACGGCGTCGACGTCTATGTCGAAGGCCACGGCCACGACACCATCGTGATGGTGCACGGCTGGCCCGACACCTACAGGCTGTGGGACGAACAGGTCGCTGCACTGAAGGCGCGCCACCGCTGCGTGCGCTTCACACTGCCGGGCTTCGACATAAGCAAGCCGCGCCGCGCCTATTCGCTGGATGAAACCGTGGAAATTTTCAGGCGCATTATCGACCGCGTCAGCCATGACCAGAAAGTGACATTGATGCTGCACGACTGGGGCTGCGTGTTCGGCTACCAGTTTTATATGCGGCATCCGGTGATGGTGTCCAGGATAGTCGGCGTGGATATCGGCGACGTCGATTCCGAAAATTACGCACCGGGTATCAAAGCCAGGCTGATGATATTCAGCTATCAGGTATGGCTGGCCGCAGCCTGGCGCATAGGCGGCAGCATAGGCGATGCGATGACGCGCGCGATGGCGCGCATCGCAAAAGCGCCCGGCAAGCCCGGCACCATCAGTTCGCGCATGAGCTATCCGTATTACATCCTGTGGGCCGGCGCCCACGGCGGCTATAAGGACACAATATTGTTCAAACCGGCCTGCCCCATGCTGTACGTGTACGGCAAGCACAAGCCTTTCATGTTCCATTCTCAACACTGGCTGCTGGAACTGGCTACGCATCCGGGCTCGGAAGTGCTGGGCATAGATTCCGGCCACTGGGTGATGAAGGAACAGGCGCACGCATTCAACGAAGCCGTGATTTACTGGCTGACCTTTAGCGCCTGATTGAGTTACCTCCTTTAAACTTTCCTTTGGGCAAATTTGCCCCGGCTGGGATATCATTGCTGCCACTCCAAAAAGAGAGTTCCATCTTTAACAGGCAGACAATGACAAAAAACTTCGCCATCACTTCACTCAGGCAACTCCGCCGCGCCACACTCCTCGGCTGCCTGCTTGCAGCCGGCACCGCTACCGGTATGGCAGCCTTCGCTGCGGAAAGCGGCAAAGCATCCAACGATGCGGCAACCCTGGAAAAAATCCGCGCCGCGGCAATGAGCAGCGACTGGGCCTACCAGCGGCTGGAAGACCTGACGGACCGCATCGGCCCACGCTTGTCCGGCTCTCCCGGTGCGGCTGCGGCGGTCACGCAAGTCGCCGCAGCGATGAAAAACATAGGGGCGCAAGTCAGCCTGCAGCCGGTCAAGGTACCGCACTGGGTGCGCGGCGCCGAAACTGCAGAGTTGGTGGAATATGCGGGGCGCCCGGCGGGCATCACGCAAAAAATAGTGCTGACCGCATTGGGCAATTCATCGGCAACGCCAGCGGCGGGCATCACGGCGCCGGTGCTGGTCATCAACAGCTTTGATGAACTGCAGGCGCGTACCGCCGAAGTCAAGGGCCGCATCGTGCTGTTTAACGTCGCCTACAACCAGGACCTGGCCAACGGCGGCCATGCCGGCGAGGCTTATGGGCTAGCAGTCAAATACCGCAGCACCGGCCCGAATGCCGCCGCCAGGCTGGGTGCGGCAGCAGTGCTGGTGCGCTCGGTCACCGGCGTCGACTACCGCTTGCCGCATGGCGGCAATACCGGTTTTGACGAAGGCGTCAAATTGCCGGCAGCGGCCGTCAGCACCGAAGATGCAATGCTGATCGCGCGCCTGGCCGCCAAGGGACCACTGCGCATGCACCTGACCCTGACCCCGCAGACCTTGCCGGATGCCGACAGCCATAATGTGATCGCCGACCTGCCGGGCAGCGATCCGAACGCGGAAATCGTCATCATCTCCGGTCACCTGGATTCCTGGGACCTGGCCCAGGGAGCGATAGACGACGGCGCCGGCGTCGCCGCCGCGATGGGTGCGCTGGAAATCCTGAAACGCCTGGGTTTGCAACCGCGCCGCACGATCAGGGTGGTCGCCTGGATGAATGAAGAAAACGGCGGGCGCGGCGCCAAGGCGTATTTTGACGCCAACAAGGACAAGCTGGCATCCCACTTTGCGGCAATAGAGAGCGATAGCGGCGCCGGCAAGCCGGAAGGCATCTTTGCCGGCGTGCGTCCGGAATCGGTGCAACTGTTTGCGCCGCTGCAGAATGCGCTGTTACCGCTGGGCGCGCCGGTATTGCGGCGTGCAGACGCCTTGGGTACTGGCGACCTGACTCCGCTGGAAGAAGGCGGAGTACCGAGCTTCGAGCCGCTGGTGGACAGGCATACCTACTTCCACTACCACCATAGCGCTGCCGATACGTTGGACAAGGTGGTGCCGGACAATCTGCGCCGCCAGGTGGCGGTGATGGCGATGCTGGGCTGGTATCTGGCGAATATGGATGCAGCGATAGGACGTTCGCCCGAATTCAAGCCCTGATCGCTGGAGCACGGATGAAGGATGCCGGGCTGGACTACCTCCCGTCCGGCCCGGCATCCGGCAATAACCGGCTCACAAGCAGGCATCACATCTTGCTGCGCCGGTAGAGCCTCCAGCGCAGGCGCAGGTCGTACCAGATAGGCCCTATGGTCAGCAGCGCCAGCAAGGCCGCCAGGAGGATCGTCGCCGAATAGCCTATGTACTTGAAACCCAGTGCGCCGGAAACGCCGCCCATGAAGAAACAGGCGATCAGCAAGCTGTGCAGCTTGAGCTTATCGCGATTGGCATACACGACCTGCCCCGGGATCTCTCTGCGATTGAAATAAAAAAGTTTGCCCAGCTCTATGCCCATGTCGGTACACAGGCCGGTAACGTGGGTAGTGCGGATTACTGCGCCGGATACCTTGGTGATGATCGCATTTTGCAAGCCCATGATAAAACACAGCAGCAACACGGTGACCGGCGCCAGCACATCCCGCATTGCCGCCAGGTTCACTCCTGCCAGGCCAAACAACAGCAATAATGCCGCTTCCACCAACAGGCTTAATGCAAACTGGCTGCGCAACTGGCTACGCCTGGCCCAGTTGATCAGCAATGCCGTAGTTGCGGCTCCCAGCACAAAGGCCGCCCAGGCTGCCAGCGCAGCCAACGCCAGGCGCACCTCTCCCAGCGCCAGATCGTCGGCCATGCCGGATACGATGCCACTCATGTGCGACGTGTATTGACCTATCGCCAGGAAACCGCCGGCATTGACTGCGCCCGCGACAAACGCCAGCACATAGCCCAGGTGCCGGTCCCTGCGGCTATTGCGTTTGCTGCTGGTTAACTCGCGCAGATAAAGAAAAGGCATGTCGTTTGCTGGCTCCATTAAAACGGGCGGCTAGGGTTTCAAATTGCGGTCAACTTGTCGTTCCTGCGCTGCCACAACAGGTTCCGCGCCGTCAGGCGCAACGCTATATCGAGCGTATCGTGCTGCATTTCCAGCACGCGCAAATGATCGATCATCTGCTGGTCAGGGCAATCCAGCAAGGCGCCCCGGCAGGCAAAAACGATCTTGTTGTTGGAGTCCGGCACATCGATCGCAATCGCCGCGCCGTCAAAGCTGCGATGGATGCGGTCCACATACAACTCCACGTCCTGCCGGTCGCCGAGCAGGTTGACTGCCATGATGCCGTCCTGCGCCAGCGAATAGAAGCAGGCATCATAAAAAGCCTGGCTGCATAAAGGCGGCGGCTGACCCTGCCTATCAAAACCGTCCACCATCAGCACATCGTACTCTGCATTGGCCTGTGCTACCATTTCCACGCCATCCTGGCACAGCACCTGCAGCCGGGCGTCGTTGCCGGGAATATAAAATGCGTCCCGCAGTGCAATCACCTGCGGATCGTTGTCGACCGCGATGATGCGGGCCTGCGGCAAATGGCGATAGCAATATTTTGCCAGGGACCCGCCGCCCAGGCCTATCATCGCGATCAGCGCCGGCTTGCTGTTGAACAGCAAAAATCCCATCATTGCCTTGGTATAGGCCAGCGTAAGGTGGTCGGGATGATCCAGGTGCATCTCGCTCTGTATTGCCGAGACGTCAAACAGCAGGGATACGATGCGCCGCGCCCTGTGCACAAACGGCTTGCCGGCGGCAGACATTTCCGCCAGCTCATGAAAACTGTTTAGCGCCATGATGGCTCTCCTGCCCGGCAGGCATCGCCGTCAAACCAGTACATGGCGCACTTCAGTAAAATACTGCATGATCTGCCGTTCGATGCCGGCATCTATCATCACCTCCGGCCCCTGCCCGCGCGGGCACAACAGGCGTGGCGTGGTGCCGAACAGGCGACAGATCAGGGGACGTTCATCATAGACCCGGCAACCGTCCGGCCCCAGGTGCGGACAGCTCAGCGCGGCCAGCGCGGCCTCGTGCTCGGCTTCAGTCTTGAGCGGCAGCCTGGCCATTTCCAGCGTAGATGTCGTCACCGGTCCGCAGCAATCATGACAGCCGGGCACACACGCAAATGACGGGATACGCGTGCGGAAAAACTTGAGCTTATAGGTGTTGGCGTCCATGCATTCTGTATCGCTGGCTTCCGGCCAGATATGACCGGGTACGGCCGGGTGTGCGGCGGCTGCGGCCACTTCAACAATATCATACAGGACCGCCGGCAAATCATAGCACGCGGGTTGGCCGCAAACTTGCTATAAAGCATGGTCATCCGCGCCCCACATGCGACGCCGGCTCAACGGAGTAGAATACCTCAGCATCCCCCCAGGCAAACACGCAAATATCGGCATGCAGGATTGCATGTCATTTTCATCACCTAAGACGAAAAAGGGAGACAAAAACCATGGCCAAGCTTTTTGCGATCTATCAGCAACCCGCCGATCCAGCCAAGTTCGACGACTACTATTTCAACAAGCATATTCCGCTGGCCAAGACTATCCCCGGCCTGCGCAGCTATGAAGTGACGACTGGCGACGTGATGGGAATGGGCGGCAAGCACGCCGTCTATCTGGTGGCAATCCTGGGATTTGATTCAATGGAGGCGATAGGTGCGGCAATGGCTTCCCCGCAAGGCCAGGCAACGGCAGCGGACCTGGCGAATTTTGCCACGGCCGGAGTGGACGTGATGAGCGGCGACACGCGCATGGTGTGATACCGCGCTTGATATGCAGCAATCAAAAAAAGGAGGCCGCGGCCTCCTTTTTACACATTGATCGTGCCGCTCTGAATCAGCGACCAGTCTCGCGCAGATACGCAGTCCTGGCTGCGAAGGCGGTATTGCTGAAGTCGGAGAACACGCCGTCTATGCCTGCCCGGTAAAAGTCCAGGTATTCAGGCATAGGGTCGCCTTTATAGATTCCCGCCAGATACTTGCCCTCGTTGCGGAAAGTATAGCTGTGCACGAACAGGCCGGCCTTGTGCGCATCGGCGATCAGGCTGGTCGGCGTCACGCTGTTCACGTCAGCCAACGAGCCGGTGTACGGCGTGCCGTCTGCATTCTTATCCTTGAACGGCACGACCTTCCACGACATGACCTGCGGCTTCCATGGACCTATGCCGTCGGCATAGGTCTTGACTTCCGCCAGGCCCGCCGGCGTCAGCATCACGCCGAAATAACGCGCATCGCCGGCCAGCGTCCAGCTATATGGGCGGCCGTCGACAAAGATGTAGGCATCATTGGTCTTGTAGATCATCTCGCCGGTCTTGAAGTTGACATCATTGCCGTCCACCAGTTGCACTGCCTTGGCCTTGAGGCCGGCGGAACGCAGGTATTTCAGGCTGACAGGATCAAAGCTCTGCACGAATACCGGGGCATCCTTGGTATTCAGTCCATTGTCATTGAGCGCCTTCAGCAATGCATCTTCCAGCGGATGGCTGCCGGGTGCGCCGCAACCGTTGGCAATCGCCTGTGCATTGTTCCAGATCGGATTCTTGGTTTCCGGATAGACCGACAGCGTGCGGCCGGTGGTCTTGCTCTTGGCCTTGGCGATATCGATGATTTCCTGGAAGCTCAGCACAGGGTATTTGCCATTCAGCGCGGTCGGCCTTTGGTCACGGGCATCGTAGGTCGTGCCGCCCAGCCACTGCTTCAGTTCAGCCAGCGTGAAGTCGGTGATGGACCAGTCATTGGTATGGTCTTCGCCATCCACGACCAGCGATTTCAATACTGATTTAGGATCGTTGGGATCGGTCAGGTCGCTCAGGTACTGGGTCGGGCCGCTGTCTGTCGTAGTCGGGTATTTCACATTGACCAGTACGCCGGGCACGGTGCGCTTGCGGGCGGCAACCACGGCATTGGTTTTGGCGACCTCGGTGATATTGGTGTTATCGCTGAGCCAGGGATTATGGCGCGCGACCAGCAGGCAGTCCTTGGTCAGGTGCAAGTCGGTTTCCAGCGAATCGGCGCCGGCATCGGCGGCGCCTTCATAGGAAGGCTGGGTCTCTTCCGGGAACAGGCCCGGCAAACCGCGGTGGCCGATGACCAGCGGCATCTCGGCATTCAAAGTGGAAAACGGCACA
>JABDED010000055.1 GCA_013287275.1 Betaproteobacteria bacterium
TATCGATGCGCAACACCGGGTTCAGCGTCATCATCGGATCCTGGAAGATCATCGCGATGCGGTTGCCGCGGATCTTACGCATCTCTTCGGCCGGCAGGCCACGCAGCTCCCTGCCCTTCAGCCGTATGCTGCCGCCGGTGACCTTGCCCGGCGCATCGATCAGGCCCATGATGGAATAGCCGGTCATCGATTTGCCGGAGCCGGATTCGCCGACCAGGCCCATGATCTGCCCAGGCTCCACCGAAAAGGAGACTTCGTCCACCGCGCTGACGATGCCGGCGCGGCTGAAGAACTGGGTCTTCAAATTTTCGACGACGAGCGTTGCTGTCTGATTCATTGGTCTGTTCTCGTCATAGTGTCATTGTGTCTGCAGGCGCGGATTGAGTACATCGCGCAACTGGTCCGCCACCAGGTTGATCGCCACCACGGTCAGCAGCAGGGCGATGCCGGGGAAGAAGCTGATCCAGTATTTGCCGGACAGCAGATACTGGAAGCCGTTGGCGATCAGCAGGCCGAGTGAAGGCTCGGTGACCGGCAAACCCAGGCCCAGGAAAGACAGGGTCGCTTCCAGTGAAATCGCCGACGCGACCTGCAGCGCAGCGATCACGATCAGCGGCGGCAGGCAGTTCGGCAGCAGGTGCCGCAAGACGATGCGGGTCGGCGACAGCCCCAGACAGGTCGCCGCCTCTATGTATTCCTTCTTGCGCTCCACCAGCGCCGCGCTGCGCGCAGTGCGCGCATAATAGGCCCACTGCACCGCCACCAGCGCGATGATGATTTTGCCCACCCCCTGCCCGGTCAGCGCCAGCAAGATCAGCGCAATCAATATCGGCGGGAAAGACAATTGTATGTCGGCCACCCGCATGATGAAGGCCTCCATCCGGCCGCCCGCATAACCGGCCCACAAACCCAGGCTGAGGCCGAGCAGCAGCGCGATCACCGTACTGGAGACACCGACGATCGCCGAGATGCGCACGCCGTAGATGATGGCCGACAGCATGTCCCGGCCCTGCTCGTCGGTGCCCATCAGGAAGCTCATCTTGCCATCGGCCGAGACCTGGCCCGGCTCCAGCCGCGAATCCATCACGTCCAGCGCGGACAGGTCGTAGGGATTTTGCGGCGAGATGAAGGGAGCAAATATGGCCGCCAGCAAGATGATCACCAGCAGGATGAAACCAAAGGTGGCAACCTTGCTGGCGAAGAAATTGCGGGTAAAGCGGCGCAAAGGCGTTTCCGGCGCCGGTAAGGTTTTGGTATTTTCCATGCTCATCCCTTCGCTTCAGACAGGCGTACACGCGGATCAAGCAGTGAATAGATCACATCGACCACCAGGTTAATCAGGATAAACAGGGTAACGATCAGCAACAGGTAGGCGACGATCACTGGCCGGTCTAGCACCCTGATCGAATCGATGATCAGCTTGCCCATGCCGGGCCAGGCAAAGACCGATTCGGTCACGATCGCAAACGCGATGATGGAGCCGAACTGCAAGGCGATCACGGTGACGATAGGGATCAGGATATTCTTCAGCACGTGCACGCCTATGATGCGGGAATTGCTCAGGCCCTTGGCGCGCGCAAATTTCACATAGTCTTGCAGCAGCGCCTCTTGCGCGCCGGAGCGGGTCAGGCGTATCACCAGCGCCACATTGAACAGGGCCAGGTTGAAGGCCGGCATCAGGATGTGCTTCAGGCCGTCCAGGCTCAGGAAGCTGACCGGTATGCCGAATAACAGCGTGGTTTCGCCTCGCCCGCTGGACGGCAGCCAGCCCAGCTGCACCGCAAACACCATGATCAGCATCAGTCCGACCCAGAAGCTGGGCAGCGAAAAACCGAGTATCGAGATGCTCATGATGCTCTTGCCCAGGATCCCATTGGGCCGCAGGCCGGCCAGCAGGCCCAGCGGTATGCCCAACACGATCGCGATCAGGATGGCGAACACCGCCAACTCCATCGTGGCCGGCATGCGCTCGAAGATCAGTTGCAGCGCCGGCGTGGAAAAGGCGAACGAGCGCCCCAGGTCGCCGCTCAGCGCGTGTTTCAGGAAAACGAAATATTGCTCATACAGCGGTTTGTCCAGCCCGAAAGCGGCGATGGTGCGGGCGCGCTCGATCTGGTCAGCCTCGGGACTGATCAATACGTCGATGGGATTGCCTATCGCATACACGCCGGCAAATACCAGCAAAGACATGATCAGCAGCACGACCACGCTCTGCATCAGGCGGCGGATAATAAAAACAAGCATAAAGCTCCTGCAAGATACTTTGAAAAAACCGCCCATCGCAGCGACGGGCGGCCAACATCAATTTAAAACTACGCCAGGCCGCGCCCTATTTTTGGCTGAACTCATACGCATGCGTACGCTCGTCGGTGCGCGGGATATAGGTGACATTCTTTTTCATTGCCCAGGTGGTCACCTGCTGGTGGATGGGGACGATGCCGTAATCGTTGACGGTGATCGCAGTGGCGTCCTGCAGCAGTTTCAGCCTGTCCTTGTCATCCACCGTATTGACCGCCCTGGACAGCACCGCATCCATCTTGGGATTGCAGAACCTGGTCCAGTTGGCCACGCCGAAGCCCTTGGCCGGGTCGTCGCAGGCGGCGATCGCGCGCAAGGTAGAAGACGATTCCCCGGTCTGCGCACCCCAGCCCAGCAGGCCGAGGGAAAATTCCTGCTTGATGCCACGCGCCGAATAGATCGACATGGGCAGGCCCTCCACCTTGGCGGCGATGCCTATGCGCGACAGCATCTGGGCAATGGTCTGCGTGATTTTTTCATCATTCACATAACGATTGTTCGGCGTATGGATGGTGATGCCGAAACCGTTTGCGTAGCCGGCTTCCGCCATCAGCTTCTTCGCCGCTTCCGGATCGTACTTGACGACTTTCAGCTCGGGATTGTGGCCGAACAGGGTGACCGGCACCAGGTTGTTGGTCGGCTGCGACAGGCCCTCCATCACGCGGTCGCGGATGGCGTCGCGGTTGATCGCCATCGAGATCGCCCTGCGCACGCGGACGTCCTTCAGCGGATTCTTGTCCAGCGGCTTGCCATCCTTGTCGGTGACAAAGGGCGATTTGTCGCGCAAGCCGTCCACGTACAAATAGATCAGCCGGTGCGACACCTTGGACACCATGGTCAGGCTGGCGTCGTTGCGCACCCTGGCCACGTCCGGCGTCGGCACGTTTTCCAGCGCCTGCACGTCGCCGGCCAGCAGCGCCGCCAGCCGGGTCGCGCCGTTGGGGATGAAGCGCAAGGTGACCTTGCTCCATTTACCGGGGTATTTGCCCCAGTAGCCATCGAACCTGTCCATCTCTATGCGATCGTCGCGCAGGTATTTGGTAAATTTATAAGGCCCGGTGCCCACCATGCCCTTGCCGCTGGCAAAATCATCGCTGGCCAGGCCTTGCGTCGCCTTCTTGGACACCATATACACCGAGGTCAGGTCCGCCAGCATCAGCGGATACGGTTCCTTGGTGGTCAGGCGCACGGTATACGGATCCACGACCTTCTTGTTGATGATGGCCTTGGTGAACTGGTCGAACTTGGCCGGGCTGTTGACGATGGTCGCCGGGCGGTCCAGCGACCAGATCACGTCTTCCGCGGTAAATTCGCTGCCGTCATGGAATTTCACGCCCTTGCGCAACTTGAATTCCCAGGTCAGGTTATTGACCAGGCTCCAGGATTCGGCCAGGCCGGCGATCACGTGGCTGTCGGCATCCATCTTGACCAGGGTCTCGAACATGTGGTCGGATACGTTCAGGTTGGGGAACAGGTTATAGAAATGCGGGTCCAGCGAGGTGGGCGGCGAACTCATCGCCAGCTTGAACTCCTGGGCCACGGCGGCGGGCGCCACGGCGACCAGCAATGCCGCACCGGCGGCGAGCAGGAAATTGCGAGGTTGGCGAGCAGCACCGCGAAACATAGACAGCATGGTAAGACTCCTTATGATTTATCCAAGGGTGCAGAAAGGTCTACAATCACTACAGAAACAATGAACACCGGCGTACTTGCTTGCGATGCAACAACATACACTGTGGACTATTTTGGTGCAACCAAATCAATTCAGCACCAAGCGAAATGGCGTCGTGTTTTGTCTACAAATTGCCCGCTTTCATTCTTTGAGGCAAAATAATTCGCTTAATCGGCGCCATCCGGCCGGCAGACCATGCCAAATAGCAGCCCGGACGCCGGGGAAACCAATACGGAGACCGCCATGAAACTGATCGACCCCATTATCCAGTTCCACGCAGAACTGCAAAAGATAAGGCGCGATATCCACGCCCATCCCGAGTTATGCTACGAAGAACACCGCACCTCCGACGTGGTGGCCAAAAAACTGCAGGAATGGGACATTCCCGTGATCCGCGGCCTGGGCGGCACCGGCGTCGTCGGCATCATCAAGAACGGCAACAGCCAGCGGGCAATAGGCCTGCGTGCCGATATCGATGCCTTGCCCATGCAGGAAATCAATACCTTCCCGCACGCGTCCAAACATGAAGGCAAGATGCATGCCTGCGGCCACGACGGCCATACCGCGATGCTGCTGGGCGCGGCCCACTATTTGTCGCAGCACCGCCAGTTCGACGGCACCGTGTACGTGATTTTCCAGCCGGCGGAAGAAGGCGGCGGCGGCGCCAAACGGATGATAGACGATGGCCTGTTCCAGCAATGCCCTATGGAAGCGGTATTCGGCATGCACAACTGGCCGGGCGCCGCAGTAGGCACTTTCGGCGTGGCGCCGGGGCCGATGATGGCCTCCAGCAATGAGTTTTATGTGACCGTCAAAGGCAAGGGTTCGCACGCCGCCCAGCCGCACAAGAGCGTGGACCCTATCATGGTCGCGGTGCAAATCGCGCAAGGCTGGCAAACCGTCATCAGCCGCAACAAGAGCCCGCTGGATACCGCCGTGCTGTCGATCACGCAAATCCACGCCGGCAGCGCCACCAATGTGATACCTGACAATGCCCAACTGGTGGGCACGGTGCGCGCCTTCACGACGGAAGTGATCGACCTGGTGGAGTCCCGGATGCGCGCGATCGCCGAACACACCGCTGCCGCCTTCGATGCCGAGGTCGACTTTAACTTCAAGCGCAATTACCCGCCGCTGGTCAACCATGCAAAGGAAACCGCGTTCTGCGTCGACGTGATGCGCGGCGTGGTCGGTGAAAACCAGGTGGATGCTCAGGTGGAACCGACCATGGGCGCGGAAGACTTTGCCTTCATGCTGCAGGCCAAGCCCGGCTGTTATGTATTCATAGGCAACGGCGAAGGCGAGCACCGCGACATCGGCCACGGCCTGGGACCGTGCAATCTGCACAATCCCAGCTATGACTTCAATGACGACCTGCTGCCCATAGGGGCGACCTACTGGGTCAGGCTGGCGGAGACTTACCTGGAAAAGCAGTAATCAGGCGGCTGCTAGTGTGGTGCTGCACGTAGATTGATGCTGATAAAATTGGCGGATTTTTCGCCGAGACAAGGAAAAAACCGCAGCAATACTGAAGTATTGCGAGGATTTTTGACGCAGTATCGACGGAAAAGACGCCGTTTTTATGCATCAAGAAGAGTGCAACACCACACTAGAACTCTTCCCAGTCGTCGGCCGCTGCAGTAGCCATTGCTTTTTTAGCCGGGGCGGGGCTGGCAGCGATGCGTTTTGCCGGTAGCGCCGTACTGGCCGCCTTCGCGATCCGCACGTTCGCCGCCGGCGCTGCAACCGGCTCCAGGCGCGCATCGTCCAGCTTGAAGACGCCGACCACGCGGCTCAGGTTGCTGGCCTGGTCCTGCAAGGCGCCCGCCGCTGCCGCCGCCTGCTCCACCAGGGCGGCATTCTGCTGCGTAACCTGGTCCATCTGCACGATGGCGTCGTTGATCTGCTCTATACCCGCGCTTTGCTCCCGGCTGGCGGCGGTGATCTCGCTGATGATGTCGGTCACCCGCCTGACGCTGGCGACTACTTCCTCCATCGTGGCGCCGGCCTGGTCCACCAGCCGGGTGCCGAGATCGACCTTTTCCACCGAGTCGTCGATCAATTGCTTGATTTCCTTGGCCGCACTGGCCGAGCGCTGCGCCAAGTTACGCACTTCGGATGCCACCACCGCAAAGCCGCGGCCCTGCTCGCCGGCGCGCGCCGCTTCCACCGCCGCATTCAGCGCCAGGATATTGGTCTGGAACGCGATGCCATCGATCACGCCTATGATGTCGACGATCTTCTTGGATGACTCGTTGATGGAGCCCATGGTTTGCACAACCTGGGATACGACACTGCCGCCTTTTTGCGCAACTTCGGAAGCAGACTGCGACAACTGGTTGGCCTGCTTCGCATTATTGCCGTTTTGCCGCACGGTGGAGGTCAGCTCTTCCATCGACGACGCGGTTTCTTCCAGTGAGCTGGCCTGGGTCTCGGTGCGGGACGACAAATCCATATTGCCGCTGGCGATTTCCGAAGAGGCGGTGGCAATCAGGTCGGTGCCGGCCCTGACCTCGCCGACTACGCTGAGCAGGCTGGCATTCATTTCTTTCAACGCCTCCAATAACTGTCCGGTCTCGTCCCTGGAATTGGATACTATCTTGCTGGTCAAGTCGCCCGAGGCCACCGTTTGCGCCACCTTGAGCGCCTGCTGCAGCGGACGCGCGACGACTCTTGCAATGACGTAGGCCAGCACCAGCGCGATCAGGGTGCGCGAGCTGGCATAGATTTTTTCGCTGAGCTGGTAGGCGGCGGTGCCGCCGTCGACATCGGCCTTGACCAGACTGTCCATGTGCTTCAGCATTTCTGCATTCAGGCGCGATGATTCTCCACGCAATACCTCACGCGCCTCTTTCGATTTTCCTTCTTTGGCAAGGGCGGCCAGCTTGTCGCTCTCGGCTGCATAGGCGCCCCATAAGGCCGTGTACTCGGCAAAGATCTTTTTCTCTTCCTGCTCGGTAATCAGTGCAGTATAGTCAGCCTCATATTTTTTCAGTTCGCCGACATAGTCCTTGAAGCGGGCCTGGTATTTACTGACTTCGTCCTCTGTGTCCGACAACACCATCTGCATTTCCTGCGTGCGCAGCCGGGACAGCCTCTCCTTGATGCCCATCCCCGCATTGACGGAAGGCATCCAGTTGGTGCCGAGATCGAAAGTAGACTCGTTCACCCTGGCCAGTTGGGTGATGGAAAAAATGCCGAGGAAGGTGGTCAGCAACAGCAGCGTGATAAAGCCGGTGAAAAGTTTCGCTGAAATTTTCAGGTCATAAAAGAGTTTCATCTTGCATCCTTTCGATTGGCCGCGACAGCGTGAATCAATGGACTTCCAGGACTTTTATTTTCTGTTTGCGCAAACCATCTTACACGCTGTTTGTTACAAATAATTACACGAATGACAAGGATGGTAAATTTGCAGCTTGTTGTGGGTGCTTCGCCACAGAATGGCCGTGCAGACGCAGACAGGAGTTGCCAGGCTAAGAATCCATAACAATTGATTGAAAGAAATATTTATTTTGTTTATTCTCAAAAACACCGCTAATTCTTCCTATGCTCCGTCCTGCAAGCCCAGTGCTGATTTTTGCCTGCGTTTGCTTTACAGTAGTCTTTTAAGTAACGAGAATTCGAGACCTCCATGCTGATCAATTGCGTAACCTATCAGGAAGGCCGAAAGCTTTCCGACATCCCCATAGATCAAATCAGCAACTATGTGGAAAAAAAGGACTGTTTTGTCTGGGTGGCCCTGCGCGACGCCGAAGATACCGAACTGCTGCAGATGAAGCATGAATTCAACCTGCACGAACTGGCGGTGGAAGACGCACAGCACGGGCATCAGCGGCCCAAGATAGAAGAGTATGGCGACTCTCTGTTTGCCGTTATCCATACGGTGGAACTGGTGGACGGCGTCGTCAACATAGGCGAACTGAATTTGTTTGTCGGCGAAAATTACGTGCTGTCGGTGCGTAATCGCTGTCAACAAAACTTCCTCGGGGTGCGCGCGCGCTGCGAGCATGAACCGCATTTGCTGAAACATGGGTCGGCCTTCGTCTTCTATGCCTTGATAGACGCCGTCGTGGACCGCTATTTCCCGGTAGTGGAGGCGCTGGAAGAAGAACTGGAGCTGATCGAAGACCAGATTTTTGCAAGCGGCAGCGAACGCGCCAACATCCAGCGCCTGTACCAGTTGAAGCGCAAGATCATGCTGGTCAAGCACGCAGTCACGCCTTTGATGGAAGCTACCAGCAAGCTATACGGCGGACGCGTGCCGCCTATCTGCGCCAACACGCAGGAATATTTCCGCGATGTATACGATCACCTGTACCGCATCAATACTTCGATAGAGACGATACGCGACACCATCAGCACCGCGATCCAGGTCAACCTGTCGATGGTGGCGATCGACGAAAGCGAAGTGAACAAGCGCCTGGCCGCCTGGGCCGCAATCTTCGCGGTGGCAACCGCCTTCGCCGGCATCTGGGGCATGAATTTCAAAGGCATGCCGGAACTGGAATGGCGCTATGGCTATCCATTTGCGCTAGGGGTGATGGGCGTAGTGTGCGCCTATCTGTACTATCGTTTCAAGAAAACCGGCTGGCTATAGCTGTACATAGCAAATCTCAAAAAAAAACAGCGCGTATTTTTACGCGCTGTTTACATTTAGCCCTCCCCTTTTTAGAGAATCTTTACGTCCCGGCTGCTAATCTTAAAGCACCTAAACGGACAAAGATTTTTCATGAACCAGCATATCGGCAGTGCACCGGCCTTAAATTTTCTTTTGCCGCCAGATGAATTCTCGGCGGAACTGCAATCGTGCAAGCGAGAGAAATTCCTTTTTGAAGACCGGCCTGCAGTTCCACAAAAGCCGGCGCCGCAACCGCCGTCGGTAGCTTATCGCAGCAAGCCCAAAGCCTTGCAAAACGACTTCATCATGCGCATCACCGTGGACACGGCCTCGGTCACCGAACTGAGGCACGTAATAGTCGGGACCTGCGGCGGGCTGGTCAGCTATATGCGCGTCAAGCCTGTCGACCATGCGACAAAAATGAAGGTCTGGCTATGTCTGAGCAAAGCCTCCATCGACTCCATCATCCGCAATGTGATGCTGGCGCTGCCGCAGGCAGAATTCGGCAAGATCACACCGCTATTGCCGGTCTGAAGCATATCCCGCAAGCATCTCAACATATAGACGAACCTATCATGACACTCTTTGAAGGCATCTGGATTCCGCTGGTGACGCCGTTTAGAAACGGCGAGCCCGACCTGGATAGGGCACAGCAGCTCGCATTGACAATGATGGACGCCGGCGTGCACGGCTTGGTCGTGTGCGGAACTACCGGCGAGGCGGCTACCCTGAGCGAGCAAGAGCAGGAGCGAGTGCTGTCTGCCGTGCTGGAGGCGGCGCAAGGCTCATGCCCGGTCCTGATGGGCATCAGCGGCAGCGATACGCGGGCACTGACAGAGAAAGTGGCGCGCCTGGATAGCAAAAGATCCGCTGGTTTCCTGGTTTCCGCTCCATCCTATGTGCGCCCGTCGCAGGAAGGCATACGCTTGCATATGCAGGCGATCGCCCAGGCCACCGATGATCCCATCGTGCTGTACAACATCCCGTCCAGGACGGGGGTGAACATTGATGTCGGCACGATCGTAGCGCTTGAACGGCATGCAAACGTGGTCGCCGTCAAGGAGTGCGGCGGCAACCTGGGGCAAATGGCAGAACTGATCAATCACACCCGCCTCAAAGTGCTGTGCGGGGATGATGTCCTGCTATTCCACTCACTTTGCCTGGGGGGGCACGGTGCGATTTCTGCAGCGGCCCATATCCGGCCGGACTTGTTTGTCCAGTTATTTGAATTGGTACGCAACGGCGAGCTGGCATCTGCGCGCACGCTGTTCAATCATCTGCTGCCCTTGATACAGCTACTGTTTTCCGAATCGAATCCAGCTCCGATCAAGGCCGCCCTCGCGATGCAAGGGCGGCTGCAGGAAGAGTTGCGCCTGCCTATGACGCCCATGTCAAAGGCCGGCAGGGCCAGCCTGGCCCACGCACTGGACAAAATGATGGCGCTACCGCTCGCGAAAAATACGGCGAGATCGGATCTTGCCGGCCAAAACAAAGCCGGCGTATTAAACCTGGTGCATTCGGTGCACTAACTCGGCATTTCCTGCAAAACGCCCTAGAAAGCTGGAGAAAACATGATCATCACCGTAGCCAACGAATCCGGCGGCGCCACCAAATCCATGCTGGCCGATAACCTGGCCGCCCTGCGCACCATAGGAGGGCGCAAGGTACTGCTGCTGGACAACGATCCGCAACTTCCTTCGGTGACATGGAGCGGCGAGCGGCAGGCCGGCGGCAGTCATCCACGGGTGGCCGCACGCTCCATTACCGGAAAAGGCTTGCAACCGAAACTGGAGAACCTGGCATATCGCTACCACGATATCGTAATAGATACCGAATCACGCGATTCGCTGGGCAGCCGCTCCGCGCTGATAGCGGCGCATGTCGCCATTATCCCGATAGACCTGGACCGGCTGGAACAATTGCATGAAGAGAAATTGGTCGCGCGCATAGGCGCGGCGCGCCAGTTCAATCCCAGGCTGCGTATCCTGGTAGTGATCACTTGCAGCGAACCCGCCCCTGCTGCGGAAAAAATCGCCGTGGTCAAAAATTTTGTCGGCAGGATACCTGCAGCACAACTGTTTCCCACGTTGATACATTCCGGTGATGCGTTGCGGCAGGCATTCCAGGAAGGCCTGTCGATTTTCGAGTGCCAACCGGCCGACCAGTCCGCAATCAACAAGATGAAAGCCTTGTGCAGCGAAGTATTTGACTGCGAAAGCTGATCCAGACTGCGCTAAACATCATGGCCAGCCATTTTATCCCTGCGTTTTGTATCCTGCTGCTGGCGCTCAATCCGCTGGCCTACCTGTATGCATTGCGTACTTCAGGTATAGAGACGAACCGCCTGGGCAGGAAAAACAACCGGCTCCTGATCGCAAAGGCCTGCGGCTGGTCCTTGTGCATACTGCTGGCGATCAGCCTGCTGGGCCAGGCGCTGGCCAAACAGCTTTCCCTGTCATTGGCCGGCATGCAAATCAGTTCCGGCCTGATCCTGTTCTTGCTGGCGATCAGCATGATCTTCCCGGTACGCCGCGGTTCTGCCGGCGACCCGGCAGAACGCGGCAGCCAGGGGTTCGCCTCCATGCTTGCCTGCACTGCGGGGCCGATTGTACTGGCCAATGTGCTGTTGTTGAGCGCAGTGCAAACGGGGCATTGGCCGGAAATGGCAACCGCGCTTGCCTGCGCGGTACTGGTCAGCGCGATGCTGATGCAGTTGTGCTACCGGCTGCAGCATCACTTCGGCTTCGCCATGGCCGTCAGCGGCCTTCAAAAATTGACGGGCCTGATACTTGTCGCAGTTGCGGTGGACAAGATACTGATAGGCGCGCATCAGTATTTTTCAGCCTAGTTTTCGGTTTGAAGAAATCGCCAGTTCCCGCAGCGGCTCTTCGCTGTGAATCCGATTTCCCCCTTGCAGTATAGGAAAAATGATGATCTTGACTATTGCTTCCCAGGAAATTCCCGCCGGCGCACTTGGCGAATCCAGCTCCACTGGTTCCATTGCCACATCCCTGGCGCGCCGCAGGGCAAATGCAGGGCGCAACGTTTTACTGCTATCCCAGAAAACAGCGGAAAAACAGCCTAATCAGCACAGCAAAGCGCAGAATGACGATGCTTGGCTGGCGACCGAAATAAAAGCAGGCGCTACCACCCGCAAGCTGGCGGCCGAAGCAATCGCGAATGAACTGGCCTCGGCCAGGGGCCTGTACCACGATATCGTGATCGACATGCCCAAACTGCAGCACACCGATTCCCTGTATGTACTGGCCGCGACCGGCCTGGCGGTGTTCTCGATACGGACTGCTACCTGGAACCAGGACCGGCAGAAACGATTGGTACAGCGCATCGGCGCCGCGCGCTCGTGGAATCCCGCATTACCGGTCCTGGTGATCGTGGACGACATTGACAGTCTCGCCGGACAAACCATCATCTCCAGCCTGGCCGCGAAAGTGCGCAATATACGCTTCATCCATCTGCAGACGGGGCAGCAGGCCAAGAAATCCGGCGACTTGCCGGTAAGCGCACTGTACAAGGCAATTTACGCCGCTTGAGTGGCTTTAGCTAATACAGACTAGATCAAGCTCTCAAAGGAAAGTCCTCCGGCATTCATACCGGAGGACTTTTTTTATATCTTGCCGATTGACATAAGCCGCAGGTGATCAGATCACTTAGGGCTTGAGCAAAACTGGAAACGCATCAAAAGGTCTTGCTGACGGTCGCCACCAGGGCCGTCTTGCCCAGGAATTTGCCATTGGCCGAGGATGCATAAGCCACTTCGCCGGCATTGGTGCCGATGACGGCCAGCGCACCGGTGAGTCCTTTGAGAACTGAGCCGAAGTCCTTGCTCAGGCCGACTTTCCAGTCGGTGTAGCTGTAGAAGCCATTGTTTTTTACCTTTTGATGACCGGCATGCAGGTTCAGCGTCAGGCCTTCCGCCACATCGATGTTCGCCCCCAGGTCCAGGTAGCCGCTGTTCTTGCTATTGGCAAAGCCGAACAGGTTGGTGACCGAGTGCGAGTATTTTGCATACGCCGGACCGTAACCGACCTGGCCGTAGACTTCGGTCGTATCGGCGCTGGTGGGCAGGCCATTGGATGGATAGACATAGCTCAGCACGCCAACGTCATAGCTGACGTCCTTGACGATCTCGCCGCGCTTGCCGGCATACAGATCCCATTCTATATCGCCGCTGCCGCCGGCATCCTTGGTCCATTTGATCGTCGACAGCCAGGTGCCGGCATAGAAACCGCTGGGATTGTGCATGTAATCGGCGCCGCCCTGCAACGCGGGCTGCAGACGCGTCTGCGAGATGCCCCGATAGCGGTAGTCCGAAGTCAATGCGGCGTTGAAACTGACTTCGTTGTCCGGCTTGGCCTCTTCGGCCTGGGCAAAGCCGGTTGAAAATGTGGCAGAGACTGCAAAACCTATGGCTGCCGCCAGGATCGTTTTTTTCATGCTACTTCCTTTCTAAATTAACGACTAAGGTCGTTCTGGTGGGTGCCCTTGCTACCGGTAAAGCGACAAGGGGCACATAAATTTGGGCGTGCGAAGGCCCTGCCGGCAAGCCTCAGGGTTGCCGGATTGTTTCAGTTGAAGGGGGATTCGGTGCTAGGCGTCAGCCCGGCAATAAGAGCCGGTAACCTACTGCAGTCTCCGTCAGTAAATAACGCGGCTGGGTAGGATCATCTTCCAGCTTCTGTCGCAGATGTCCCATATAGATCCTCAGGTAATGGCCGCTTTCGGAATGGGACGGTCCCCATACCTCGCGCAGCAATTGCGGATTGGTGACCACCCGGCCGGCATTGGTCACCAGCACCGTCAACAACCGGTATTCGGTAGGTGTCAGGTGTACCATCTGGCCGGCCCTGGTGACCAGGCGCGCCTTCATGTCCACCTTGATCTCGCCAAACTGGACGATGCCGTCCAGGCTGATGCCGGGCTGGCGTTGCCGCCGGAAAGTGGCCCTGACCCTGGCCAGCAGCTCGCCGACGCCGAAGGGCTTGCTCAGGTAGTCATCGGCGCCGGCATCCAACGCCTTGATCTTGTCTGCTTCGCTGACCCTGGCCGACAGCACGATGATGGGCACGCTGGACCATTTGCGCACGTCGTGGATGAAGTCCACGCCGTCGCCGTCGGGCAGGCCCAGGTCGAGGATGATCAGGTCGGGCTGGCGGGTGCCGGCATCGATCAGGCCACGCTGCAGATTGCCGGATTCGAAAATTTGCCAGCCCTCCTCTTCCAGCGCGCTGCGCACGAAGCGACGGATCTGCGGTTCGTCTTCGACCAGCAGGGCGGTCGGCGCGGTGGCCGCTGTCGCGGCCGTTAATATTGATTCTGTCATGTCCTTACCTGCCATTCAGGGTGGGCGGCACCTGGTAATGGGCCGCTGTTATGCATGTCTTCCGCGTCGTCCATATCCGGCATCGCCGGCGGTGTTCCCAGGGGCAGCGAAAATACGATGCAGGCGCCGCCTTCCGGCGACTTCCCGGCCTGGATACCTCCATGGTGCGCCTCTATGATAGCGCGGCATATCGCTAGGCCCAGGCCAACCCCGGGCTTGGCCGATTCGCGCTCGCCGCGGGTAAATTTTTCAAAAATCGCTTCTTCGCGCCCTACCGGCAAGCCGGGGCCGTCGTCGTACACCATCACATTGAGAAGGCTGCCGCCGGCTTCGGCGCTGACGGTGATACGCGATCCGGCAGGCGTGTATTTGGCTGCATTTTCCAACAGGTTGCACAGCACCCTCTCGATCAGGACCGCATCAAATTGTATCAACGGCAAGCTGCGCTCCAGCCGGGTCGCGATCTTATGCTGCGTCAATTGCGAGCCGCTGGCGCGCAAGGCGCTGCCGACCACTTCTTCAAACGGCTGCCATTGCAGGTTCAGCTTGACCTCGCCGCTCTGTATCCTGGCCATGTCCAGCAGGTTGGACACCAGGGCGCTCATGCGCAGGGTTTCGTCGTGCAGGGCTTGCGCCATCTGCTGCTGCACGGTGCTTAAGGGCGGCTTGGACATCGCCAGCGATTCAGAAATGCCGACCAACGAAGTCAGCGGCGTACGCAGATCATGCGACAACGCCGCCAGCAATGAGTTACGCAGGCGTTCCGACTCCATGTGGATCAGCGCATCCTGCGCCACTTCGATATAGTGCACGCGCTCCAGCGCGATCGCCGCCAGTGCGGCGAAGGTATCCAGCTGCTGCCTTTGCTCAGGAATCAAAATCCAGCGGCGGTTCTCCGGCTGTATCGCCAGCAGGCCGCGGGTGCGCATAGGCGCCACCAGCGGCAGGTAAAAGAAATTGCTGGCAGGCAGGGTATCGGTGCCTATGCCCGCCGTTTCCACCTTGTCGAAAGCCCACTGCGCTATGCCCATGTCCAGCCCTGGCGTGGCAGGCACCGGCGCCTGCAGGCGGCCATTGTCATCCGGCAGCAACAGCGTCGCGGTGGCACGGAAAGCACGCTGGATGATGGCCTGCGTGGTTTCTGAAATTTGCTCGGCTTGCAACACGCCGGACAGGTCACGCGCAAATTCATACAGCGCGCGCGAACGCGACTCGCGGTGCGAAGCGACCCTGGCCTGGTAGCGCAAGCCGGCGGTCAGGTGTCCGGTGATCAGGCCCACCGCCAGCATCACCGCAAAGGTCAGCGCGTATTGAAAGTCGCTGATCGCGAAAGAGAACCTGGGAGGCACGAAAAAAAAGTCAAAAGCCAGCACTCCGACCACCGTGGCGACTACCGATGGCCCACGACCGAAACGGACTGCGACCAATACCACGGTCAACAGGAACAGCATCGCGATATTGACCAGATTGGAAAATTGCAGCAAAGGCGTGGCAATCAGCGCCGTTGCCACGCTGGCCAAGGCCGCAAATACATAGCGCAGGTAACGGGGCGGCACGCGCGCGGTGGTAACCCGGTTTATTGCCCCCTTAGTCTTCGTCGCTCCGCCCGCCGAGGGTTCCTGCGGCGGGCCATCTTCCTGCGCTGCCCGCCCCACCTCGATCAAATCGATATCCGGCGCATACATGGCAATGCGCTTCATATGCGAGTCACGCCACGGCAGATCCAGCGAAGGCCGTCCCATCACGATGCGCGAGAAATTCTGGCCGCGCGCATAGTCGACTATCGCCTGCGCGATATCGCCGCCGGACAGCACGGCGGTGCTGGCGCCCAGGTCCTGCGCCAGTTTCAGGCTTTTCAGGATACGCTCGCGCTGCTCCGACGGCAACCGCTGCAGCGCCGGCGTCTCTATATACACGGCATGCCATACTGCATTCATCTGGCTGGCCAGCCTGGCCGCGCTGCGTATCAGGTGATCGGCATCGGCGCGCGGTCCCACGCAGGCCAGCAGCGCAGCATCGGTCTTCCACACCGCGCTGATCGACTTCTCTATGCGGTAGGCCTGGACGTCGTCCTCCACCCTGTCCGCAGTGCGGCGCAGCGCCAGCTCACGCAAGGCAATCAGGTTGCCCTTGCGGAAAAAATTCTTGGCGGCCCGCTCCGCCTGCTGCGCCTTGTACACCCGGCCGGTTTTCAGCCGCGCCAGCAATTCATCGGCGGGGATATCCACCAGCACTACTTCATCGGCTTCGTCAAACACGGTATCGGGCAGGGTTTCCGCCACCCGTATGCCGGTGATGCCGCCGACCACGTCATTTAAGCTCTCCAGGTGCTGCACATTGACCGTGGTAAACACGTCTATGCCGGCATCCAGCAATTCTTCTACATCCTGCCAGCGCTTGGGATGGCGCGATCCCGGCGCATTCGAATGCGCCAGCTCGTCCATCAGTATCAGCGCAGGCTGGCGTTGCAGCGCGGTGTCGATGTCGAACTCGGACAGCGTTTTTTCACGATAGGTGATTTGTTTCAGCGGCAATACTTCCAGGCCGTCCAGCAAGGCCGCCGTTTCATCGCGGCCATGGGTTTCTATGACGCCGATTAGCACTGGCTGGCCATCCGCGACCAGCTTGCGCGCCGCCGTCAGCATCGCATAGGTCTTGCCGACGCCGGCCGACGCACCGAAATAGATCCTCAGCTTGCCGCGCGCGGCGCGGCGCTCTTGCGCCTGCACGTGGGCTAGCAAGACATCTGGATCGGGGCGTTGATCGCTGCTGGTGGCCATAAATTCTTATGTGATTGCAAAATTCTTCAAAACACTCATGCAGCCTTAGGCCTCAAGCTTCAGAAACCTAAGGCTGCCTCGCGATCAGTGCTTCTTATCCAGCGCAAGGTTCAATGCCAGTACATTCACCCTGGGTTCGCCAAAGAAGCCTAGCGCAGGATGCTCGCCGAGCTGGTCTATCATTGCCCGAACGTCTTCCTCCGTCATTTTACGCTCACGCGCTATTCTTGGCGCCTGGTAATATGCCGCTGCCAGGCTGATCTCCGGATCGAGGCCGCTGCCCGATGCGGTCACCAGATCCACCGGGATTTTCGCCGTATTGGCCGGATCGGCCGCTTTCAGCGCATCTATCCTGCCTTTGACCGCGTCTGTCTGCGCCGGATTGGTCGGGCCAAGATTGGAACCGCTGGAAGAAGTGCCGTTATTTGGCATCGGCCCGGTGGCAGACGGCCTGCCCCAGAAATACCTGGGCGAAGAAAAGGCCTGGCCTATCAGCGAAGATCCCACCGGCTTGCCGTCGCGCATGACGATGCTTCCTTCGGCCTGGTCGGCAAAGGCCACTTTGCCTATGCCCGTCATCGCGTAAGGGTAGACCACGCCTACCAGTAGCGTCAGGCCGGCGAACAGGACTGCTGCGGGGCGAAGTGTTGAACTCAATGAACTCATGATGTATTCCTTTATGCTTCTATTAGGCCAGGTTGAACAAGGCCAATATGACGTCGATCAGCTTGATGCCTATGAAAGGCAGGATGATGCCGCCCACGCCATAGATCAGCAGATTGCGGCGCAATAACAGCGCAGCGCCTATCGCGCGGTATTTCACGCCTTTCAAGGCCAGTGGTATCAGGGCCACGATGATCAGCGCATTGAAGATCACCGCCGACATGATCGCCGAAGAAGGGCTGGTGAGGTGCATGATGTCCAGCGCCTTCAACTGCGGAAAGGTGCCGACAAAAGCCGCCGGGATGATCGCGAAATACTTGGCAATATCGTTGGCTATCGAAAATGTAGTCAAGGAGCCGCGCGTCATCAGCATCTGCTTGCCTATCTCGACGATTTCCAGCAATTTGGTAGGATTGGAATCCAGGTCCACCATATTGCCGGCCTCTTTTGCCGCCTGGGTGCCGGAACTCATCGCCACCGCGACGTCGGCCTGGGCCAGCGCCGGTGCGTCGTTGGTGCCGTCGCCGGTCATCGCCACCAGCCTGCCTTCAGTTTGATGGCTGCGTATCAGCTTCAGCTTGTCTTCCGGCGTGGCTTCCGCCAGGAAATCATCGACGCCCGCTTCGGCGGCAATCGCAGCCGCTGTCAGCTTGTTGTCGCCGGTGATCATGATGGTCTTGATGCCCATGCGGCGCAGTTCGGAAAAACGTTCCTTGATGCCGCCCTTGACGATGTCTTTCAGTTCTATCGTGCCCATCACCCGGCCATCGTCGACCACCACCAGCGGCGTGCTGCCGCGGCGGGATATGTCATCCACCGTTTTGGACACTTCCGACGGGAAAGGGCGTCCAACGGATTCCACAAATTTTTTCACGGAGTCGGCTGCGCCCTTGCGTA
>JABDED010000056.1 GCA_013287275.1 Betaproteobacteria bacterium
CCAGCCCCAAGCTGTCGTCCATCATCATCGTCATGCTGGCGGCTGTCGTCTTGCCCATCGTGCTGTTCGGCCGCCGCGTGCGCAAGCTGTCGCGCGATTCGCAGGACAGGATCGCCGATGCCTCGGCGATGGCGGGCGAGATCCTGAACGCGATGCCCACCGTGCAGGCATTCACGCACGAGCCTATAGAAGCCCAGCGTTTTTCCTCCTCGGTGGAAGGCGCATTTGCAACGGCCATGCGCCGCATACGCGCTCGTTCGCTGCTGACGATGATTGCGATCCTGCTGGTATTCGGCGCCATCGTCTTCGTGCTGTGGCTGGGCGCGCACGCGGTGATGCAGGGCAGCATGAGCGGCGGCGAACTGGGGCAGTTTATCCTGTACGCGTCCATCGTCGCCGGCGCGGTCGGCGCACTGTCGGAAGTGATGGGCGAGGCGCAAAGGGCCGCCGGCGCCACCGAGCGCCTGCTGGAATTGATGTCGGTGCAGTCGCCGATACAATCGCCGTCCCAGCCGCTTCCCCTGCCGCCGCGTACGGCCAGCGGCTCTGCACTGGAACTGAAAGACATAGTCTTCCACTACCCTTCCCGTCCGCAAACCTCCGCACTGGCGCACTTGTCGCTCAGCATTGCACCCGGCGAAACGGTCGCGGTGGTAGGCTCCTCCGGCGCCGGCAAGACCACGCTGTTCCAGCTCCTGTTACGGTTTTATGATCCGCAGCAAGGGAAGATCATGCTGGATGGCTTGGATATCCGCCAGCTTGACCTGCACACGCTACGCGACGCAGTCGGCGTCGTGCCGCAAGACACGGTGATCTTTTCCGCCAACGCGATGGAAAATATCCGCTACGGCCGGGCCAGTGCCAGCGATGCGGAAGTGGTTGCTGCCGCCAAGATGGCGGCAGCGCATGAATTCATAGAAAGACTGCCGGAAGGCTATCACTCCTTCCTCGGCGAGCGCGGCGTGCGCCTGTCCGGCGGCCAGCGCCAGCGCATTGCGATCGCCCGGGCACTATTGAAGAATCCGCCGCTATTGCTGCTGGACGAAGCGACCAGTGCTCTGGACGCGGAATCCGAGCGCCTGGTGCAAACCGCGCTGGAAGCCGCGATGCAGGGCCGTACCACGCTGATCATCGCGCATCGGCTGGCCACGGTGCAAAAAGCCGATCGCATCATTGTCATGGAACATGGCCATATCGTGGAAACCGGCACCCATGCCTCCCTGGTGGCCGAAGGCGGCATCTATGCCAAACTGGCATCGCTGCAGTTCGATATTTATGAATAGAACTGGCAACACCCGTCCCCGGCTATGGCAAAATGTCTGTCGCTGAAAAGAGCGCAAAAAAACATGAACCGGACAAGGGACAATAATGATAGGTTACGTCACACTGGGCACGAACGATTTCGAGCGTGCCGCAAAATTCTATGATGAACTGCTGGCCGTCATCGGCGCCAAGCGCTATATGGAGTCGGACAAGTTCATCGCCTGGGCGGTCAGCCCTACCACGCCGTCGCTGGGCATCATCAAGCCCAATAATGGCAAGGAAGCCTGTATAGGCAATGGCACGATGGTGGCCCTGGTCATGGACAGCAAGGAAAAAGTGGACGCCATGTACAAAAAAGCGATGGAGCTCGGCGCGCAGGATGAAGGCCCCACCGGTCCGCGCGGCGGCGGCTTCTATGCCGCTTACTTTCGCGACCTGGACGGCAATAAGCTGAACGCATTTTATTTCGGCAAAGAATAAGTTTCATTTCCTGGCTGCGCTCTGGCCTCGTCCCGGAGCGTTCTTCCTGTTGTCCTACACCGCTGCTTTCCGCAGTCCTATACAACTATCATCCCGCTTTATTTACCATTAGCCTTTGAGAAAAAGGCGGGCTGCGCTATGGATACAGGATTTGTTGGACAAGCAGAAACATTGACCCCTTTCCTCGCCAAACCCGTATTGAACATCCCAGTGGCGAGCTGGCTGATCGCATTTTCGGCGATGATCGCCAGCTATATGGCGATGCAATTCATCCTGGCTTATTTCCGCAGACGCCTGCGGCAAAGGAACGAGGCGCATCAAGCCACACCGGATGGCAATGCCTACCAGGCGCGCGACATGCTGCTGGAAATATTGGGCAGCACCAGCAAGCTGGCGCTGGCAGTCACCGCATTGCTGATAGGGATAGCGCTGCTGGACTTGCCGGACCGCTGGGGCGACAAGATCCATAATTTGTGGTTCCTGGCTTTCGGGCTGCAGCTGGCGCTGTGGATCAACAAGGCGATCAGTATTGCCGCCAGGCGCTATTTCCTGTCCATCACGCCGGATGGAGAAAGCACGACCACCGTATCGCAAACCCTGACGGTCTGGGGCCTGCAAGCCTTGTTGTGGATCGTCTTCTTCCTGGCCATGCTGGCCAACGTCGGCGTCAATATCACCGCCTTTGTCGCCAGCCTGGGCATAGGCGGCATCGCCGTCGCGCTGGCAGTGCAAAACATCCTCGGCGACCTGTTTGCGTCCCTGTCCATCGCGGTGGACAAGCCGTTTGAAGTGGGCGACGCGATTAATGTAGAAGGCAAATCCGGCACCGTGGAACATGTGGGCCTGAAGACTACCCGCATCCGCGCCGACAGCGGCGAACAGATAGTGATCGCCAACTCCGCGCTGCTGAAAAATACCATCCTGAATTACAAGCGCATGCAAAACCGGCGCATCCAGTTTGAGCTGGTGATCAGCTTTGACAATCCGCCGGAGCTGGCGGAAAAAATCCCGGTGCTGATCCGGCAGATCATTGAAACCCAGCCTGACGTGCGCTTCGACCGCGCACACTTCAAGAACTTCACGCCGCACTCCATGCATTTCGACATCGTGTATTTCATGGTCAAACCCAATTACGGCTTGTACATGGATACCCAGCAGCGTATCAACCTGGCACTGCTAAAAGAACTCGGCAAGCTGGGCGTATCCTTTTCTCAGCCGGCCCAGGCCATGTATGTACTCACTGACAAGGCGGATGACAAACCAAACCCGCAATCGGCGACCCCTTTGCGGGTTAATCAGGGCGGCGGCGCAGCGAAGATCGTGTAAGCGGAGGTTCACTCCGGCAGAGCGGCCCGAACGAGATGTCCGAATCCGGCCAGACAAGGCGAGCTGCCATCAATATGATGGGCTCTTCGCTGCCAGAAAAATATTGAGGAAAACATCGTGACCGAAATCGAAATCCAGGATTTTGTCAGCCGTTTTGCGGCGGCGTGGGCAGCGCGCGACGGCGACGCCTTTCTCGCGCTATGGCATGCGGACGGCCTGCTGCACACCCCACTGTTTGACCGTCCCATTCGCGGCAACGAGCTGGGACGACTGAACGACATGCAGAAGGAGGCTGCTCCCGATCTGGTGTGGCAGTTGCTGGACTGGAGCGCGCGCGGCGACGCCGTCGTCATTGAATGGCAAACCAGCAGGATCATCAAAGGCCAGCGCTTTGACTGGCGCGGCGTGGACAAATTCCGGCTAAAAGACAACAAGATCATCGAAGAGCGGGTATACATGGATACCGCGCTGCTGCGTTCCTTGCGGTCTATCGGCAGCGACGCCGACTTTGCAAAGCTCAGTGGCGCCGCCTCAGGTGGTATTGCGTTTGAGGCGCTCATGCAGTTTTAGCTGCCACCAAGAGTACGCGCCTGCAGCGCTTATAAGGGCTTGCAAACGGGCAAGCTCAACGCCTGCAACACCTCGCCTTTATCGGTTTGCACAAAAGCGGTCAGCGCCAGACTCCTGGTCGCCGCGTCCACCGGCAGGCTGATCTGGCGGCTGAAATTTTCGCTGGCGCCGCGCGCCAGGCTGATAGGCTCACCCCATTCGCGCGCGACATAATCATGCTGTAAAGTGACGCCGCGGTTTTCGCCGGCTTTTACATTGCTGACCAGCGCATTTTCCACCAAGGCGAAATACAGCTTGCCCGCCTGAGCACTCTTGCTGGCCAGGTTCACGCGCAGTTTATTGTCTGTAGTCTTGTCCAGGGTAATTTTGATGTCGGCTTGGGCCGGCGTGTCATTGATGCGTTTTACCGCCGCCGCTACCGCTGTTCCGCCATACCAGTTACGCAGCTCTCGGCCCGCCACAAAGAGCTCCGGCGTATACACGCTGCGGGAGCCTGCCAGCTCGGCCAGCCAGTGCTGCCTTTGGGTAAACAACGGCTTGGCGAACATATCTTTCCAGCCTATGTAGTCCCAGTAGTCCACATGCAGTGAAATAGGCACTACCCGGTCTGCGTCCAGGCCGCCGGTTTTATACAGGGCGCTGACAAACCTGTCGGCCGGAGGACAGCTGTCGCAGCCCTCCGAGGTATACAGTTCCAGCAGGGCGACGGTATGCGCCGGGCTGGCTTTGCTGCAACTTTGCGCAATGCCGGTCAAATGCGTTGCCGACAATAGCGCCAAAACAGCGCCGCTAAAAATATGCTTCATGACACCTCCTTCAGCTATCTTGGCGATTAGTCAAAGGAGATGCCATATCCTTACATTAAAAGTCCGACGCCCGTTATCCGCGCGCCAGCAGCATCATCTGCATCGATTCCGGCAACAGGCTGCGCAGCCTGGCGCAGATCCTGCGCTCATACCTGCTCCACAGCAGCCCGGCCCCGATCAACGCAAACCCCAGCAACGTCAGCAAGACGACAAAGATGAAGCTGTTCCTGAAGATGGTCCAGGATAACTGGCCCAGCATCATCGCCACGCCGATACCGCCAAACACCGTGAACATCCTGCGCCCCAATATGGCGCCCAGCACTATCAGCAAGGCATTGATCGCCAGGTACACAAACTTGCCGGCCAGGTCGCCGTTGCCCATCGAGCTCAAAGCACCCCAGAAAGTCAGCAGGCCAAACAGATACAGCCAGAATGCATAGTCCACACCGCTGTGCGAACGGATGTCGACAATAAAGGCCAGTGTCAGCATCAGCAGGCCGAATACCAGCGCAATCTGCTGGCGGGCTACCCAGCCGTCGCCGCTGAACATGCCGCTATCCCCCTGCATGAATAGCGCAGGCACGATATCCATGCTCATATAAAACAAGGTCACCGCAATAGGCATCACCAGGAAACTGTAACGGAAGCGCCACAGCATGATGCTGCCGGCCAGCAGCGTCGTCAGTTCCATGACCAGCCAGCGCCAGTCGATCAGGGCATTGAAATCCCGGTAATGCGCGATAGTGGAACTGTCTGCCCAAAAACCCATCACATTTTGCAAGGAAAAGGTCGCCAGCGGCACCAGCGCTATCGTCAGCGTGGAAAATATGCCCGCCGGCACGCCCAGGCCGCGGGCATCCAGCCAAATCGCCAGCGTGATCGTGCACAAGATATAGACCAGGCTCATGTCCAGCAGGATAGGCATGCCCCACTTTTCCACCGCCAGCGTGCTGAATAGCGTGCAGGCGCCTATCGCCAGCATGCCGCCCATGTAATACAGTACATTCCCACCCGTAAATCGGGCATTGGCCGCCTTATGCTGGGCGAGCCGCTCCTCCAGGTAATGCAGCAAGGGATCAACCTGGCCGTAATGCAGTAATCCCAGGTCAGCAGCATCCATCAATGCCTTGCGCTTGCACATCTTGCTCATTTTGTTCCTCCAGATCATCGAATTTCAGAGACCTTTAGGAATTGTTCAGGCTTTGGCTTACCTCTCCGCCGCCACAATTTTCCACTAGCCTCGCATGCTTAAAATATTATTCATTTCTCAATGAGCCTCCATTAAAAACGTTTTTTTGCGCCTTGCGGAACCTAGAATGGAAGTATCAAAAGCCGATACTCCACGTCGAACAACGTGCTATCAAATTTGAAAATCTGTTGGAAAAAGGAGAAAGATTGCCGCGCTGCAGCAGCTATCGGGGGCCGAAGTGTTCTATTCAACATGGGATCGGTACGGGTCAGGTAATCGAGCCAACACAAGCAACTGTCAAGCCCACATTGCAGGTAGGGACTTGCCTCGCTCTTATATTGTAGGACGGGCTTTACAGGCTGCGATGAAAATAAGGCAATTTCCTGCAAACAATTTATACCCGAACCGGCCGCGACTGACTGAATCACGCTCCGCTACGGTAAAATGCTTGTCATCCCATCATTTAATGACCCGCCTAGCATAATGAGCAACGACATAAAAAGTAGTACTGCACCTGCCAACGCTGCCGCCTCTCCGGCGCCGGCTGCCAACTTCCTGCGCAATCAAATCGACGCAGACCTGGCCGCCGGCACCTATGCCCGCCGCGACCTGCCCAATGTCATTACCCGTTTCCCGCCGGAGCCTAACGGCTACCTGCACATAGGCCACGCCAAATCCATCTGCGTCAACTTCGGCCTGGCGCGTGACTACGCCGGCCTGTGCCATATGCGCTTTGACGACACCAATCCAGAAAAAGAAGAACAGGAATACGTCGACACCATCCTGGACAGCGTCAAATGGCTGGGCTTCAGCTGGGAAAAGGAAATCGCCGGCAGCAAGCAAACCCATTTGTACTACGCCAGTGATTATTTCGACAAGCTGTACGAGATGGCGGAATACCTGATCACCGCCGGCCACGCCTATGTCGACAGCCAGAGCGCCGCCGACATGGCCGCCAACCGCGGCAACTTCGGCGAAGCGGGCAAAAACTCGCCCTACCGCGACCGTAGCCCGGCGGAATCGCTGGACTTGTTCCGCCGTATGAAGGCCGGCGAATTCAAGGACGGCGAGCACATCGTGCGCGCCAAGATAGACATGGCCTCGCCGAACATGAACCTGCGCGACCCGGCCATCTACCGCATCCGCCACGCCCACCACCACCGTACCGGCGACAAATGGTGTATCTACCCGATGTACGATTACACCCATCCCTTGTCCGATGCGCTGGAAAACATCACGCACTCGATCTGCACGCTGGAGTTCCAGGATCACCGTCCGTTCTACGACTGGGTGATAGAACGCTGCGCCGAAGGCGGCTTCTTCAAGAAGCCGGTGCCGCACCAATATGAATTCGCCCGCCTGAACCTGACCTATGTCATCACCAGCAAGCGCAAGCTGCGCCAACTGGTGGAAGAAGCCATCGTCGAAGGCTGGGACGATCCCCGCATGCCGACGCTGGTGGGGATGCGTCGCCGCGGCTATACGCCGGACGCAATACAACTGATGGCCGAACGCACCGGCGTCACCAAGTCCGACGGCTGGATAGACTACAGCGTGCTGGAAGGCTGCCTGCGCGAGGATCTGGATCCGAAAGCGCCGCGGGCCACCGCCGTGCTGCGCCCGCTGAAACTGATCATCGACAATTTCCCCGAAGGCGAAACGGTGGAATGCACGTCGCCGGTCCACCCGCACCACCCGGAACGCGGCAACCGCGTCTTCCCTATCAGCAAAGAACTGTGGATAGAACAGGAAGACTTCATGGAAGTACCCAGCAAAGGCTATTTCCGCCTGTTCCCCGGCAATAAAGTGCGCCTGCGCTATGGCTACGTGGTGGAATGCACGGGCTGCGACAAGGATGCCGGCGGCAATGTGATTGCGGTGCATTGCAACTACTTCGCCGACAGCAAGAGCGGCACTGAAGGCAGCGCCAACTACAAGGTCAAGGGCAATATCCACTGGGTCAGCGCACCACATGCGCTGGCAGCGGAAGTACGCCTGTTCGACCGCCTGTTCACCGACCCGCAACCCGACTCCGGCGGCAAGGACTTCAAACTGGCGCTGAACCCGGCCTCAAAAGAAGTGGTGACGGCCTATCTGGAACCGGGCTTATCGGCAGCGATGCCGGAAGACGTCTACCAGTTTGAACGGCACGGCTATTTTGTCGCCGATCGCGTCGACTCCATAAAGGGCAAGCCGGTGTTCAACCGGGTGGTGACCTTGAAGGATTCGTGGGGCAAGTAAGCCACGATAAACAGATAAAAGCTCGCCTCGGCGAGCTTTTTTTAGGCCCGCCCCCCCTCTCCAAACGAAAAATTTTGTTAAGTCCGTACTGTCTCAATATAGAGGATGCTAGACTGGCATTGCCGCAAGCCGGCCCGATGTAGTTTGTACCGCTGTTAAACAATCGCTAAAGAACACCCGAGAAACTGCAAGCCTATGTTTTCCCTGCCTTTCAAAAAGAACAAGGACATCAACGCCGTCTACGAAGAAAAGCGCTTTCTGGTAGGCGACGAGGAGGCGTTTTTTGGGCGTTTGCGCAGGGCTTTGCCTAACTGTTATATCTTCCCGAAAATCGAGCTGGCATCCTTGCTGGAACCAGGCAGCCTGGATCCCAAAATCAGGCAGCAGGAACTGGCGCAATTGGATGGCAAGTGGGTGGATTACGGCATATTCGATGCCAGCCTGGGCCTGCTGTGCGTGATCGAATTGTGCGTCAAGGATGCCGGCGGCCACTATATCTCCAACAAAAAGCTGTTTGAAACCGCAGGCATCAAGACCATACGCTGGGACAAGAATACGCTGCCGACTCTTGAACAGATACTCAGGACACTGGCGCCGTTTTCAACAATCGCATCACCCAAGCCCGATGTCGCCGCCAGCACGATCATGCGCACGCAGTTTGAAGAAAACAGGAATATGGATACGGTGCAGGCGATCTATCAGTCGCATCCGACGCCGAGCAATATCGAGGCGCTGTCCATCATGGCAATTGAAAAGCTGACCCCGGACCAGTATCTGAAGAAGGCGTTTCCGCATGTATGGGAACGTATCTGCCTGTTTTGCAACGAGCCGCAACATTTGAAGCGCTATCTTGCGTCGCTGTCTTTACAGGACAGGGGAGTGGAAAGGGTGGGATTCCCACGCGAAGTATTGCGGGAAATTGCGGCGATCCAGGCGGAAAACGAACGCTATATCCAGCGCGCGGTACCCAGGACTACCTGGCACGACTCTTTTGTCAATCGCTGACGGCCTTGGCTGACAGCGCCTGCTCACGCGCTGCATCCAGCAGGCTCCTGATCCAATTTTCTGCGTCGTCCACTTTCTCGAATACCCGGTTAGGTATGCCAGCCTTGGTGTAACAGGACAGGATGGTGGGCAGCATGATCGATATGCCTTCCACCTCGAGCCCGATCAGGAATGCGGCCCCTACCCTGCTGCGGCCCTCCTGCCGCATTCTTTCCAGCGCTTTCGTCAGGATGTCCACCACATTGCGTCCGGCCAGGGCGCTGTCGGAGATGCGGATCACTTCTCCCAGCGGCCCGGCAATATTCCCTTGGGCTACCAGCCGGTGCTGGATGCGCACCAGCGCATGCACCAGTTCGATATTGAACGGGCCGTGGGCGTCGCTGTAGATGATGCTGTTTTCAATACGGATATCGACCCGGCCATGGGGTCTGAATGCGCCGATCAGGACATCGTCGGTACTTCCGATTAAGGCCTTTTCCATTCATCCATCCAGAAAGAATTGGTAACAGTGTTACGGCACAGACTAACACATGCATGGCCTCGCGTCAGAAAACCTCAGGCCTGCCACACGCCGTACCCAGCCTCGCGCAAACCTATCGCCAGCTCCACCTCCATCTCGGCAGCGCCGCGGTAGGGCATGGGATTATAAAATTCATACAACTCGGGCAGCAGGCGCAGGCCGAACTCGAACACATACCGGTTCGATTGTATCCCTGCCTTGTGCTTGTCAAAGCGGACATCCGGGCTAAGGCCCGTCATACCGACATACACGCAAGGTTTGCCGGGAATATAGTCGGGGTTGGCCTTCTTGAAGCGGGCTTCGTAAAGGACATCGCTGGATAATTCTATGACATAGACATGGTGGTGGTAGCGGCGTGCCATGCCTGCATTATGCGGGAAGGCGCCGGATTTTACATCTCCCCTGCCTTTGAATATTGAAGATGGCGCAAGCGGCAACTGCCGGCGCACCATGCAAAAAAGCCCGCACACGGCGGGCCCTTTCCTTCAGTGCGTCAATTAACCGCGAACCTGGGCGTCCGTTTTTTCTTTATGGATGCGGCGCGATTGTTTATTTTCATCGCGCTGTATTCTGCGTTGCTCAGCTGCGCTGACATGGCCGTTTTTACCCGCCTGGGCTTCCTGTCCATCCACCCTGGCTTGCCCTTTTTCCAGTTTGGCGACTTCATGATTGGTCAGGGAGCCGTTCTTGACGCCATTCTCGATGCGTTGCTCCTGATTGACGTTGCGTTGCACGTCAGCCTGCATGCGGCGGTTTGATACAGAATTCGGGTTGCCTGTATTGGCATTGGTTTTATCCGCATGGATGTCGCTGCTCACCTTGTTCTGCATATTCTGGATGCGCGCCTTTTCGCCCTGGCTCAATTTGCCGTCCTTCATCGCCCTGGCTTCGGTCTTGTCGACATTTTTTTCCTCGCGCTCCAGCTTGGCGGCTTCACGGGTCGTCAGCTGGCCGGACTTCAGGCCATTTTCTATCCTTTGCTGCTGGTTGACGTCACGCTGCACATCCGTCGCGGCCGTCTGGGCGAAAGCCGCCGTTGCAAACAGGCTGCTCAATAATATGGCGAGTAATTTAGTGGTTTTCATGTCGTATCCCTTTTTGTCAGAAGTTTTTATTTACACCCGAGCCATCGGTAGCCGTGACTCATGGGCATCTAACGCAAGGGGGCGATAAAGCGACTACCGGTGAACTGTAATTTTAGTAACAAGTTGTTGCCGGCCTGACAGGGTTAAGCACCAGCCTCAGGCAATGGCTTGCAGGATCATGCCCAACTCGCCCTTGGTTTCGTTCATCAGTGTTTCGGCTTTTTCCTGGTTCAGCTGCAGGTTTTGCAGCGCCGACGGAATCACTTTCCAGTCAACCACGTCGATGGATTTGGCCACAAAGTGGGCATCCAGGAAATCGGCAGTCGCCACCACGTCGGTCAATGTCGGCTTGGAGCTTAACGGGATGTCCCGCGAACGGCAATCCATGACCGCGGACCGGATATCATCGGAGATGTCCCAGTTTTCCAGGATCGCAGAGCCTATGCTGCCATGCCACTGGTCCACCAGATCCCACAACGCCTTCTCCGAAGGGAACAAGTCCTGGTAGTGGCGGGCGCGGTTCAGTACATAGAACTTGCCTACGTCATGCAGCAAGCCGGCCAGCAAGGCCTTGTCCGGGCTCAGCCTGGTCAGGTCCTTGGCGACCACATACGACATTGCTGCGACCCGCAGGCTGCGGGTCCATAAGCCCTCCATGCGTTGCGAACTCTGGCCTGCGGATTTGTGTTCGGTCAGCTGCTTCATGCCGACCGAGATTGCCACATTGCGCACTGCGGCAAAACCCAGTGCCAGTGTCGCCGCGCGCAATTCGGATATCTTCTTGTCGCTGCGGTTGTACAGGACGGAATTGGCCAGGCGCAGCACCTGCGCAGACAATACCGGCTCGGCGCTGATGATGCGGGCTACCGCATCATTGGAGATGTCCGGGTTGCTCAATGCCTTGCGGATCTTCATCGTGGCATTTAATGAGGTCGGGAAAATCAATTCCTTCGCCGACAGCTCGGCTGTCAACCCCTCGATAAATTCAAATTCCCTGGCTTTTTCGCTTGCTGTCATGACGGATGCACACCTGATGAAATGAGAAACTTGATTGTATCCGCAATATGCCCCCATGCACGCGCCGCCTGGCGGGCAGCTCCGGTATTTTGCAGATAGCTGGACAGCCATTGCGCCGGCGCATATATGGATACGGCAAAAATGGCAAGGCCCTTAAGCGATGGCTTTCAGTATCTGGCTGAGCTCGCCGCGGGTTTCCTCCCGCAACTGCTCCAGCGTCTCCCGGCCCAGATGCAAATTTTTCAGCGGCGCAGGCAAAGCATCCCAGCGCACGTCATCCAGGGTATTGGCGACGAAATGATGATCCAGGAAATCGGCGGCCGCTATCACATCGGTCAGGCAGGGCCTGATATTCAGCGGCAGGTTGGCGACCCGATGATCCATCACTGCGGCGCGGATATCGTCGTCGACATCCCAGTTTTCCAGGATGGCCGCGCCGATGTTTGCATGCCACTGGTCCACCACATCCCAGATGGTATGCTCGGTGACGAACAGGTTCTGGTATTGGCGGGCACGATTCAGGATATAGAATTTGCCGACATCATGCAGCAAACCCGCCAGCATGGCCTTGTCCGGGCTTAGCCGGGTCAGGTCCTTGGCCAGCACATAGGACAGTGCCGCCACACGCAGACTGCGTGTCCACAAGCCCTCCATGCGATGCGACACCTGTCCGGCAGCCTGGTGCCCGGCCAGCTGTTTCATGCCGACAAAAATGGCGACGTGCCGTACTGCGGCAAACCCCAGCAGCAGCGTAGCGGCGCGCAGCTCGGATATCCTCTTGCCGCTGCGGTTGAACATGACGGAGTTGCTTAGAAGCAGCACTTGTGCAGACACAACCGGCTCCGTACCTATGATGCGGGCCACATTCTCATTGGAGATATCCGGGTTGTTCAGGGCCCGGCGGATTTTCATCGTGGCGTTCAGCGAAGTCGGAAAGATCAGCTCTTTTGAAGACAGTTCCGCAGTCAGGCCCTGGATGAACTCGAATTCGCTGGCGTGTTCTATCGTAGTCATAAGGAATGCGCACCTGAATGTAAGCAAGTCTTATTAGTCCGGGTGTGTTCTTCTCCCCCAAGCTGGTAGTGCCGGAGTCTGCGCCCGGCTTTTTTACTTTTTATTTTTGGGGAAAGCTGATATTACATTATCACACTTCTACCGGAATCCCAACGTGGTACAACAAGATATGGCGGAATGAGCACTTGCGTTTGCAAAATCGTGCCCGCCTATCGCACAGTCTTGTGTATCGAATTGTTGGAGGCCCTACTCAGCGCCGTTTGAATCTGGTGAAATCCTAGCAGATTCAAAAGAAAAATTTTCCGCACATTAATATAAAGAAGGAGACACGCATGAAAGAAAACCGTCGCAGCTTTCTCAAGCTTGGCGCCACCAGCGCAGCGGCAGGCATGCTGGGGCAATCCGCCCTGGCAGCGGCCGAGGAACCGCAAATTGCCGCGGTGTCGCCGCTGGCGGCAAAATTTGGTTTACGCCTGGCAACTTTTTCTGCCCGCAAAGAAGATAAGCCACGGGTCGGCGTCGTGCTGGATGATGGCCGCGTCATCGATATCGGCGCCGAGGCGCAAAGGCAGAAGCAAAAACTGGTGTTTGACCCCAACTCCATGCTGTCGCTGATCGCCAGCGGCGATGCCGGCGTGGCGCAGGCCCATGCGCTGGCAGAAAGGGCCAGCCTGCTGAGAATGGCCAGCCCCACCGTGAATCAGGTTCGCCTGTGGTCGCCTATCCCCAGGCCGCACAGCAATATCTATGCGGTAGGCTGGAACTACCTGGACCACTTTGAGGAAGGCAAGGGAGCGCGTGCCGACAAGACGGTGGAGACCTATCCGTCCAATCCCGTATTTTTCACCAAGGCAGTGAACACGATGAACGGCCCGTTCGATTCCATACCCTATGATGCCGGCAATTCCACGCTGATAGACTGGGAAGCGGAACTGGCGGTGATCATCGGCCGGGGCGGCCGCAATATCAGCGAAGAGCAGGCGATGAACCACGTTTTCGGCTATGCCGCCTATAACGACACGACGGCCAGGGACGTGCAGCAAAAACGCCACGGCGGCCAATGGTTCAAAGGCAAGAGCCTGGATGGGCATGGCCCGATGGGGCCATGGATAGTGACAACAGCCGGCCTCAGCCTGGACGATACGCGCATCATTTGCCGCGTGAACGGCGTCGAAAAACAAAACGCCAGCTACAAGCAGATGTATTTCAAGATTCCACGCATCATCGCCGAACTGTCGCGCGGCCTGACGCTGGAGGCCGGCGACATCATCAGCACCGGCACGCCGTCCGGCGTGGGCTTTGCCCGCAAGCCGCCGGAATTCATGAAACCCGGCGACGTGATGGAGACCGAGATCACCGGCATAGGCATCATACGCAATACGATCAAAGCCGAAGCGTGAAAATAACGCGGGAAAAATCAAAGCGGGCCTGTGCCCGCTTTTTTAATCTGGCCTGCTGCGCATCGAACTCAGGAACAGGCCTAGCCCGCCGACTGCCAGTACCAGGATCACAATCAGGTCGAACAGCGACATGCTGCGCAAGTCGAAGTGGATGGAGGTAATCACACCGAAAATCAGCGCCACCAGCGAGCCCAGCGCCAGTACCCAGCCCAGCAGGCTCCTGACGTTATAGAACACCATGCCTATGCCTATGATGAAGGGCAGCATGATCATGCCGCTGGTGATGCCGTAGCTGCTGCCGAAGGCGTTCCAGCTATAGATCCCCATGCCCATGCCAAAACTGGAATGCACGGTAATCGCATTGAGCAGCATGTAGAAACCGCCGCACATCATGAACAGCCCCAGGAAAAACTGGCCGACCCCGCCCTCTGTACCGCCTGCACCTTTCATCGTGCTTTCCCCTTTCATGTTGCCTCCTGTAAGATTATGATGAAGCCCGTGCTTCGTTGACAAGCATTGTAAATGACATTGTCGCTTTTTTTGACGGCAATAAGTGGCGGGAATAACCGCCGGCTGTGGCAATCACGCTGATGACAAAGAATAGGTAAACCATGACATTTGAACTCTATTGCGTCGTCTGGACTCTGGTACTGGCAATAGTCCAGATCTTGCTGGCTTCGATCACCCGGATTGCGCAGTACGGCACGAAATGGAATATGGGCGCCCGCGATGGTGAGACGCCGCCGCTGAATCCGCTGACCGGGCGCCTGTTGCGTGCCCAGGCCAACCTGTTTGAAACCATGCCAATCTTCATCGTGGCGGTCCTGGTCGCTACCATCGCCGGGCGCACCGGCAACCTGACGTATTGGGGATCCCTGCTCTACCTGGCGGCCAGGGTGATCTATGTACCGCTGTATGCAATGGGCGTGCCGGTAGTGCGCACCGTGGTTTGGACGGTTTCGCTGATCGGCATCGCCATGTGCGTGCGTGCCGTGCTGCTATAGCAAGATGACCCAGGCATTCCCGGTATTGCAGACCTCCAGATTTTTGCTGCGGCATATCGTCGACCAGGATATCGGCCGGATTTTTCGCGGCTTGTCGCATCCGCGGGTGACCGCTTATTACGGCATCTCGTATGACAGCGTGGAAGCTGCGCAGGCCCAGCTGGACTGGTATCGGGAACTGCTGGAGCAGCAGACCGGCATCTGGTGGGGCATATGTAAAAAAGAACTGCCTGAGGAGTTGATCGGCGCCTGCGGTTTTTATGCATGGGACCGCGACAACCGCAACACCGATATGGGTTACTGGCTGCTGCCTGAGCACTGGGGCGCCGGCTGCATGCAGGAAAGCCTGCACGCGATACTTGGGCACGCCTTCCAGCAGATGTCCCTGCACCGGGTGGAAGCGGAGGTCGAACCCGACAACCTCCCAAGCAGCCGCCTGTTGCACAGGCTGGGCTTTCAGCGGGAAGGAAGGCGCCGTCAATGCGAATGGAAGAACGGCCGCTTTGTCGATCTGGAGTACTACTCGCTGCTGGCGGATGAGCTCAAGTAAGACTTGAGGCCCGAGCATTTCCGATGTCTGCTCAATCCGGTATATAGTACGATGGCCCGGCATGGCGCCCTCCAGAAATATTTCCGGAAGAAAATTTGAGGCAGGATCGCTCAAAATTCCCGTCATCCCCCGTTCGAAAAAAACCTTGCGCAGCTCGCAACTGTTGTACACAGGCTTGCAAAATTCGCGCCGGCGCTTTGTTTTCAAAAAAGCAGCATGGTTTCCGAACCGGAAACAAACGCTTACAAACTCAGGTCAACGCCAAGTGTGATCCAAGAGTTATATCCTTAGGCGTTTTCATATAACCGGAGAAAACCATGCGCTATAAATCATTCTTATTAATTGCCGTCATTGCCGCTACCGCGAGTTTATCCGGCTGTGTGGTATATCCTGCACGGGGAGGCTACGGCTACGGCGGGGGCGGTTATGTAGAGCCGGCACCTGTCATCGTTGCACCTGCTTACTATGGCGGCTGGGGATATCGCGACCATTGGCGCAGGTGGTAAGCAAGACTTGGTGCTTCCTTGCAAATGGCCGACGAATAACGGCAGCCATTGCAACATGATTAGACGCGGCTCTATAACAGAGCGCGTCTATTTTTTTACCTGGAAATAAAAGGCATGTGAAGAATTCATCCAGGGCCGGCGTTTGCCTGTACAGGGCAAGGCCGGCATCAAGATGGAATATCAGGGGGAATGTTAGCAGGTACGACTCATGTCTTCATAGCACGGGTCGCGTAAAACTGGGAACGCTGGAACCGGCGCTCCCGAAACAGGCCATTACCTCGACCTGTTTTTCCTATCGTTTTCTATCAAGTCCCAGCCAAGCTGGCGTCGGATTTCCTTGATCTCCGGCGGCGGACAATGCTCCAGCTGCCTGTGCTTCAAGTATTCTCTGACCTGTTCCTTGGTCGGATGCTGATTCTGTTCCATTGCTTCACCTCACGCACTATGTTGTATGCTTTAGTTGGATGCAGTCTATAAGTTGTTAACGCAGTAAAGTGGGCTTTGTTGACCCAGACAAACGATTTGTGACCGTTAATCGCACAATGTTACAGTTTTGTTGTTTTTTGTACATATGACAATTCAACGATAGGTTTTTTTATGACTACTTCTGGCGCAAACCCGGCCAAGGCTTTACAGGCAGACTGGTATTTCGATTTCAACTCCCCTTACGCTTACCTGCAACTGGAGCAATTTGATCGGCTGCCGTCCAATCTGGAGGTCAGCCTGCGTCCGCTGGTCTTCGGCGCGCTGCTGGCGCACTGGGAACACAAAGGACCGGCCGAAATACCTGAAAAACGCAGGCACACCTATCGCTACACGCAATTCCGCGCCCAACAGCTGGGCATCCCTTTCAAGATGCCGCCGGCACATCCCTTCAATCCGCTCGCCATGCTGCGGCTGGCGGTCGCAATGGGCTCGGAAAAGGAGCTGGTGCAAAAAATGTTCCGCTATGTCTGGCAATTGGGAAATGGCATGAGCTCGCAGCAGGATTGGCAAGCGCTGTGCGCCTACCTGGAAATCCCGGACGCCGACGAGTTGATACAGCGGGAAGAAGTAAAGCTGCAGTTACGCGCGAATACCGATCGAGCGATTGCACTGGGAATTTTCGGCATTCCCAGCTTTGTGCTGGGTCCGCACCTGTTCTGGGGCGAGGACGCAACCGGCATGCTGCTGCATCATCTCGCGCATCCGGAGTGGCTGGAATCGGAGGAACTGAAGCGCATCAGCAACCTGCCGGTGGGAATAGTCAGAAAAGCTTAAGTGCCCCCGTTAAGTGCCTCGTTAAGCGCCTCGGAAACACCGGGACCGGCCCTAGTGTCCTGAGTTAAAAATTCGTCGAAGAAAAAAGATGAAATCATAGGCGGGAGCCTTGCCCTGCAAGGCAAGGCCGTTACACAGGCGTTGCAAATGCTCGCAAGGGACCCACCCTTGCTGCGTTTTCGTCCGGCCGGGCAGGTCTAGCCTGATACTGATTGCATCATTTTTCATTTTCAACGAACTTCTCACTCAGGATACTAGCGCTGCACATCAATCCCATGCCAAAAGGCAATATGGCCAGTGATTTCCTTTGCAGCATCCTTGGGAGTGCGATAGGTCCAGGCGGCATCCTGGTTCACCTTGCCGTCCACCACGACATCGTAATAACTGGCTATCCCTTTCCAGGGGCAGATACTCAATTTTGCGCTAGTCTGCAAATAGGCCTTGTTCACAGCTTGCTCCGGGAAATACACATTACCTTCGACGATTTCGACCTGATTTTTCGGCGCTTCGGCAATGACCGCGCCATTCCATCTTGCTATAGGCATCATGACTCCTGATCAGAAAATTTGTTTTCACTAGTGTAAAACTTTTCAAGCTTCGCTGTCGGACGGCGGCCGCGCGTTCTGCACTGCGCCCTCCCTGCACCAAACAAAAGAGCCGGCTCAATGGCCGGCTCTGATGATGGCGGGCGGCGATTTAGCCCCGGCTCTGCATCATCAGTTCCGTCAACAGCACCGCCTGCACTTTATCGACCTTCATCTGGGAATTGATTTCATCCTTCAACTCCAGTTGCATCGCCTGAAAACCTTCGGGAGTGCGCAAATCCAGCGGATTGACGCGGGACACGACGATCTGGAAAATTTGCTGGATGACTTTCTTGTTCTGCTCCAGCCACTCCTGGTCATCCAGGTCCACCTGTATGGTCACCTGCAGCCTGGTTCCCAAGGCTACATCGCGAACACCGGGCTCGCAGCAGCCTTCTTCTACATTCTAGTAAATTAAACAGGGATAGC
>JABDED010000057.1:0-2383 GCA_013287275.1 Betaproteobacteria bacterium
CAGGCAAAGCCAATTCGGCGTACAGCGCGGAAACATTGCGCTTGCCTTGGGCAGCAGCATAGCCCAGGCCAGGGATGTCGTTGATGTTGGTGAACGGAGTCGCCTCGGAGTTCACTTCTTCACGACGGAATTCTGCGCCTACCGCAATGCCGGACGCGCCGCCAGGCAATTGGAACAATTCGCGGGTTGCCTTGAAGTCGACCGAAGTCAGCTTGGAAGTACCGCTGTTGTCTAGTTCAGGGAATACCGCTGCCAGGGTCGCTGCGGAGTTCAGGTTGAAGTTCTGGCCTATGCGGTAGCTGCCGTTTGCCAGGGCTGCCTTCAATGCGCTGGTACGGTAGTAGCCGTTTTGCGTCTTGTCGGTCTTGCTTTCTGCGTACATGAATGCAGTGTCGTAATCCCAGTCCGCAAACGTGCCCTTGAAACCGCCCAGTACGCGAGTTACTGTGGTATCCAGGTCCGCTGTACGCGGTTTGGAAGCGGCAGCGAAACGTGGACGCGCTGCATTGGCCGGGAACGGATTGTCCGGATGGCCGATAGGCAACAGGATCTGGTCAGGGCCGGTCGCGGTATTGTTGACGCGCTGGTTCACCAGGTCGAAACCGGTGCCTGTCATGCCGGACGGTGTAGTCTGTGTCTTGGCTTTGGAGTTGAATACGCCGCCTTCAACATAGGCCTGGGTGTCGTTGTTCAGCTGGAAAGTGCCGCGCGCAAACAAGTTGATGTTTTGCGTTTCAGGCTGGATGGTCGCGAACTTGACCGGATCCCACAAGCAGCCGCCGCCGGTATTCTTCGGTGTGCCGCCTGTCAAATCGATGTCAGCTGGATTACAGCCCGGCAAATTCTGGATGCCGCGGCCGGCAATCGTGCCGCCTGCAGCATTCACAGGACGTACGGTACCGACCAGGCTGCTGCCGCCGGTGTTGCTGGTGGTCGTGGAGCCCGCGCGCTGGTCGCGACCGCCCCATGGACGTGCATCGGCCTGGCCGATGTAGTCACCGCGGTTGGATTGCAAGATCTTTTCGGATTTCTTCGCATCGATATTGACGAAGAAATTGTATCTGTCTGTGCTCAGGTCGCCAAAGCCCACGGTCGCGGACGCGCTGGCCATGGTGCCGTCGCCGTGGCCGGATGTGCCGGTGGAAGCGGAGATGGATTTACCCTGGTAGTTTTGGCGCAGGATGACGTTGACCACGCCGGCGATCGCGTCGGAACCGTAGATCGCGGATGCGCCGTCTTTCAATACTTCGATACGGTCAACTGCGTCCAGCGGGATGGAGTTCAGATCGACGAAGCTCCTGGCGCCGTCATCGTTGAAGCCGTAAGGTGCCGTACGGCGGCCGTTGATCAACACCAGTGTGGAATTGACGGACAGGCCGCGCAGAGAAACACCGGATGCGCTACCTGCGAAACCGTTGGTGAACGCACCGCTGATGGTGCCGTTATTGTCTGCAGACAGACTGCGCACTACGTCAGCGATGGAAGTCTTGCCGGATTGCTCGATGTCTTTACGGGATACCACCTGGGTATTGGAAATGCCTTCAGCTTCGGTCCGCTTGATGTTGGAACCGGTAATTTCCACGCGCTGCACTGTCTCTTGTGCAAAAACCGCTTGCGAGAAGATACCCAGGCCCAGCGCTACGCTGCCTGAAAATATCACTCTCACCGATTTGGACAATATTTTCTCTTTTGTCATTCTTGCCGTACTCCTACATGTTTATGGGTCATGTACAAACTACATACATTACAAGTTGTAAATCCGCTCGACGCATGCTTAGCCTTGTGCAGCAGTTGCAAGCGGGCAATATTAGCAAACTGTTTATGAGATTGACAGGGAGAAACGCGGTTTACTGCGCTGAATGCAACAGAATTTTTCATAAAAACAAAATAAATGATATTTGTTTTTACAAGGCATGGAAGGGGCGGGTTATGGTGGTGCAGGAGGCCTTAGATACAGAGCCGGGAGCTTTGGTTCCCGGCTTTTGTAAATTTTTATACTTTACGTTACATGGATTTTGTACATAAAGTTACATACTTTAAGTTACAGGCTCGCGGCCAGTTCGGCGCCCTCGCGGATTGCCCGTTTGGCATCAAGTTCTGCGGCAAGGGCGGCGCCGCCTATCCGATGGAAGCGCGGACCGGCCTCATCCGGCTGTTCGGGCATCAGTTCGGTCAATGAATCCTGGCCAGCGCACAAGATGACATGGTCGACTTCCAGCAGCCTGGGGTTGCCGCCTATGCTGATATGCAAGCCCTGGTCGTCTATTTTCACGTATTCCACCCCGGCCAGCATTTCCACGCCATTGCGCAGCAAAGCCGCGCGATGTACCCAGCCTGAAGTTTTGCCCAAACCGGCGCCGACCTTGCTGGTCTTGCGTTGCAG
>JABDED010000057.1:2393-17867 GCA_013287275.1 Betaproteobacteria bacterium
CGCCGCTGCCACCAGGCCGCCGTTGCTGAGCGCCTGCGGGTCCACGCCCCATTCGGCAAACCAGTGCTCTGCCGGTACCGGCAAGGGCACCGCAGGATCGTGCAGCAAATATTCGCCGACGTCGAAGCCTATGCCGCCGGCGCCTATGATCGCCACCTTTTTGCCCACCGGCTGCTTGCCAGCCAGCACGTCCAGGTAAGACAGCACCTTGGGATGGCCGACGCCGGGGATATGCGGTGTGCGCGGGACGATACCGGTGGCCAGGATGATATGGTCGTAGCCCTGCGCCAGCAATTCCTCGCGGCTGACCCTCTTTTGCAGGTGCAGCTTGACGCCGGTGATTTCCAGGCGCCGGGAGAAATAACGCAGCGTTTCGGCGAATTCTTCCTTGCCGGGGATTTGCATCGCGATATTGAACTGGCCGCCTATCCGGTCACTGCTGTCGAACAGGCTGACGTCGTGGCCGCATTCGGCCGCCACGGTAGCGGCGGACAAGCCCGCCGGGCCGGCGCCGACCACTGCTACTCGTTTGGGTTTGCCGGTTTGCAGGAATTTCAGTTCGGTTTCATGCGCGGCGCGCGGATTGACCAGGCAGGAAGCGCGCTTATTGGCAAAAGTATGGTCCAGGCAGGCCTGGTTGCAGGCGATGCAGGTATTGATCTCGTCGGCCCGGCCGGCGGCGGCCTTGTTGACGAACTCGGGATCGGCCAGGAAGGGGCGGGCCATCGATACCATGTCGGCGTCGCCGCTGGCGATGATGTCTTCCGCCTGCTGCGGCATATTGATGCGGTTGGAGGCCACCACCGGAATGCCGACCGCCTGTTTCAGCCGCGCCGCCACGCTGCGGAAAGCTGCGCGCGGCACCGAGGTGACGATGGTGGGCACCCTGGCTTCATGCCAGCCTATGCCGGTATTCAGGATGGTGACGCCGGCCTGTTCCAGCGCCCGGGCTACCGCCACCACCTCATCCCAGCTATTGCCGCCTTCGACCAGGTCGAGGATGGAGTGGCGGTACATGATGATGAAGTTGCTGCCCACGGCGGCGCGTACCTGTTGCACGATTTCCACCGGCAGGCGCATGCGGTTTTCTATAGACCCGCCCCAGCGGTCCTGGCGCTGGTTGGTGCGCACGCACAGGAACTGGTTCAGCAGATAACCCTCGCTGCCCATGATTTCCACGCCGTCATAGCCGGCCTTCTGCGCCAGCCGGGCGCAACGCACATAATCGCGTATCGTGCCTTGTATGCCCGCTTCGCTCAGGGCTTTGGGCTTGAACATGGAAATCGGCGATTTTTTGGCAGATGCAGACACCACGAAGGGCTGGTAGCCGTAGCGGCCCGCATGCAGGATCTGCATCACGATCTTGCCGCCTTCTTCATGCACGGCCGAGGTCACTTTTTTATGGTTCCAGATATCGCCCAGGCTGTTCAGCGTGCCGCCGAACGGCAATAGCCAGCCGCGCCGGTTGGGGGAGATGCCGCCGGTCACGATCAGGCCGGCGCCGCCGCGCGCGCGTTCGCGGAAATATTCCGCCAGCTTGGGATAGTGATAAAACCTGTCTTCCAGGCCGGTATGCATGGAGCCCATGATGCTGCGGTTGCGCAAGGTGGTAAAGCCCAGGTCCAGCGGGGCCAGCAGGTGGGGGTAGGCGGTGTGCGGCATGGCTGACTGTCGGCAAGTTAAGGAATGCCACGAAGGATACACAAGCGCCGTCCGCTACGGAAAACTTTGGATAGGCGGCGCACTCTAATTAAGTGCAGGCAAGAAATACCGGCAAGCGGCGGGGGAAGAAGCGGGCGCGTAGCCCAGGAAAGGAAAAACCGCGGTTAGCAGCAGCAGAAAAGAAGGACCCTCAGCCCGCGGCGGGAGGAAAGCAAAACCGCCGGCAAGCGGCGAGGGCAAAAAAGAACCGCCGGCGAACGGCGGTCTTGTCTATGCTAAGCTCCGTCAGTGCGGATTAGCCGCCGTAGCCGTAGTCGCTGTTACCGCTTCTGTTGTGGGCCGCCTGCACGGCTTCCGCCTTGACGTCGGCACGGCTGCGCGCGGTTTGGACGGAGATCTCAGCAGGATAGTCGCCTTCATGCGTTGCCAGCAGGCCTTGGTCGCGGGCTTGTTTCAGTTCGGCCGCTACTTCTGCGCGGGTTTTGGTCGAAGTGAAAGGTGTGTTAGCAAAAGAGACATATTCCGAACCGCCGACTACGTAGGCGTTATCGGCGCGTGCCTGGGCCAGTTCAGCTTGCACTTCAGCGCGTGTCTTGCCGGTTTCTGCCGCAAATGCAGCGCTGGTGCCGGCGGCGATCAGGGTAGCAACTACTAATAATTGTTTCGCGTTCATTTTATTTCTTTCGATAAAGTTGGAAAAATATTCCGGGCTCGGCGGAAAGGTATTCCAATTCGCATGAGAAGGAAGTAGGTTGGCTGGTACTTACTTCTGATACGAACTAGACACACCCGTCGGGTTCGGCCTCTTTAAGCGGTTTCTTTCTTGCTTAACGATGGAGGAAGTGTACGCTTATTGCGACGCACAAAAAAGATGGCTAAACGAAATACACTGTTGCACTATGGAGAACAATCTCTACACTATCGACTCAGTATTGCTGAATTAAGATGGTTAAATGACTAAGCCGGCTGCGATAATCGTTTCCCCCGGGAGCATTTGGACGCCGCAGCCGGGCCGGTTGCCTGGCTCTTTCATGCAATCAATTTGAGGAACAGGACAAGAAACTATGGATAGACTGCAATCTATGCGCATCTTTTCCAAGGTGGTCGAGCAGGGCAGTTTTGCCCGCGCCGCAGAAATCCTGGATATGTCGAATGCGGTGGTAACCCGCTATGTCGCCGACCTGGAAAGCCACCTGGGCACCCGCTTGCTAAACCGTACCACCCGCAAGCTGTCGCTGACTGAAACCGGCCAGATGTATCTGGAGAGGGTCAGGCAAATCCTGTCCGACGTGGATGACGCGGATGCGATCGCCTCCTATTCGGCCCGTAAACCCAGCGGCACGCTGCGCATCTATTCACACCTGGGCTTCAGCAAGTGGAAGCTGGCGGCGATGCTGCCGCATTTTGCGCGAGAATACCCGGACGTGGTGCTGGACGTGACCGTGTCCGACCGCACCGTCGACCTGGTGGAAGACGGCTTCGATATCGGTTTTTTCATCGACCTGCAAAAAGTCGATGCGACGATGATCACGCGCAAGCTGGCCACTTCGGAAGTGATGCTGTGCGCGTCGCCCGACTATATCAGGCAGTACGGCGAGCCGAAAACCCCGGAAGACGTGTCCCGCCATCATTGCCTGAACTTCGGCTGGGACTTCATGCGCAACTACTGGAGCGTGCAGGGCAGGCGCGACGGGCCGTCGGCACCGATACAGATACCTATCCATAGCCGGGTGATCTCCAACAATTCCGATGTACTGAGGGAATGTGCGGTGGCCGGCATGGGCCTGGTGTTGCGGCCCTCGTTTACGCTGGGCGACGATCTGAGCTGCGGTCGGCTGGTCAGGCTGTTCCCGGATTTCCGTCTCGGCACGGTGTCGATTTCCATGGTCTACCCCAGCCGCCGCCTGCTGTCGGCCAAGGTCAGGAATTTTGTGAATTTCATCGCCGGCCAGTTCCCGCATCCCGACGTGGACAGCTGGCTGGAAGGATAGCCGGGTATCACCCTGTCCTCGGGCTGTAGCGGCGGTCAGGCTTCCAGATTTCATCCAGTTGTCATGCGGTTTTCACACTCCCGACATATTTGAGTCCTATCCTCACGGATTAAATCCTAGGCAGGGTAGGGCGATGCACATCCAGATCACGAATATAAGCAAGACCTTCAAGGGTGGACATCGGGCCCTGGATCAGGTGTCGCTGTCCCTGTCGCCGGGAGAGATGGTCGCCTTGATCGGGGCTTCCGGATCCGGTAAATCGACCTTGCTCAGGCATATTTCCGGTTTGATGAGCGCCGATGCTGACGCAGGCAGCAGCATAGTCATTGGCGATGTCGCGGTTCAGCATAACGGCGCGATCCACAAGCGGGTGCGCGCCGTGCGCGCCAATGTGGGCTTTGTGTTTCAGCAGTTCAACCTGGTGGACAGGCTGCCGGTGCTGACCAATGTGCTGTCCGGCGGCTTGTCGCGGGTGCCGCTATGGCGCAGCTGCCTGCGGTACTTTACCAGGGCCGAACGGCAATTGGGCCTGGAGGCGCTGGCACGGGTGGGTATTGCCGAACACGCCTACAAGCGCGCCTCCGCGCTGTCCGGCGGCCAGCAGCAGAGGGCGGCGATCGCCCGCACCATCGTACAAAAGGCAAAAATCATCCTGGCCGATGAACCTATCGCCTCGCTCGACCCTGAATCGGCGCGCCGCGTGATGCAAACGCTGGCCGACTTGAACCGGCAGGACGGCACCACGGTGCTGGTGTCGCTGCATCAGGTGGATATGGCCCTGCGTTTTTGTCCGCGCACGATAGCCATGCGCCGGGGACAGGTCGTGTACGACGGCCCATCCAGCGCTTTGACGCCGGCCATGCTAAGCGAGCTGTACGGGGCTGAGGCGCAAGATATCCTGGCGCCGTCGGAGCCCCCGCCTGGCGAGGCGACCGTTCCCCATTTCTCCCCCGCCATTCAGGCACTGGCAGCCGCCGCCTGAAAATGCACTTTTCATACTGATATAGGAGCCTTTCATGTTCCAGAAATTACTCGCCGCCACTTCCCTGACGCTGGCTGCGGCTGCCTTTACGCTGAGCATGCCGGTGCATGCGCAGGAGGCCGCCGCCATCAATTTCGGTTTCATTTCCACCGAGTCTTCGCAAAACCTGCGGCAGGATTGGCAGCCGGTTATCGACGACATGAGCAAAAAACTGGGCGTCAAGGTCAACGCTTTTTTTGCGCCCGACTATGCCGGCGTGATCGAGGCTATGCGTTTCAATAAAGTGCAGGTCGCCTGGCTGGGCAATAAATCGGCGCTGGAAGCCGTGGACCGCGCCAATGGAGAAATTTTTGCGCAAACTGTCAATGCCGACGGCTCCTTCGGCTATTACAGCATGATAGCGGTGCATAAGGACAGCCCTGCCAAGTCGCTGGAGGATGTCCTGGGCAATGCCAAGAACCTGACTTTCGGGATCGGCGATCCCAACTCGACCTCCGGTTTCCTGGTGCCCAGCTATTACGTCTTTGCGCAGCATAATATGAATCCAAAGACCGCATTCAAAACCATACGCAGCTCCAACCATGAGGCCAATATCCTGGCGGTGGCCAACAAGCAGGTGGACGCCGCCGTGTTTGCGTCGGATACCTATGACCGCATCTCCGCCCGTCAGCCCGAGGTTGCCAGCCAGTTGCGCGTGGTCTGGAAATCGCCGTTGATCGCTTCCGATCCGCTGGTCTGGCGCAAGGATTTGTCGGTGGAGATGAAAAAGAAGCTCAAAGATTTCTTCCTCAGCTATGGGCAAGCCGGCAGCGATGCCGCCCGCGAGAAATCCCTGCTCGCCAAGCTGACCTTGGGCGGTTTCCAGGAGTCCAGCAATGCACAGTTGAAGCCGATACGCCAATTGGAGCTGTACAAGGAAAAAATCAAGATAGAGGCTGATACGGCAATGAAAGAAGATGAGAAAAAAGCCAAGTTGACCGACATTGCACGCAAATTGTCCGAAATTGCCAAATCCTGACATCATCAGACCCAGCCAGCCATGCAAACTCTAGCCACGCCTCCGGCCCCGCCGCCGCTGCCAACGCCGAAACAGGACTGGAGCCGGTTATTGATCTGGGCCGTGTTGCTGGTTTTGCTGGCGTCTTCTTGGAAGGGCGCCGACATGCGCCCGCTGGAGTTGCTGAAGGATGGCGGCAATATGGGCAAGTATGCCGCCAGTTTTTTCCCGCCCGACTTCACCGACTGGCGCATCTATTTGCAGGAACTGCTGGTCACCTTGCAAATTGCCCTGTGGGGTACGGCGCTGGCGGTCATCTGTGCAATACCCTGCGGCCTGCTGTGCTCTTCCAATATTGCGCCGCCCTGGATCAGCCAATCCATGCGCCGCCTGATGGATGCAGCGCGGGCGATCAATGAGATGGTATTTGCCATGCTGTTCGTGGTCGCGGTCGGCCTGGGGCCCTTTGCCGGCGTACTGGCCTTGTTCGTACACACTACGGGTGTGCTGGCCAAGCTGTTTTCCGAGGCGGTAGAGGCGATAGACCCGCAGCCGGTGGAAGGCATACGCGCCACCGGCGCGCATGTGCTGGAAGAAATCGTCTACGGCGTATTGCCGCAGGTAATGCCTTTATGGATTTCGTTTGCCTTGTATCGCTTTGAGTCGAATGTGCGCTCCGCCACCGTAGTCGGCATGGTCGGTGCGGGCGGCATAGGCGTGATCTTATGGGAAGTGATACGCGGCTTCCAGTATGCGCAGACTTGCACGGTATTGCTGATGATCGTCGTCAGTGTCAGCCTGATCGATGTACTGTCTTCGCAGTTGCGCAAGGTGTTTATCTGATCGCATAAGCCCGGGATGCGGGCGCCCCCCCGCAATAAAAAAGCCCGGGAAGATTGCTCTTCCCGGGCTTTGTTCCGATCAGGCCTGACCGGAATTACACGGTCTTAGAAAGTGTAGCTGCCGCGGACGTAGTAAGCACGGCCGACTGGATCTGTGTAGCGTGGATCATAGCCTTTCTGGAACAGCGTGCCCTGGTTGGAGAAAGGCGGATCTGTGTTCAACAGGTTCTTGATGCCGGCGGTCAAAGTGATGTGCTTGAAGCCGGTGTAGCTGCCCGACACATTCCACAATGCATACGAAGAAACGTCCTGCTTGAACTGGTCGTCCACCTGGTTCTGGTCGTGGTAGCCGGCGTTATAGGACTGGGCTATCGTCGCACCCCATGGGCCATAGACCCAGTTCAGCGCGGCATTGTGCCTCCAGCGGAAGGTAGGATTATTGTCCGAATACTGGCCTACGCTGCTCAGGAACGGGCCGTTACGCTCATTCTGATAGTCGTATTTCATCACATAGGTACCGTCCAGCGTGAAGGTGAACACACCGTAGTCGGTTTTTGGCAAACGTGCCGAGAACGCAACGTCGATACCGGCAGTTTTGACTTCGCCCAGGTTGTCGTTCAAATCCAGGATCGCAAACGGCGAGCCGTCAGGATTGCGCAGGAACAGGTCCTTGTATTTGGCGTAGTTGCCGTAGATGGATTGCTCCGGCAATGCGCCTATCTTGTCCCTCAGGTGGATGTTCCAGTAATCCAGCGCCAGCGATACATCCTTGACCGGTTCCACCACCATGCCGACCGAGAAAGTTTTCGATTTCTCAGGCTTCAGGTTAGGATTGCCGCCCTGCAGTTTGAATTGTTGCAGATCGCAGTCGCGCAGGGGATTGGCGCCGGGTTGCGGCACGCCGCCTGGGCACAGGATAGGGTCGTTGTACGAATCGTTGGTGTCGTTCTTGGAACGCGGCGCATTTTTTTCAAACAGCGTCGGTGCACGGAAACCTGTGCTGGCCGATGCGCGGAACAGCAATTCCTTGGTCGGCTGGTAACGCAGGCCGATTTTAGGATTGAAGGTATTGCCGACGTCGCTATAGTTATCCACGCGGGCCGCCAGCTGGATTTCCAGGTCTTTGATGACAGGCAGGCTCAATTCAGTGAACAGCGCTTCGATATCGCGGCTGCCGCTCTTAGGCAGGGAACCGGACAGGCCGGAGCTGGATGCCTGCGAAGCGATAGCCTGGTTGACGTTGAAGTCGGCTTTTTCCTTGCGCAGTTCAGCGCCGACAGCCAATGCCAGCTGGCCGCCAGCCATTGCCATCAGTTCGCGGCTGGCTTTGAAATCCAGGCCGGTGGTCGTGACCTTGGCGTTCTGTACCTCACCGCGCAGCGCGGTGCTGTCCAGATAAGCCTTGCCGGCCGCATTTTGCAGGCCGAAAGGATTCAGCACGCCGTTCAATACACCGGCGGCAAATGAAGCATCCTGCACATAACCACCGGTAAAGTTTTCGGCAGATTTGCTGACGGAATAGGTCAGGCCGGTCTTGTAATCCCAGCCGTACAGATCGCCTTCCAGCGCGAAGACCAGGCGGTCAGCCTTGCCGCGGGAATCGATTTTGCGCTGGCCGGCCTCCAGCGGACGCCAGTTGACCGACAGCGGATCGCCGGACAGGCCAGGCTGCGCAGGGACGCCGCCGGAATTGCCTGGATAGTAAGGGCTGCTCTTCGGCAGGATCAGGCCGGTCTGCGGCGGCGGCGCGGTACGGGATGTAACCTTGCTGTCCGAGTGCAGGTATTCGATGGAGCCGGTATTGTTTTCACCCAGTTTCATCGTACCTTTGCCGAAGAAAGCGGTTTGCTCGCTGTCTGGAATATCGTCGATCAGGCGGGTGTAATCCTGGCGGCAAGTACCGTTGCTGGCGCGGGGGACGGAAAACGGCGGGTTACAGCCGGCCGCGAAGCCGGGGTTGCCGGATACGCCGGAGGTCGGGTCAAAATAGTTGCCCGGGAAAGTGGTGCCGCTGGTCAGGTTCAGGCCGCGACTAGGGATCACGCCTGTCTTGGAGAAATCCCTTTGCTGGGAAGTGAGTACCTTTTGCTTGTGGTAGTCGACCACGCCGAACAGGTTATAACCGTCTTTGTTAAGGTCGCCGATACCGGCTACCGCGTTAAAGCGTTTTTCGTCGCCGCCGTCCGATTTCGGTTTCACGACCTCGCCGGTAATGGTGACGCCGGTGACCGAGCGTTTGGTAATGAAGTTGATGACGCCGCCGATTGCATCGGTACCGTAGATCGCGGATGCGCCGTCGCGCAGCACTTCAACGCGGTCCAGCGCGGTGATAGGAATGATGTTCAGGTCGACGCTGGCGCCATCGTAAGGATGGTTGGCGATCCTGCGTCCGTTCAGCAGCACCAGGGTCTTGTCGCCGCCCAGGCCGCGCAAATCGGCGCTGGCCTGGCCGCCGGTAGGCAGGCCGCTGGTATTGCCGCCCACCGCATTGCCCAGACCGACTGTGGATTGGTTAGCCGGGATCTTGCTCAGCACTTCGGCGGCAGTGGTCAAGCCCTGCTTGACGAATTCTTCGGCCTTGATCACCGTCAGCGGTGCGGATGTCTCCGACGCGATACGCTTGATCGACGAACCGGTAATTTCCACCCTTTGCGTCTTGGAGTCATCGGCTTCCTGAGCCATGACCGTATGCGCCATTAGACCAAGTCCGATCGCCACACCGCCTGAAAACATCAGGCGCAGGGATCGGGATAACACTGTTTCTTTTATCATTGCTTACCTCGTTGGGTCAAATTCATTAAATTTGTGAGAGTCACTATGTCGTGTCAGATTAGTGGCAAGTCAAATATGTGGCGCGATATCAAGGCCGTTGTCGGCCCCGAAGGCGCGTCCAGGGACATGTATATTGTCTATACAATATTCCTGACACATGTATCAAAACATTTCACAGAAAAGTATGCAATTTGAGAAACGAGGGGTTTAGAAAGAAAACAACACAATAGAAAAAAATGGTTTCAGCCTTGGAAATTTGGAAAAGATTCGGTGTATCTTATGGTCCCCTTGCCTGACACAGACGGGGAATGCGCCGAAAATGATGCAAAACTGCCACACCGGCAAAGCGTGGCTAAGCGGGTGTGTGCGTAGTTTTCATACCGCGTGTTGCGCGCATGATGTAAAGAACTTGTTAAGAAAATATTGGAAAAATATTATGGCAAGACGCTCAGGGTGCCGTCAGGATGTCCAGCAGGCGCCGGCCGGCGCTCTCTATCGAGCCGCTATTATCCAGTTTGATGACTTCCGGCTGCTCAGGGTGCGAGAATTGCGCGTTTCTCTGCACCCGCTTCAGCAGCGCGGGGCCGCTGCCGTTCTGGCGCTGCAGGCGGTCTTCCATGCGCTGCCGGAGCAGCACATGGTCGGCCTCTATCCAGATCACTTGTGCGTCCGGGTAGGTCTGCAGCAGCTTCGGCACAAATTCCCTGGAGCCGCTGATGACCACATTGCGGCCCGCCTTCAGTTCAGCTTCAAAACCGCGCCGGATGCCGTAGCAGAGTTCATAGGATTGCCAGGTCATCGCAAAATGACCGGCTGCGGCCAGTTGCCAGAATTGTTCTGGCGAAATGCTCTCATGGTCTTCACCCGCCAGCGCCGGGCGCGTGATGGTGCGTTGCACGAATACCATTTCCTTGTGCCTGGCCGGGTTTTGCCTGACCCAGCGCAGCAAATCGTCCTTGCCGGAACCGGAAGGCCCGACCACGAAGAACAGGCGTCCCGGTATCGGCAGCTGGTGCGAGTGGTGCTCCAGCGCGCGCAAGCCGAAATCGAAACGGCGCAGCAAGGAAAACGGCGCACCGGGCGCATCTTCGCGGAACAGCGCGATGCCGTTGATCAGCAAGGGTGCGGCGATGTCGAAAAAACTTTCCGCCGCCTTGCGCAAACTGTAGGCGACCTCGGCATCCACGCCAGCCAGCTTGTCCGTCAGGGTCATATGGAAGCGGTATTCTTCTTCAGTATACGGATAGCCCCAGCGCTGCAGCAATTGCTCCTGCCTTTGCGTCAGCTGGCTGCTGCGTCGCTTGTTCAATTCGGCGTCGCCGGGCGGCGCCCGCAGGAAATCAAAATAGCTGACGCAGCGCATCGCCAGCGCATTGATGTCGCGCGACTCTTCCGCGGTGCGCAAGGTCAGGAAATCTCCCATCGGCAACACCGCCGGGGCAGGCACCGTGATCCTGGTCTGCACCGCGCAAAAGGCCGCCAACGCATGCAGCAGGTGTTCTTCGTTAAAGCCTTCGGCCAGCCGGAACGGCGCCTTCAGCGTAGCGTGGAAACCGTAACGCCGGGCGTCGCTGCTCAGCTGCTGCAATACCAGCAGCGGGATGCCTTCCACTGCCGGTTGCTGCAGGTCCTGCCCTGTCACCGGATCGCGCCCCAGCCAGCGGCAGCCGGCTGACCACCAGGCAGAACCCTGGTCGGGGGCGTAGTAGATGGCGTAGCGGGTCATAGAGCGAATCTGCTGGAGTGGGTCATATCATGCGGCGACAATGTAGGGGCCGGCCTCCGGGACGGTGGCGCCGGCCATCATCTCCCTGCTGCCCCTGTGTATTGTAAGGCGCTCGGCCTGGTTGCAGTAAGCCAGTTTGCCGGCGGCAATGGTGGCCACCAGCCTGGCCTTGCCTCCCGGCAGCGGCTCCGCCAGCAGCAGGTCGGCGCGGTAGCCGCTGGTCAGCCGGCCACGGTTGCCCAGCCCCAGCGCCTGGGCCGGGTTGCCGGAGACCAGTTGCCAGGCTTGCGTCAGCGTGCAGACGCCCTGGTGCGCCAGCTGGAAAGGCGCGGCCAGCAGCGCCGGGTAGTAATAATCCGAAGTCAGGATATCGCAAGTTCCGGCGTGGATCGCGTCGGCGGCGGAGATGCTGCCGCAATGGCTGCCGCCCAATAGCACGTTCGGCGCTCCCATGATCACCGGATTGTGCAAGGCCAGCGACGCGTCCAGCGCCTCTTGCGTGCGCGGAAACTCGCTGATGCGTGCGCCCAGCGCCTGGAAATGCTCCCTGTCCTGCGCGCTATGGTCGTCGTGCGATGCCATCGGCACCCGGTGCTTGCGGCAGGCCTGCGCCAATTCCTCTATCACCTGCTCCATCTGGTGGCTATTGGCCTGGGCTTGCTGCAGCCTTTGCCGAAATACCGCCGGCGTGCAACGGCCGCGCTCCGCATAGGCGGCGAGCTTTTCCGGCAGGTGCGATTTCCTGGCGATCGCAGGCAGGTGGTCGTTGAAAGAAAAGAAATCCACCCAGCCGTGGCGTATCCAGTCCAGCGCATCCTGCAGTCCGTCTACATGGTGGGTTTCAAAGCGCAGATGGATGCGGTGGTCGGCCTGGAACTGGTCGCGCAGGTTGACCATGTGCAACAGCGCTACCGCCGCCTCCTTGCCGCGCAAACCGCCTTCCCACGAAAAAGTCAGTGCGTGGCAGGCGGTGGTGATGCCGTTGGCGATCAATTGCCGGTCAGTATCGGCCAGCGCAATCTCGTGGCCGAAAACCGCGCCCTGGCGCGGCTGTATCTGGCGCTCGAACGCATCGCCGTGCAAATCTACTATGCCCGGCAACACAAACAGCTTGCTGGCATCCAGCACGACGATGCCGTCGCCGTCTTCCTGCGCTGTATCATGGGTAAGCGGGATATGGGCGGCGATACGCTCTATGCGCCCGTGCGCCAGCAGGATATCGGCATGGCTGCATTCCGGTTTGGCGCCGGCAACATGGGTCAGCGCGTTGCCATTCTGTATCAGTAGATGGGCTTGCATCTTGAACCTGGGTGAAATGAGTCAGGCCATCCTAAGCCCCAAATATGACTGCAGCTTGACATTGAAGGCCGCGCGGCGGGAGCTTCACTTTGGCGTATGAAGCATGGTACCGTAGCTGGTGCCCATCGCCTATGTAGTTACAAACATGCAAGCCTGTGCGCAGGCACCGCCTCCCGAAAGTGGTAAGATTTCCATGCGACAAACGAATCCAGCATCATGATAAAAATCATACGCAATGCCCGCATAATCACCGCCGATAGCGAGTTCACCGGCTCGGTAGAGGTAGACGGCGCCGAGTTCGGAGAGCTGGCGCACGGCAATAGTGGCCTGTTCGGGCTCGCTGGCGAAGACTGGCGCGGCGACTTCCTGCTGCCCGGCATGGTGGAGTTGCACACCGACAACCTGGAAAAGCACCTGATGCCCAGGCCCAAGGCCAACTGGCCGATCTTGCCGGCGATTGTCGCGCATGACGCGCAGATCGCCGCTTCCGGCATCACTACCGTGCTGGATGCGATATCGGTCGGCGACCTGGATGCCGACAGCCTCAGGACCAGGACCCTGATCTCTTGCATAGACGGCCTGAAACAGGCAGCCGGCGCCGGCATCCTGCGCGCCGACCATTTCCTGCACCTGCGGCTGGAACTGGCCGAACAGAATCTGCTGGACTGGTTTGAACCCTATGTGCACGACGACAGCCTGAAACTGGTGTCGCTGATGGACCATACGCCAGGCCAGCGCCAGTGGACCGACATCAGCCACTACCGCGTGTATGTCACCGGCAAGCGCGGCTGGAGCGAAGCCAAGGTGGACGGCATGCTGGAAGGCCTGCTGCAAAGGCAGCAACTGTATGCGGCAACCAACCGGCGCGAGGTGATAGACCTGTGCAACCGCCGCAGCCACCCGATACCGCTGGCAACCCATGACGACACCACGCTGGCACACGTGACCGAAGGCGTGGAAAACGGCGTCTCCATTTCAGAATTCCCCACGACCCTGCTGGCAGCCAGGGCCGCGCGTGAGCACCAGCTCGGTATCATCATGGGCGCGCCCAATATGGTGCGCGGCGGCTCGCATTCCGGCAATGTTTCCGCCGCAGAACTGGCGCGCGCCGGCCTGCTGGACGTGCTGTCGTCCGATTACGTACCGGCCAGCCTGTTGCACGCGGCCTTTTTGCTATTGCGCGAAGGCTATGACTTGCCAGGCGCCATCGCCACCGTAACGCGCAACCCGGCGCAAATGATAGGCCTGACCGACAGGGGAGAGATCGCCCAGGGTTTGCGGGCCGACTATATCCGCGTGCGGGTGGTGCAAGACATCCCGGTGGTGCTGGGGGTGTGGAAGGCCGGGCAGCAGATCGCCTGAACGCCAGGGAGCGGGCGCAACAACGGGCTGTTGCGCTTGCACGATGTCAAACGAGGTGCTTTAATGGCAAGCGCCCGGGATCGTTCTCATAGTCTGACTATTGCCCCTTCCGCGCCAGCTACTTCTGTTCCCATGACCTGCCCGCACCCCTGAAAGGATAGCCATGAAGCCGAACTCTATTGCCCCTTTGTTGTTCCTGATCGCAGTCAGCATGTCATCCGCCGCCTTGGCGCAGAGTAGCGGCATCCGGCGCGCAGTCGTGCAAAAAGGCGACGTGTCCGTCCCCAACCGCGAGGCAGTCGTGGCCCGCGTGGAACTGGACCCCGGTGTGGTGGCGGGCAGGCATACCCACCCCGGCGATGAAATCAGCTATGTGCTGGAAGGCGAGGGCGAACTGCTGATAGACGGCGAAGCGCCGCGCAAGCTAAAAGCTGGCGATGCCTTCGTGATCCCCGCAGGCAAAATCCACGACGCTAAAAATACCGGCACGGTGCCGCTGAAACTGGTGGGGGTGTATGTGGTGGAGAAGGGGCAGCCGCTGGCTACGCCGGCGGCTGCAAAATAGCATAGCTCCTAGTATTTCTATGAACCCGTCGGTATCGCGCCGACGGGTTTTTATTTTTTGATGGGCCAAAAAATTTGTTAAAAAGCATGTAAATCCTGAATAGGATAGTATGTAAATTTTGTCAAATTGGCATTCTCCGTGCCGCTCCCTATGAAAACCAAATTGTGGTCGCTGACCCTGGGTAATTTTGCAATAGGCACCGGCGCGCTGATTGTGCCGGGCATGCTGAATGAACTGTCGTCCGATCTGCAAGTGACGCCGGCGGCGATAGGCGTGATTATTTCGGCGTTTGCGATGACGATATGCGTGGGCGGCCCTTTCCTGGCGGGCTGGACCAGCAGCATAGAGCGGCGCGTGTTGCTGACCGGCGCCTTGCTGCTGTATGCGGTGACGCATATGCTGGCGGCTTTTGCTCCCGGCTACCTGAGCCTGATCGCGATCCGCGTGGCGACGGCGGTAGGCGCCGCGTTGTTTACCGCGCAGGCGGCGGCCACTGCCGGTTTGCTGGTACCGGCGGAGCAGCGCGGCAAGGCGATAGGGCTGGTGTTCCTTGGCTGGTCGATTGCGGCGGTGGTCGGCATGCCGCTGGGCGCCTACCTGGGCGCGCACATAGGCTGGCGCTGGACGATAGCGCTGGTGGGCGGTCTGTCGGCGCTGTTTGCGCTATGGGTCTGGCTGCAGATCCCGGCGCGCCTGTTCGTGCCGGCGATGGATAAGGCCGCGTGGAAGTCGCTGTATGCAAACAAGCCGCTGCTGCTCGCGATCTCGGTCACAGCGATCCAGGGTGTGGGCCAGTTCACGCTGTTTTCTTATATCGCTGCGGTGCTGAAGGAATTCATCCAGGCCGGGCCGGCCACCATCAGCATCTTGTTTGCCTGCTTCGGCGTGACCGGCGTGATAGGCAATCTGCTGGCCAGCCGCTACATGGACCGGCTCGGCACCACGCAGGTTGGGCTGTATGCGATGGGCTGCATGTGCCTGGCCTTGCTGCTGTGGCCGCTGACGCGCAATTCGCTGGGCATCACTACCGCGCTGGTCTTGCTATGGGGGCTGGGCTGCTTCGCGCTGAACGGCGTGCAACAGGCGCGGCTGGTGGAAATGGCGCCGGCACTGGCGCCGGCCTCGGTCTCGCTGAACTCTTCCGCGATCTACCTCGGCCAGGCGCTGGGTGCGCTGGCCGGCGGCGCGATGATCAGCGCCGGACACCTGGCGGAGCTGTCCGTGGTCGGCGCGGTATTGCTGGCATTGGCGATGCTGGTGTCGCAGCTTGCGGCCA
>JABDED010000058.1 GCA_013287275.1 Betaproteobacteria bacterium
CTGGTCGGTGCCGTCGGCGAACACAGTAGCTTGGGCTGCAAAGCCCAACCTACCTTGCTACTTGGCATATTTCCAAAAACGCCCCTTGCCCTCGGCGATCCAGGCCATTGCCTCCTCGATGCGTTTATCGCGCGTTGCCTCAGTCTTCGCCTCGCCAATCCAGACCTTGTATTCCTTTTGAAACGATGCCGACTTGCTCTCGAAAATTTTTGCGATCTTCGGGTTGGCCTGGAGCTTTTCGGCGAATGCCGCGGGCATTCCGACTTCTTTGGGAGTCTTGGATTCTCGTGCCGGGAGTTTCAGGCCCTGCTCATTGAGCGCCATGGATTCCTTGATCCAGGATTTAAGCTCTCGGTCTGACGGTAGATCAGCAACGCTGGTCAGCTTGCCCATAAAACGCTTCGCGGCTGCGACGCCAGTATTGGCCTTGAGACGCGCATCGCCCATCAGCGCGTCCTTATAGAACGTGAAGGAGCAGTGCCTCTTGTAAGCGGCGAAAATACACATCATGTCGCCTTTGTAGTCGAAATGCGGAATCCCCCATTTGACCTCCTCGATCACCTCTGGGCACGTTGCGTGGATGAGGGCGCGCAGGTGAGCGAGGATGGGTTTCGCAAAGTCTTCGGCCTTTTCTGCATAGGCATCCACCCTGGGATTGTGTTTTGGCGTGGGCATAGGATGGGATTCTTTCAATTCTTAACTGAGGGTTAAAAGAAGCTCGTCCAGGCGTTCCAAAGTCGAGGTCATCCCCTCCTTCAGTCCCATGTTAATGACTTGTTGGAGTGCTTCAGCCGACGTATAGGAAACCACCGTCTCTACCAGGGTATGCGTCGCACCGTCCGAGAAGCTGACATTCCATTTGGATCTGGGCAGCTCAGGGTTCAGCGCGCCGGTGTCATCGCAAAAGCCGTCAAGCGCGGTGTAGTGATCAATGGGTTGAATGGTTTGATAGTCCATGCGGCCCCAGTATTCTTGCCCACCGGGGTCAACCATCGCGTAGTGCCAATGCCCACCTTCACTGAAATCCATATACTTGGTTTTCGTGGTCAAGGGCTTAGGCGCAAACCACCGATCGAGAAGTTCACTTTTCGTGTAGCAGTCCCAAACCAGTTGTCGTTTGGCGGCAAACTCCCTCTTGATCGTGAGGGTGTTTTTCTCTTTATCAACAAGGAAGTCAAATTGAACGTCAGCTTTCACTTTCTTCGCCTTTCAGGGTAGTTAATAAGTTATCGAGATTTTCGTATCGGCTTTCCCAAGCCGCGCGTTGCTCGTCGAACCATTTTTCGGCAGCGATCAAGTTCCCACGTCTTAGTTTGCAGGTTCGCACTCGCCCTACTTTCTCCGATGTGATGAGGCCGCTGCTTTCGAGAACCTTGATGTGCTTCAAGAACGAAGGCAAGCCCAAACCGAATGGCTCGGCCAGCTCCTTGATCGATGCAGAGCCGCTGCCGAGCCTCGCAATCACGGATCGCCTGGTAGGGTCGGCCAATGCGTGGAATGCGTGGTTGAGTGATGCAGAATAGTTTTCCATATGGCGAACTATAGCATAATGGTTTCCCAGTTGGCAAACTATTTAAGAAAAGCTGCCCTGGAGTCGTGGACGACCGTAATTAGGCGTTAGCGGCACCCGGGATCACGGTTTTCTTTGCCGCAAGCCCGCCGTTCGCGACCGACAGCAATGGCCAAAAGCCGCCAGCCATGCTTGCATTTTGGCTGGGGCCTCACCGGATGAGCGCAAGGCCGGCGAAGTGATGGCCTAGCGGCCGGACGCTTTAAAACGGAAGCCGGATGCGGTTGGCCCCGCCAAGTGCGTTAAAATAAAGATCATCCTCAGCGCATCGGCTTGCACCATGAAAAAATTACTTGGCATTATCATTATCCTGTTAGCGGCCATTGCACCCGCGCATGCGGACGAATCGGTGCGGGAAAAAGTGCACGAGGTCGGACGAGGCATCAAACATGGCGCGATAGAAACGGGCCATGCAATCCGTAACGGCGCCCACAAAGCCGGCCGCGGCATCAAAAACGCGGCAGTCACGGTCGGCCACAAAGTGCGCGACGGCGCGCATGAGGTAGCAAAAGGGACCAAGCGCACAAAGGACAAGGCTGTCGAGGACAAGTGAGGCCGCCTCGCTGCTAGCGACCAAATGCGGACGCCAAATGAGTAGTTTATGCAGGCTGAGTGTTGGGCTGGTGAGGCTTTAGCCCAACCTACCGAACTGGGCGTTATATCGCATTGCCCATGTTATGTTGCCAATTCGCGATATATACGCGTTATCCATCAAGCGCGGCAAGCATGGGCATCCGCAATTAAGGAGGGCGGCGAGGATATGGCGATTAAGCGCATGGACAACGTCCTTATCGTTGTCGATGATCTCGAAGCTGTCAAAGCGTTCTTCATCGAACTTGGCCTCAGGCTGGAGGGCGAGACGATAGTCGAAGGGCCTCTGATCGGGAGCCTGATCGGCCTCAAGGATGTCCGGGCTACCCTCGCGATGATGCGGACTCCCGATGGACAAGGAATTGAGCTGGACAAGTTCCACACGCCGAACGCGATCAGGTTTGGGCCCGTGGACGCGCCGGTGAACACACTGGGCCTACGCCGCGTAATGTTCGCCGTCGATGACATCGACGCCGTCGTTGCGCGTGTGTGTGAACACGGAGCAGAGCTCATCGGCGAAATGCAGTACGAGGATACGTATAGGTTAGCTTACATCCGAGGGCCCGAGGGTATCATTGTTGCCCTCGCCGAGCAGCTCGGCTAAGGCGTGGCTAGTAAGGTCAGGCGGATGCGCCTCACGGCCTTGATGTTATCTCGAGCTTCGCCCCGCAAAGCTCATATCATGGTCATGAGGCTTCTGCGGCCCTGGCCAGCTCCGCCATTGCCTGCCTTGCCGAACGAAGTTTTTCATCGCCCATGCGACGGGCGAGTTCCGCCTTGGCCCCATTCCACACCGGGAACGCATCGACCACGAGTTGACGCCCAGATGCCGTCAGGGCTAGCCGCTTTCCAGCGCAGCCACGTCCACCTTCAGCGCGGACCAAATCTCGGCTCTCCAGATTCTGGACATTTCGGCTGAGGGTAGTCGGATCGACCCCGGCCTCATCCGCAAGATCGACCAGCGTCGTTCCCTCGGCCGCACCGATCCCAACCAGGAGGCTGAATTGCTCGGCCGTCAGCCCGAGCGGCTTGAAGCAGGCATTGTAATACCGCGTGAGTGCGCGCGCCGTTGCACGAGCCTGGAAGCCCGGACACTCCGCTGCGACGCCCTTCAAAGATTCTGGATCAAAACCGTTCATGTCTACCCCTTGACAACCCCATCCTCGCATAATACTGTATATACACTATTCATGGGAGACATAATGCCAGCATACGTACACGTCAATCTACGCGTCATCGACTCCGCCAAGCAGGCCGCGCTCGCTCCACGCTTTCAGGCGGCTCTAAAAGAGGCGGGCGGGCAGATTCTGCATTTCGGTCCTGTTGCGCAGATTCTAGAAGGGGATGAGGCGCCGCTGCCGATGGCCGGCGTGTTTGAATTCCCGACTCTCGCCCAAGCGCTAGCCTTCTACAATTCCGAGAAGTATGCGCCGATCAAGGCCGAACGTCGGGAAGCCCAACAAGCGCGGATGTTCATCGTCGAAACCCCGTGAAGCGCACGTCCTGAGCGTCGCAGTCCTGCCAATAACGGACGCTCGCGAAACCTCACAATTCGATGCTATACTTGCAACTTATCTCAATGAGGAATGTGGGCTCTTCCCCAAATCAACTCGTGAAACGTGCTGCGATGGATTCAATATATTTTTACGTTAAAGGGTCGGCTTCATGTCTCTTTAGACTTGCGTCGTTTCTTACAATGCCTCCGCCCACGCTGCACAAGGCTGTCATGGTAATTTTAAACGGGCTCATTTCCTTTCCTAACAAAACAATACTCAATTCGCTGAGTCAATAGAACCATTCACTCACTCCCCGAAACCTTTCTGATTCGTTGCCAGACAAAGAGATAAGAAATTTCAATAGATGATCTTTAGTTCACCCCAATTTATCTTGCTATTTTTACCTACAGCATTCTTCGTATATTTTTTCCTAAATCGCATTCGCCTCATTACCGCGGGAAAAACATGGCTGGTTGCGATGAGCCTGCTGTTTTACGCATACTGGAATAAAGCGTACCTGCCGCTTTTGCTTGGCTCAATACTGTTTAATTTTATGGTAGGCAGACGGCTGGCTCGAAATCGTACAGCAATGCACTCTCGATTTTCCCAGCGCTTTGTATTGACCTTTAGCGTCATAGCCAACCTGGCTTTGCTTGGCTATTTCAAATATGCCAGCTTCTTTGTAAGTAATGTCGATTCGCTTTTAAAATCGCACTATGCGATTCCGAATGTAATTCTACCGCTGGGAATAAGTTTTTTTACGTTCACCCAGATTGCCTATCTGGTCGATAGTTATCGTGGAGAAGTTGAAGACTACGATTTCATCAACTATGCTCTGTTTGTCACCTTTTTTCCGCACTTGATAGCAGGTCCGATTTTGCACCATCGCGAAATGATGACCCAATTTAAATCGCGTTGGACTCTGACGACGCGTTATCGCAATATTGTCCTTGGCCTATTCATCTTCAGTATCGGGTTGTTTAAAAAAGTCGTAATCGCTGACACTTTTGCGATCTGGGCCAATGCCGGATTCGACGGTGAAGGTGCTCTTAACTTATTTAATGCCTGGGCAACCAGCCTCTCTTACACATTCCAGCTTTATTTCGACTTCAGCGGATATTGTGATATGGCGATAGGGGCATCGCTTTTATTCAATATATGGTTGCCGATAAATTTCAATTCCCCCTATAAGGCCTTGAACATACAGGATTTCTGGAGAAGGTGGCACATGACTCTCAGCCGCTACCTGCGCGACTATCTCTATATACCGTTGGGAGGTAACCGCGCCACAACCGGACACATGTACTTCAATATCATGGTCACTTTTGTGTTAGGCGGGCTCTGGCACGGCGCGAGCTGGATGTTTATTATCTGGGGTGCCTTGCATGGCGTGGCACTGGTTGTCCACAGAATATGGAGTGGGTTCACCATTCGCATGCCCAAAGTATTGGCATGGCTCCTGACTTTCTGTTTTGTGAACGTGACTTGGGTCTTCTTCCGCGCCAAAACGCTCCATGACGCCCGAAGAGTGTTAGGTGGAATGATAGATGTCGGCGCTCTCCTCCACTTTCCCGTGGATGGCATCCCAACGGACAACCTTGCTTGGGGGGGACCGTTTACCGATTATCTGCTTCGCTGGCTACCCCACGGTCTGGCAGCGAATGCCCTTTGCTTTGGCGCGATTATCATCGCGCTCGCAATCAGCAGCCAGAAAAATTCTTTTGAGTTGACGATTAGCGGAGTGAATACGAAAAAACTTTTTGGGTCATTCGTACTATTCTGCATTGCTATGTACGCCGCGATGGCCACAACGAGCACGGTATTTCTTTATTTTAATTTTTAATTGCAGCCTATATGAAAATCAGAGCTCGTATATTCGTATGCTTCGCGTTGGTGATACTGGCGTTATCTCCCGCAATGAATCTGGCATATGGAAAACTGCAAGGTAAAGGCGCAGCCGAATGGTGGAACAGATCTGCACTTTACAATCTCGACTTTGCAATGCCCTATCTAGCACGCTTTTTCTATCCGTTTGGTATCTCCCTTGACCCAAACCAAGTCGTAATAGGAAAAAACGGATGGTTATATCTCGGCGATATGTATGAAAAAGAGATGACGTCAACCCGTCATGGAGCGTCGCAAGACGATATGACTGTAATTCCAAAAATCGCGCACGCAACAGAAGCTTGGGAACACTATTTATCCCTACATGGTGTGAGTCTATTCAAGTTAATGTTGTGTCCGACAAAGGCGACAATCTATCCTGAATTCCTTCCTGGATGGGCGCAACCAACCACAGAATCTGCCTCGGACAAACTTATGGCCGCGGTAGAAAAGGGACTCTATTTTGATACACGACCTGCCGTGAAAGCGGCAAAAGCGAGATTCTCGGAGCCACTATTCTACAAAACCGATACTCATTGGAATAATCTTGCTGCTTGGGTCGCTTTTCATTCATTTACTAAAGAGCTTGAGCGTTCCCAGAATGATTTGCGCTTTCTTTCAGAACGGAATGTGCATATTTCGAAAGTTACCGATCGCGTTTCGGGTGACCTCGCCAGCTTCCTTAGGATGACAAAAAATTTGCATGACAATGAGGTCGTTCTCGAGATAGATGGCATTCCCCCCATCGTAACTGAGCAAATCGATCTGGAGTCTGGACAGCTGATCCAATCAACAGGCAATCCGCAAATTTCGCCGCCGCGGCGTCCTGTACTTATAAAATCAAAAAACGCATTGAATAATAAAAGAGTCTTGTGGCTCCGTGATTCGTTCGGCACCGCCATGGCGCCATATATGGCTGCAACTTTTTCCGAAATTGTACAGCTGCACTATGATGCGGCAGACCCGACTGAGTTCGCAAGGCTGGTTGACACCTTTAAACCAGATTACGTTTTTGTCACCGTAATAGAGCGGGCGTCCCGAATAGACTGGTTCGCAAATCCCCCTCCTCTCTAACTAAGTACGTCATGAATCGGAAAGAACTCGTTTCAGGGAACTACGACCTGGGCGCCCAACGTATTCGATCCTGGAAAATCAGGGCAACTTAGTCGGTCAGTAGAAAATTTACTGTAAAGAATGAGCGTGCTTAACCTTATATTTTCCGATTCCGTTAGCATGCCTTCCGACTCTCTTCTATCATGCTATCCCCAAAAAAATGTCCGTTACGAAGAATAGTGGTTTACTGGTTAGCGCAGGACTCCGATAAAAACAAACGCTAACGGCCAGGAGCGGGCATTCCCGCACGCCCCTAAATCTGATATTGCTTTGCCAATTTTTGTGTGGCAGGATTAGGCGTTCTCGCAGGTGCAGCTAACTCCGAATTTTTTTCACTGTCATTAGGCAAGTCGACATATTTATTCCGAATTGGAACCATAATGCTTAAAAAAATTGTGCTCGTGGCTTTTTCGTTTTTCTTTTGCATCCCAGGTTTCGCTTCACAATTACCAGACTACCCCTTCATCCATACGACAGGTATGGCATATGCCCGCTTCGCTCCAGACGTGGGCGAGCTTACATTCGATGTCAAAGCCAGCGGCGCAGATGCAGAGGCAGCACTCGCCGTTGCAGTAGAGCGACTAACGGAAGTCAAATCCTTGCTTGCGCAGCAGGGCGTCCCGGATACGGAAATATCGATACGCGACCTGAGGAAAGAGGTGAAGAAGGAGGCCGAGAACGCCACTTCAAGCGGACAAATCAACGAACTGAGCTATAGCGTCTACATCAAAATACGCGACCTGACAAAATGGCAGTCCATCTTGTCGCCGTTATTAAAACTGAATAATATTGATAAGGTCGAAGCTACTTTTGACTCCACGACACGCGACAAGACTGAGCTAGATTTATCAATCGAGGCCGCCAAGGATGCTCAACGAAAAGCAGTTGGGATAGTCAGTGCTTATGGCAAACATCTGGGTCCCGTAATGGCCATGTCGGAAAGCAAGCTCAAATCTTTGACCGCAGCCATTGGCCTAGTGAGTGAAAGCTCATCATCCCATACAGAAATCGACCGACGCCAAGCGGTTGGGATAGACCTATTTGTGATACCCCCGCTTAAGTTACAAGCTTCCATTGACGTGATTTTCAAAATTAAATGATGCGCTCGCCGAAGTCAGCACGGTAGGTTGGGCTGCCAAGCCCAACACTAACACTTAGGACTCCAAAAAAACTGCGTTGATGGAAGCTTGCGGTCGCTCTTGGAATGTTGGGCTTGGCAGGCCAACCTGCCTTGCTATATTTTGCCAAACGTAGTGAACCAGGTAAATTTGGATGATTCACAAGAATCGTATCCTCAGTAAAACATGAACCCAGAAATAGCTATTTCTCATTACAGACTAGGAAAACTATCAAGCGAATCGATAGTGAATTTAGCTAATTCTTGGCTCAATCAAGGCATTTATACCTATTCGCTAAACCGCATTTTCATGGAGGATAATTCATCAATGGTGGATGTGGGACCTTTATTTGAATGCGCAATCCGAGAGTTGGGAATCGAGATTCCCACAAGAATCGAAGCGGCGAAAATTGTGACTAAAGACACAATTCAGAAAATGATTTCAGGGGAAATAGATTTAATGAACGGTGCAAATTTTCTTTACTGGGACATTCACCATGAAATTACAGACGACCTGCCTGATGGAGAATACTTGGGTAGCAACCTTGGTCTGGAGTTTGTTTTTTGTTGGCTTCGCGAAATATGGGATTGTCGGGATGGCTCAATGATTTTGTATCATACCGACTTGCCGCGAGAGCAAGCTGAGTTGAAGTTTTTAGATCATCTGAAAGATGAGGCTAAAAAATGGCTTACCAACAGCACGGTAGGTTGGGCTGCCAAGCCCAACACTAACACTTAGGACTCCAAAGAAACTAAGTCGATGGAAGCTTGCCGTCGCTCTTGGAATGTCGGGCTTGGCAGGCCAACCTGCCTTGCTAATTCATGGAGCATTCACTATTGCATATTCCGGTAATGTTGACCACCCGCGCCGGTAGTCGTTGACCGGTTCAACTATGTTTCGCTGGCGTTGACCAAGCCTGGCAAGGGCCTGTGGCTATCATATACTGTTAGCCGCGACGGGCGGCAGTCGGCCACAAGTGGTCTTTGACCTAGCAAAGGTGACCGTCCACTTAAAGTTGGACAGCGCCCTTTGGAGCGATCGAGGCAGAAGCCTAAAGCGTCGAGGCGCATTCTGTCCGCGGAGAACTGCGAATTGCAGTGCGCGCGATATTGCCCCTGCCAGCAATTGCGCCGAAGCTCGCGACCGAGGGTGCTGGTAGTTAGGCGCTAGGAGGGGAAAATAAAAAAGTATGAACACATTTTCCTATGCCGATGTCGTAGGCGAGCTTCCGCAGCAATGAAAGTATGACCGTTTAGATATCCAATGCATTGGCTCTCCACTTCGCCTCACTTTCGGCGGTGATCCGGGCGCTCTCCGGAATCCTCCGGTTTTGTGGTCACGGTCTTGAATCCATTCCAGTTCAAATTGAAACATATAGACAACGTCAGAGCCCTCGCTATACTGAGCAATGGAGTTATTAGATTAACTCCAGACTCAAAGTTCGTCCAAATCTTCTATAAAACAAAGGAGTTATATTATGTCTCCACGAATTTTTAACGCAAAAACAGTAAGCAAGGCTTTGTTTGCGTCGATGGTTTTGCTATTCGCAGGCGGAGTTATGGCTGACAATTCAGAATTGGCCAAATACAAAGCGGCAGAGGCTCTCGTCAAACATCGCATCGTGATCTTCGATACTCTGGACTTTGATGTCTATACTCATCAAAAATGGGACCGCATGAAGGAAAGCCATGCAAAAGATATTCTCGTGCACTACCCCGACGGACATACTACCAAGGGACTTGACCAGCATATCGACGAGTTGAAGCCCATGTTCGTTTTTGCTCCGGACACACGTATTGAGACGCATCCCGTGAAGTTCGGATCAGATGACTGGACGAGCGTTATTGGTGTGTTGGAGGGCACGTTTACCAAACCGATGCCGATTGGAGATGGCAAAACGATTGAACCAACTGGCAAAAAATTCAAACTGGAAATGGTTACTATCGGTCATTGGAAAAATGGACTCATGGACGAAGAATGGTTGTTTTGGGATAACCTCTCGTTCATGAAGCAGATTGGATTGGCGAAGTAAGGAACAACGACTGAATCAAAGTACCACCGATAATCCAAAAGCCGCCGCAAGACGGTGGTCAGCTACATTTTCCGGGATTTTCTTGTCGCCACTATTTTAGTCTGCAGAAGAATACCAGCTAGGTCCTACATTCCAGCGGGACTGACTCAAAAGTTTTTTTTGCAGACAGTGGCCATTTTAATTTCCAAGGTCTCGGCCTATTCCTTAATTTGAACGTTGTCTGCTGTGAAGGTATTGACCGGCAGTTTTTGGGGCGGTGTCCCAAAGTTTAGAAACCAGCCAAACGCCAAAATGCAACGGTCAATTTGCACCAGCGCCTGCACGTTATCGATTGACCGCTGCCCGCACTCATTTCTTGGCGCCTTATTCGGGCGATGCGTTTTCAAAGTACCAAGAAGTGGCCGCAGGGTGGCTGGGTTCGGCCCTATCCGTCTATACTGCAAGCTTGAGCAACACAACGGCTGATGGTCGACGGGCGCATGCAAGCGCCGCGCCGCAAGCGAAGGGAAGCAATGCATACAATACGACGCAAATTGATGAAGTCCCTATTGGCCTTTAGCGCGATGGCTATCGAGGCAGCGGCTTGGGCTGGTTACAACATCTGGACCAATGAATATACGCTTTCGCAAAAGCAACTGCAGAGCGTTATCGAAACCAGGTTCCCGCAACAGTTGCGGTATGCGGAAGTGTTCAATGTCAACCTGAAAAATCCTCGCCTGACCCTCAATCCGGCGCAAAACCGTGTGCTGACGCAAGTGAGTGTCGACGTATTCAGCCCGCTGTTGCTGGCGGCGCCATTGAATGGCGCGATTACGTTGAGCAGCGGTTTGAAATATGACAAGGCGACCCGCGCCATCCTGCTTGACAACCCGGCGGTCGACAGCATCGATTTCAGCGCAGTGCCGGCGCAATACAAGCAGCAGTTGAGCCAGATTGGCATGATCGTGGCGGAGCAGGTATTGAAGGATTATCCGGTTTACACTTTTACCAGCGACGAGTTGCGTTTGAGCGGGAAAACCTTTGAGCCCGGCGCGATCACAGTGCAAGCTGACGGCATTGCGGTAAAGATCAACGAGTCCTGACTTCAGTAAAAACCGATGCTTGCAACCGGCCACAAGCCAACGGTCACTGGATGCGTATTATTTGGAGGCGAAGATGTCGATGTTCAGGAAATGGTGGCTTCTTCAAAATCGGAAAAATAAACCATGGGAGGTATACCCAATATTTACAATTCTTTGGTTTCCACTTTTTAATGCAAGAAACAGAACTATCGGCCCGTTTGACACCAAAGAAGAAGCAACACTTAAAGCAAATGAATTGAATCTTAAAATCGGACAACAGCAATAAGAAATTTCTTAGCACGGCAGCTTGGGCTGCCTTGCTATAGCAGAGTTATCGAAGAGCTTGCCACGCTCAGCCTCTCTCGCCTGCTGGTTCCATGTTCTCACTGTGATGAACGTTCAAAAATAACACTGGAAACGCATCATCCTGTGCCGGCGCGTGCTTGCCTGCTTTGCGGCGCATAAATATCGCGGCTGCGACACAGGCAATCAATATACCGATTAGTACCCCTGTTGCGGTTGGTATGGCGCCTGACGGGATGTTCAATCCACAAAAAGCCGCAAGTGGCGCAAAGCGGCGCCCCGGAATGTATCGCCTTCCTGCTCTATGCGGGAAGTAATGCTTCGGTAAATCGTAGAAAATCGTCACCGAGATGATTGCATTTATCAGTGCATCCCAGCCCGGAGGGTTCTGCAAGGTCTTGCCTTCCTCGAACTGACGCCCCACTCCGATCGGGGCTCCAACCTTTGTGTTTGTGAGCGAGCCTCCCCGCGCGCATGCGCCGAAGATTTCACCAAGCGTATGTTCAAACGGTGCGCCGGCCGCGGCCGGAGCGGCCATCCAGGGCATCGGCGTTGGAGCAGTAGTCGAAGGAGGCTTGACGGCGACGTACCACGCCTGGGCAAGAACTCCCCCGGTTGCGGCCCCTGGTTGCGTAATAATGTTTTCCAGCAAATACGCGCGATTGCTTCCGGTTGCCTTGAGCCCGTACAGGGTCGGCCAGCTTGAGAGGATTTGGAACTGGTTCCTGGTGCTTTCCCCACCCGTGACGGGGACTGGAGGAATCGCGCCGCCTGGAGACTGCTTTACCTCCAGGAGGCAGGCCCGGGATACTTGCAGGCCTCGCGGGTCGTGTTCGTGAACGACGAGCATCATGTCGCCAAGCTCGGCTCCAGTCGCAGTAGCGCTAAGCTTGGCAATCGGGCGCTTGTCTATCCACGCAACGTCAACGGCTGCATTGCTTCCGCCGTCAAGCCCTTTAAGCAACGCTTGTTGATAATTGTCTAAAGCGATGTCGCCGAACAGGTTTGCCAAATTTTCCAACTCGCCATTCCGGCCATTCCCGTAAGCAATTTCGATAGCGTCATCAAATGCCTTCTTAAGTTCTTTATCTGCAGTTGCCGTCCACATTTACGCCCCCTACTCCTGGTACCTCACGGTTCTGACGGGCAGTCTCGCGACTGCTTGCCCAACGTCATCTGGATGGCGAGAGTCTAGCAGACTGTTGCCCCTATCGATGCGATAGCTGTCATTCGCATGGGTAGCCGACGAAGAAAAAGGGGGGAGGCATCACTGCAATCCATGCCGCGCCGCCACACCCGCCATCACCATATCCACCGCAAACGTCAGCGCTATCGCAAACATCAACTGATGGTTGCCGCCGCTGCGGTTGAACAGGTAGGAATAGGTATAGGCAGACAGCGCCTGGAACAGTGCGAAGGTAATGGTGGCGCGGCTCCAGGCGAGGTTCTGTGGGCTTGGTCGTGCGGCATCATGCGTGCATGCGGCCCAGCATCAGAGCACCATGCCTGGACGTCCTACCGCCTCTGCATCAATCCCCGTTCGGCACGATCAGGACTTTCTCGCCGGTGGCGCGCCGTGCATATTGCGCTATGGCATTGGGCTGCAACGCCTCGGCCAGCGAAACGCGCGCGGAGTAATGGCTGGCAAATGTGGTCTTCAGTTCCCTGGCCACCCTATCCTTCAAACGCTGCACGACGACTGGGCCCGCCTTTTGCATGAAGGGCATCAGCAGCCAGCCACCCATAGCCCAGGCCATGCCCCAGCTGTTCGAAAACTGCGTCGGGCTGGTGTCTAGGAAGCCGTAGACGTACAGCTGCTTATGGGTCGTCGAACCATAGCGGCTGTACTCCTTGGCGGAACGCCTGAGGGCCGCTTCCATGCAACTGAGGATTTTTCCGCCGAGCTTTCCGCCGCCTGTGGCGTCGAAGGCAATTGTGGCGCCCGTGGCCGCCAGTGCCTCTGTCAGGTCGGCCATGAAAGTTTCCGCGCTGCTGTCACAAACGTATTCGGCGCCCAGCTCGCGCAGCAGCCTGGCCTGTTCGGGCTTGCGCACGATATTGACCAGCTTCACACCATCGGCCCGGCAAATGCGGTTGAGCATCTGACCAAGGTTGGATGCGGCCGCAGTATGCACCAGCGCGCTATGGCCTTCGCTGCGCATCGTCTCCAACATGCCCAGCGCCGTAATCGGATTGACGAACGCTGATGCGCCGTCGACCGCGGTGGCGTCGTCCGGCAGCACCATACATTGCTGGACCGGCACACAGCGATACTGCGTATACATCGCGTCACCCATCGCCGCGACCCTGCGGTGCAGTAGCGCCTGCGCCGCCGGTGACGAGCCGGCGGCCACCACCAGGCCGGCGCCTTCGATGCCCGCCGGCATGGAGCGATCGAGTCGCCCCTCCACCGCGCGTAAGAATGCCTCTGGAACGGTTGCCGTTACCACCGGCCGCTCGGCAGGGCCGGTGAGCTTGATCGTCGACAAATCGGCCGGCCCAAGCAGCAGACCGAGGTCGGCCGGATTGATTGGGGCTGCCTCGACACGGATCAGCACCTCATCCGGTCCGGGCGTCGGTACAGCCTTGTCGATCAGCGACAGCTCCAGCTGCCCGGCGCGCGTGATCAATGAGCGCAGTTGCAGACCGGTTTGTGGAATTATAGTGTTCATGGGTTCTCCTGGTTTCGGGGTTTAGTGGTGTAGTGGATATTGCCGATCCTGCTTCGGCCAGGTGCGCTGCGGCCTGAAGATCTTTCGGCCCTCTTTAGTGAAGAGGGCCGGTTGCTCGAATGCGAAAAAACGGCCGGGGCCATCCTTCCTCCAACTACTCGCCTACAGATCCGCGATCTGGCGACCGAGGTCAAGCTCGAACTCGCTGGCAGCTCCGAGGCCGCGTTCACGGGATTTGGTCATCTTTTCGAGTGCTGCCGGAGACCTCAAGGTCCCGCCGAAGATCGCTTGCGTCGATTGAAGCTCGGCCTGGCGGGGCAAGCCGTGTTGATTGAGGATAGCCTTGGTGGTACTCAACGCCTGGCTATCGAATGACAGAATGCGGCGCACGAAGTTGGCGACGAAGCCGTCGAGCTCCGCGTCCGGAATGGCGCGATTGATCCAGCCATATCTCTCAGCCATCTCGGCATCGAAATCGTCTCCGCCGAGCGCGATCTCAATTGCCCTCGCCCGCCCAACCAGGAGGGGCAGGCGATTGAGGGCGCCGCCGCCAGCAATCAGGCCGAATCCGACTTCCGGTTGACCCAGAACGGCCTTTTCCCGGCTAGCGAAGCGCATGTCGCAGGCCAACGCGAACTCGGCGCCGCCCCCGCGCGTCCGACCGCGAATGACCGCGATGCTGAGAACATTACTTTGGGCGAGCCTGGTCGCCGCCTCGATCCAACGCGGCTTGCCGAAGCGGCTGGTCGATTCCCCCACGCCGTAGTGAGCGAGGAAGAAATCCGGATTCGCACTCTCGAAGGTCACGACCTTGAGGGACGGCTCGGCCTCGATCGCCTCGACCAGGTCGAAGACCTCGTCGTACATCTGATCGTCAATCGTGTTGATCGGCGGATGATTGAGCGTCACACGCCAATAGCCCGGCACCTGCTTGTCGGTGGTGATCCTGTTCGTCACATTGCCCATTTTGTTTCCTTTCTCCATTTTGCGTGCTGTGCAAGACTTGGCCCGCCGCACGTCTGTTTGATCCCTCTGCCGATCCGCAGGGGCCCGTTGGCCTGAATTCACACTACTTGCAAAGTGCAAGTGGTTGAACAATATACCTACTAGTTGCATAATGCAAGTGGTAATCTAAAGGAGAATTGCTGTGCCGCAAACAAGACGATCGGGCTGCCCGATCAACCTGACGCTTGAGCAACTCGGCGACCGCTGGAGCCTGATCGTCATTCGCGACGTCATGTTCGGGAATAGGCGCAGCTATGGTGAGTTGTTGGAGCAAAGTGAGGAAGGGATCGCCTCGAACATCCTCGCAAGCCGGCTGAAGCACTTGACCGCGTCTGGCCTTCTGACGCGAACTCCAGACCCGAATCACCGGCAGAAGGGGATCTACAGCCTCACGGAAGCGGCTATACAGCTTCTGCCTCTGCTCGCGCATATGGGAGCCTGGGGCAGTCGGCATACGCATGCAAGCAAGGAATCGTCCGTGCGTGCGCAACTGCTGGAAAAAGGCGGCCCCCCACTTTGGGATGCCTTCATGGATGAATTGCGACACCTGCATCTTGGCGCACCGCGTCCGGCGCGCTCGGTATTTGGCGAGCTAAGGGCCGCCTACCAGGGGACGCTCGCGGGCCACGTTTGCTAGGGCGGGAATTGTCAACACGCCCTAGTGGTCCGTTCTGAAAAGCCACCATCCTATTTCGTTTAATAGAATCGAGACAGGAAGTGCGCAACGGACCTTATTTTTTCCTTGAATACGCTGCTCGTATGTTCCATCAGGACCGGATTTGTTATGCGGCATAAATTCCGCCACTAATGCCCCTTTGAGCCGCGAAAACCGCCAAATCCCCCAATCTACGGTAAGCCGGCGGCGGCGGCAAAAGACCAACTAGACCCGATTCAAACCTCCTGCTGCAACCCGGCCCCCACGTTCCGCATCTGCCGTGCCGCCACACCCGCCATCACCATATCCACTGCAAACGCCAGCGCGATCGCGCCTGCTCCTATCGCAAACATCAGTTGGTGGTTGCCGCCGCTGTGGTTGAACAGGTAGGAATAGGTATACGCCGACAGCGCCTGGAACAGTGCGAAGGTGATGGTGGCGCGGCTCCAGGCGAGGTTCTGGGCGGCCTGGTCGTGCGGCATCATGTCGTGCATGCGGCCCAGCATCAGCGGCACCATGCCGGCCGGGAAGCTGCCGATCAGCACGCTGGCGATGCCGATGATGATGACATTGCCGGTGGAGACGCACACCAGCATCACCGCCACCTGCACCAGCAGCACCGCCCTCAGCGCGGGGCCGAAGCCGATGCGGTCGGCGATAAAGCCATAGGACACGGGGCCGGCGATCGCGCCCAGGCCGTACAACACCCAGCACAGGGAACCGATATGCGCGCCCTGCCCCAGGCCGCGCGCGACGAAGTCCACCAGGAACACCATCATAGGCACAAAGCCGGTTGCCATCAGTGCATATTCTACGTACAGCATATTCAGCGGCAGGCCTGGCTTGCCGCCTGCGGTTGACGTAGCCGGCGTTTGCACCGGTGCAGCAGCAGGCGCGGCGGCGGCGGGCCAGCCGAACCAGCTGACGGCGGTCAACACCAGGCTCAGCAGGCCCAGGCCTATCCAGGTCTGGCGCAAACCCAGTTCCAGCAGCAGGGGCACCACGGTGCCGGAGGCTGCCACGCCCATGCCTGCGCCGAGGAAGATAGCGCCGCCGGCCATGCCGCGGCGTGCTGCCGGCACATGCGGCAGCACGGTCGCCGCCACCAGCACCATGATGGTGCCGCCCGCCACGCCGGAAGCGAAGCGCCAGCCAAAGAACCACAGAATGGAAAGCGGGAAGGCGCAGCCCAAAAAGGCCAGGCTGGCCACCAGCATCATCACCCGCAAGATGGCGCGGTTGCTGAAGTCCCGGGCGATGGGCCGCCCCAGCAAGGCGCCGACCAGGTAGCCGGCCAGGTTGGCGGCGCCCAGGTAGACGACGTCGGACGCGGCAAACCAGTGTGCTTCTATCAGCGGCGGGATCAGCGGCGGATAGGCAAAGCGCGCCAGGCCGATGGCAACCAGGCTGGCGCACAGGCCGGCAATGATGGCCGCCCAGGGGATGGCCGGCGCATGCGCGGGGCCGGGTGGGCGAGCTGGGTCTGGGGTTTCAGTTTTCACAATCTTTGCCTTTCCATTTTTAATCTTTGACAGATACGTCAAAGATCATGGTAGCCATGTTTGACATCCATGTCAAACATATGTTTTAATCCCCCTCATGGCTGGAATACGACAATTTGATGAGGGAGCAGCGCTGGAGCGGGTGCTGGAAGTCTTTTGGCAAAAAGGCTATGGCCCTACGACCATGCAAGACCTGGCGGAAGCCACCGGTGTCCAGCGTGGTTCGCTGTATAACGCTTACCGCGACAAGGAGTCGCTGTTCCTGCACGTCTACGATATTCACAAGACAAAATACCTGGGCGAACTGCGCGCCGCGCTGGACCGACCGAGCCTGCAGCAGGCCTTGCGCAGTTATTTTGATTTTTGCATCCAGTCGATGACGACCGGCACCCCCAGTCGCGGCTGCATGACAACCAAGACCGCCACCGACATCCATTCCAGTGGCGAAAAGATCCACGCGGCATTAAAGGATATGGCAGACGCCGTGGAACAGGTGTTGGCCGACAGGCTGTCCACCGCAGAAGCGCTGCCGCAACTGGTGCTGCCCCCCATAGAGGCGGCCCGGCTGATCGCAACACTGACACGCGGCATCGTGTTCATGGAACGCATCTACCAGGACCCGGCACGGCTGCGGGCGACGGCGGAATCGATGATCAGGGCGCTGCTGCGCGCCTGAGGCTGGCGTGGGCTTTTGGCCCCGGCGTATTGCCGCATGTGATGCCCTGTGGATCGCCCCCGGATTGCGCTGCGCTGCATCCGGGCTACGTCCCTCCCGGTTTAAGCATTTGTAGCCTGGATGGAGCGTAGCGTAATCCGGGGGGAGGCGCCG
>JABDED010000059.1 GCA_013287275.1 Betaproteobacteria bacterium
TGCTTCTTGCTGCATTGCTGCACGGGAACGGCTTGCCGCGCATGCCGGACAAGAAGTAAGCCTGACGCTGCCGCCGGAGAAATTGCATCTGTTCGATACCTCTACCGGCCTTAGAATTAACTGACACTACTCCGAGATGCCATGCTGAACCTACACACCCTAGCTGAACAAACCCTGTTGCCTGGAACCAAGGGCCTTGCGCTGCACGCCCCGGTCCGGCAAAAAGACATAGGCGCGCAACACTGGAACCTGTTGAACGGGGATACCAGCTTCCCGGTCGCGGTATTGAAAAATAGCGCACTGAAACATAACCTGGTCTGGATGAAGGATTTTTGCGAACGCTCAGGAATCGTACTCGCGCCGCATGGCAAAACCACGATGAGCCCCCAGATATTCGATATGCAATTGAACAATGGCGCCTGGGGCATGACCCTAGCGACGGCCAATCAGATGCAGGTCGCGCACCGTTTTGGCGTGAAGAAGATATTGCTGGCAAACCAATTGGTTAGCCCTAGCGATATCCGCATGGCCTTGCACCTGATGCAATCCGATCCGGAGTTTGTTTTTTTTGCGCTGACCGATTCGCTGGCCAACGTACAGCGCCTGGCAGAGGCGGTGCGCCTTTCCGGCCTGCAACGGCCGCTGCCTTTGCTGGTGGAACTCGGCCTGCAAGGCGGGCGCACCGGTTGCCGCACCCAGGAAGAGGCGCTGTCGCTGGCGCGCGCCATCAGCCAGAGCCCGTACCTGCAGCTGGCAGGCATGGAAGCGTATGAGGGCCTGCTGACCAGTAAACACCGTGAGCAGGATCTGGCAGCCGTCGGGCAGCTCATTAGCGGACTGATTGAGCTGACCCGGCAAGCAGATGCAGAACATCTTTTCGGCGCAGAGGAAATCATATTATCCGCCGGCGGCAGCGCCTATTTCGACCTGGTAGGGCGCCGGTTCGCGCGGGATGCCGGCTTGTCCCGGCCGGTGCTGCCTATCCTGCGCAGCGGTTGCTATGTGACGCACGATCACGGCTTCTATCACGGCCTGATAGAAGAAATGCAGTTGCGCGAGCCGGGTATGAAAGACAGCCTGCATCCTGCTCTGGAAGTATGGAGCATGGTGCAATCCAGGCCCGAGCCCGACCTGGCGATCCTGACCATGGGCAAAAGGGATGCGTCCTACGACATCGATCTGCCTATCCCGCTGGCGACCCACCGTCCTGGCGATGCGCGTGCGCCGCAGCTTCTGCCGGACGGCTGCAAAATAGAAAAAATGAACGACCAGCATGCCTACCTGCGCCTGCCGAAGGACAGTGAGCTCAGCAGCAGCCTGGCCGTCGGCGACCTGGTATGCAGCGGCATTTCGCATCCTTGCACGACATTTGATAAATGGCCGCTGCTGCTGGTGGTTAACGACAGCTATGACGTTGAGTCCGCGATCAATACTTTCTTTTGACGATATGCAGCCCAAGATATTCGACACGGTGATATGCAATGCCGATGTGTACGACGGCAGCGGCACAGCGCCGTATCGCGCCGACATCGGCATTTCCTCGCAGAAGATAGCGGCCATCTCTGCCCCGCACAGCCTGCAGGGGAAAGCCATGTTGGACGCCAGCGGCCTGGCCGTGTCGCCCGGCTTCATCGATGTGCATACCCATGACGACCGCGAGGTGCTGGACCATCCGCAGATGCATCCCAAGCTTACCCAGGGCATCACCACGGTGGTCACCGGCAACTGCGGCATCAGCCTGTCTCCATGGAAGGCAGACCAGGCTGTGCCAGCCCCGCTGAGCCTGATCGGCACGCAGGGCGACTATCGCTACGGCAAGGTCGGCGATTACATCGCCGCTGTACAGCGCGCAAAACCGGCGGTCAACGTCGGCATCCTGATAGGCCACTCGACGCTGAGAGTGAATGCGGTAAAGGATTTGAGCCGGGCCGCCGATGCGGAAGAGCTTGCGCGCATGCAGGATTTGCTGCAGGAAGGTATGCAATCCGGCGCATTGGGATTCAGTTCCGGTCTTTTTTACCAGACCAGCAAAGCGGCCGACAATGCCGAGGTGATCGCGCTGGCGCAGATCAGTGCGGCGGCCGGCGGCATCTATGCCTCGCATATCCGCGATGAATACAATGGCGTGCTGGATGCGCTGGCAGAAGCCTGCGACGCCGGGCAGGCCGCGCAGCTGCCGGTCATCCTGTCGCACCACAAATGCGCCGGCCCGGCCAACTGGGGACGCAGCAAGGAGACGCTGGCCTACATTTCCCAGCGCCGCGCAAGCCACGCAGTGGGACTGGATGCCTATCCCTATATCGCGGGTTCTACCGTGCTCGATCCTGACTATGTCGATGGTGTGATCCGCATCATGGTCAGTTTTTCCGCAAACTTCCCGGAAATGGCCGGGCGCGACTTGTCGGACATCGCAGCAGAATGGGGCGTGGACCAGAAAGAGGCCGCGCGCCGGCTGCATCCAGCAGGTGCGGTATATTTCCAGATGCGCGAGGACGATGTGCAGCAAATACTGGCCTATCCGCATACGATGATAGGCTCGGATGGGCTGCCGCATGACAGCCATCCGCACCCCAGGTTGTGGGGAGCTTTCCCGCGCGTCCTCGGGCACTATTGCCGCGAACAAAAATTATTTACGCTGGCCGAAGCGATCCGCCGCATGACCAGTTTATCGGCGGACAACTTCGGCCTGAAGCAGCGCGGCCGGATTGCCGTTTCTTGCTGGGCCGACCTGGTGGTATTTGATCCGGATACCATTTCCGACCAGGCAACATTTGCGTCGCCGAAACAGGCCGCAAAGGGGATACGCTGGGTGCTGGTGAATGGACAACTGGCGCTGGATAAGGGCACCCCTACCGCCAACAGGGCCGGGATAGTTCTGGACCGCGCCAGCGAGCGCTATGCGATGGCAACGTAGCGGCAGCCTTTAAAAAACTGCCGCTGTTCCGTCGATTTATCTTTCTTCCAGCGCGGTGACAAATGTCGCGGCATGCTCGGCAACTTGCCGGGCAGTCATGCCCGGCTTGTACAGCGCGGCCCCCAGCCCGAAACCATTCGCCCCCGCCCCAAAGTAGTCCCGCATGCCTTGCGGTGTGACGCCGCCGACCGGCAGGCAGATAGCGCTATCCGGCAAGACCGTGCGCCATGCTTTCAGCACGGACGGCGGGACGCTTTCAGACGGAAATAATTTAAGCGCATCGGCCCCCAGCGCCAGCGCCGCAAATGCCTCGCTGACCGTCGCCACGCCGGGCACACACAACATATCGGCGCGTTTTGTCTCTGCAATGACAGCGGCATCGTTGTGCGGCATCACGATCAGGCGCCCGCCGGCGGCGGCGACAGACCCGACTTGTTCGCTGCCGAGGACCGTGCCTGCACCGACCAGGCAATCGCCCGGCAGGCTGGCCGCCAGCATTTCTATGCTGCGGAATGCGTTCGGCGATCCCAGCGGTACCTCAATACAACGAAACCCGACCAGGTACAGTGCATCGGCGATCGCTACGCATTCATGGCTTTGTATCCCACGCAAAATGGCGACCAGGGGCATACTGGCCAGGTAGGAAGAAATTGTTGCCGGTGTTGTTAATATCGTTGTAGCGGGTATGGAATTAAGCATGCATTAGCAATCCAGCGAACTGGATCCTCCAAAATAAAAATGGCTCCGGCCCAGGAGCCGGAGTGTTGCTGAAAACAGGTCGGCGCATCAGAACTTGTAGTTATATTCTGCCGTCAGCCGTGCGGACCGCGGTGCCTGCCTGTTCGTCACCATCAGATAGGTGGGATTGATAGCGTCGTCAGCATTATAGGTTTCCGAAACCGCGGTCACTGTCTGCCTGTTCAATACGTTGAAGACGTCCACTTTCAATCGCACCCCTTTCAGCATTGCGGGCTGATAGGCCAGGTTCAGGTCCAGTTGCACATCCCATGGCAGGCGCCCCTGGCTACCCCGCGGTGTAGCAACTCCATTGCAGAAAAAGAAGCTGGAGCCGTAACCGGTGTCCGGGGCGACGGAAGTCGGTAAATTGCCAAGGCAATTGCGCGGACGGCCCGAAGTCACGTTCAAATTCGCACCCGTGCTCCACTCCGGATTCCATTGGTAATAGCCGAAGGCCTTGATCACGTGCGTATGGTCGTTGGGCAGATAACCATAGGAATTGAACATTACTTCCTTCAGATCCCAGTTGGCAGTGACGGCAACATCACCGCCGCCTATCGAGTCTACCTGCCCTTCGCTATTACCCTTACTGCGGGAATACGTATAGTTGATCTTGCCATACCAGCCATCGCGGAAAGGATGCTCTGCAAACAAATTCAATGCCGTATAAGTACGCTTCAGCGAGGGGAAGCCCATATCCGCTGCGGTCAGGTCCACGCGCGTCAACTTGCCGTTGCCCTGCAAATCCAACAGCAGGCTGTTGTTGATACCGGGATTAATCACAGCGCAAGGGAAAGCAAAGTTGCTGGTGTCGACATGGTTGCGGACGCCCCAGGCGTCGATAGGCCGCTGGTCGCACCAGTCGTCATTGGTGCTGCGCATCGTGCGATAAGTCGCCAGCATGCCGACGTTCAGGCGAGGCGTCACGGCTTTTTCAAAGCCCCAGGAAATTTCATCCTGGTAGAGCGGCTTCATGTCGAGTGCCGCCACCTGGCGCGGATCCTTGGATTGGCCGAACGCATTGTTGGCCGACACCGTGTCGCTGATCGCGTGCAAGCCGGTAGGAGCGCCTGTTGCCGGATCGATGCCCGTATAGGTATAGGCCTTATCCGTCGACAATACATTTCCCGCGGTATTGCGCGCTACGTTGGTCGGCAGTTGCAGGTGATAACGACCGGCATTCGCAAACACTTTCAGGGAACCGTCGCGATCGACGTCCCAGGTCGCGCCAAAGCGGGGCGCAAGCTGATGCCGCTGCGACATAAAGGCCACACCGTCGCTATTTTTGTTGGTGAACTGTTCATTGCGCAAACCAAGGTCGAGCAAAACATTATCGGCGACTTGGTAGCGATCCTGGATATATTGTGCGGACTGATCGGTGCTCGGGCGGGCCAGGTCGCTGCTGATATGCTGGTTGACCCAATAGCCCTGTGCACCGTAGCCGCCGCCCTGTGCCGGCGACTCGAACGCGCCATAGGGTTTGGTATTCGGATCGGAATATTTCCGGAAAGACCAGGTGCCTCCGCCCGCGGCTGTATTTCCTACCACCGAGTCCACCTTGTTGTAGTCGACGCCGGCCCGCAAGGAATGGCTGCCCAGCTTGTATTCCACGTCCAGCCGCAAGGTTTTTTGCGAGTCCTCGGATCCTGGCACAGGCAAGCTGCCGGTGACGGTTTGCACGATCGGATACGTCAGGCCGGGTACCCGCGTCGCAGCGGTAGACGAGGTCTGAAAAATAGCCGGGTTATAGCCGTCCGGCGTCTGGCTATGCGTGGTCCTGGATTCACCGTATAGCGCCGTAACGGTGAGCTTGTCGGTCAGATAGCCTGTGTACTTGAAAATGGAATCGTCGGCGCCGGCATTGGCGGTGCCGCAGCAATTGACCCAGCTCATTCCGCCTTTTTGCACCTGGTCCCGCGTCAGGCTCGTATAGTTAAAGCCGTAGTACTGGGAGTTGGCCTTGGTCTCGTCATGAATCCTGGTAAACTCGAAATGATGGTCATCGGTCAGGTTGTAGTCGAGCTTGACCAGGTAGCGTGGAATTTTCGTCGTATTGACGGTGTAGCCGGTCGCGGAATAAGGCGTATCCGACGTAGAACCTACCGATCCGGAATCGGACTGGTTTTGTTCCAGCGCGACAAATGCAAATAGTTTGTCTTTGATCAGCGGTCCGCCGGCATAGAATCCCAGGGTTTTGCTGTCTGAGGTATTGTCTTGATTGTAGACGCGCAACTTGCCGTCGGTAAGCGGGTTCGCGCCGGTATTCGGATAATAGGTGTTGACCTGGGATGCGCGCAGCGCATTCGGTGCATATTTCATCGTCGCGCCGACCTCCCAATTGTTGGTACCGCTCTTGGTCGTGATATTGACGACGCCGCCGGTTGAACGGCCAAATTCCGCGCTGTACCCGCCTGACAGCACCTGGGCATTGGCAATCGCGCCAAAGGGCAGTTCAGAGGAGCCAATTTGCGTCAGAATATTGGTCACCGGAAAGCCGTTGATATAAAACGCGTTCTCCGAGGCGCCGGCGCCGCCGAAACTGGCGCCGGGATACTTGTTATCCGATTTGTTGGTGCCGGGCGCCAACTGGATGATCGCACCGATATTCTGTGCGATAGGCAAACTGGCCAGTTCTTTCGACGTGAAGACAGCGCCGTTATTTGTGTTGGAAACATCGATACGGTTTACCCTGTTGATCATGGTCACCGACTGCACGCCGGCGTCGGCAGAAAAAGATGCCTCCACGCCCTGCCCCACCAGGGCCTCCACCTCCAACGTTTTTTCCTGCGCATCGCCGCGCATCAGTTTCACCTGATAGTGGCCCGGCGGCATGGACGTCGCCTGATATTTACCCTTGGCGTCGGGCGTAATCACCCGGCGCACGCCGGTAGCCGAGTTCTCAAGCACAACCGTCACGTCGGGGCTGGGCTGCACCTGGCCAAAGATGGTACTCGTCGCATTTGACTGCGCATAGGCGGGCGCATTCACGCCGGCAGTCATTACTGCGGCTCCAAACGCGATAGCAAGCGCACGAACCATCACCGTTTGTCTCATTGTCATTTTTTTGTTTATCATGGTATTTTTTAGTTAAGTGACTAAATCTCCCGAGCCCATGAATTTGATGATTGCAGAACGCAACATCACCGCTGGAAAAGCCCCAGCAAGCCCGAAGGTGGAAGACCTGATTTGCTACCGGAAAGACTGCCAGTGCGGGCCATATGGCCAGCCGGCTCTCGTGAAGCTGGGCTGGCCATACAAAGACTTACTTAGCGTAAAAAAGTCTAAGTGCAAATACAGCGGCACGCCATCGACATATATTTGACTTCTCGTTTAGCTAAATTTAATGTCTCGCCGTTACCGGCAAGGGAGCTCGCAGGGCGGCGAGCTGCAAACACCCGGTTCTGCGATCGGCTGGCAGGTGTCAGGAAAATTCGGAAAATGCGGGAAGATAACGCGGCACGGTTCAGGCTTGTCCCTGGCCAGGCTCTGGCCGCTGTACTGAGGGGATCAATCAGACCGGTACATGCGGGCTGTAAAATTATGGTGCACAATACATCCTTCCCCGACTTTGAAGCATGATTGAGATGGCGAACGCTCTCCATATCAAATCGTTACTGCTTAATCCATGAACCACAACGTCTATGAACCAAGACGCGCCTGATGCCAGCATGACGGAAGTGGCCGAGCTGGCCGCCTTCCTGGAAAACCACCCCAAAACACTAGTGCTGAGTGGCGCCGGCATCAGCACGGCGTCGGGCATACCCGACTACCGGGACAAGGATGGGGTAAGGCGCGGCAAGGCACCGATACAGGGGCCTGACTTCCGCAACAAGGAAGCAGTGCGCAAACGCTACTGGGCGCGCAGCATGCTCGGTTGGCCGACCCTGGCGCAAACCCGGCCAAATGCAGGTCACCACGCGGTAGCCGAACTGCAGGCAAGCGGCCATGTATCGGCCGTGCTGACGCAGAATGTGGACGGCCTGCATCAGCAGGCCGGCAGCAGCGATGTCATCGAGTTGCACGGCAATATTCATACGGTCGTGTGCCTGGACTGCGGCATGCAATTTTCACGCTCTGCCATACAAGCGTTGCTGGAACACGCCAATCCCGGCCTGGCCGGCGCCGCCGCGGCTGCTCTGCCGGATGGCGACGCCCAGTTTGAGCCGGATGCCCTGGCGGAATTCCATATTCCAGGCTGCGAACGATGTGGCGGCATGCTACAGCCCGACGTGGTATTTTTTGGCGACGGCGTGCCACGTGCGCGCACCGAAGCGGCGGAGCAAGCGCTGGCGCAAGCCGGTGCGCTGCTGGTCATAGGCTCTTCGTTGATCGTATTTTCGGGATACCGCGTTTGTCGTATGGCAGCCGCCGCCGGCAAGCCGATCGCCGCGATCAATCGCGGCATCACACGGGCCGACCAGCTGTTTTCGCTGAAAGCGGAAACCGCCACGGAGCTCATTTTGCCGGCGCTGGCCCGGCATCTGCAGGGATCAAAATACGCTGGCCGCAGTTCTGCAGGAAGCCTGGTCGGATAAATCCTTAGAACGCGAAAACCAGGGATAGCGTCGAAGAAGCAAGCGCGTTGGCTGACTGCGGCGTATCAATGCCATCCCGATGGCAATCCTGGTGTTTTGTGCCATTACAGTTCTTGTGGTTATCCACAGTTACGGTACTTCGGATAGCTGATGATAATGCACGGTATAGGTGGACTCATACTATCCAGTATTTTCTAATAATAAGGAGACATCGTGAAACTGAAAATTTGCATTCCCATACTATCGCCTGCCGTATTGGACACTTAGCATTCCCGGCGCCATTCGCATCTACGCGCCCACTTCACTCTGCCCAAGTGGATTCGGCATATAAATAACCAGCCTTGAAATGGCCCGGCAAAGCCGCCGTGCGACCTGGCGAAGCTTCTATCGCCGTCGACGCTGTGTACAAAAAATAAAATTTAGGCCTAACAAATGGAGGAGATACTATGTTCAAGGCGCTGGGAAAAATCGTCACAGCGATTTTGCTTGCAGCAACGGCCACTTATGCCCTTGCTGAGGAGGGCATCACCGATAGCACGATACTGATAGGCCAGACAATCGGCGTTACCGGCACGGTGGCCGGTCCGGTCAAGGAAATGCTGGAGGGCGCAAACGCCTATTTTACTTTGGTCAATGCAAATGGCGGCATCAACGGGAGAAAGATCAGGCTGATTACTTTGGACGACAAATTCGATCCTGCACTCGCCGCGTCCAACGCGGAAAAGCTGATTAAAAATGAGCATGTCTTTGCCTTGTTTCAAAGTCGCGGCACCCCGCATACCCAGGCTATCCTGCCGCTTCTGGAGGCCAATCACGTACCTCTGATCGCGCCGTCAACAGGCGCATCGGTTTTCCACAATCCGGTCAACCCGCTGATATTTAATGTCCGGGCGAAGTATCAGGCGGAAATAGGGAAAGCGGTTGAATATTTTATTTTCACCGGAATCAAAAGCATAGCCCTTTTACACGTAGACGATAGCTTCGGCCAGGATGGCCTCACCGGGTTTAACAATGCAATGAAGGCACATGCACTGTCGCCGGCTCTTATTGCCTCCTTCGCGAGGGACAATCCCGACTACAAGACGACGGCTGCCAGCATCATCAAGGGGAATCCTGCAGTATTGATCATAGTCAGTTCGTCAAAAAATACGATTGAAGTCATCAAGGCGATCCGCGCGCAAGGGAGCCGGATGCAGATCATGACGCTTTCAAATAATTCTTCGGAGTCGTTCGTCAACGATCTCGGCGCCGACAAAGCCGGCATTATCCTTGGCCAGATTACGCCGCCGCCGAATCTGGTCTCCACTGGCCTGGGACGGGAATTCGATGCCGCCGCTAAAAAATCGCACGCAACAGTTTCATATGCCGCCATGGAAGGTTTCGTCGCCGCCAAGGTACTGGTAGAGGGCTTGCGCAGAGCCGGTAGCAATTTGACCCGGGAGCGATTCTTGCACGCATTGGAATCGATCCGGCGCGAAGACCTGGGAGGATTGATGATCACTTATACACCGCAAAATCATACGGGCAGCGAATTTGTCGAATTCACGATGATAGGAAAAGACGGCCGATACGTGCGGTAATTTGTAGGGATCGCGGGCGCGTGCTGCGGGCCAACAGGGCCGCTTTTGCATATCGGGGCAAAGCGGCCTTATCTTGCACGCGCTAGGAAAGACTATTTGAAGTCCGGGCACTCCCAGTCGCAAAGCGGATACTGAAAATGAGCCCGGTGCCGTTCTGGGGCTCGCTCAAGCTGAATGTTGCCTTGTGCTGGTCCAGCACATCCTTGACTATCGCCAGGCCCAGGCCGCTTCCCGATTCCCGCGTACCCTCCCTCCTATAGAACCGGTCAAAAATTCGCTGACGCTCTGCCGCCGGAACACCGATGCCGGTATCCGCAACAGTCAAGCCGGGTCCCTCGGGATGGTGGCCGACATGGACGTCGACCTTACCGTCATGCGGCGTATACCGTATCGCATTGTCGACGACATTTCCCAGCATGATGCGTAACGATTCCATATTGCCGACGATGAAAATATCCTGCTCTTCATCCTCGACGCCAAGATCTATGTTTTTTTCCTCTGCAAGAAACGCGTGATCCGCCACAACCTGCCGGGCAAGATCTCCCAGTTTAATTTTCTCGTAGCCTACACGGCTGGATACCCCACCCTGCCGGGCCAGTGTCAGAAGCTGCTGCACCAGATGGACAGCCCGATTCAGCCTGTCGTGCAATTTGCGGACACCTACGCTCCGTTCTTCATCGCTCTCCGCTTTTTCAACCAGCTGCAACTGGAGCTTCAATGCAGCGAGCGGCGTACGCAGTTCGTGAGCGGCGTCGGCCACAAACATTTTTTGGGATTGCATGGCCCTGTCGAGTTTCTTGAACAAATCGTTGATGGCCAGGACGATAGGAAGCATCTCCGGCGGATAGCCTGAGGTATCCAGTTCATCCAGGGAATCCGCCGACCTTTGATCCAGGCTGGTGGCCAGCCGGTTCAGCGGACGCAGGCTCTTCCCTACCACCAGCCATATTAATATTCCCAATATCGGAATGAGGGAAAAAAAAGGAATTTGCGAGCGCAGCGCAAGGCTGAATTCGATTTTTTCCCGGTCAAGTATCAGTTGTCCCACCTGCACAATCTGATGATTATTTTCTTCGCTATACACTTTCCAGCGCCGGTCGTCGAAATCGACGTCAAAGAAGCCTCGCGCCTCGTATCTGGGGAGATTGCGTTTAGGATTGGATGTGAACACCATTTCCTTGTCTTTATTCCAGACCTGGACCACGATCTTTTTTCCGGGGTGCGTATCGGTGGTTTCGCTTTTTTGCAGCGCCATGTTGGCGGGGAAAGAGCGCACGATCTGCTTTAGCTGGTAGTCGAATAATTCATTCGTTTCGTGCCGCATTTTGAGATAGGTTGCAATACCGGCCGCGCTGATGGCAAGTACCATACTTCCCAGCAATCCCATCAGTAGCTGCTGCCGTATTGTCCTGACCGGCCTCATGATTTATTCGCCACTTTATATCCCACTCCGCGTACGTTTTTGATAAATTCCTGGCCGAGTTTCTTGCGCAGGCTATGGATGTATACTTCTATCGTATTGCTTTCAATTTCCTCATCCCAGCCATACAGTTTTTCTTCCAGCTTGGATTTGGATACCACCCGCCCGGGCTCATCAAGAAGCGCCAGCATCAGCTTGAATTCATGCACGGATAAATGCAGCGAATTTCCCTGGTAGACTACTTCATGCGTGGACGGGTTCAGACTCAGGCCCAGATGAAAAATTTCACGATTTTCCGGCACTAGCGACCTGCGCAGCAATGCCCGCAATCTGGCGAACAACTCGTCGAGATCAAAAGGCTTGACCAGGTAGTCGTCCGCACCGGCGTCCAGCCCGACTATCCTGTCAGAAGTGGAATCGCGGGCGGTAATGATCATCACCGCTGCCCTGCCTTTCGCATTGCGATAGTTTTGCAATATCTCCAGGCCCTGTTTTTTGGGCAATCCCAGGTCCAGCAAAATAAGATGATAGCTATTGGCCGCGATCAGGGTCTCGGCCTCAAGGCCGTCGCGCGCCCAGTCGATCTGGTATTTTTCCTTGAACAATCCTTCTTCCAGGCTCTCGCCTATCATCGGATCGTCTTCAATCAGCAGTATTCGCATTGATTTCAATTTATAAAAGTGTGATGCAAAACCGGGGAGGCGCGATTTTAGCGACATTTTTTCCAGTGCGCCTAACGCGGCATCATAGTTCAAATTCTTGCCGTCCGGCGCGACTGGTTTTTTTGCGAGCATCCCAAGCCTGCAGATTTCCGTTTCTAAACCTACCGGATTCAGACACAGTTTTTTTCCATAAAAATTAGTTTTTCCTTAATTTCAGGCAAATACAACAATGTTTTTGCTTCTATCTTGATGTCTTTTTCTTGTCATAAATGCTCAATATGATGCGACGGACTCAAGGGAACACGGCATCTGCGAAATCCACATGGCAGACCCGAAACCAGATACCGCCTTATCCGGCACAAATCTATCCGCCCAGCGCTCCCTCTCTTCACATTCACGATTTATTTGATTTATTGTTTATATAGAAAGCACCTGATGAAGACTTTAAAACTGAAGCCTATGACGAACCATATTCTGAGCGCCATCGCCTGCATGTCTTTGGCATTGCCCGCGCTTTCTTTCGCGGAGGATGCTGCAGATGCGGGCGCAATGGATAATAGCGGTACGGTGGTAATTGCAGGCGCAAAAGTCAGCGAGGCGTCCAAGGCTGCCGTCTCCCAGGGTTCGTTGAGCGCACGTTCGGCGCAATCGGAAATCAGCGATGAGTTTGTGCGCAATTTCACCGCGCCCACGGCAGATTTCAGCCAGATAATACAAATGGCACCGGCAATGTACAGCTATAGTCCAAACGGCCCCGGCCTGGGCGACACCAAAACCTATTTCCGCGGCTTTTCGGATGGCGACTATTCCATCCTGTTCGACGGCATTCCATTCCAGGACACCAATAGCCCCAGCCATCATTCCTGGGCGTTCTTCCCCAGCCCCTTCATAGGCGGCGCTGTCATCGACCGCAGCCCCGGCTCTGCAGCGACCCTGGGGCCGGCAAACTTTGGCGGATCGATCAATCTGCTGTCCCGCAACCTGGAGCCGCAAAGGCGCATTTCAGGAACAGCGTCGGCCGGATCCTGGAACACCAGACTGTTCGGCGTGGAATACGAATCCGGCCAATTCGGCCAGGACGGCGCATCGAACCTGCTCTTCAATGCGCATCAGTTGAAGTCCGACGGCTACCAGACTTACAACAAGCAGCAGCGTGATGCTTTCTCTGCAAAATATCAATATGCGTTTTCTGCCGACACCGCGCTCACGCTGTTCGGCTCGTATATCACCGTACATGCAAACACGCCTAACGTTAAGGGCGCAACTCGCAGCGATATCGCAAAGTTCGGCGACAACTATCTGCTGAGCGCCGATCCTACGAAAGCCAATTTCTACGGCTACAATTTTTACCACGTCAATACAGATTTCGAATACGCCGGCCTGACTTCCAACCTCGGCAGCGGCTGGAAACTGGACGACAAAGCCTACACCTACTACTATCACAATCAGCAGAATTATCCTGGCGCCACCGTACCGACATCCACCGCCAATACGGCGGCGAATAACAGCGCTACCGATAAGCTCAACGGCTACCGCACCTACGGCAATATCCTCAGGCTGAGCCAGGAATCCGCCATGGGCATATTGCGCACCGGCCTATGGTCGGAAATCGCCGATACCAATCGCTACCAGATACCTTCCAATCCGCTGACATGGGTTGACTCTGCGCTGCCGAATTTCCATGAAAGCTTCAAGACGACCTTGCTGCAACCTTTCGTCGAATATGAATTCCAGTTGTCCAGGGAATTGAAAATCACCCCCGGCGTCAAATACTCGTCGTACAAACAAGACCTGACCCAGTTTGCCGACAATGGGAAAACCGTGGGCAGCCTGAATGGCGCCGCCAGTGTCGGCCACGTCGCCAACTACCATGCTGTATTACCTTCTATCGATATCCATTACCTGCTGCAGGCAAACTGGTCGGCCTATGCGCAATTTGCGACCGGCGATGAAATTCCGCCCACCAATGTATTCGACGTCAAGAATGCCAATGTTGTAGCCTTGCCGGCTTCGATCAAGAGCAAAACCTTCCAGGTCGGCTCCGTATGGAAGTCGGATCAATTCACGCTGGATGTGGATGCTTACCACATCAAGTTTGACAATGCCTATTCGTCAACGACCGATACCGCGGGCAATACCAGCTTCTTTGCAAACGGCAGCTCTGTAACACAAGGTATTGAAGCCGAAAGCACTATCGTGCTGGGCAAGGGATTCAACCTGTACGTGAACGGCACATACGGTAGCGCCAAATATTCCGATACCAGCAAATGGGTGCAGAACGCGCCTAGCGATACTGAAACTCTCGGCCTGAACTACAGCCAGGGCGACTGGAATGCCGGCTGGTTTACAAAACGCGTAGGGAAGATGTACAACGACAACGGCGCAACGCATGAAGCAGTCAAGATTAATCCGTTCATCATCTCCAACCTGTTCTTCAACTATGCGATATCCAGCCCTTCCGGGATCGTCAAGCATTCGAAAATCCAGTTGGGCATCAATAACCTGTTCGACAAACACAATATCGTCGGCGTGACGCCAGCCGGTAAAACCACGTCGGTGCCGGCACCCGGAGATCAGCTGACTTTGCTGCCTGAGCGCAGCGTTTCATTGTCATTGACGCTGGATTTCTAAGAGCCACCCAAGCTACCACGCTTAAATGATCGCCCCCGCTTCCAGCTCAATTCTGGAAACAGGGGCGATTTGATATGCGCCCTCATCATTCCCTGTGGATCATTTAATGAAAAAATTCTTCAATGTATTGTCGGCCGCACTGCTGGCCGTCTGCATAGCGGCCAGCCCCGTCGCGTTAGCCAAAGAAGGGAAACCCTTTCTTGCAGCTAAGGACCTCGATCTGATCAGCCTGCTTCCTCCTCCCCCAGAAGCCGGCTCGATGAAAAACAAAGAAGAACTGGCAGAAGTATTGGGCCTGCAGATAACCCGTACCCCGGAAATGGTCGCGCAGGCACAGGCGGATGCCACTGAAGATATCTGGCGCTTTTCCGGCATAGTAGGGCCGCAATTCAACCGCGACAGGCTCCCCAGGCTCTCCGCTTTCTTTATCAGGGTACTGGCTTCGGAAGGGCCGCTGACAGATCCGGCCAAGGACTATTGGAAACATCCGCGGCCCCATCAATATAGCGACCTGGTGAAACCTGTCGTCAAACTGTCCAAGTCCTACTCCTATCCTTCCGGTCACGCAACGGCAGGCACGCTGATGGCGGTCATCCTGGCCAATATGCTGCCCGAAAAACGCCAGGAGATCATGCAGCGCGCGCTGGAGTATGCAAACAACCGCCTGGTCGCCGGCATACACTTTCGCTCGGATATCGAGGCGGGACGCCTGGCAGGCACGCTGATCGCAGCCAACTTGATGACGCGCGCCGACTTTACTGCCGAGTTTGAATCCGCCAGACGTGAATTGCGGGCTGAAATGGGATTGCCGCAACTGGCTTCCATGCATCCCTGACCGCAGGCAAATAAAATCCCTCCGGAGTGCGATGCCGGCTATGGCAAGAAGATGCACTCCTCCGCGCTTGGCCTAAAGTTGGCCCCATAAAGAACAATGTCCCGCAAGCATAGGCTTGCGGGACATTGTTTACACAGTTGCACAACGCCAGCGGCGCCAGCAATATCTTACATACCCTGCTCGACAAACTGGGCAGGCCGCCATTTCAACAATTTGTTTTCAATCGCGGTCAGCAGGTATTCCGCCGCCAGTGCGACTACCGCCAGCACTATCATCGCCGCAAAAACACCCGCTGCATTGAAAGTACCCTGGGCAGTAGCAATCAGCAAGCCTATGCCGTGCCGTGCCCCCAGGAATTCGCCAACAACCGCCCCTACCAGCGCAAAGCCGAAACTGACATGCAGGCTTGCCAATATCCAGGTGAGCGCAGAAGGAAACACCACCGAGAAGGTGACCTGGCGTTTATTTGCGCCCAGGATATATGCGTTGGCGATCAGGTTCTTGTCCGCCTCCCTTACCCCCTGGAATGCATTGCCGAACACGACAAAAAATACCATCACTACTGCAAGCGCCACCTTGGAACCCATTCCCAGGCCGAACATGATGATGAATATGGATCCGAGCACGACACGCGGGATCGCATTGGCGACTTTGATGTAAATACTGAATACATCCGCTGCCAGCTTGTTCCTGCCCAGGGCGATACCAAAGAAAATGCCCAGTATGCTGCCGATCAGGAAACCCAGCACCGTCTCTTCCATAGTGACAAGCAATTCATGCCAGAGCGGGCCTTGTGCAGTTCCTTCCGTCAGCCAAATGGCAAGCTGTTCATAGATTGCCGTAGGCTTGGAAAAAAAGAACGCGTCTATCCATCCAGCGTTTACGGCTAACTCCCACCCGAGCAAAGTAACTACGGCTAATGCAATGCGCAGGAAAATGACCAGGCGACGGTGATTTACCGCCCTCGCAATGGCCTTGCGCTCTTCTTCGCCGATTTCAGGCAGGCTTTGATTATTTTGTATTGATGCTGATTTCATGATTTTGATCCTGCTTTAAATTTGTACTTCATCCTTCAAGTCGGACCAAATCTGTTTGGACAGATGGACGAATTCGTCTGTGTAGCGGGCTTCGGATACGTTGCGCGGACGCGCAAGCGGTATCTCATAACTGCTCTTGACGGAGCCCGGCCCCTTGGAGAGCACCACTACCCGGTCAGCCAGCGCAATTGCCTCTTCTATATCGTGCGTCACAAACACGACAGACGCTTTTTTCTCAGACCACAAACCGAGCAATTCTTCCTGCATCAGGGCCCGGGTCTGCACGTCCAGCGCAGAGAAAGGTTCATCCATCAACAAAATCTTGGGCTCATTGATGAAGGTCTGGGCCAGCGCGACACGTTTCCGCATCCCTCCTGACAATTGATGCGGATAGTGATATTCAAATCCGGCCAATCCTACCCGGCGCACCCATTCCCCAGCCATTTCCTTGGCAGTCTTTTCATCCTTGCCACGAAAAATCGGCCCGATCGCAATATTGTCGATCACGTTCTTCCACGGAAAAACAGCATCCGCCTGAAAAACAAAACCGATATTCGGATCTATGCCGGTGACGGGTTTTCCAAACACCTTCACGCTCCCGCTCGAAGGCGGATTGAGGCCCGTAATCATGCCCAGCGTGGTCGATTTTCCGCAGCCTGTGGGACCCACAATCGCACAGAAATCGCCTTCGTTCACCTTCAGGCTGAAATCCCTCAGCGCCAGCGTCACTTTACCCGCAGGGCTGATGAATTTCCTGCTGACATTAGTCAGCTCTATCGCAACTTTTTCCATTATTTTGCAGCTTTCACAAACTCGGTAGTAAAGGTATTCGCCAGGTTAATCGTTTTACCCTGCACTGCCTTGTCAAATCCATTCAACACTTTCAGCACGGTCGCCGGCCCGTTTTCCGGCATGACCCCGTCATCGGTAAACATCAGCTTGCTGGCTTCCAGCGCATCGATATACATCTGCTTGTTGGCTGCATAGTAATCTGCCGGCAATTTTTCAGTAATCTCTTTCGCGCTATGGGTCCTGATGTATTTCAGCGTCTTGACGAAGGCATTCGCCAGTTTTTGCACTTGCTCTTTGTGGGTGCTGACCCAGGCAGTCGGCATGTACAGGCAGGCGGCAGGATAGGTGCCTCCCAACGCGCTCTCAGTCTCTTTGACGGTGCGCATATCGACAAGTATGCTTGCCGCCCCGGTGGAGGTCAGCCTGGAAATGGTAGGCTCAGTGGTCATGCCTGCATCGATCTTTCCTTGCGACATCGCGGCAATAAAAGTGGAGCCGGCGCCAACAGGCAAGGTAGTAAATTCACTGTTCTTCACACCCGCCTTGGCAGCCGGGTACTGCGTGAGGAAATTGGTGGAGGATCCGAGTCCAGTCACGCCCAGGGTCTTACCCTTGAAATC
>JABDED010000060.1 GCA_013287275.1 Betaproteobacteria bacterium
GCTACATTTCTCCCATTGCGTGCGCAACACCACCATTTACTCCACCAAAAAAATCGCCTCGATCGCCGCCCCGAACACCCGGGCAATCTCAAAGGCCAGCGGCAGGCTGGGATCGTAGCGTTCGTTCTCTATTGCGTTGATGGTCTGGCGCGAGACCTTCAATCGCTCGGCCAGGTCGGTCTGCGACCAGCCGCGTTCTGCGCGCAGCTCGCGTAGCCGGTTTTTCATCGGTAGCGCCTGGCGCACACAGCAACACCGAGCATCCACAAGCTGGCCATGGTGGGCCAGATCACGAACAGGCTCAGCCTTGGATAGCCCACGCCCTCCAGAAAACCATAGCCGAAGCTCAGGAACGCGGTGCCGGCGAAGGCAAAGGCCAGCGCCTCGAGTTGCACCTGGCGCTGCAGCTCGTCCAGGCGGCGCAACTGGCGCAGGATGGCCCAGATCGCCAGCAAACCCGGCAGCATGGGGCTGATCGCCAGCGCATCGCGCCAGGGGCCATTTTGCATGCCGCCCTCCAGCAGCAGGATGGAGACGATCAAGACGCTGGTATAGGCAGACAGGGCCAGGCCCAGTTCCAGGTAATAGCGTTTATAAGACGTTTTCATTCAAACCTCCATGTAAAGGATGCTTTCCATATTAGATCGGAGTTTTGGATTTGTAAAGCGTCCTTTACATCACTGTTGTTTTGAAACTTATATTTATTAATTTATAAGAAATCTGCCCGCTGGAAATTACATAATCTAATGATAACATTGCATTTTCCATAACCGATGAAGGGATAAAGCAATGGCGGATATCACAGTATTTGGCGCGGGCATGCTGTTTAACGTCCCCGTGGACAGTTCGACCAATTATTCGCTGAATGCGAGCTCCGGTTATTACCGCAGCGCGAATTACCAGTTGAGCTGGACCGGCGTCAACCTGGCTTACAGCGGCTCTACCTACGTCGCCACCAGCGGCACCTATACTTCTCTTGACCTGAGGGACGGCAACGGCAACGAGCTGATCCAGGTCAGCAACATTGCCTATGCAGTACAGCCGAGCGACAATGGATGGGCCGCGATCATAGGAAAACTGATCGCCGGCAACGACAACTGGAGCGGCACCGCGGCCAACGAAACCTTTGTCTACGATCTCGGCAACGACAGCTTTGACGGCAAGGGCGGCCTGGACACCTTGCAGGTGACTGCAGGCAAGTGGAGCGATTTTTCCATCAACAAGAGCGGCAGCGGCTATCAACTGACTTTTACTACGCCTGGCCGTGTGATTACCGGCCAGACCGACATGCTGACCAATGTGGAACGCATCCAGTTCCCGGATAAAATCATCGCGCTGGACCTGGACGGCAATGCGGGCCAGGCCTATCGCCTGTACCAGGCTGCGTTCAACCGCACCCCGGATTTGGCGGGCCTGGGCTACTGGATAGGCCAGATGGATAAAGGCGCTGAAAACCTGGTCCACGTTGCCAACGGCTTTGTCGATTCGTTGGAGTTCAAGCAATTGTACGGCGACCATATCTCCGACAATGCCTTCATCACCGCACTGTATACCAACGTCTTGCACAGGCTTCCTGACCAGGCCGGGTTTGATTACTGGAACGGCAGGATCAGCGACGGCATGGGCAGGCCCAGCATACTGGTCAGCTTCAGCGAAAGCACCGAAAATATCGCCCAGGTGATCGGCCAGATATCGCACGGCATCGAATACACACCTTACGGTTGAGCCGGAAAGAAGCGGCGGATACTATCCAGCCAGAATCGCCCGGCGCCTGATTCAAACAAAACCAAACCAAACCTGGCCGAGCTGCAGTGCACCGCAGCTCGGCTCAGTCGTCAGCGATCGGCGCCGCCAGCATTGATTGCCAGCGGGCGCACGTACTTCAACAGACTGACCAGCGTTTTGCCGGGTTCTTCCCATGGAATCATGTGGGAAGAACGCTCAAACCAGACCCCCTGCTTGTAAGGAGCATGCACCTTGTCCAGCCAGGCGGCTGTTGGCTCGGACGGCGTGGTGTAGTCGTGGCGGCCCATGAACATCACGACGGGTATAGGGAAAGAACGGATGTTCTTGAAATCGACATCCAGGAACTCGGGCAAGATTCTTCCCAGCGTGAACAGGTTGCCCTGGTCAATCGCGCATCGGTCGCCGTCATTGTACTCAGGCGACAGTAGCGGGGCATTGAAAAAATATTCCGAGCTTTCCCGATACGCGGTCATGCCGCCATAAAACTGCGCCCATTTCCTGGCGATGATAATGCGTTCGCGGGTGATGGGCTGGTCGCCCGGATAAGGCGCTATCGACTCCAGCTCCTTGACGGCGGGTGCGTTCCCATGCGCTTTCGCCTGCTTGAGCGCGTAGTCGAAGCTGATCCTTTCATTGTCCCTGACGTTGATCGCCTGCCCTATCCCGACATAGGCATAGAACAGGTCGGGACGCTTCAGCGCGGCGCCCATGCCGACCACCGTGCCCCAGCTATGCCCCATCAAGATGATTTTTTTCCTGTGATAGCGCTTCCTGATGTACTCGGCGACTTCGATCGCGTCGTCCACGTAGCGCGGGATGTGGATGCTATCGCTGATCGAGTCCGGGTCGGTTTCGCCGTAAGTCTTGCCGGCGCCCCTCTGGTCCCAGTTCACGACCGTAAAATATTCTTCAATCGGCCGCTGGAACTGCCAGATCGTCGGTATCAGCGGCGAGGCTGGCCCGCCGTGGATGAAAAGAATGATGGGGTTCGCCGCATCCTGGCCCCTGACATTCAGCCATTGATCGATGCCCCCAATTTTTGTTTTATACGACTCCTGTATTCCAGATGGCGCGACGATGTGCTCCAGGTTCTTGACGATCTCCCGCGCATCCTTGTAAGACGCAGTGTCCGGGCATTGCTGCGCATAGCCGCGCAGGGATGCAGTCGCAAGGATAAAGAGAACAAGCAAAATTTTCTTCATGAATATTTGTCCTGGTGATCAATGAATGGAAGGGTTCTCCGCCCCACTTCCGGCAAACGGCGCAGCATGGAGTGCGCGCCGCAACAGCCTGGAGAAGAGAGTATGAATCAACATCGCCTCGGGTGCCAGGGCAGATGTCAGTTGATTCGATTCCTATTCCCCGTTCTGGTTCCTTCGATATTTCGTCATCCTATAGATGCCGCAGTACCTGCTTCTTCCCCGGTTGCCAAGTCGCCGGCAAGGTTTTCCCGTTCGTCCCTCCTATTCATCCATTCGGCCTCAAAACATCCCCGCTTATCCGATGCGGCTTGAGGCGCCGGCACTGCCCCGCTTACTATGCTCCTGGCCCCCGGGCAAATTCGGCGCCGATGCGGCACCGGTATGGCCTTGCACCTACCTATAAGGAGAACAAATGCAGACCCGGCTTTCCACCCTGCTTTTGACGCTGGCTGTTGCGGCGACTAGCTATGCCCAGGCGCAGAGCCTGCCAGACAGCGCGCGCGCAACGCTGGACAAGGACATCCCGCCGCTGCTGGCGCAGTATGCGATACCCGGCGTTTCCATCGCCGCCATCAGCGCAGGCCGGCTGGCGCTGGTGGCTGCCTACGGCATGCAAAGCGAGGGAGTGCCGGCCACGGCTGAATCGCTGTACAACATCGCATCGCTGACCAAGCCGCTGACGGCGGAAGTAGTGCTGAGGCTGGCGTCGCAGGATAAATTATCGCTGGATGAAGCGATGTATCATTTCTGGACCGATCCCGACGTGGTCGGCGATGACAGGCACAAACTGCTCACGCCCCGCCTGGCGCTGGATCACCAGACCGGTTTCCCCAACTGGCGCGACCGGCAACAGGGCCTGCGCTTTACGCAAGACCCGGGCACCCGGTTCGGCTACTCCGGCGAGGGCTATCAGTATGTAGCCCGCTTCATCGAGAAAAAAACCGGCCACAGCCTGGATACGCCGGCCGGCAGCTACCTGTTCCAGCCTGCCGGCATGCACGCCACCGCCTACACCGGGCAAGCCTGGTTTGCGGGACGCATCGCACGACCGCATGACGCCGCCGGCAAACCCATGGAGCCGACCATTGCCACCCGCGCCAACGCGGCGGACCTGGTGTATTCCACCCCGAGCGACTATGCCGCCTTCATGCTGGATGTGCTGGATGACAAGGGCCTGAGCGCCGGCGTCGCCAGCGAGCGCGGCCGCATACAGACCGATACGCGGGCAACAATATGCAGCGGAACCAAGGCTGCCGCCTGCCCTGCCGCCGCAGGCACGGGCCTGGGCTGGGAAATCCTGCAATTCAACAGCGCGGCCATCATGATGCATACCGGCAAAGACGATGGCCTGTTTACCTTCGCCTACCTGGACAAGGCCAGCCGCAGCGGCGCCGTCATCATGACCAATGGCGACAATGGCTACAAGATTGTGATCCCTGTGCTGGAGCGGCTCCACATCAATCCGGAGTTTTTAAGATTCCTGCAGAACCAGTGAGCCTGGAGTCATTCCGAAAAACACTCCAAAGCTCAAATAATTTTTGCCTTGCCAGCTACTTCATGGCAGCATGGAATCTTTCTACTACGCGCTCGCTCCCGGCAGATCTGACGGACATGCGGAAATCGTAGAACAATCCGCAAGGAAGATCCATGCTCATCAGAAAAGCCGTCAGCGCCGATGCGCAGGCAGTATTTGAACTACGGAATGCAGCGATCAATGCCCAGTGCGCGGCGCACTACGCTGCCGCCGATTTAAAAATCTGGACCTCGGGCGAGATGTCGGATAGCTTGATCCGGCATGTGGAAACCATATGCCATGTCGCCGTCATTGAAGGCACGGTTGCCGGGACCTGTATGCTGGACCTCGTATCCGGCCAAGTGGATGCCATCTTCGTGCATCCGGCATTCATGCGTCGGGGCATAGGCCGGCAGATGATGCAGCATCTGCAAAGCCTTGCACAGGAGGCCGGACTGGCGTCCCTGCACCTGAGCGCAACGCTGAATGCCGTAGCATTTTACCGTTCGCTGGGATTTACCGGCGACACAATAGCCCAATACAAATCGCCGCGCGGCATCTCGCTGGATTGCGTGCCTATGGTAAAACCCATCCGGCTTACTGCGGAGGCAAAGTAGATTCCGTTTTTCGCGTGCTGCAGCTGCCCTTTTGAATCGGCCGCCGGACCACGACCAGCTCCCTATTTCCGGCTCTCCAGCTCGCTGACTTTCTTTTCCAGTATTTCTATTTTTTTGTTTTGCTCGGAGATGATGCGCTCATACGCCTTGAGCAGGTCCGCAGTCGGCATCGCAGGTACAGGCGGCGTAGTTAGTGGTGCAGCTGACGGCGCAGCAGCCGCTTTGCTCGCGGTACTTTTCACCGGCGCAGTACCATACAAATTCCGCACAGGAATTTCTCGCGGACGCACAAATTTATCCTTGATAACAGGCATATCCGGTGGCGGCTTCGATGCCGGGACAGCGGGACTTTCCTGCGCTCTCGCAGTACAGGCAAATATCAGGCTGCCCGCAATGGCGGATATTTTAAGCATGTTCACGTTTCCCCTCCAAGGCAATAGGAATGCCACAATATAACCCATCACGCGCGGGAATTCATTGTATCAAGGTCTCCCAGGCGGGTGGATTTACCACAATGATATCCGAATCAAGTAGACTATCCATCAAGTTCCGGCAGGTAACACCTTAATCTAAAAACCGTACAATAATCATGAAAGCATTCCTCCTCCTGCTGGCCTTTACCCTTTCCGCGCAAGCCGCAGACACGCCCTCGTCCAGGCTGATCGGAGAGATGCAGGGCGTCTACAAGCACCGCTTCAAGAACGGCGTCATCTCGCCGGGCAAGGCACCCGGTGAAGCGGATGAAGCCTACGAATCGGAAGATGTCGTCGAGATCGTGCCATATGACGACTCCCATGTCTATCTCCGCGCCGAACTGCAGTTTTACAATGGCCACCAGTGCAGCATCGCCGGCATCGCGGGATATGAGAACGGCGCCTTCGTCTACCACGACCCGCAAAAGCCGCTGGCAGGCAAACCTCCATGCACACTGAAGGCGGCGCTGGCCGGGAAAAACCTGGTGCTGGACGACAGGATCACCGCCGACGGCCCAAGTAGCTGCACCATCATGTATTGCGGCGCGCGCGGCAGCCTGTCCGGCTATACGATCGCCAAGAGCAGTAAACGAAAAATCCGCTACCTCGACCGGCTGAAGGCATCGACAGAATATTCGCAGGCGGTGGAAGCCTTCAAAAAATCCGGCGACCAGGCAAAGTAAGCAGGTCCTATCAATTCCCGCAATTGCGTCATCGACCGAAAAATAGAGAAAATGCCCAACCAATCAAGCGCGATAAAAATAGAACGCTCACAAAAATATTTCAACAAGCTTAGCCTGTTTTTCTACGACTTCATCCTGTACGGGATCATCTCCAGATACGCATGGGGCTCTTCCATCCAACGCCTGGATGCGCACTATAAGAAATATATACGGCCGAACCACCTGGAAGTGGGCGTGGGCACCGGTTTTTTGCTGGACAGGGTGTCCTTCGATTCTGCCAGGCCAAGGCTCGCGCTGATGGACCTCAGCCAAGCCTGCCTGGAGCAAACCAGGCGCAAGCTAGAACGGTATGCTCCGCAGACATATATCCAGAACCTGCTGGAACCCGTCCGCCACGAGATAGCCCCGTTTGATTCAATAGGGATCAACTACGTGATGCATTGCGTGCCGGGAAATTTTCGCGAAAAGAGCATCGCGTTCAGCCATTTGATGCCGCTGTTAAATACCCACGGCGTCCTGTTCGGCACCACTGTTTTGTCAGAAGGTGTCCGTAAAAATGTGCTGGCCAGGCCCTTCATGTGGCTGATGAATGCGTTGGGCGTATTCAACAACCGCAAGGACAATGCGCGCGACCTGGAACACTTCCTGAAAGGGAATTTTCAACTCATGGAATTTGAGATTATCGGTGTAACCGCTTTCTTTGCAATAAAAAACAAGTCTTAAGCTAAGCCCGGCAATGACCCTCACAGTTTTCACGAACAATGACAGCTTTTGATACTGCCGGATAGCCGTCAGCCAGCTAAACTATTCAAACCCTCACACTGTATATGGCCCTACCATGCTGCAAATCCTAGGCAAATCCCCGTCCATCAATGTGCGCAAGGTGCTCTGGACCTGCGCCGAAATCGGCATCCCTTATGAGCTGCAGCAATGGGGCTCCGGTTTCCGTTCGACGGATGACGCGCAATTCCGCGCCCTCAATCCAAACGCGATGGTGCCGGTGATCAGGGATGGGGATTTTGTGCTGTGGGAATCGAACACGATATGCCGCTACCTGGCCTCCAGCCATGGGCGCACGGATTTGCTGCCCGCCGATCCGCGCGAGCGGGCCGGGGTGGAGAAATGGATGGACTGGCAGGCGACCGAGCTGAATAATTCCTGGCGCTACGTGTTCATGGCCCTGGTGCGCAACAGCCCGGCGCATACCGATGCGCATGCCATCGCAGCAGGCGTGGAGAACTGGAACCGGCACATGGCCATCCTGGATGCGCAGCTATCCAGCAGCGGCGACTATGCCGCCGGCCAGCACTTTACGCTGGCCGATATCGTGCTTGGCCTGTCGGTAAACCGCTGGATGATGACGCCGTTCGAACGCCCGCACCTGCCGGCCGTTGCCGCCTACTATGAGCGCCTGAGCCGACGGCCGGCATACCTGCAGCATGGCCGCAACGGCACGCCCTGATCAGGCTGCCGGGCGTCGCAGCGCCAGCAGCAGCGCGCCGAAGGAGATGAATACCGAACCCACTACCCGGTTCAGCCATTTGGCGAACCTCGGCTTCAGCAGCAAATTCCTGGCGCGCGAGGCCAGCAGCGCATAGCTGATGTGCGTCGTATACGACAAGGCCATGAAGATACCGGTGAGGGTAAAGAATTGCGGCGCCAGCGGCGCTTGCGAGCTGACGAACTGCGGGAACAGCGCGGTAAAAAACAGCACCGCCTTGGGATTGGTTACCGCCGTTAAAAAAGCTTCCAGGTACAGCTTCCCCGGGCCGGGTGCGACCGCCGCCACGCCATCCCCGGCTTCATACACAATCGCGGCGGAACGGCCGAACAGCTGCTTGGCGCCTATATAGAACAGGTAAAGCGCGCCCAGCACCTTGACCACGGCGAACACCACGGCGGACGATTTCAGCAATACGCCCAGCCCCAGTATCGCCGCGGCAGACAGGCAAAACACGCCGGAAATATTCCCGAACGCAGACCAGACCACCGAGCGCGCACCGAAGGTAGCGCCGTTGCGCAAGCTTAGCAAGATGGATGGACCGGGGCTAACGATGGACAATGCCGCGATGGCCGCAAAGGCAAGGAGTGTATGGGTCTGCATGCTAAAGCCTTGAGGGAAGTCAATCTGCGCCCGGCAAAGCCGGGCAACGAGGCATCATCCTAGCATGCCGGATCCGGCGGCGCTGCGCGAACGGTTCGTCCGCTGCCGTAGCATGCCGCCGGCATTTTCAACTGTGCTTTTGGCAGGCGCCATGCTAAATTCGCAATTTACGAAATAGCGAAAGAATAGTCGATGGACCTGCTGCACAACCTGGATTGGGTGCTCCCGCTGCGCACTCCGGCGCTGACCACGCTGGCATTCGGCCTGTCCTGGCTGGGCTATTCCACCTTCATCATGTTCTTCATGGCGCTCGGCTACTGGGCCTGGGACAAGGCCATCTTTTTCCGGGTCATGCTGCTGATCGTGTTCAGCGCGCTATTGAATTCTTATATGAAAGATGTGTTCCAGGACCCCAGGCCGCCACTGTCCATGCGGCTGGACGACCTGGTCGGCGCCAGCTACGGCCTGCCCAGCGGGCACGCCCAGTTGGCGATAGTGATCTGGATGTGGCTGGCCTATGAGCTGCGGCGCAGCTGGATCTGGATACTCTGCTCGCTGATTACGCTGGGCGTCATCCTCAGCCGCCTGTACCTGGGTGCGCATGACCTGGAAGACGTGCTGGCCGGCGCCGCGCTGGGCGCGCTGACCCTGGTCGCGTTCAAGCAGATCAAGGACAGGCAATGGTTCTGGCAAACCCATCTATCCTGGAGCCTGGCGGCGGTGGCGCTGGTCAGCGCAGCTGCACTGCTAAGCTGGCCAGCCGGTAGCATGCCGCCGGACTACATACCGATCCTGGCAGGCTGGACAGCGGGCGGCATCCTGGGATTGCATTACGAAAAGCGCGTGCTGGGCTTTGCGGCCCCGCCCACATGGTGGCGCAAGCTGCTCGCCGCCGCAGTCGGCACCCTCGCCTTCATCGCATTGCAAAAATTCCTGAAGCTGCTGGACGCATCGGTGCTTCCGCCGTCGCTGGCGTGGGCTGTGGCGAAAGGGCTGATCATAGGATTTTTTATTGCGATGCCCGTGCCCTGGCTGCTGGTGAAGCTGCGGCTGGCGTCAAGGCGACCAGTAGCTGATCGCTTGGTTTAGCAGCCCACGCTGACAAGTCTGATGCGGAGCGCTTGAGTGAGAAATTATTTTTTTACTTCTCAGTTCGACAAGTTTCCGGCTTGCTAAGATACAATTCAAATTTCGCTTTGCAAGATTTTTCTTGAATCCGTCCATGGAAACGAATCCCTATCTGGCAACACAGTCTTCATTGAGCACAGCGCGTATAGAAACCGATCACCTGCTATCAGACAGCGGTTTCTCCGAAACAGAGCTGACAGCATTCACTGGAAAGGGCCGCTACCCTCACCTATTAATGAGACGGTTGGAGGGAAAATCCATCCATGCCGGATTTAACGTATGGGCGGCAATATTCGGAATTCAATGGTTCTTCTTCCGTAAACTGTATTTGTTTGGCTTGTTCTCCCTTGTGCTGGAAGTCGGTGCACCTTTTGCATCGGGTTGGGCCATCCGGTTTTTTTTCCCGGGGAAAGGAGATTTGCTATTCATCGTTAGCGTCCTGTTCTTCTTTGGGATACGGGTCGTCATTGGATTTCTGGCAAACATTGCCCTATGCTTTGCAGCGACCCAGGCGATCTCGAAGATCGACCGTATGAATCAAGACAATGAGACCCACCTCCGGCTCATCACCAGGGCTGGCGGAGTAAGCATCCCGTCGCTTCTCCTGGTCTATGCCGCATTGGGAATTTTTCGCGCAATGAGCAATTAGATTCACAGCTGTTGAAACAGGCAAGGACGTTTTAAGGGCCGCAAGTTGCACAACCGGTCCGGCGCCTCTGCATCAACTGCTATACGGCACCAGGCTGCACTATCCTATCAATTCACTTTTCTTGAAGAGCCCTATGGATACCAACATCTACAGCCCGCCAGCTTCAATTCTCAATGTGAAGGACTTGCCGGACCTCGGTGGAAAAACACTCAATTCGACAAGTTATTACGTGGTGAGCAAGAGGAAATATTTCCTCCTCTTTTTTGCGACCATAGGCATGTATGAATTCTTCTGGTTCTACAAAAACTGGAAACTGCATAAGATACGTACCGGTGACTCAAGCTGGCCGGTGATGCGGGCGATTTTTCCTATTTTCTTCGCGCATTCCCTGTTTGAGGCAGTCGACAGGTCGCTGCGGGCCAATGGAAAGGAATTTAGCTGGGATCCGCGGGCAACCGCGACCGGCTTTGTCCTGCTGCAGATCGCCAGCAGCATCCTGGACCGCCTGTCATCCAAGAACGTCGGCTCCCCGTATACCGACCTGCTGTCCCTGGCACTGCTGCCTTTGCTCGGCCGGCGAATTTATATTGCACAGCAGGCGATCAATATCGCCTGCGGCCAGCCCAATGGCGAATCGAATAGCAAGCTCAGCATCGCCAATTTCATCTGGCTAGGCCTGGGGCTTATTTTCTGGGTACTGATTATTTGGGGATTGGTATGGGCCTAGGGACTGGCCTGCGCAGGCACTAACGCCCTACCGCCCGAAAGTATCGATCAAACGAGGTATCGACCGCCTGCCGCGCATTGCCGAGGATATTCAGTCCCCAGGTATAGCCGTACAGGTCTTCAAAGCCCACGCCGTCCAGCCGCTGCCTGACCTCGGTCACGCACTCCGGATGGCTGGGAATGTAGTTGGGGACGCTATACATGAAGGTCACGTGCTGCCGGTCTTGCACGACGTGCAGCGCATCGCCGGCGAGCAGCAGGTCCTTGCCATTGGGGCCGTTTTTCCAGTGTAGCACGGTGCTGCCGGGGAAATGGCCGGGGCAGCGGAACAGCGTGACGGACGGCGACAGTTCCAGCGTATCGCCTTCCCAGAATTTCAGATTTGGCGAAGGCCGGCTGACCCATTCCCTGTCGGCTGCGTGGATAATCACCGGCACGCCGCCGAAGGCCTCGCTCCACTCCACCATGGAAGAATAAAAATGCGGATGCGAGATGACGATCATGTCCACGCCGCCGCGCGCCTTCAGCTCTGCAACTGCAGCGGGCGTCACCAGGCTGGTGCATTCCCACAGGATGTTGCCGGCATCGGTGGGCAGGAACAGCGCGCGTTGCGGGATGGCAAAGCCCGGCGTGATGCCTATGCCGAGCAGGTCGCCATCCATTTCCAGGCGCACACTATGATCTTGCGCGAGTTCCTCGTGCGTGGTCCACTTTTGCCCGGCCCAGCCTACATATTGGCGCTCATCGGCGCAGATCTTGCACCTTGCCGGTGCCGATGGGTTCTCAGCGTACTGCAGGCCGCAGGTTTGACAAATGAATTGCGCCATTGATGGTCCTCGCTCTTTTCAAAGGAAAGTAGATACTATTTTAATGTGTAGTGCAGGCACACCACGCCGGATGAAAAAGCCTGGGCCCGGATCAGCGCCAGATCGGCTTTACGCCCAGTCTCTGTGAACAGCGGTATCCCCCTCCCCAGCAATACCGGGTTCACGAACAGCCAGTATTCATCGATCAGGCCATTGGCGATCAAGGGCTGCAGCGCGCCCGGGCTGCCCAGCATCAGGATATCCTTGCCGGGCTCCTGCTTCAGCTTCGCTACCTCCGCCGCCACGTCACCGCCGATGATTCTGGTCTTCGGGATGAGCTGTCCCTGCATGCTGGCCGATATCACCACCTTGGTGACGGCGTTGTACCAGCTTGAATGTTCGATGTCGTGCTTACTTGCATTGGGCCGCTGGCCAGCGCCAGGCCAGTACGCCTGCATCATTTCGTAGGTGACGCGCCCATATAAAGCGGTATCCGCTTCCTGGGTGCGCTGGGCGGCGTAGTCGAATATCTCGTCGCCGACCTTGATCCAGTCCATCTCGCCGTTTGGCCCTGCTACAAAGCCATCGAGTGTCGTATGCATGAACAATATCAGTCGCCGCATATGCATTTCTCCTGTCTAGTCTAGTGAACTGTCGCTCCGGCTGTGCGGTCCGTGTAGCTTCATTGTCCAAACATGCCGTGCACTGTGAAACATTAAGCCCTAATGCGGCGCCAGTAAAGAACCAATTCAGTAAAAATGCATGGAACCGTTTCACGCCGGAGGCTACGGTGGAGATTTTCCCCGACGGAAAATTACAGGGCCTGCCGGTACACAATGAACCCGGATTTTTCCGCCACCCGGTCGTAGAGTTTCATCGCATCAACATTGCTTTGATGCGTCTGCCAATACACGCGCGAAGAGCCGGCATTTTTTGCGTGATCGTAGATGTAATTGATCAGGGCCCGGCCCACGCCCTGGCCGCGCATCTCTTCCAGCGTGAACAAATCCTGCAGATAACATACCGGTGCAATCTGTATCGTACTGCGGTGATACAGGAAATGTGCGATGCCGACGCATCTGCCGTCCAACTCCGCCACGATCGCATGCATGGGCTCATACGCATCGAAGAAGCGGCTCCAGGTCATCGCCACGATCTCGGCAGGCAAGGCCGTTTCATGCTGCCGCCCGTAAAACGCATTATATTTATCCCACAAAATTTTCCAGGACGGGTAATCGGATTTGACCGCCGGCCGTATGGCCACTTCTTTGTTCATTGCTCACTTCCCTTCTGTTTTTCCAATGTAGCCTACCTCACGTAGGGTGCGTTAGCGCAGCGCAGTGTACCCCTCTGCACCGTATCCCCACGCAAGAAGACACCAATAAGCTACCTGCAATGGCAGCAGGAACAAATGAATCTGGGCACTCTCAGAAAAACGGTGCGTTACGCTGCGCTAACACACCCTACGCTTGCTACGCTTGCTACCTTGTGCCGGCCTGCGAAGCTACACAATAAGTGCGAACAGGGAATGAAGAAAGAACCAATATCCAAAGATTTAGTAGTACCAATTCTGGCGGGATCGCCAATGCAATGATTGCAGTGGCGGCGATGGCGATGCAGCGGCGATCCTTCCGCTGCATTTTCATCGCCCCCGGTTCATTCCGCCTTGCCTTCCATCCAGCGCAGCGAGCCGGGCGTGGTCAGCAGTTCGCCGGTCTCCAGCAGTGTCTTCAGGCCGGACAGTATCATCGGCCAGCCGCCATACAACTGGCTGTTGGCGCCTTCGCGCAACTGGTCATGCCTGACCGTCAGCTGACAGGAATCGCCTATTGGCCTGATCTCCCAGGTGACGCGCGAGGTGCCCTCGCCCTTCACATCGTCGCCCCACAGCGCGCGGAAACTCTGCACCAGCCTGCGTGGCGGATCGACTTCCAGGTTCTCGCCTTCCAGGATGGGCACGCCGCCGCCGGTGCCTACGTAGTGCGAACCGGGCGTCCAGTCCGAAGTCACGATCGCGCCGAAGTTGTATTTGCTGCGCATCTCGGTGTCGGTGATCGCCTGCCACAGGCGCTCGGGTGTCGTCTTGATATAAATCTCGAATACCTTTTCCATCGTCTTCTCCTTTGGCTCGTTTTCCAGTTCATGTTTCAGGCCGCTCAGCGCCGCAGCCCAGGGCTCGGTGTATTTGCTGACCCAGCGATCATGGATGAGGCGGATCGGGATGGGATTGAGGAAGTGTAGCTTCTCGCGCCCGCGCCGCTCAGTCACAACCAGGCCCGCCTCCTCCAGCAACTTCAGGTGCTTCATCACGCCAAAACGCGTCATCGCCAGCGGCTTTTCCAGCTCGCTCAAGGTTTGCCCGTCTTTCTTAAACAACTCATCGAGCAAGCTGCGGCGTGTCGCATCCGCGAGTGCTTTAAACAATTCATCCATGAAGGCATAATAGGTGACCATTTAGTCACATGTCAAGGTGATTTTTGAGTCATCGTGTGTTGCTATCAATTTGGTCTTGCCTGAAAGATGGGGAGGTGTGATTTCAGGAACGCCGGACGGCACCCATCCTCGCCATCAAAGTATTGCCACTAGACAAGCCGACGGCCGCGTTCCACCACGCCATGCTGTCATGCGCCCCCTGCCTTTTCCCTTCACGGAAAAAGCATCTTGGCCGCATCCGCAGGATCCATGTACTTGCTCAGCATGCGCTGCATGCTGCCGTCACTGGCCATGGCTTTCATCAAATCTGCCCAGCGCTTCGCCTCTTCCTGGCCAAAATTCTTTTTACTGATCAGAAGGTTGGCCGCCCCCTTGGGCCCGGCCGGCTCCCAGTCCTCTATTCTGACTTCACCGTCTTTGAAATAATTGGAATAGACCAATTGCGACCCCAGCATGGCTTGGAACCGCCCAGCCTTGAACATCGCATACAGCCGTTCGGTATCATCGATTTCCTCGACCCGGTCCAGATTGCGCAATTGCGAAATAAAGCCGGCATAAGCCTTACCTTGGAAATGGCCGCGTATAACGCCAAGGCGCAGATTAGGCGCTGCAATAAAATCCGAGCTTGAGCGGATGCGGGTATCTACATCCTTATTCAAGATCATCACGTTTTTCACCCATATATAGGGTGTCGCCCAGGCAAACAGAGTGCGCTCTGGAGTGGCTGAGGCGGACAGGGTCATGTCCACGCGGCCACCCTGCAAATCTTGCCAGATGCGCCCACGCGTCATCACGCGCAGCTCAAACTTGCAGCCGCTGCGCGCCGCCATTTGTTCCGCAATATCCTTGTCCAGGCCGGCGCCGGCATGGTAGAAACGGCCGAATTCATACAGGCCCAGCACGATAGGGCGCGACGGGCAAGACGGTCCGTTTTTTTGCTGGGCGAAGGCTGGACCTATCAGGCCCAGCATCAGGATTCCTAATGCAAATTGCCTGCAGCGCGTGGGGGAATAGCATGGCATGCGCGACTCTCCTGTCTGGTTCTGGCTGGCAGCGCTGGGATGCCAACATTTTTTTGATTGGAGTCTTGCCTGTTTATTGGAGCAGCATAGGTATCATCATACCGCCGCTTACCGCATTTTGGACAATTTCTGCGCAGCGTGACAATACTGGGGGAGAAGAATACAAAAATTACATGGTTCGCCGGAAGAAGCCGGCGGCGCCCAAAGGGGAGTGGATTACATTTAATTCAAGCCTAAACCCTAAGCAGGAACATGTAGGGTGCCAATAGCGCAGCGTATTGCACCAGGGCGTCCTACAATTAAATGAGGCTACGCTGGCGGGCGATGTATTTCGTGGTTCCAGGTCGTGTAATCAAGGCGAGCATTGAAGAACGGTGCAATAGATAAAGTCCATTGCACCCTACGAACCTAAGTCATTCAATCAAAGCCAGCATTGAAAAGCGGTGCAATGGATAAAACCCATTGCCTACGTCCGCGCCTGGGGTCGCATGCGCGTGCGGCGGCCCACCGGCTCATCCCGGCGGCATCTTGTCATATGCCGGCAGTGCGGGGTCCAGGTGGTCCCACGCCAGGCCGCGCATGCGATAGGTCACCGCCTGCGGCTTGTAGCGGCCCGGCTCGTCCAGGCTTGCCGCGTGGACGGTGAAAATCTGCGGCATGGCCGAAAAGCGCAGATATACCGGCGAACCGCAGCGCGGGCAGAAGCCGCGGGTCTTCACATTGCCACTGTCGGCGACCATGTCCCATTGCGTCGCTTCGCCGCTGAGTTTTACGCCGGCAGCGGCAAAGGTCAGGTAGGAGCCGTGGCCGGTGCCGCTCTTGTGCTGGCAATCGCGGCACTGGCAGTGGTTCATGAAAAGCGGTTCGCCGGGGATCTCGTAGCGGATCGCGCCGCAGGCGCATCCGCCGGTATAGGCATCGCTCATGTTATCTCTCCTGTCTTAAGCTGGTGTTCGTTACCGTTTGTCAGTGCGGCCCGTTGGCGAAGTTGCCCAGGTTGGGGACGATCTTGCGCCAGCCGTCGCTCATGTTCTGGAACGCGGTATCGTTGATCGGTGTCACAAAGCCGGAATGCACGAGCCTCAATCGCGTGCCTTCCGGGACCTTGGTCAGCGTGAACGCGACGACCGTGTCCAGCCGCGAACCGTAACCGCTGTTGCTCTCGTCGCCGCCCTTCCAGGCGTAGACAAAACGCTCGTTCGGCACCACCTCCAGCACTTCGCAGTGGATAGTGCCGTCCCATGCGCCGGCCGGCTTGGTCTGGTAGGTGAAGCGCGTGCCCTGCACAGGTGCGAAACCGCGCGGCTCCATCAGCCAGCGGGCGATCAGCGCGCCCGTGGTGAGGGTCTTCCAGATCGTCTCGGGGGCGTGGGGAAAGACTTCGTCCACCACGATGTCTTGCGTAGTGGATTTCAAGGCGGTGTCGTTCATGGGTCGATCTCTTTCAAGAGGGTACGAAGGTCGGCAAAGCGCTTGCGCCAGAACACGCCATAGTGGCCCATCCAGTCGGCAAGCGGCGCCAGGCCTTTGGGGTCGGCGCGGTAAAAGACGTTGCGGCCCTGCGCGCGGTCGACGACCAGGCCCGCGCGTTTGAGCGAGCCCAGGTGCTGCGAGATGGCGGACTGCGTGACCCCGCTGCCCTCGGTCAACTCCACTACGCTGATTTCGTGCGCGTGTACGATCCGCTCGAAGACGGCGCGCCGCGTGGGGTCGGCGAGCGTGCGCATGACGGTGTCTAGGGAGGTGGTTTGCATGATGGAATTTATATTAGTACACGCTAATCAATAAGTCAACGCTAATTTGTTTGAGTTCTGCGAAACTCCGTTCAAGCCGGAAGATGCAGGGGCCAATGGAAGAACGGTGCAATAGATAAAACCCATTGCACCCTGCCGCCCAATCGACTTTGCGAATTCCGCTGCTGCGGTTAAACTCGCAACAAGAATATTTATTCACACAGTGATATGCGCTATCTTTTCTTCGTGGTCTTGCTGGCGGGTGTGGCAATATTTGCCGGCCTGGCGTGGTTTTTATTATGCAGCACCAAGGCACAAGGGAGGGTCATCTCGACGGCCGCGCGCGCATGGCGGGACTCCGACACCGGTTACGACGGCATACATTATTTCAGCACCATTTCATTCACCGTCGGCCATGACACGCACCAGTTCGAGAATCCCAATCCGCATGTGGTGCAGGAAGTGGTCGGCGACGTAGTCACCGTCAGGTACCGCCGCTCCAATCCTGCCCAGGCATCGGTAGACGACGGTTGGCTGATGACCCTGGTTGCGCTGGCAGGCTGCGCCGGCC
>JABDED010000061.1 GCA_013287275.1 Betaproteobacteria bacterium
TGCGGCTGGTTCACATTGGCATTGCCGCCGCTATCGCTGCGCTGCATATTGCCTATGCCCTCGTGCAGCCACTCAAAGCTGACGTTGCAGGCGCTGGCGAGCTTGCGTAGGGTTTCGGTTTCCGGGCCCTTGGTGCCTACGCTTTTCAGGATGCGGTTGATGGTGGGCTGCGGCACGCCGGACGCGCGCGCGAGCGCGCTCTGGGAGGCAAAGCCGGCGGCTTGCATGGCAGTGTCTAGCCGCGATGTGAGGGTCGTGAGTGTCATGGCTACTCTTCTTTGTGGCCACCGATAGGCCGGTTAGTGGGCTGGCGTTCTTCATCCCGTCTGCGATCGCGTAGTCGAGCTTGAATAATCCTTGTGCGTATAAGCTGCCGCGAGCCCTTTAAGATGATCAGGGCCTGTCTTTCCAACATCTGGTTAGCGGCTGCTATCAACACAAACCCGGTTAATAAAAGGGGCTTGTACAACTGAATAGCATAACTATACATGTACGTATAGTTTTTTGCAAAAAATAATTCAAATACGTATTGAAATGCATATCCATTCACGTATAGAATGCGTGCATGGATAACGAAAACACAGCCGCAACGGCTACCCAATACCTCGCCGACATCAAGGCCGCCACCGGCTGGAGCCAGCCGCAGATCGCCCGCAAGCTGGGCGTCTCGCAGCCCACGGTCTACCGCATCTTGAACGGCCAGGGCGATTGCAAAAGCAGCACCTGGATGGCGATCACCGCCTTGCACAAGCAGGTGTTCCAGCGTCGCAAATCCGGCGGCAAGGCGGCCAAGGCAGCAGACACGCAAGCAAGCCCGCAAGCAAATCAACCTTCAGCAGATAAACAGGAACCACTATGAGCCACACGATGATCATGCGCGACCGCAGCATCCCCTTGTCCGAAGCCGAGCACAGCGCCGCCTTCCAGCTCTTGCAGCAGGGGCTGCGCGGCGTGGACGGCAAGCACCATGCGCGCTGGCTGCGTTTCTTGTGCGAGGTGTTTGCGCTGGAAGACGGCGAGGTGGCGCAGGTCGGCACCCGCATCCCGCGCAGTACCGCCTTCCACCGCCGCCACATGGCGCTGGAGCAGGCGGTGTTTGATGCGCAGCAGCGCTTTGCCGAGTTCGAGCAGTTCCGCAACTGGCTGAAGATAGGCGTCGGCCACGTGAACTGGGTGCCGGGCGCCAAGGGCGGCATCGTGCCGCTGCCCAAATCGCTTTCCTATGCCGAACTGGATGACGCCGCGATGCAGCAGGTGCACGCCGCCATCGCCGGCTTCTTGCGCGGCCCGCATGCGGCGCGCTACCTGTGGAAACAGCTCGATGCGCAGCAGGCGGCTGCAAAAATGGAAGCGATTATGAACAATGCGCTGCAGGCGCAGGAGGGGCAGCAGTAATGAGGGGGTATGCAAAAATTTCTCCGAAGTTCTGGATAAGCGGCACCGGTGAAAAGCTGCGTGAAGAAGGCTGGCAATCGCAGATGGTGGCGCTGTACCTGATGAGCAGCCCGCAAGCCAATATGACGGGCCTGTATTACCTGCCTAAGCCTTTCATGCTGGCGGAAACCGGCTTGACGTCGGCCAATCTGGCGGTCGGCTTGCAGGGCTGCATACGGGCAGGTTTTTGCCAGTATGACGAGAAATCCAGGATGGTATGGGTGCATGAAATGGCGCGTTTCCAGATCGGCGCAAAGCTCAAACCGCGCGACAAGCGGGCCATCGGCGTGCAGACCGAATACGACAGCCTGCCCGACAACCCTTTCCTGAAAGCGTTTTACGACAAGTACGTGGTTTCCCTTTGCATGAGCCGTTGCAGGGGAATCGGAGAAGGGAAAGAAGTAGAAGGCGCAGGGGAAGCTGAAGCCGTAAAAGAGGGGAAAGGGAAGGACCTTCCCGGTACCTTGCGCAAACCTTCGAAGGGTCGCAAAAGCCAAGAGCAAGAACAAGAGCAAGATAAAAATAAAAACCTCGCTAACACTGACGTGTTAGCTGTCGCCAGCGATGCTGGTGACGTGTCGGGGAAGCTGCCGGATATGGAACAACGCGGGGCGCAATTGCCGCCTGTGTTGCCCGCATCCGTCGGCTTCCCAGGTGGTGGGGGCAAACCAGCAGCGGCGCAAGGCAGTGCCGCAGAGCCTGGAACGGCTGGACATTCCCTGAGCGACGGTGCCCGGAGCACGGCCAGGGAACAGAAACAGCCAAGCGCAGAGCCTGCAGCAACGGCCTGCCCCCACCAGGACATTATCGCGATCTACCACGAGGTCTTGCCGCAATGCCCCAGGGTGCGCGACTGGACGCACGGCAGGGCAAGACAGCTGCGCGGCCGCTGGAACGAAGACCCGGACCGGCAAAACCTGGACTATTGGCGCAAATATTTTACCTACGTGGCCGGCTGCGCCTTCCTGACCGGCAAATCGCAGCTACCGGGCAAGCGCCCCTTTGTCGCCGATCTGGAATGGCTGACCAAGGCGATCAACTTCACCAAGGTCAGGGAGCGCCAGTATGAAAATTATTGAGTGCGTGGCAAGCGCCTCCGTAGGGTGGGCAGGTACTGCCCACGCGGATTCCCAACCATCCGGCACTTCCGGCAACCGCGTGGGCACGGGTGCCCACCCTACGGATTTTTTTGAATGCAAATTCTGATGAAAACGATCAAGCACACCATGAGCACCCTCGAAGCCCCGCACAACATCGAAGCCGAACAAAGCGTGCTCGGCGCGCTGCTGCTGGACAACGATGCGATAGACCGCACCGGCGACCTGCTGGCGGAGCATTTCTACCGCGGCGAGCACCGGCTGATCTACAGCGAGCTGCTGGCCCAGATCAGCGCCGGCAAGAGCTGCGACGTGATCTCGCTGACCGATATCCTGCGCGACCGCATCGCCGATTGCCTGCCCTACCTGAATGCGCTGGCGCAGAACACGCCTTACTCATCCAATATCGCCCGCTACGCCGGCATCGTGCGGGACCGCGCCATCAAGCGCGGCCTGGTCGCGCTGGGCCGTGAAGTGGCGGACCAGGCCGGCACCTCGCGCGAAACCGCCGCCGTGCTGCTGGACCGGGCGTCCAGCAAGCTGGAACAGCTGGCCGTGGCCCGCACCCGGCAAGAGCCTGTAAAGGCCAGCGCCGACCTATACCACCACATCGAAGAACTGGAGCGCCGGCGCGAAGGCGGCAGCCGCGCCATCTCCACCGGCTTTGCGGCGGTGGACGACAAGCTCAGCGGCGGCCTGCGGCCCGGCGAGCTGGTGGTGCTGGCGGCGCGCCCCAAGATGGGCAAGACCGCATTTGCGCTGAACCTGGCCTGCCATATCGCCCAGAGCCACGGCGTGCTGGTGCTGTCGATGGAGATGCCGCGCACGCAGCTGCACGACCGCAACCTGGCCAGCATAGGCCGCATCCCGCTGGCGCACCTGCTGCAGCCGAATGCCATGACAGCCGGCGACTGGCACAGCCTGACCGCCGCCATCGCCAGGATAGATACGATGCAGCTATACCTGGACGACCAGGGCGGCCTGCGCCTGCTGGATGTGCGGATGAAGGCCAAGACCGTCAAGCGCCGCCACGGCCTGCAGGTGCTGGTGATCGACTACCTGCAACTGATGGAAGGCGACGGCGACAACCGCAACGCGCAGATAGAAGGCATCACGCGCGGCCTGAAGGCGCTGGCCAAGGAGCTGGAGATCTCCATCATCCTGCTCAGCCAGCTCAACCGCGAACTGGAAAAACGCCCCAACAAGCGCCCGCAGGCCAGCGACCTGCGCGATTCCGGCGCAATAGAGCAAGACGCCGACGCCGTCATTTTTTTATACCGGGACGAGGCCTACCACCCCGACAGCATGGACCGCGGCATCTGCGAAGTCGATGTGGCGCTGTGCCGGCAGGGCGCCCCCGGCCGCGCAGCGCTGGCCTACACCGGCGCCGAGACCCGCTTCGACAATTTACCCCATGTGGCCCAGGACTGGCGTCCCCGTTCGCCCGAGGCCACCGCCCACACGCAACGCCTGCTCGCGGAGCAATTATGAACCCAGGATTGAGCATGGCCAAACCGCTGCATGAGCAGGCCAAACAGCCAATGTGTAGCCTGGATGGAGCGCAGCGTAATCCGGGGGGGGGGCGCCGAGGGGGCATACCAGCGGCCCGTGGACATCCTCCCGGATTACGCTGCGCTCCATCCAGGCTACGTTCCTCTCACTGTTTGCGCCGGGCTTTTGTCTTCCCCGACTCGCCGACGGTATCGACCCGCCTTGCGACAGGGCTGCGATCAGCCGATGGGAATTTCGATGACCTCATAGGGTTCCAGGCTGCTGATTGCCTCGAATGGATCGGGCTCGCGCCAGACGAACAGGCGGCAGACGATTTTATCGGGCGTGATGTCGACGATGGAAAAGCCGTTTTTCTCCACGGGCTGGACATTGCGTTCCAGCTGAAGGAGCGTGGGCGTGCTTGGCGCCAGGCCTCGGGCGGCGCTCGGCCAGCCGGCCTTGCCGGTGCCCAGTGTGCCGTTCAGGATCAGGTACAAGGGGTTTTTGCTCAGGTCCACATCGCCGCTCCTGAGCATGCGATCCCAGCCGGTGGCGTGAAGATCGCCCGACATCATGACGGCGGGCCGCTTTTGCCCGGTCATTGCAGTGACGATGCGCTGATGCTGCGCAAACCAGCCGGGCTGCCACATGTACTTGCCCTTTTGCGTGCTCAAATGCAGGTTCTTTCCCTGGACACCCCAGAAACGCTGCGATATCGCGCCTGCCGGCGCCATGTCGGTCTCGTCCGACACCACGACATCGGGATACCATTCCCGCCACTTGCCTGCCGACCAGCCGAACGGCGTCGACGGCATGTGGATCAGATGGCGTGCCTCGGACTGCCGGGTCCTGTCCAGCAGCCATTTTTCAGCTTCAGGAGGGATGATGCCGGCGTGCTTGTCTTTCAGCGATAGATAGCGCCCGCAGTCGTACATCAAGACTTCCAGCAGTTTTCCGTAGCGTAGCGTGCCGAAGCATTCAGAGACCTGCGGCGCGCGGTCGCTGGCGTTGCTGCCGGGGAGCATCAAAGACCGGGTCGCATCGGGCAGGAACTCCGGGTAATACATGTCCTGTACCGTGCGGCCCAGGCTCAGGTCAAAGTGATCCGGAGGAAAGGTCACGAAATTTTCCTCGGCCTCGTCGTTTTCAAAATAATCATGATCGTCCATCATGAAGAACACCGGCGTCGAGCGCAGCCGGGTACCGTACAGATGGGCGATCTGCGGATCGACGAGCGTCGCCAGGATGCGCTCGTTGTCGGTCCCCAGTACAGGCTGCGACGTATCGAACATGCCTGTCTGCTGGTAGAAATCGGTGGCGGCCTTGCGGATGGCAGGGTTGCTGCTCTCCAGCCAGGTGCGCTGGTCCTGGTAGACATGGTCTCCGTTGGCGATGACTGCATCCGGCTGGTAGGCCAGCCCGCGTTCCAGCAGCGCATGCCGGATAGCCAGCGAACGGAATGCCTCCATGCCGCCCGGGCCGCGCGCATCCGGATGGCCACCGGCGCAGGTATAGACCAGCAGGCGTACGTGGTCGGGTGACGCGTCAGGGCAGGGGAAGGTCTTCAGCGGCCAGGGCGAACATAAGGCCTTGCCCTTGCCATCGGCCAGTTGCAAGGTATAGCCCGTGTCCGCCTTCAGGCCGGGCACGTCAAATTGCCAAAACCGGCCGTGGGTGTCTGACCTGTGTCCTTTGATGCGCCTGCCCGCGACCAGCAGTTGCGGAGCGTCTTTCAAGCCGCTGCGAAACGAGGCCTTGAGGAGTATGCGCTCATGGTTGGCGGCAGGGAGCAGGTGGACGACTTCACCGGCGTTCCAGTCGCCCTTGGCGTCCTTGGCTAAGGCACTGCCGGCGAACGCTGAGCCGGCGCCGGCGGCGCCGACGGCAAGCGCACCGCTGGCCTGCAGAAACTGGCGGCGGGAATAAGATTTTGGCATGGGGTCTCCTGTATATCGGCGTGGCTGGCGCGGCGCTCCGGACGCCTGTGGGCGCCGTTGCTGTCACGCGGGCCTGGTTTTTACAATTCATCGTCCCGCCTCACATCAATTGAAGAAAGCGGTGCCACGCAACTATCGGGCTTGCGTCCCATAATGTAAAATAACAAAAATTCTAAAATCCATAACTTTGGGGAATGGTATGCTGGGAGACGACCTGGAATATTTTCTGGCGATTGCGTCGACAAGGACGATGACCAGTACCGCGGAACGGCTGGGTATTTCGCAGCCGGCGCTGACCAAGTCGGTCCAGCGGCTGGAGCGCAAGGTCGGCGTGAAATTGGTCACGCGGACATCGCGCGGCGCTGAACTGACCGACGCGGGGCGGGCGTTTTTTGAGCGGCTGCAAGCGCTGTCGCGCGGGATGGATGACGCGGTCCAGGAAGCCCGCGATGTCGGCGGCAGCCAGGCGGGCTTGCTGCGCATAGGCGTCACCCCGGCCACGACGGATTTCACCGTGGAGTGCCTGTTGCCCACGCTGATGCTGGAAAGGCCGGTGGCCCATATCAAATTGACCAGCGCGCTGGGAGGCCCGCTGCTGGATGCGCTAAGCCGGCGCGAGATCGAACTGGCCGTATGCCCTGTCCCGGAAAAGCTTGATCCCGCGCTGGAGTGCGAGCCGCTGTATGCCGAGCTGTGCAGCCTGATGATGAGCGACAAACATCCCTTGGCCGCCAAGAAAAATATTGCCATCAAGGACCTGGCCGGCCATGCATGGGCAGGCACCGGCAAGCACGAGTTCACGCGTTCGCAAGTCGAGCACGCGTTTTCCCGGCAGGGGCTGGCATTGCCGTCAATGACGGTCGAGGCTGACACCCTGCATGCGCTGGCCCTGATCGTTTCCCGCACCCGGCTTATTAGCATGATCAATATGCGCGGCGCACACACAGGGCAGCTTCCCGGCAACGTCGTCGTGCGCCCGGTGTCGCTGGGAGGGACGCAAAGAACGGTGGGCGTCATCCGGCGGGCGGGATATCTGTCGCCCATTGCGCAGCGTGCCCAGGAAATCCTGCTGGGTGCGGGTAGTGCGCTGCGCTAAATCGTGACAGGCGAGAGCGGCAGAATCGACACACTATCCGCATAAAAATTGTCTGCGGCAATTAAATTTGCTACCATTGCGCTGCAACAGGGAGATGGCATTCCTCCCGGCGCCGTCACATAGGCGCCCAACCGCCGCCTGCGTTCGCGGGCAGCTGATGATGCCTACAGACGTTCCTGGTCGCCGGGAAGCTGTAGGCTGTCGCCCTTAGCTTGCCGACCAGGTGTTGATAGAACCAAATCTGGCCGGCTTGATGAAATCCTCTACCCATCCTGAACAAATTGATCTGCTGCCGTATCTAGGCAAATGGCTGCTGCTGGCGCTTGTGGTTGCCGTGCTGGCGGGCAGCGCTTCCGCCTTCTTCCTGTTTTCGCTGGAGTGGGCTACCGCCTGGCGCGAGGCGCATCCGTGGCTGATCTGGCTATTGCCGCTGGCCGGCTTTGCAGTGGGCTGGGTCTACCTGCATTTCGGCAAGAGCGTGGAGGCCGGCAACAACCTGCTGATCGACGAGATCCACGATCCCAAAAAAGTGATCCCGCTGCGCATGGCGCCGCTGGTGCTGGGCGGCACCATCATCTCTCACCTGTTCGGTGCATCGGTAGGGCGCGAAGGCACGGCGGTGCAGATGGGCGGCGCGCTGGCAGACCAGCTGACCCATGCATTGCGGCTGCCGCCGCAACAGCGCCGCCTGCTGATCATGGCCGGCATCAGCGCCGGCTTTGCCTCGGTATTCGGCACGCCGCTGGCCGGCGCCATCTTCGGGCTGGAAGTGCTGGCCATAGGCCGCATGCGCTACGACGCCATCCTGCCTTGCTTCATCGCCGCCATCGTCGCCGACCAGGTCGGCCTGTGGTGGGGCGTGCAGCATACCCAATATGTGATTAGCCAGGTTCCCGCCATCACCGTGTGGGGCCTGCTGGCGGTGCTGGCGGCCGGCATGGTGTTCGGCCTGGCCGGCATGCTGTTTGCCAATGCCACGCACGGCTTGTCGGATTTCATGAAAAAACGCATCGCCTATGCGCCGCTGCGCCCCTTCATCGGCGGCATCGTGGTCGCCGTTGCGGTGTGGGCGGTGGGCACGCAACGCTACATCGGCCTGGGCATCCCGGTGATCGTGGAAGCCTTCCAGCACCCGCTGCCGTGGACCGATTTTGCCGGCAAGCTGGCGTTCACCGTCGGCTCGCTCGGCGCCGGCTTCAAGGGCGGCGAAGTGACGCCGCTGTTCTACATCGGCGCCACGCTGGGCAACGCGCTGGCGCCGCTGCTGCAATTGCCGTTCTCCACGCTGGCAGCATTGGGCTTTGTCGCGGTCTTCGCCGGCGCCGCCAATACGCCGATTGCATCGACGGTGATGGCAATAGAACTGTTCGGCCCCGCCATCGGCCCCTACGCAGCGATCGCCTGCGTGATCAGCTACCTGTTCTCCGGCCACACCGGCATCTACCGCGCGCAAAGGGTGGGGCACGCGAAGCACAGGCAGGTACCGGAGGGGATAAGGCTGGGGGATATCGATAAGGCAGGATAGGCAGGCAGATAGGGCAGACAGGTAGGGTGCAATAGCTTTAGCGTATTGCACCGCATGGGATGTCAACCAAGTTGGCACACGACCGAAGTTGAGTGAAAACTGCAAACACTCATAATATTTTGAAGCCATATTCGGTGCAATACGCTGACGCTATTGACACCCTACGATATGACGGGGCGGTAGGGTGCAATAGCCTTGGCGTATTGCACCGAATGAACCACTATCGATCAATCCTCATACGACGGCAATGCAGCTGCTTCGCCTGCCCAGTTCAAGGGATAAACACCCTCTACAACCAGCCGGTGAAAGGTGGAATACGGCCAGTCTGCAACCTGCTGCACCAGGCCATGCTTGAGTGGATTGATATGCACATAATCCATATGCGCAGCAAAATCGGCGTCGTCCCGTATCAGGTGCTCCCAATAACGCCGCTGCCAGATGCCGCGCTCACCGCGACGCTGCCGCGATGCCGAACGGGCTTCAATATCTGGAATTGATCTGGAAAAACGTGTTTTGATCAAGCGCAGGCGCAGCGCAAAATCGGTATCCCCTGCGGGAAGCGACAGGATGCAGTGCATGTGATCGGGGAGTACAACCCAGGCATGGATGACAAAGGGATGCGATCTTTTCGCCCAGCTTATCGCCTCGCGAAGCAAAGACACATGGCGCACCAGAAAATCACTATCGGTGCGCTCTAAAAGATTAATGGTGAAAAAATAGGTGCCGCCCGGATGCCAGGCTCGTCTGTAATTGGGCATGCCATAATTTATTATGCGACCTGTAGGGTGTCAATAGCGCAAGCGTATTGCACCGAATCGCCTCAAAAAAATGCATGCGGTAGACTGGGTACAGGTGATCGCTCTACCGCTGTGTCCCGGTGCCTGCCCAGGGAGTGAGCGTAAAATCGATGTCGGTTAAGTTGTAGTGGTTCAATCGGTGCAATACGCCAAGGCTATTGCACCCTACCGTCCCGCCATATCGTAGGGTGTCAATAGCGCAAGCGTATTGCACCGAATCGCCTCAAAAAAATGCATGCGGTAGACTGGGTACAGGTGATCGCTCGCGCAAGCGTATTGCACCGAATCGCCTCAAAAAAATGCATGCGGTAGACTGGGTACAGGTGATCGCTCTACCGCTGTGTCCCGGTGCCCGCTCAGGGAGTGAGCGTAAAATCGATGTCGGTTACGTTGTAGTGGTTCATTCGGTGCAATACGCCAAGGCTATTGCACCCTACCGTCCCGCTATATCGTAGGGTGTCAATAGCGCAAGCGTATTGCACCGAATCGCCTCAAAAAAATGCATGCGGTAGAGTGGGCACAGGTGCTCGCTCTACCGCTGTATCCCGGCGCCCGCTCAGGGAGTGAGCGTAAAATCGATGCCGGATTGATTGGCCGCAGAGATATCTACCGACGCATTGGCCTTGGTCGTGTATCCGGTTGCGGATGCTTCAACCCGGTATTTCGCTGTGCCTGGCAAGGTACCTGCCGGGGTCGTGAACACGATAGGCAAGGTGGCGCTATATATGCCTAGCTGGGGTGCTACGGTCGGCAGATTGGACAGGGTATAGGCGCCGCTTGACAGATCCGCTCCCTGGTACTTGATGGTGACCGTGGGGCCGGCGGCAAAGCTCTGTTTTGCCGCCACATACGCAACTTCAGTGGCGCTCGCCGGTGACAGGGTGACTGTGCCGCTGATGCTTCCCGGCAGGGTGGCGCTGGTCAATAAATTGATGGGCGCTGCGCTGCTGCTGATGACCGTGGTGCTGGTCGTGCTGGCGACGGGTACGCCGCTAATGACGGTTGCCGCCCGGTTATCCGCGGTAATGACGACATCGTAATTTCCCGGGGCAAGCCGTGTCAGCAAGAATTCGCCGGTAGTGGCGTTCGGCGTGGTTGAGCTGATGATAGTGCCGTTTTGCTGGGCCGACACCGCCACGTGGTTGCCCAGCGCCGCGGTACTGACAAAGCCGTCAATACCATTCAGTATGGCTGGAACGACCTTGATGACCGGCTTTAATGCGTACTTCCCATTGCCCTTGGTCACGATCGATTTGCAGGCGTCAAAGTCGAGCACGAGGTCCACCCGCTGGCCGGCCGCGACGTCGAACTCATTGATCAGCTTGATGCCGCTCTGTACCGCGCTAGGCGTATCCAGCGACACTTCCGCAGTGCTTCCGGTCGGGACCACGGAGTTGGCCAGGCCGGTGCCCGTATTGGGGTCCAGCAACAGCCGTATCTGTGAATAATGCCCTGCCGCCAATGGTGTCTGGCCCAGGGCCTCCAGTGTGCCGTTGGTGAGGCTCAGCAAATTGATCTTGAGGGCAGGATTGAGGGTGATGTCGGTCCAGCCGGCATCGGTGTCTGCGGCCGATCCGCTTTGATTGATACGCACTTTCGTTACTGTCACGTTAACCGCATCGAAGCCGCAGGCGGGCGCATCCGTCAACGAAACATTCAGGGTGCCGGTGGTCGCCATCGGAGTAGAGGAGTAACCCCCTCCGCCGCCGCCGCAACCAGCGAGTGAGGTGATAAGGAAGAGGGCGCAGTAAATGCCGGGCTTTTTAAACAGGTTTTTCATGATATGCCCCTTGTAACTTCTTGTTAATTTTTATTTAAAAGACAATGGATTTTTTGATTGGATCTTACGGTGTCGTGCCGACAAATTCGATGCCTCCTCAAAGAAGAAAAGTGTGATGCCGGTGTAAGCTTTATAAGTTTATATCCTGACAAATCGGGCATTTGACTTTGTTGCACCTTGAAACAACTGGAACTCTTTTCCATTAATTTAGGAGCAACGACAATGCAACGATAAAGCAGCCTGGCACGCGAGGGCAGGCTGTTCTGTAGGAAGGCTGTTGCTGTTTTTGTAGGATGACGGCGCGGACCCGCTGCCGGCGTAGGGGAGTTTATTGGTTGTGTTCCAGGCTTGCCAGGAAATGAGCTACCTCGTCGGCAGGCATGGGTTTGGCCACGTAATATCCCTGGATGCTGTCGCAGTTGACGGAGCGCAGGAAAGCAAGCTGCTGCTTGGTCTCCACCCCTTCCGCGATCACCGTCAGGCCCAGGCCGTGCCCAAGCGCAATGATGGAAGTGATGATGGCTTCATCCTCGCCGCTGCCGGGAATGTCCCTGACAAAGGCCCTGTCGATTTTGAGTTCATTGATGGGAAATCTCTTCAAATACGCCATCGAAGAATAGCCGGTGCCGAAGTCATCGATGGAAAGGCGCAGGCCGTAGGATCTCAGCTGCGCCAGCAACTCTATATTGGAATCGATATTTTCCATCAGCTGGGTTTCCGTGATTTCTATCTCCATCCGGCCGGGATCAATTTTCGCAGTGTGCATGGCTTGCAAGATGTCGGTGGCCAGCAGCAGGTTCCTGGTCTGCCTCGGCGACAAATTCACCGAGACCTTGAAATCCGCCAAATTCTGCCGCTCCCAGATAGCGATCTGCTCGCAGGCCTTGCGTATCACCCACATGCCGATCTCGTTGATCAAGCCGCTCTCCTCGGCGACAGGAATGAATTCCACCGGGCTCACCTCGCCCAGCTCTTCGCTGTTCCAGCGCAGCAGGGCTTCAAATCCTGTGACCCTGTTATGGTGCAAATTCAGCTTAGGCTGATAGTGGAGGGTCAGTTCGTCGTTGGCGATGGCCTTGCGCAGATTGTTTTCTATCGAAAGGCGTTTTTGCGCCAAATGGTTCATTTCCGGCTTGAATACCTCAAAGGTATTCTTGCCTTTGGCTTTCGCCTCATACATCGCAATATCCGCGTTGCGCGTCAGGGCCATGATGTCCAGCTTGTCATCTGCGCTGCTGCTGGTGCCTATGCTAGCAGTCACAAAAACATCATGGTCGTCGATGGTGAAGGGCGCCGCCAGCGCGCGTATTATTTTCTGCGCGATCGGCCTGCCCCTATGCTGCTTGTTCCTGGACCCCACGATAATCGCGAACTCGTCGCCGCCGATGCGGCACATGATGTCTGTATCGCGCAGGCCGGAGCTGAGCCGCTCGCCTACCGCCTTGAGCAACTGATCCCCCTTCAGGTGGCCCAGGGAATCATTGACCGACTTGAAGTTGTCAAGATCGAGCAAAATGAGTTCCAGATGGTTTTCAGGCTGCCTCACATCCAATAATGCCTGGGAGAGTATCTTATTGAATGCATGCCTGTTAGGTAGTTCGGTGATGGCGTCGGTATGCGCCAGATAGGTTAAATGCGCTTCGGCGTCTGCCACTCTTCGCCGCATGCGGCCTACCAGCAAATAGCCTATGCCGAATGAGGCCAGGAATACGCAGGCCGTGATCAATGCGTAAGTCGCCAGCCGCATATACAAAATGTCGAGGGACGCCCGCAGAGTGACCAAGCCTATCGGCTTGCCATTCAGGTTGACGGTTTCCGCCAGGTCCAGATGGCGCAGCTGAAATTGATAGCCGGCATTTTTCAGCTCGGTCGTTGCGGCCGCGATGGTGCTATCCTTGCCGCGCACATAAAAGGCAAACGGCATGCCGGGCTCGGTATAGATGGCGGCAGAATCGACGCTCGATGAAACCTGCATTGCGCGCAGGATTTCCTCGCTCGCTTTGGCGTCGCGGAAGGCGATGGCGGCAATGCTGTTGGTGCTGACTATCCGGATCTGTACCTTCAGGTCTTCCAGGAAGCTCTGGCGCAAGGACAGGAATTGAAAAGAAACCAACAGGACTGCGGCACAAAACAAGGCTATACACAGCACATACAGCGCCGAGCTCGCGGATTTTTCGCTGAGCCTGCCGGCCAGGGGATCTTTGTTTTGCATTAATAGACCTTACGCGCCAGGCGCAGTAGCTTTGAACTGATGTTGAGTTTAGCCTGCCGGGCAGCAGTGGCATTGATATCAAATACAAAACGGCTGTTTTCAACGGCGATGGCGATCATTATCCCCTCGTCCACAGCCGTGGGGCGATCTGAAATTGTCAGCACACTCTGCCCCTCAAATTTTTTCCCGGCGGGCGGCAATTTTGAGTGCGCGTCGTTTTCCAGATAGGCGACCCGGCAGTTTTGCCAGCTTTCGCCATCGGACAGGAATTTGATCCGCAAAGGATGGCCGTTGACGGATTTCTGTTCCAGGTCCACCAGGGCCTCGGATACCAGGCTATGCTTGGCAACGCACACGCTGAGCGCTTCACCGTCGGCCAGATAGGCTTGCGGCCACTCGGTGAACAGCGCGAAATTAAAAATCAGCGCGGCTTTCAATTGGTTTTCAGGGGCGTGCTGGGCGTGCGCCGTCCCGGCAACGCAAGCCAGCCATGCCGTTACCAGAACGGCTAGCACCTCACGGACCGGTTTGTAAATAGTTGGCATCCGGCGATTCAAAAAGAGTGGGCTAACTTCATCCGAAAGCTACGGCCGTCTTGCTGCAGCGCATCCTGCACATGTTCTTGTCCTCCCGGCACAGCATACCGCCGGTCAAGCAGGTTATACAAGCTGAAGGATATTTCTGTCCGGTCTATCCACTTTGCAGAAAAGACCGTCAGGTTGGCAATCCAGTAACCGCCCAGGCGCGACCGCAAGCTTTCGCGTTGTCCGACATACTGGGCTTCCAGCCCCAGGCGTTCGCGGTCGTGTTCCAGCGGCAGGGTGATATTCAGTTTTCCAAGCTGCAGAGGGGAATCGACCAGCGGTGCGCCAGTCACTCCATCGGTGGTGCGCTGCCAGCTGTAGCTGGCACGCAAACGCGCACCGTAACTCCACACCTGTTCATATTCTCCCTCTATTCCGCGGGCTACTGCCTGCGACAGGTTTTCAAAGACGAGAGACCCGTCCCTTGGGTCCGTTGTCTGGGAGATCAGGTTGCTGACAGAATTTCTATAGGCTGAAACCAGGAATTTGCTGGCAGCCGACAACTGGCGCTCAATGGATATTTCCCTGGTGGTTATATGCTCCGGCTTCAATAAGGGATTGGCCTTTTGGCTGCCGTCTCCGGTGACGCTGTAGTACAACTCATAACTGTTGGGGGAGCGGAAAGCCTTTCCCATCAATGCCTTGAAAGTAGTATCGGGAGCAATTTTGTAGATCAATGCCAGCCGCGGGCTGAAGGCTCCGGTGGTGAGCGAGTTATGGTCGTAGCGCAATCCCGCATTGACCAGCACGTCGTCGTGTACGCTGATTTCATCTTGCAGGTAGACTCCCGCGCGGACGGCGCGCCTGTGGTCGTTCAGCAAGGTGGCTAGCTGCGGATCGGCAGGATTGTAGACCGCCCGGTTTCCCGGCACCGAGGGGAAAAAATCGAAGCTATATTGATTCAGCTTATAGTCGCGCTGGTAGTCGAAGCCCATCAGCAATTTGTGTTTTTGGAAATGCGTGCTGACGATATTGACATCGGCATTCCACCATGCCGTGGCGCTGCCGTCGTAGTTCAGCTCGTCGTCCGGGGATGCATACAAGTACTGCCCGAAGTAATCGTGGCTGCCCCAGGAGAATTTTGCATACAACTTGCTTTGCTCTCCAATCTCCCGCTCGTAGCCCAAAGAGACGTCGGTCTGGGCGTCGCCGGTCAGCGAGCGCGGGTCATTGAAAACCTGGCTGAAGGAGGCCGTCGGAATTCCCTTGGTCCTCTCCACATGCGCTGCCGACAAGGTAAGATCGCCGAACCTGCCCTTGAAAAAAATATTATCGCCTTTTTCATAATCGAGGCGATGGGCGATGCCGTGATTATTCGCGGCGCTATCGAACTCGGGGAAATACAGGTCGCGGCCGTCGCGGCGGAAGGAGCTCGCAGAGAGCAACATCTCGGCCTGGCCTTGTTGCCAGCCATAGCTCGCATGGGAGTTGCGCTCGCCGGCGCTGCCGAGTTCAATACCGGCTTTTGGCCCCAGGGCATCGCGTCCGCGCTTGGTGATGACATTGATGACGCCGAAAAACGCATTGGACCCATAGATGGATGAACCCGGGCCAGGCGCAAATTCGACACGCTCTATCATATCCAGATCAAGCACAAAGTCGCGGCCCAGGGATGCCTGGTCATACAGCGAGTCATTATTCCTGTCGCCATCCACCAGCAGCAAAAAGCGCGAATTATAGTCGCCGGGACGCAAGAATCCGCGCCCGCCCAGGTAATTGTAGTTGCGGTCATTGGTGACATACAGCCCCCGTATGCTGGCCAGCAGGTCGGCCAGGGTGCGCCAGCCATAGCTCTTTATTTCGGATGCGGTGATCACGCTGACAACCGATGGCGCCTCCGTTATCGGCTGTTCGAATTTCGACGCAGTGGAGATCTGGATATTCAGCAATTGCTCTATCGGGATATCCGTCAGGCCGGTACCGTTGGCGACCGATGCTTTTGCCGCGCCGGCACCTAGCATCAATGTGACAAGCATTGCACGCCGGGCGGTGGCAGCGATATCAATTGCGGTGTGGTGGGGTGTCATTAAAAAATCTGAAATTGCAAAGCGGATGGCAAGATACTCTCGCAATGGGGATGCTTTCGAACAGGCCGGCAACGGCACGGAGTCAGGGTCGCTATCACTCATTATTATTTCGCCATGTATTCCACGGCCTTTTTATCGGAAGCGTAATATTCCCCTACTGTAACATGCGGAGGTACCGCTTCCACCGTTTTGTTGCCTGCCCGGTACCCCGTTTTCAACTGTTTTTTGCATTTTTTAACAAGTTGCCAAATTCTTCAATGTGGCGATTTGTAGCCAGGACCGATAGCCGGTATACGCAATGCGACTTGGACTTATGGCCGGGTTTGCGCCATCATTACAATATTGGTCACTGCAAGGAAAATGCATGCAAGACATCATAGACGGCATCCTCAAGTTCCAGCGCGATGCCTTTCCCGAGCGCTCTGAACTGTTCAAGCGCCTGGCCACATCCCAAAACCCACAGGCGCTATTCATCACCTGTTCCGACAGCCGGGTAGTGCCGGAGCTGCTGACGCAGCGCGAGCCGGGCGAGCTGTTCGTGATCCGCAATGTCGGCAACATCGTGCCTTCCTACGGGCCGGAGCCGGGCGGGGTATCGGCCGGCGTGGAATATGCGGTAGCGGTGCTGGGAGTGACTGATATCGTGATCTGCGGCCACTCCGATTGCGGCGCGATGTCCGCGATCGCCGGCTGCACCTGCCTCGATCATATGCCAGCGGTGCGCAACTGGCTGCGCCACGCCGACGCCGCCAAGGCGATCAACGCAGCGCGCAGCTATGCGTCCGACAAGGCCAGGCTGGATGCACTGGTGCGCGACAACATCATCGCCCAGCTAGCCAATATCCGTACCCATCCCGCCGTCGCGCTGGCACTGGCGCAGCGCCGCCTGACCCTGCATGGCTGGGTGTATGAGATAGCCAGCGGCGCTATCGACGTGCTGGATGAGGCGACGCGGGAATTTGCGCCGCTGGGCCAGCAAGTTT
>JABDED010000062.1:0-3708 GCA_013287275.1 Betaproteobacteria bacterium
TGGCCGAATCCATGAAGAAAATGCCCAAACTTTCTCCCGAGCAAATCGAGCAAATGAACAAGATGGGCATCAAGATGCCGCAGATGCAGGGCGGCGCAATGGTGCACAAGGTTTGCATCACCAAGGAAATGGCAGAAAGAGACCAGCCCCCGGCAGTACCGAAGGAGCATGAGTCGGTGTGCAAACCGCAAAATTTCAACAAGACCGGCAGCGGCTATTCGGTGGATATCGTGTGCGACAGTCCCGACCTGAAAGGCACGGGCACGGCCAAGGGCACTTTCGCCAGTTCGGAAAGTTTTACCTCGGTCTACGACTTCAAGGGCGTGGCGCATGGCAAGCCGGTCAACAGCCATCATGAAACCAGTGCCAAATGGACGGGCTCCGATTGCGGCGACGTCAAACCCTACAGTGAGATGATGCAGAAAAAAGCCGATGGAACGAAGAAGTAAAACCGCCGGCACTGGGCATTAAAAAGCCCGCAGACTAGCGGGCTTTTTAAATGAAGCGGGCTGCGTCGATTCAGGCAATAGCGCTGGTGTCCAGCTTCGCTTCGGTCTTCGCTGTGATCTCCTCCTTGCTGACGCCGGGCGCCAGTTCCACCAGCTTCAGGCCCTGCGGGGTCACATCTATCACGCCAAGATCGGTGACAATGCGGTTCACCACGCCGACACCGGTCAGCGGCAGATCGCATTTTTTCAGTATTTTCTGCGCATCGCCTTTGGCAACGTGCTCCATCAATACCACCACACGGCCTACGCCTGCCACCAGGTCCATCGCGCCGCCCATGCCCTTGACCATCTTGCCTGGAATCATCCAGTTGGCCAGGTCGCCGGTTTCGCTAACCTGCATCGCGCCCAGGATAGCGAGGTTGATCTTGCCGCCGCGTATCATTGCAAACGAGTCTGCGGAACTGAAAATCGACGAGCCCGGCAAAGGGGTCACGGTCTGCTTGCCGGCATTGATCATATCCGGGTCGACTTCATCTTCGGTCGGGAACGGGCCTATGCCAAGCAAGCCGTTTTCCGACTGCAACCAGACTTCCATGCCTTGCGGCACGTGGTTGGCGACCATTGTGGGCAAGCCTATGCCCAGGTTCACATAAAAGCCGTCTTGCAGTTCTTGGGCCGCACGGGCAGCCATTTCATCACGATTCCATGCCATGTTGGATCTCCTGCCTTCTTATTAGGATGGGCGAACAGTGCGCTGTTCTATGCGTTTTTCCGGATTTGCGTTCACAACGATGCGTTGCACGAAGATGCCCGGTGTATGGACTTCATCGGGATCGAGTTCACCGATCTCCACCAGCACTTCAACTTCCGCCACCGTGATCTTGCCGGCCATCGCTACATTGGGATTAAAATTGCGCGCAGTCTTGCGGTACACCAGGTTGCCCGCCTTGTCGGCCTTGTAGGCTTTCACCAGCGACACGTCGGATACCAGCGAGCGTTCCATCACATATTGCTGGCCGTCGAATTCGCGGATTTCCTTGCCGTCGGCGACTATCGTGCCGACGCCAGTCTTGGTGAAAAAAGCCGGGATGCCGGCGCCGCCGGCGCGCAGCTTCTCGGCCAGCGTGCCTTGCGGCGTGAATTCCAGCTCCAGTTCGCCGGCCAGGTACTGGCGTTCGAATTCCTTGTTTTCACCGACGTAGGAAGAAATCATTTTCTTGATCTGGCGCGTCGTCAGCAATTGCCCCAGGCCAAAACCATCGACACCGGCATTGTTCGAGATAGCAGTCAGGTTACCCACGCCGGAATCCCTCAGTGCGGCGATCAGCGCCTCTGGAATACCGCATAGGCCAAACCCGCCCACGGCGATCGTCTGTCCGTCTTTCACTATGTCTGCCAGAGCGGCCTTAGCATCAGGATATACTTTATTCATACCTGTCCCTTTACGTTATTGTTGAATTCCTGGCGCCACCCCGAAAATCAGCCCGCCTGAAGCGGCTGAGGTATGGCGACTTTATCTATCGTACAGGATAAGATGCTACGCTATACTGCGCAATACCGTAAAAATACCTGAGATTTCTTCCATCGACCCACGACAAGCTATTGACGACATGAACGCACCACAGGCGATAGATTTCGAATCCATATTCCAGTTTGCCCCCGTCGGCATGTGCATATCGCAAAACCGTATCATCAGGGCCTGCAATGATGACCTGGCCAGGATGTTCGGTTATCAAAAGGAAGAATTGCTGGGACAATCCTTCCTGGTGCTGTATCCGACGCCGGATGAATTCGAACGTACCGGCGCCCGCATTACCCCCATCATGAATGCCAAGGGCTATTATTCGGATGAGCGCATCATGAAGCGGGCCAGCCAGGAGTTATTCTGGTGCCACGTATCCGGCAGGGGTTTGCATAAGGAAGATGCGCATGCGGAAGGCATCTGGACCTTTGAGGACTTGAGTTCCAAGAGGCCCGTGACTGCGGAGCTGACGCCGCGCGAGCGCGAAATCGCCGCGCTGCTGGTGGAAGGAAAAACCAGCAAGCTGATAGCGCGCCAGATAGGCCTGAGCCCGCGCACGGTAGAGATGCACCGCGCCAAACTGATGCGCAAATTTACCGCGGCGACCTCCAGCGAACTGGTGCATAAACTGCTGGGAATCATCCGCTAGGCTTATTTCTTTTTCCTGCTGAGAGCTTTCAGTTCGGTCAGCTTCTGGCGTATTTCATCCGGCAAAGGCGCCGATTTCTCGGTCTTCGCGTCCACCCAGACCACCTTGGCGCCGCCTTCTGCATAAATGGCGTAGTTGTTACTGACGCTGCGCATTTCCTGGACCGTCTCAAAACTGCTGCGCCCGGCAGCCCCTATATAGGTGCAGACCTCTACCTGGTCGGGATATTTCAAGGGCTTCTTGAAAGTGCAGTGCGCGTTGACGATCACCGGCCCATTGCCGTCCTGGTCCGGCAGGCAGCCCATCATCGACAACCATTCTATGCGGGCCTGCTCCATGAAGCGGAAATAGACGGTATTGTTGACATGGCCCATTGCGTCCATATCGCCCCAGCGGATGGGGATGGTGACGGTGTACACCAGCTTTTTTTGGGTTTCGGCGGCTGGTGTCTGCATCATTGCGCGCTCATGCCGTCGTCAGCCGTCATGATGGCGCCGTTCAGGAAGCGCGACTCTTCCGCGGCCAACAGCAGCAGCAGGCCATCCAGGTCTTCAGGATTGCCGATGCGCTTGCGCGGCAGCATGTCTATCAGTTTTTGTCCCTGTTCGGTAGCAAAATGCTCGGCGTTGATTTCGGTGGAAATATATCCCGGGCAGATGGCGTTGACATTGATGCCGTACTTGCCCCACTCGACAGCCATCGACTTGGTCATATGCACGACAGCGGCTTTGCTGACGCAATAGATGCCGATCTGCGGCAACACGCGCAAGCCGGCGACCGAAGCGATGTTGATGATGCGATGCTGCTTCTTGGGGTCGCCCTTGTAGCGGGCTATCATGCGCTTCGCGGTTTCCTGTGCAACAAAAAAAGCGCCGCGCTGATTGGTATCCATCACATAGGAATAATCCTCAGGCGTCACGTCGATCAGCCGCTGCGTTGTCGACACGCCGGAATTATTGATCAGGATGTCAATCGGGCCGGCCTCGGTTTCCGCATGCGCGATCGCCGACTTGATGCTGGCATAGTCGGTCACATCCAGCGTCACCACATGCGCGGCGCCGCCCTCTGCTTCTATCTCTGCGCGCAAC
>JABDED010000062.1:3718-11472 GCA_013287275.1 Betaproteobacteria bacterium
CGCGCAACTCTTTCAGGCGGTCGATACGGCGCGACGCCAGCACGACCTGTGCACCGGCCTGTGCCAGCACTTTGGCAAAGCGCGCACCAAGGCCGCTGGAGGCGCCGGTCACCAGCGCGATTTTTCCTTCAAAATTGACTTCGATACCCATCTGTTTCTCCAGCTTATTATTGGAATAACGCTACTACTCTAACGTGCCGCTATGATGACATACACATCATCACTATGTTTCACAAATTCGATGTCCGAACTGTATTTTTTTGTGGATACACCCGTGCGCAAAGCATGAAAATGCTGCATCTTGGCTATCGCTCTGCGATAATCCTAGGAGTTTTTCCCCGACGGCTGAAAGATATAACAGGCAAGCGCCCGCTTGCGAAATAAAGTCACAGCATATACCATGCTGACAGCAAATAAGCACGTTCGTTCGAAAATTATTAGAAAGCGATTATAGCCATGACACAAAGCCTCATAGAACAATACGGCCCGCGCGACACGATGGAGTACGACGTCGTCATCGTTGGTGGCGGACCTGCCGGTTTGTCTGCCGCGATCAAGCTGAAACAGCTTGCCGCCGAAAAAGGGAAAGAGGTTTCCGTCTGTGTACTGGAAAAAGGCGGAGAAGTCGGCGCACATATCTTGTCCGGCGCCGTGATGGATCCCAAGGCTTTGACCGAGTTATTTCCCAACTGGAAAGAGCTGGGCGCGCCGCTGAATACCGAAGTGACCGAAGACCGCGTACTGGTGCTGACCGAAACCAAGGCCTACAAGACGCCGAACTGGATGCTGCCGGCCTGTTTTGAAAATCACGGTAACTATATCGTCTCGCTGGCCAATGTGACGCGCTGGCTGGGCCAGCAGGCAGAGGCGCTGGGAGTTGAAGTGTTCCCAGGTTTCCCGGCCGCTGAAATCCTGTACAACGACGATGGTTCGGTCAAGGGCGTGGCCACCGGCAATATGGGTGTGAACCGCCACGGCGAGCCTTCAGATGCCTTCCAGCTCGGCATGGAATTGCACGCCAAGTACACGCTGTTTGCAGAGGGCTCACGCGGCCACCTGGGCAAGCAGCTGATGGCAAAATACGATCTGAACAAGGGCAAGGATCCGCAATCCTACGGCATAGGCATCAAGGAATTGTGGGAGATCGATCCCAAGCAGCATAAGCCCGGCCTGGTCATCCATACCACTGGCTGGCCGCTGATGGATCAATATAGCGGCTCTTTCCTGTACCACCTGGAAAACAACCAGGTTGCAGTGGGCTATGTGGTCGGCCTCGCTTACGAAAACCCTTACCTGTCACCTTACGAAGAGTTCCAGCGCTTCAAGACCCACCCTGCCATCCGTAGCTTCTTTGAAGGCGGCAAGCGCATCTCCTACGGCGCGCGCGCGATTACCGCGGGCGGCATGCAATCCTTGCCCAAGCTGACCTTCCCTGGCGGCGCGCTGATAGGTTGCGATGCCGGCTTCCTGAACATGAGCCGCATCAAAGGCAGCCATGCCGCGATCAAGACCGGCATGCTGGCAGCCGAGGCGGCCTTCGATGCATTGGGAGCCGGACGCCAGTATGATGAGCTGACGGCCTACACCCAGGCTTTCGAGCAATCCTGGCTGCATGAGGAATTGCATACCGCCCGTAACGTCAAGCCCTTGCTGAAAAAGGGAACCTATGGCTCGCCGCTGGTCTGGATAGACCAGGTATTGCTGCGCGGCAAAGCGCCGTGGACTTTGCATCACAGCAAGGCCGACCATCAGGCGCTGAAACCCGCATCGCAGTTCCAGCCTATTACTTATCCCAAGCCGGATAACAAGCTGACCTTCGACCGCCTGTCCTCGGTGTTCATTTCCAATACCAACCATGCGGAAGACCAGCCCATCCACCTGACGCTAAAAGATCCGAATGTACCGGTCGGCATCAACCTGGCCCAGTACGCCGGCCCGGAAGCACGCTACTGTCCAGCAGGCGTGTATGAATTTGTGAAAACGGATGCCGGCGCCGATCGCCTGCAGATCAATGCGCAAAACTGCGTGCACTGCAAGACCTGCGATATCAAGGATCCTACGCAAAATATCGTGTGGGTCACGCCGGAAGGCGGCGGCGGACCGAATTATCCGAATATGTAAGATGAAAAAAGCCGCAATGCGGCTTTTTTTTCAATTGGGGATCGGCGCTTGCAGTACGCGGTGTGTCGGCGGTGCTACCAGCCTTGTCCGGCGATTTTTTCCAGCCAGAAGCTGCCTATCACCGTTTTCACATCGGTAATCTTGCCGCTCTTGACCCACTCCAGCAAATCGGCCAGCGGCGCCTTGAAGGTCTCCAGGAATTCCCCTTCATCCAGTTCCGCGACTCCCGCGGTCAGCCCACGTGCCAGGAAGATATCCAGGTGCTCGTCCGAATACGCAATTGCATTGTGTATCGTGCACAGATAGCGCCAGTCGGTCGCGGTATAGCCGGTTTCTTCCAGCAGCTCGCGCTTGGCGGTGAGCAGGGAATCCTCACCCGGATCTATCTTGCCGGCGGGAAATTCGATGAATACCTGGTCCAGCGGATAACGGTATTGCCTCTCCATCAGCACGCTGCCGTCGTCAAATACCGGGAGGATGACGACCGCGCCAGGATGCTTGATGTATTCCCGGATGGTGGTCTTGCCGTCGGGCAGGACTACCTGGTCCTGCTGCACTTTCAGGAATTTGCCGTCGTGCACCAGTTTGCCATCCTGGCGTGTCTCGGCCAGATGGGCATTGGCGGACGGGCGCAGGTCCAGCTTATCCATGATGCTTTTTCAGATAACGGATAGCAAAACCGGGAAAGGACAGGACGATGAAGAAGCAGGCGGTGATCGCATAGAACTCCCAGCCTTGCTCAAAGCGGTTGCCGGCCCGCGATTCCAGCGCGAAGGCGATGCCGCCGACAATGAAGTACAGGATGATCAGCTCCAGCAAGCGTATCCACAGCGACTTGCCGCCGGCAAAAGCACTGACGGGGATGACGGCGAACAGCCGTTCATTGAAGAAAGGAAGATTGGCGGCCAGCACCGCCAATAGTATGACTAAATAACTGGAAACCGAGACATCCACAACAATCAGGAGGCCAGGGTTTTGATGATGGCTTGCGAGCAGGCAGTAATCAAAGTACCGGGCATCAGGCCGAGCACCAGCACCGCCAGGCCGTTAATGCTCAGCACCACGCGCATGTCGCCATGCGGCTGTATCGGAGCATTGTCGGTTGGTTCGTCAAAATACATCAGCTTCACGACACGGATATAGTAGAAAGCGCCGATCAGCGACAGCAATACGGCTACCACGGCCAGCCAGACCTGGCCAGTCGCCAGCACCGCTTGCAGCACGGACAGTTTTGCCCAGAATCCGACAAAAGGAGGAATACCGGCCAGCGAGAACATCATCAACAGCATCAGGAAGGCAAACCATGGACTGCGCTTGCTCAGACCTTTGATGTCGTCCAGGTTTTCCGCTTCAAAGCCTGAACGAGCCAGCAACAGTATCATGCCGAAGGTACCCAGGGTAGTTGCGACATAGCTGATGATGTAAAACATCGATGCGCCATAAGCCGCCGCCGCATGGCTGGTATCGCCATTGGAGACACCGGACAACAAGCCCAGCAGCATGAAACCCATCTGCGAAATCGTCGAATACGCCAGCATGCGTTTCAGATTGGTTTGCGCAATCGCAGTGATATTGCCTATCGCTATAGACAGCACGGCCAGTATCGTCAGCATCTGTTGCCATTCAATTGCCAATGAGAACAAGCCCTCCACCAGCAGCCTGAAGCAAATTGCAAATGCCGCCAGCTTGGGAGCACCGCCCAGCAGCAGGGTCACAGCTGTCGGGGAACCTTGATAGACATCAGGTACCCACATATGGAAAGGCACCACGCCCAATTTGAAAGCCAGGCCGGCGACCAGGAACACCACACCGAACACCAGGATGGTTTTGTTGACGACAGGAGATGCCGCTACTCTTGCCACTTCAGTCAGATCGAGGGAGCCGGTTGCTCCGTACAACATAGAAATACCGTACAGCAAGAAACCCGAGGCCAGCGCACCCAGCACGAAATATTTCATCGCAGCTTCGGTGGACACGGTGTGGTCGCGGCGCAGCGCAACCAGTGCATACAAGGCCAGCGACATCAATTCCAGGCCCAGGTAGATCACCAGGAAGTTGTTTCCGGAAATCATCACCATCTGGCCCAGCAACGCAAACAGGGCCAGCGAATAAAATTCACCGCCGAGGTGATTGTTCGTCATCTCCCTATCCGTCACATACTGGCGAGAATATACCAGCGTGATGCCCACCGCGATATACGAGAACACCTTCAGCAAGTCGGCCATGGGATCGGCGACAAACATATTATTTGCCAGATAAACCGAGGTCCCGCCATTGAAATTGGTGATGGTAAGCACACCACAAATTGCCAGTGTCGCCAGTGACAAGACATAAGTGATGTGGCGTTTGCTGTCTGCCAGGAACATGTCGATCAATAAAATCGCACAAATGGCAAGCAACAAAAAAATCTCGGGATAGAGTGGTATCAGGTTCATATTATTCATTTGTACTACCGTTTATCTGCATCCAGGCATTCAGGGCAAAATGCAATACGCTGCGATTCTTCGCGCCCGGAGCCCATTGTCATTTCAATGATCGGCTCAAGGCATTATTTTGGAAACCGCTACGTGCTTCAGTAAATCACTCACAGTAACCTGCATCGCATCTGTGAAAGGCGCTGGATACAGGCCCATTGCCAACACCGCAATGGCGAGTACACCCAACATAAAGAATTCGCGCTTGTTCAGGTCGACCAGCTCTGCCACATGCTTATTGGCTATCGCACCGAAGATCACGCGCTTGGCCATCCAAAGTGAATAAGCCGCACCGAAGATCAGCGCCGTCGCCGCCAACATGCCTATCCAGAAGTTAAACTTGACTGCACCCAGGATCACCATGAACTCGCCGACAAAGCCGGAGGTTGCCGGCAGGCCGCAGTTGGCCATCGAGAACAGCAAGAACAGGGCGGCAAACTTCGGCATGGTATTCACAACGCCGCCGTAATCGACGATCTGGCGTGAATGCACGCGGTCATACAATACGCCTATGCACAGGAACATCGCGCCGGAGATGAAACCGTGGGAAATCATCTGCACGATACCGCCCTGCATCGCCATGTCGTTGAACACGAAGAAACCCAGCGTCACGAAGCCCATATGCGCAATGGAAGAATACGCGACCAGTTTTTTCATGTCCGTCTGCACCAGGGCAACCAGGCCGACATAGATCACTGCAATCAGCGACAGCGTGATGATGAAGTTGGCCAGGTAGTGGCTGGCATCCGGCGCGATAGGCAGTGAAAACCGCAGGAAACCGTAAGCACCGAGCTTCAGCATGATTGCCGCCAGTACTACGGAACCGCCGGTAGGCGCTTCCACGTGGGCATCCGGCAACCAGGTATGTACCGGCCACATTGGAACCTTGACCGCAAACGCCATCAGGAAAGCCAGGAAAATCATGATCTGGGCGGGCATGGGCAAGGCCAGTTTATGCCATTCCAGGATGTCGAAACTATTGGACTTCAGATACAGGTAGATGATGGCAACCAGCGTCAGCAAGGAACCCAGCAGCGTGTACAGGAAGAACTTGAATGCCGCATATACGCGGTTAGGGCCGCCCCAGACACCGATGATGATGTACATGGGGATCAGCGTCGCTTCAAAGAACACATAGAACAGCAAGCCGTCCAGTGCACAGAACACGCCTATCATCAAGCCGGACAGGATCAGGAAGGCACCCATGTACTGGGCGACCTGTTTTTCGATGACTTCCCACGCCGAGATCACCACGATGACCGTGATGAAGGCAGTCAGCAAGATCAGCCACAGCGAAATGCCGTCTATGCCCAGCGAATAAAAGATATTGAAGCGCTCTATCCAGCCGCTCTTTTCGACAAACTGCATGCCGTGCGCAGAATTATCGAAGTGCTGCAGCAAAGGCAGAGTAACGATAAAGCTGGCGATGGAACCGATCAGGGAAACCCAGCGCACCAGGCCGGGATTATCGTCGCGGCCGAACACCAGGATAAACACGCCGAAAGCAATGGGGCACCAGATTGCCAGGCTTAACAAGATAGAAGTTGACTGCATCATGATTACTTTTTTATGAATTGCTTATTTGGCTAAAGGGAACATGAAAGGAAACATGATATAGGCCAGGAAGCCCATTACCCCAAGAATCATTACAAACGCATAGTGATACAGATAACCGGTCTGGAACAGGCGGACACCGCGCGAGAACCAGGCAACCACTTTGGCGCTGCCGTTCACGATCAGACCGTCGATCAGGCCCTTGTCGCCGATATTCCACAAACCTCCGCCCAGCAGGCGTGCGCCGCCGGCGAAGACGATGTCGTTGAATTTATCCATGTAGTACTTGTTGTCCAGCAGCGTGTAGATCGCGTGGGCGTGCTTCTTGATCGCCGTCGGGATAGCCGGTTTGACCATGTAGAAGAAATAGGACGACGCAACGCCTGCCACTGCCAGCCAGAATGGCAAGCTGAACACCGCATGGATGGTCATCGCAACCGGACCGTGGAATTCCTCTTTCAGCGCCTCCATCGCATGATGGGCCTCGTCGACCGCAATCACGCCCTTGAAGAAATCGCCGAACAGCATCCGATCTATAGTGAGGAAGCCGATGATCACGGATGGAATGGCCAGCAAGACCAGCGGCAGCCAGACCACCATAGGTGACTCATGCGGCTTTTCTCCCGGCGCCAGGCCATGGTGATGATGGTCGTCGCCCTCTTCTTCTTCGTGATGATCGTCGTGATCATGATGATGCGCTTGGCCAAAGTTTTCCTTGCCGTGGAACACCAGGAAATACATGCGGAAAGAATAGAAAGCCGTCACGAATACACCTGCCAGCACCGCAAACTGTGCAAAGCCGGAGCCGGGAAGGTGCGACGCCTGCACCGCTTCGATGATGCTGTCCTTGGAATAAAAACCGGAAAAGAATGGCGTGCCGATCAGCGCCAGCGAACCGAGCAGCGACGTGATCCAGGTGATCGGCATGTATTTACGCAAGCCGCCCATGTTACGAATGTCCTGGTCATGGTGCATGCCTATGATCACGGAGCCGGCACCGAGGAACAGCAAGGCCTTGAAGAAAGCGTGGGTCATCAGATGAAATACTGCGACCGAATAGGCGGAGGCGCCCAGCGCCACCGTCATGTAGCCCAGCTGCGACAAGGTGGAATAGGCAACCACGCGCTTGATATCGTTCTGGATAATGCCCAGGAAGCCCATGAACAGCGCAGTGATGGCGCCGATCACCAGGATGAAGGACAAGGCAGTATCGGACAACTCAAACAGCGGCGACATGCGGGTCACCATGAAGATGCCGGCAGTCACCATCGTCGCCGCGTGAATCAGCGCAGAGATAGGTGTAGGGCCTTCCATCGAATCCGGCAACCAGACGTGCAGCGGGAACTGGGCAGATTTACCCATCGCGCCGATGAACAAGCAGATGCAGGCAACCGTGATCAGCATCCAGTCCGTGCCCGGCAGCATGATATGCACCAGTTCTTCTTTTTTCGCGAATACTTCCGAGTAGTTCATGCTGCCGGTGTAGGCCAGCAACAGGCCTATGCCGAGGATGAACCCGAAGTCGCCGACACGGTTGACCAGGAAGGCCTTCATGTTGGCATAGATGGCGGTCGGGCGTGTGTACCAGAAACCGATCAGCAGGTA
>JABDED010000062.1:11482-16262 GCA_013287275.1 Betaproteobacteria bacterium
CTTCCCAGCCGAAGAACAATTGCAGGAAATTGTTGCTCATGACCAGCATCAACATCGAGAACGTGAACAGCGAGATATACGCGAAGAAGCGGTTATAGCCTTCATCTTCCTGCATATAGCCTATCGTGTAGATATGCACCATCAGCGACACGAAGGTCACCACGCACATCATCATCGCTGTCAGGCTGTCGATCAGGAAGCCGACTTCCAGCTTCAGGCCCGCGACATTCATCCACTGATACACGGTGCCGTTATAGCTCGCCCCATCCACTACCGCAGACAAAGTCATGCAAGAGATGATGAAGGCGATCAGCACGCCGCCGATGGTTACCGTATGCGATGTGGCGCGACCGACCTTGTTACCAAAGAATTTGGTGCCCAGCAAGCCCGCGATTGCGGCGCCGGCCAGAGGTGCAAGTGGTACAGCCAATAATAGAAGTGGGTTAAGTTGCCCCGCCATGATGACCCTTGTTGTTATCTTCGTTACTGTTGAGCTTGCCGGGCCAATCCATCCGGCAAGTATCTCTTTATTTATTCAATATCAGGCCTCAGCCTGCCCGGCCGCTTAGCCTTTCAGCGCATCCAGGTCTTCGACATTGATCGTGTCCAGGTTACGGAACAGCACAACCAGGATAGCCAGGCCGATCGCGGATTCTGCAGCCGCCACCGTCAGGATAAAAAACACGAAAATCTGTCCGGCAGCATCGCCGAGGTAGTGCGAGAAAGCGATAAAGTTGATATTCACCGCCAGCAACATCAATTCAATCGCCATCAGCAATAAAATGATATTTTTACGATTCAGGAAAATACCGACGATGGAGATCGCAAACAGGATTGCGCCCAGGATCAGGTAATGTGTCAGAGTCAAAATCACTTAGGCTCCCTTCTTCTCTTCTGTGCCGTCAACGGCTGCTGCAGCCGCAACTTCAGGGTTTGCACGATCCGACTCTGCTTTCATACTGACAATGCGGATACGATCGGCGCTCTTGATCTTGACTGCCTTGGCAGGATCGAAATATTTGGTGTCCTTGCGGCGGCGCAAGGTCAGCGCCACAGCGGCAACGATCGCCAACAACAGGATAGCCGCTGCAATTTCAAATGCAAACGGATAGTGTGTGTAGATCGCCATGCCCAGCGATTTGGTGCTGCCTATCGTGTCGGCTGCCGCCGGCACCTTGTTGTCCGGACGCAGGAAGCCGCGCCACAGCACAGCGGACATTTCCAGCACGATCAGCACGCCTACCGTTGCCGCCAGTGGGAAATGGTTCCAGAAGCCTTCGCGCATTTTCTCGATATTAATATCCAGCATCATCACGACAAACAGGAACAGCACCATCACCGCGCCGACATAGACCAGCACCAGCACGATCGCCAGGAATTCGGCTTTCAGCAGCAGCCAGATGCCGGCCGCCGTGAAGAAGGCCAATACCAGGAACAAGGCGGCATGCACAGGATTGCGCGCGGTAATCACCTGTGTCGCGGCGAAAATCAGGATCGCCGAGAATACATAAAATATTGCGGTTATAAATTCCATATCAAGCCAAAATCCGGTTAATTTGATCAGTCATCGCAGCTTGCATTAACGGTATGCAGCGTCGCTTGCACGGGCTGCCGCAATTTCCGTTTCATAACGATCACCCACTGCCAGCAGCATTTCCTTGGTGAAGTACAGATCGCCGCGTTTTTCACCGTGATATTCAAGTACATGAGTCTCGACGATGGAATCGACCGGGCAGGATTCTTCGCAGAAGCCGCAGAAAATGCATTTGGTCAGGTCGATGTCATAGCGCGTAGTGCGGCGGGTGCCGTCTTCGCGCTGTTCCGATTCGATCGTGATTGCCATTGCCGGGCATACCGCTTCGCACAGTTTGCAGGCAATGCAGCGTTCTTCGCCATTCGGATAGCGGCGCAACGCGTGCAGGCCACGGAAACGCGGCGACTGCGGCGTTTTTTCTTCCGGGAACTGCACCGTGATCTTGCGGGCAAACATGTAGCGGCCTGTCAGGGCCAGGCCCTTGATCAGCTCGCGCAGCATCAAGCTGCTAAAAAAGTCTTTAATGGCTTCCATTTTTCTCAGCCTCTTACTTCCAAATATTCCACGGCGTTTGTATCCACGCAGCGACGATCACCAAATATCCCAAAGTCAGCGGGATAAACACTTTCCAGCCCAGGCGCATGATCTGGTCATAGCGGTAGCGCGGGAAAGAAGCACGTGCCCAGATAAACATCGACACAACGACGAAAGTTTTCATGCCCAGCCAGATCCAGCCCGGGATGAAATCCAGGAAACCGAGCGGCGCCGACCAGCCTCCGAGGAACATCAACGATGCCATCGCGGAGATAAAGATCATGTTGGCGTATTCAGCCAAGAAGAACATCGCAAACGACATGCCCGAGTATTCCACCATGTGGCCGGCAACGATCTCGGATTCACCCTCCACCACGTCAAACGGATGGCGGTTGGTCTCGGCAATACCGGAAATCACATACACGACAAATACAGGCAGCAAAGGCAGCCAGTTCCAGGACAGGAAATTCAATCCCATGCTGGCAAACATACCCCTGGTCTGGACATTCACAATCTCGGTCAGGTTCAGGCTACCGGATACCATCAGCACAATCACCAGTACAAAGCCCATCGCGATTTCGTAGGAAATCATTTGCGCGGAAGCCCGCATTGCACCGAGGAACGCGTACTTGGAGTTGGAAGCCCAGCCGGCGATGATCACGCCATATACTTCCATCGACGTGATCGCCATGACCAGCAGCAAGCCGGCGTTGACATTGGCCAGCACGGTCTCGGGACCGAAAGGAAACACCGACCATGCGGCCAGTGCCGGCATGATGGTCATGATAGGCGCCAGCACGAACAGGATCTTGTTGGCCTTGGCCGGAATGACGATTTCTTTCAGCAACAGCTTCAGCGCATCGGCGATAGGCTGCAGCAAACCTGCAGGACCAACGCGGTTAGGGCCGAGACGGACGTGCATCCAGCCTATCATCTTGCGTTCCCACAGCGTCAGGTAAGCGACCAGGCCCATGATAGGCAGGACGATGCAGACGATCTTGACCAGGTTCCATACCAGCGGCCATACCGGCCCCAGAATGCCCTGACCAAAGTTTTGTATAGTCATCAGCACACTCATTATGCACGCTCCACTGTGATGGAACCGAACATCGCGCCCAGCGCCTTGGTGGCAGCGTGACCGGCTGCGACACGTACCACATTGTCAGGCAGGGACTTGTCCAGCGCTGCAGGCAATGCCACCGAGCCATTATTCTGGGTCAGTTTGATCTGGTCGCCGTCGTTGATGCCGAGCTTGGCAAATTGTGCAGCGCTCAGCCATACTTTCGGCGCCCTGGCATCTGCAGTCTTTTGCAGCGACTCTGCCCGGCGCACGATGGCGTCCGTGCTGTAGATAGGCACATCGGAAACACGCTCCAGGTCACCGGCAGCCATTGCAGGCAAGACCGGCGCGGTGTCGACCATATTGCTCAGGCGCTGAGCCAATCCGGATTTATCCAGGCCCAGAACTTCGTCACGCACCGCTTCTGCGGTATCGAAATCAAAATTCGGCAAGCCCAGCAGATTACCCAGCACGCGCAGCACCTTCCATGCCGGACGTGCATCGCCCAAAGGCTTGACCACGCCGTGGAAGCTTTGCGCGCGGCCTTCGCAGTTCACGAAAGTGCCTGCAGTTTCGGTAAACGGAGCAACCGGCAGCAATACGTCGGCATAATCAGTGCCGTGTTTGAACGCAGACATCACGACCACCATCTCGGCCTGGTCCAGTGCAGCTTTTGCCTGCTGCGGATTGGCGTAGTCGAGCTCAGGTTCTGCGTGCAGCAATACGTAGGCTTTCTTAGGCTGTGCGAACAGTTGCCCGGCAGCCGCGGCAGAGGCAGGCAAGGCATTTGCCAGATAGCCGCCTACGGTGTTAGCCGCTTCCGTCAGGTAACCGAAACCGGCGCCGGCATTTTGTGCAATCCATTGTGCCAGTGCATGAATTTTGGCGGCATCAGGATGCTGGGCCGCTGTGTTACCGAGGAACACGCCGCTATTGCCGGCTAACAGGCTGGCAGCAATCGCTTCGGCCGCTGCGGAAGCCTGTACGGATTCAAAGCCGGCCGGTTTGGTGATTTCTTTTTTGGCCGCCACCGCGACCGCGACTTCCGCCAGGAAACCCAACCAGGCAGAAGGCGCCAGGATGGCTTTATTCGCCAGCTTGATCAGCAGGTCGTCGTCGCTCGCGTGCAAGGCGCTCAGCTTGGCGCCCATCTTCACGGACTGGCGCAGGCGCGCAGCCAGCAAAGGATGATCCTTGCGCAGGAAAGAGCCGACCACAAAGACGTTTTTCAGCTGGCTGAATTCAGTGATGGACATGCCCAGCCACGGCTTGATCTTTCCATCCAGAGAAAAATCGGACTGGCGCAGGCGGAAATCCACGTTATCGGAACCCAAGCCGCGCACTACGCGCTGCAATAAGGTCAGCTCTTCCAGTGTCGAGCTAGGCGTCGCCACCGCAGCGATGGATTCTGCACCATGCTCATGCTTGATATTTTTCAAGCCGTGCGCGATGTATTCCAGTGCGGTCTGCCAATCGGCTTCCTGCCATTGGCCACCCTGCTTGATCATCGGCTTGGTCAGGCGCTCTTCGCTGTTCAAGCCTTCATACGCAAAGCGGTCCTTGTCGGAAATCCAGCATTCGTTGACCGCTTCGTTTTCCAGCGGTACTACGCGCATGACCTTGTTGTTCTTGACCTGTACGATCAGGTTGGC
>JABDED010000063.1:0-11282 GCA_013287275.1 Betaproteobacteria bacterium
TCGCGTGCCTCTTTAGGCATTTTTGCAGCGATAATTTTCTTTTCCAGCTCGTCGATGTCGGCACCTTCTTCGCCTTCACCGAGTTCTTTCTGGATAGCCTTGACCTGCTCGTTCAGGTAGTACTCGCGCTGGGATTTTTCCATCTGGCGTTTTACACGGCCGCGTATGCGTTTTTCCACTTGCAGGATATCCAGCTCGCCTTCCAGCTGGCCCAGCAAATGTTCCAGGCGCTTGGCAACGCTGAAGATCTCCAGGATGACCTGCTTTTGCTCCAGCTTCAGGGGCAGGTGTGCAGCAATCGTATCTGCCAGGCGGCCGGCATCATCAATGCCCGCCAGCGATGCCAGGATTTCAGGAGGGATCTTCTTGTTCAGTTTGACGTATTGGTCGAATTGCTGAACGATGGCGCGGCGCATCGCTTCAACTTCGGAATCGTCGCCCTCTTCCAGCTCTACCGGTGTCAGGTCGGCGATGAAATGGGATTCGGTTTCGGTAATCTTGTGGATACGGGCACGTTGCGCTCCCTCAACCAGCACCTTGACGGTGCCGTCAGGCAACTTCAACATTTGCAAGATGTTGGCTATACAGCCGATTTCATAAATGTCGTCGGCGGATGGCTCATCTTTGGCAGCCGCTTTCTGGGCAGCCAGCATGATGCTCTTGCCCTGGTCCATCGCGGCTTCCAGCGCCTTGATAGATTTGGGGCGACCGACAAAAAGTGGAATCACCATGTGCGGGAATACGACAACATCGCGTAACGGCAACAAGGGCAATTCGGTTTGTTCAGTGATTGTAGTAGTTGTCATGGCGCACCTTATTCAAAATTTCTACACGTAGATTGGCGCACTAGGCCGAAACTCAAGCCCGTCATGCTAAAAAACAATAAAAAAAAGCCACACAGAGGCTTCTCCGGTAGCTTTTCGATTGAAGCTAGAAAATTTTTATGTGCTTAAATTGTACTGCGATTCCTGCAAACAGGGGGGACTAGCTTGCTATCCCCCACAGTTTATAAGGAATTAAGATTTACTGCCCGAAACCTTGGGCTGTTCATGGTAAATCAGCAGGGGCTTGGCGCCATTGGCAATCATGTTTTCATCGATGACCACCTTGGCGACGTTTTGCTGGCTAGGCAACTCAAACATGATGTCCAGCAGCGCGTGTTCCAGGATGGAACGCAGGCCGCGGGCGCCCGTCTTGCGCGCAATCGCCTTCTTGGCAATCGCATGCAATGCCGCAGGACGGATTTCCAGTTCCGAGCCTTCCATTTCCAGCAATTTGGAATACTGCTTGATCAGCGCATTTTTCGGTTCGATCAGGATCTGGATCAGCGCTGCTTCATCCAGTTCGTTCAGCGTGGCAATGACCGGCAAACGGCCTACCAGTTCCGGGATCAGGCCGAACTTGATCAAATCTTGCGGCTCGGCATCTTGCATGATCTCACTGGCGCTCTTTTCGGTCGAGCTCTTCACGCTGGCGGAAAAACCTATGCTGCTGCGCTCGGAACGGTCGGAAATGATCTTGGCCAGGCCGTCAAACGCGCCGCCGCAGATAAACATGATATTGGTCGTATCGATCTGGATGAAATCCTGGTTAGGGTGCTTGCGGCCGCCTTGCGGAGGCACCGAAGCCATCGTACCCTCAATCAGCTTCAGCAAGGCTTGCTGCACGCCCTCGCCGGAAACGTCGCGGGTAATCGAAGGATTGTCGGATTTGCGGGAAATCTTGTCTATTTCATCAATATAGACGATGCCCTTTTGCGCACGCTCTACCTCGTAATTGCAGTTTTGCAGCAATTTCTGGATGATGTTTTCGACGTCCTCACCGACATAGCCGACTTCGGTCAGCGTTGTCGCATCGGCAATCACGAAAGGCACGTTCAGCATGCGGGCCAGTGTCTGCGCCAACAGGGTCTTGCCGGAACCTGTAGGACCTACCAGCAAGATATTGCTCTTGGCCAGTTCTACGTCGTCTTTCTTGCCCAGGTGCTTCAGGCGCTTGTAGTGGTTATACACCGCCACCGCCAGGATGCGCTTCGCCGTGGACTGGCCGATCACATATTGATCCAGTAGCTCGGTGATTTCCAGCGGAGTCGGCAATTCGGTACGTGGGCTGGAAATGGAGTCCAGGCTTGCCACTTCGTCACGAATGATGTCATTGCATAAATCGATGCATTCGTCACAAATAAAAACCGACGGCCCTGCAATCAGTTTTTTTACCTCATGTTGACTCTTGCCACAGAAGGAGCAATAGAGCAGCTTTTCGCCAGTGGAGGATTTTTTATCGGGCATGGTACGAATATTTAAACAGAAATGGGTTTGATATTACCTGCAAATTCACAATCCGTCATCGAACTTATTTTTAGCCCGGCCAGGATATGTGCAAATTGGTTTATTGCATTTACAAGTCAGATTATAGAGCACAATAAAAAAAACGCCCGGACCTTCATAGTGCGGGCGTTTTTCAATATTTCAATGACCGGGCACGACCCCAGGCATCGTATCAGGTGCGATGTGTGAGTACCTTATCGATCAGACCATATTCAGCTGCCGCATCTGCAGACATGAAATTGTCCCTATCGGTATCCTTGGCGATCTGCTCTATGCTCCTGCCGGTTTTTTCAGCCAGCATCGCATTCAGGCGCTCGCGCAGATACAGTATTTCACGCGCCTGGATTTCGATATCCGAAGCCTGGCCTTGCGCGCCACCCAGCGGTTGATGGATCATGATCCGTGAATTAGGCAGCGAGAAGCGTTTGCCTTTGGCGCCGGCAGCCAACAGGAAAGCTCCCATCGATGCCGCCAGACCGGTACACAGAGTTGAAACATCAGGCTTGATGAACTGCATGGTGTCGTAAATTGCCATCCCTGCCGAAACAGAGCCACCTGGGGAGTTGATGTACAGGGAAATATCCTTGTCAGGATTTTCACTCTCCAGGAACAGCAATTGCGCCACGATCAGGTTGGCGGCCTGGTCATTGACCGGGCCGACCAGAAAAATCACACGCTCCTTCAGCAGGCGGGAGTAGATGTCGTATGCACGCTCACCTCGGCCGCTTTGCTCAATAACCATTGGCACCATGCCTAGCATGTTGGTTTCTAATGCAGAATTATGGATGATGCCTGACATGTGTGATTTCCTTAATTGTTAAGCTTGCGCGTTGTTACCCATTAATTCGTCGAAAGGCAGAACCTTGTCTGTCACCTTCGCTTTACCCAGCACATAAGTAACGACGTTTTCTTCTAATACAAGGGCTTCCACTTCAGCCAAACGGCTACGATCGCTGTAGTAGTATTTAACTACTTGTTGCGGATCTTCGTAGCTTTGGGCGAAATCTTCAACCTGGGCCTTGATCTGCTCTGCAGTTGCCTGCAGCTTGTTGACCTTGACCAGCTCAGCCAGAATCAGGCCCAGGCGTACGCGGCGCTCAGCCTGGGTTGCAAACAATTCTGGCGGGAACGGCACGTCCTTGACGCTCATGCCGCGCTGCGCCATATCCTGGCGTGTCATTTCTGCCAGGCGCTGGCCGTCTTGCTCGACCAAAGTCTTGGGCACGTCGAACTCAACCGCTTTGACCAGCGCATCCATCACGCTGTCTTTAGTCTTGGCTTTGACACGGCCCTTGACTTCACGCTCCAGGTTTTCCTTGATGTCGGTGCGCATTTTGGACAGGTCGCCGTCGGTGATGCCCAGCATCTTGGCGAAATCCGCATCGACTTCCGGCAGGTGCGCCCATTCCAGCTTTTTCAGCGTGATCGTGAATTCCGCTGTTTTGCCGGCAACATCCTTGCCATGGTAGTCCTCGGGGAAAGACAATGGGAAAGTTTTGCTTTCGCCAACTTTCAAACCCAGGGTTGCAGTTTCAAATTCCGGCAGCATGCGGCCTTCGCCCAGCACAAATGCGAAATCGTCTGCCTTGCCGCCGGCGAATTCAACGCCGTCGATCTTGCCGGTGAAATCTACAGTAGCGCGGTCGCCGTTTTGAGCGGATTGTTCGCCGCCGTCGCCGTGCGCGCCCTGCTCGCCTTTAACGTGGTAATGCACACGCTGCTTGCGCAGGATGTCGATCGTTTTATCGATCTCTACATCGCTGACGTCCGCCTTGACTTGTTCTACTTCAGCAGAGGACAAATCACCGACCGTGAATTCTGGATAGACTTCAAAAGTCGCATCGAAAGCCAGGCTGCCTTCGGCAACGGCTTCACCGGTTTTCGGTTCAATTTTTGGGTAACCCGCTACGCGCAGGTTGTTTTCGTTGGCAGCCTGATTGAATGCCTGACCGACTTTGTCGTTCAGCACTTCAGTCTCAACCTGGTAGCCGTATTGTGCGGCAACCATTTTCATTGGCACTTTGCCTGGGCGGAAGCCAGGGGCTTTCGCCGTGCGTGCGCGCACTTTCAAACGCTTCTCTACCTCGGACTGCACTTCTGCGATCGGGAAAGAAATAGTAAGACGGCGCTCTAATTTATCTAAAGTTTCGACTGCAGTTGCCATGAAAATTGTCCAAATATAAAAAAATTCTGTGGTGCGAGGAGGGGGACTCGAACCCCCACACCATTGCTGGCGTCAGGACCTAAACCTGGTGCGTCTACCAATTTCGCCATCCTCGCGGGAATTAGCACAAAAGCAAAGGGCGACCCGAAAATCAAGTGTCGCCCAAAACTATCGCATGTGGCATTTCAACTCCAGCCGCGTATTCTACTGGATTTTACCTAGCCGTGTCTCGTTTTTTTCGTAGTAATTTGGAATTTAATTGATGGCGGGAATTATTTATAGAGAAAGTTCTTTCTTGTCCACGAAAGGCACGAAAAACACGAAAAAGTATCAGCGTCCAATTCCACTATAGCCTTTGTAGGCTTGGTTAGTAGCGCAGATCCCAGCCGCCTCCCCTAATCGTTTTCTTCGTACTTTTCGCGCCTTTCGTGGAGCATGCTTTTTACCTCGGCAAATCCGATATCCGCATGGGAAGCCAGGCTTGCGCCCGCAGCATCGAACTTGCGGCGTTGCGGGCTTCGCGCTTCAGCCCATCACGCGGGCTTCTTCACCCTGAACCACGCTGCATACAAGGCCGGCAGGAACAACAGCGTCAGCGCCGTGGCAATGATCAGGCCGCCCATGATCGCCACCGCCATCGGGCCCCAGAATACCGAGCGCGACAGAGGTATCATCGCCAGCACCGCTGCCGCAGCGGTCAGGATGATAGGACGGAAACGCCTTACCGCCGATTCGACAATCGCATCCCAGGCACTCGCGCCATTCTGGATATCGTGCTCAATCTGGTCGATCAGGATCACCGAGTTGCGGATAATCATGCCGAACAAGGCAATCACGCCGAGCTGCGCCACAAAGCCGAACGGTCTTTGCAGGATCAGCAAGGCCATTGCCGCACCGGCTATTCCCAGCGGACCGGTCAGGAATACCAGCAAAGCACGCGAGAAGCTATGCAATTGCAGCATCAGCAAGGTGAAGATGATGAAGACTACCAGCGGCACATTGGCAGCGATCGAGTCTTGCGCCTTGCCGCTGTCGGCTGCCGCGCCCGCCAACTCTATCTTGTAACCTGGCAGCAGGCTGGCGCGTATCTGGTCCAGTTTCGGCGATATCTGGCTGGACACGGTCGGCCCCTGTATGCCGTCCACCACGTCGCACTGTACCGTCACCGCCCATTCGCGGCCCTCGCGCCAGACCACACCCGGCTCCCATACCAGCTGTATGCGCGCGACCTGCGACAGCGGCACGGTCTTGCCGCTGGCAGTCGGGATATTCGCCTGGCTCAGCGCATTGATGGTAGAACGTTCGTCCACCGGCTGCCGTACCAGGATATCAATCAGATTGATCCCTTCGCGGAACTGGCCGACGGAGGTGCCCGACAATATCGTATTGGCGGCGCGCATCACGGTTTGCGAAGTCACACCCAGCGCGCGCAATTTTTCCTGGTCCAGGTCTATCCGTACGACCTTTACCGACTCGTTCCAGTTGTCGTTGACGCCCAAGGCATTCGGATTGGCGCGCATGACTTCCTTGACGCGGTCGGCAACCTCGCGCACTTTCGCCACTTCCAGGCCGGTCACCCGGAACTGTACCGGATAAGGCACGGGTGGCCCGTTCGGCAACAGCTTGACGCGGCCGCGCACCTCGGGGAAATCGGTCTTGAAGATTTGCGTGATCTTCAGGCGCAATGCTTCACGCGACTTCAAGTCCTTGGCCAGCACTACCAGTTGCGACACATTGGTCTGCGGGAAAATCTGGTCCAGCGGCAAATAGAAGCGCGGGCTGCCGGTGCCGACATAGGAAGTCACGCTTTCCACGCCCTGCTCCTTATTGATAAAGGCTTCAAACTTTTTCACCTGCGCTTCATTCGCCTTGAACGATGAACCTTCCGGCAGCCACATCTCCACCATCAGCTCGGGGCGGCTGGAATCGGGGAAGAACTGCTGTTCAATAAATTTAAAACCGTACACGCCCAGGCCGAACACTGCCAGCGTGATCACGATCGTCGTCTTGCGCCATTCCACGCACCAGTTCACCAATGCGCGGAAGCGCGAATAAAAAGGCGTATCGAACAGCTCATGCGCGCCATCGGCGGACGCAGCCGGCTTGACCTTCAGCAGCAGGTAACCCAGGTAAGGCGTGAATATAACCGCCGCCAGCCAGGAAATGATCAAGGCCAGCGCATTCACCGAGAACATCGAGAACGTGTACTCGCCGGCGGCAGATTTGGCCAGGCCTATCGGCAAGAAGCCGGCTGCGGTGATCAGGGTCCCCGTCAGCATGGGCATCGCGGTCGATGTGTAGGCAAAGGTAGCCGCATCAAAACGCGAAAAGCCCTCTTCCATCTTGCGCACCATCATCTCTACCGCAATGATCGCATCGTCCACCAGCAAACCCAGTGCAATAATCAGCGCACCCAGCGATATCTTGTGCAGATCGATATCAAAGATACGCATGAACAAGAAGGTCACCGCCAGCACCAGCGGTATCGTCAAGCCCACCACCAGGCCCGGCCATATATCCAGGCGAAAAGGCCTGGTGTGCAAACCCAGCGACAGGAAACTGACCGCCAGCACGATGACCACCGCCTCGATCAGCGTATGGATGAATTCACCCACCGACGAAGAAACCATCTTGGGCTGGTCGGACACCCGCTCTATCTGTATGCCGACCGGCACCTTGGCGCGGATTTCTTTCATCGCACTCTCAAGATGCTTGCCCAGTTCGATGATATTGCCGCCCCGCTCCATCGAGATACCCAGGCCTATCACCTCCTTGCCGTTGAAACGCATTTTGTCCGACGGCGGATCGGAGTAGCCGCGGGTGACGTCGGCAAAGTCGCCCAGCCGGAAAGTCGTGCCGTTGGCGCGCAATTGCAAATCCTCCAGGTCTTTCAGGCTCATCAGCGCGCCGGTTACCCTCACCTGCAAATTGTCGGTCGGGGTAACCATCACGCCGGTCCCTTCCACCGAGTTTTGCGCAGCGATTTGCGACACCACGGCATCAAACGGAATGCCCAGCTGTGAGAATTTTTTCTGCGAAAAGACGATATTGATCTTCTGGTCCTGCACGCCGAACATTTCCACCTTGGATACCGAAGGAATCCGCAGGAATTGCTGGCGCACAAAGTCTGCATAATCCTTTACCTGTTGATAGGTGAAGCCGTCGCCGGACAAGGCAAAGATGGAACCATAGGTGTCGCCGAACTCGTCATTGAAGAACGGCCCTTGCACGCCCGGCGGCAAGGTGCCGCGTATATCGCCTATCTTCTTCCTCACCTGGTACCAGGCCTGCGCAGTCTCCTTGGGCGGCGTGGATTCACGCAACTGCAGGATGATCAGGGTCTGGCCCGGCTTGGAATAGCTGCGTATGCGGTCGATATACGGTGTTTCCTGCAATTTCTTTTCCAGCTTGTCGGTCACCTGGTCCGCCATTTGCAGTGCGGTGGCGCCCGGCCAGTTGGCGCTGACCACCATCGCGCGGAAAGTAAACGGCGGGTCTTCGTCCTGCCCCAGCTTGCCATAGCTCCAGATCCCGCCCAGCAGCAAGGCGACCAGCAGGTAGCGCGTCAGCGGGATATGCTCCAGCGCCCACCTGGATAAGTTAAAGCCCTTTGAGGAATCGCTCATTTAGCGGCTCCCGCAGCGGGAGATGCCGCCGCCGTGGCCTGGCTCGGCGCTGCAGTAGTCTCACCGAGTATCGTTACCCTCTGCCCCGGCTTCAGTAAATTCACGCCGGCCGTGACGACCGTCTGTCCCGGGGTCACGCCGCGGGCGATCAGCAGGTCATCGCCTGACGAGCCCGCCACCTGCACCGGCACCAGTTTCACGGCGCCGTTTTCAACGATCCACACCGACGTGGTATTTTTTTCCTGGAACAAGGCCGTCAACGGCAGCTTGATCATGGGATTGGGATTTTTTGTTCCAAAGGTGACATAAGCGGTCATGCCCAGTTTGACATCCGGCGTAGTCGAAGGTATCGCCACTTTGGCAGTATAAGTGCGCGTCACTGAATCGGCGATCGGCGACAGTTCCCGCAATTTGGCGGGCACGGTCTGCTTCGGATTGGCCCACAGGCGAACGCTGATATCGCCGATCTGGCGAATGGTGTTGACCTGGTCTTCCGGGATACCGACCACCACGTCCATGTCGCCGGATTGCGCAACACGCACCACCGGCGTGCCGGCCGCCACCACCTGCCCTGCCTCCGCATCTATGCCTGTCACCACGCCGTCCACATCCGAAGTCAAGGTTGCGTAACCGGACTGGTTGGACTGGTTTTTATAAGCAGCGACGGCTTGCTCATAGCTGGCCTGTGCCGACTTGAACGCTGTTTGCTTACTATCCAGCACGGTGGCGGCGACAAAATTCTTTGCACGCAAATCCTGGTAGCGCTGCAACTCCGCCTTGGCCAGATCGCGATTGCTTTCTGCCGCATACAGTCCCGCCTTGGCTTGCGCCTGGGCCAGGGCCAGATCTTGCGGATCCAGTTGCATCAATACCTGGCCCCGTTTTACCAAGGCGCCCACGTCCACTTTACGCGCAACGATTTTGCCGCCTACCCGAAAACCCAGCCTGGACTCGACCCGGGCCCTCACTTCGCCAGAATACTCGGTCGCCACATCGACATCGGCAGCGGCGAGCTTGATGGCCCTGACCGGGCGCACCTCTTCGATTTTTTCTGCGGGCTTGCTGCAAGCGCTTAATATCAAAGCCGCCGCCAGCGCCAGCACAACAGGGTATTTCGCCCGACCGGACCATTGGCCGGCGCGGGATTGAATTGCCGGGTGCGAATCCGGTGCTGCTGCGGGATGGTCTGTAGTTTGTGGTGTTAACACGAGAGTTTTCCTTTACTATGCAGGCTCTTGAAAACAAGTCTGTTCAGTTTTTTCGATTTGATACTACGGATGCGGATGCACGTTTTCCAGAAATTATTGCTGTTTTTATTATTTTGCTTGGCTGATCTAAGTTACTGACTTGGCGGTTAGTAATTATAGTGATGCATCTTATATTTGCCAATGACTTTTCAGTCATTAAGAGACTTATGCCGGTAGAACACTACGAAAATTTCCCTGTAGCATCTTTCTTATTGCCAGCGCCGCTAAGGCCGGCGGTCGAATCCATCTATGCCTTTGCCAGGACCGCCGATGACATTGCGGATGAAGGCGACGCACCGGCAGAGCAGCGACTGGCAGAGCTAAACCAGTTCGAGCAAGAGTTGGACCTGCTGGAACAGCATATACAAAGCAAATCAGGTTTGTTTCAGTCTTTGGCGGCGACCATTCGCGAGCATCGCTTGCCGGTACGGGCGTTTCGGGACCTTTTATCTGCGTTCAAGCAGGATATCGTCACCACCAGGTACGCTGATTTTGACGACTTGCTGGATTATTGTCGGCGATCGGCAAATCCGGTAGGTGAGCTTATGTTACACCTGTATCGCTGTGCTACCCCTGAGGATTTGGTGAAATCGGACTCCATATGCTCAGCCTTGCAATTAATCAATTTCTGGCAAGACATTGCGGTCGACTGGCAAAAGCAGCGCATCTACATCCCGCAGGAAGACTTGCAGAAGTTTGGCATCAGCGAACAGCAGATCGCCTCGGCCAGCACGGACGGCAACTGGCGGCAAATGATGCTTTTCCAGACCGCAAGGGCCAGGGCCATGCTGACGGCGGGCAGTCCGCTGGCAAAGAAGCTGCCGGGGCGCATAGGCTGGGAGTTGCGCCTGGTGGTGCAAGGCGGGCTGCGCATACTGGAAAAAATAGACCGGGTGAACGGCAACGTCTTCACGCAGCGCCCCAAGCTGGCCAAATCGGACTGGATGCTATTGCTATGGCGCGCGGCCTGGATGTAGCCGTCCAGCATTCGCCACGCCAGACGGCGGCTACCGCCCTCTTTGCCCTGCCAGCATAGTCGAAAGGACTTTGGCCGCCCCTTACAATTTGTTGCAAATTTATTATGGCATTTCTTGACCCTGGGGTTTTACCATGCGCAGGGACAAAAATTAAACCAGTGCGGAAGCCGTTTTTTCATGCATGACCTTCGATTTAATCGCCTCAAGCGCTGTTAACTACATGCAAACTTGTATATATCGCCTAGCTTTCCTACTATTCAGCTTTGCACTTAGTTGCTCTATCAGTGGCGCCACTTTGACGTGACCAGGGCGTGGGTCAATGCCGCCGGCGACTCCGGCAGATAAGCGACGATGCCGTCAACCTCATCACCAGTAACAAACCGATCCAGCCATGCCTACTGAATTACAAATTGCCGAACACCGCAAAGTCCAACTCGCCGCCAAATCTGTATTAAGCAGACTGGCGCCACTGATCACTCCTGAAGATACCGAACAAAGCATCGCCGCCAAGGCGCACCAGATGATGCGGGAGGCCGGCTATCCGGATACCTGGTATTACAACTGCCCGGCGCTGGTGCTGCTGGGGTCGCGTAGCTGCGTATCGGTATCGGGCCGGGATTACAGTCCCTGCGACGAATCCGTCGGCTCATTGAACCTGGTGACGATAGACCTGAGCCCAACCTACAAAGAGTATTGGGGCGACTGCGCCCGCTCCTTCGTCGTCGAAAATGGGAAAGTCACCGATGCGCCGCAATCGCTGGAATTCAAAAACGGCCTGAGTTTCCTGCATCAGATGCATGCGCAGATGCTGAACATCGTGCGGCCCCACACCACTTTCGGCCAGTTGTTCGACTGGACCAATATGCGGATACGCCAGGGCGGCTTCGTCAATCTCGACTACCGGAATAATGTAGGCCACAGCATCGCCGCCGCGCGCGAAG
>JABDED010000063.1:11292-15629 GCA_013287275.1 Betaproteobacteria bacterium
ATCCAGGCCGCGCGAAGGACGCCAGTTCATACAATCGAATAATTCAGCCAGGCTGGGCGACGTGCCTTTTTTCAGCTATGAGCCTTTTGTCAGGCTGAAGGGCGGCAAGTGGGGATTCAAGCACGAGGGGATTTTTTACTTCAACGAGGCCGGAGTGCTGGAAGAGCTGTGAGCATATATAACAAGGGCGCCTGGAAGGCGCCCTTGTTATATATGTGTCTCTGTTTGCGGCGGCTTGATGCCGCCGCAAACAGTTTCAGCGACTACTTAATTACTTATTGGCGCAGGTCACCACAATATTGGTTGCCGCTGTCGGGTCGGCCAGGTGCGCAGTCCCGGAGCCGTTCGTCACCGTACAGACCTGGCCTGCAGGCTGGGTGCCTACCGCTACGTTATAGACCTGGCCTTCCGTCATGCTTTGATTAAACGTGAAATTACCGTTAATCGTCGTGGTAATCATATTATTGACCGCGGTATCGCCGTTATTGGTCAGCGTCAGCGTCGCCCCTGCTGCCAACCCGCTCAACGCAACGGAAACCGGGACGGCCGGTGCGCAAGTCACCATGATATTTTTGTAGGCATCCAGGTTGGCGCCGTCGATGACGCCGGTGCCGTTTGCTGAAACGGCGCAATTTTGCGCTGCTGGCTGCGTATATACGCTTACTGCAAACGGCTTGCCGGGAGGGACATATTTATTGAAAGTGAAGGTAGGGCTGCTGGTCACGCTGGACACGTTCAGGCTGTCGATCAGCGAGGTGTCGGTGTTGCCGTTGTTATTGGCCAGAACCAGGGTGGCGCCTATGTTCAGGCCGGTCACGTTGCCGCCGACAGGGGCGGCAGGGATGCAGGTCACGCGCACATTGGTGACAGAAGCGGAGCTGGTCATCCTGCCGGTGCCGTTGGCGACGGTGCAATAGACACGCAAAGGCTGGGTCGAGACAGAAATGGTATAAGCAGCGTCGCTGGCAACATTAAATGAGAAAGGGCCGTCAGCCGACAAGGTCGCAGTGTAATTAGTATCATTCCTCAAGATCAGCGTATTTGTAACTGTGGCATCAGTAGAGGTAAGGCCGGTCACGGTGCCGCCGACCGTGGTATATACAAAACCGCCGCATCCCGCCAGCGCGGCGATGAGGCTGACTACACCTGCAACTGCTGCAAATTTAGATTTATTCAAGATATTTTCCAGTTTTAATGTTTTTAATGCGAAAGCCCTGCGGGCGATATTATAATGCGCGCACCATTATACGAGCTAGATATACCTCAGGTGGCAGGCCAGGCATAGGGGATTACATTCTGTTACCCGAATTTACATCGCCAGTGCAGGCACTTTCATGCCGCCCAAAATGAACAGGCAGCAGGTATATCGAAAATTTGATGCGATAATAGCATCAAACCATATGGTTTGATTTATAGATGCGCCGGATAGCCGTCGACGATCCGCCGTCTGCAAACGTCATATCGCTTTTATCCCGGCATTTGCCGCTTAACTTTAGCCCCAGACTGTCCAAGCATGTCCCCAGACGAATACTGCCAACAGAAAGCAGCACAAAGCGGCTCCAGTTTTTATTACAGCTTCTTGTTCCTCCCCCTGCAAAGAAGGCGCGCGATCACCGCGCTGTATGCATTTTGCCGCGAAGTGGACGATGTAGTCGATGAAAGTAGCGACGATTCGGTAGCCCGGGCCAAGCTGGGCTGGTGGCGCCAGGAAATCCAGGCCATGCTGGCAGGCGCCCCCACCCACCCGGTCACCAAGGCCTTGCTGCCGCATATGGCGGATTACGCACTGGATGGCGCGCACCTGCTAGCCATCATCGACGGCATGGAAATGGACCTGAACCAGACCCGCTATCTGGATTTCATCGCATTGCAAAAGTACTGCTGGCATGTTGCCGGCGTGGTCGGCATCCTGTCGGCCAGCATCTTCGGCATCAAAAACCCGCAAACCCGCGATTTTGCAGAGAAGCTTGGCCTGGCCTTCCAGATGACTAATATCATCCGCGATGTCGGCGAAGATGCGCGCAAGGGCCGGATCTACCTGCCCGTCAACGAGCTGCAACAGTTCCAGGTCACCGCTGCAGACATCCTGAATGCCCGCCACAGTCCCCAGTTTGAGGCGCTGATGCAGTTCCAGTATGAGCGCGCGCAAAAACTCTACGATGAAGCCTTTGCGCTGCTGCCGGCGGAAGACCGCAGGGCGCAGCGTACCGGCCTGATCATGGCGGCGATCTACCGCGCGCTGCTGGTGGAAATCAAGGAAGACGGCTTCCACGTGCTGAACCAGCGTATTTCGCTGACGCCCATCCGCAAGCTGTGGCTGGCATGGAAGACTTACGTCCGTGGCTAAACCCCTCCAGCCGTGCAAGCGTATCGCGGTCATCGGCGCCGGTTGGGCCGGCTGCGCGGCCGCCGTCGAACTGGCCGGCCGGTGCCACCAGGTAAGCCTGCTGGAAGCCTCCCGCACCCTGGGCGGGCGCGCCCGCAAAGTGGAGTTGCAGGACAAGCCGCTGGATAACGGCCAGCACATCCTGCTGGGCGCCTATACGGAAAGCCTGCGCCTGATGCGCAAGGTCGGCGTCGATACCGACAGCGCGCTGCTGCGCCTGCCGCTGCAGATGTGCTATCCGCCGGGCAGCGACGGCATGCATTTTGCCGCGCCCAGGCTGCCGGCGCCGCTGCATTTGCTGTCTGCCCTGCTGCGCGCCACAGGCTTGAGCCGCGCAGACAAGATGTCGCTGGCGCGTTTTTCGACTACCGCGCGCTGGATGGGGTGGCAGCTATACCAGGATTGCAGCGTCAGCGAATTACTGCAGCGCTTTGACCAGACAGAGCGGCTCAACCGCCTGATGTGGACCCCGCTATGCATTGCTGCGCTGAATACGCCGCCGGAACGCGCGTCCGCCCAGGTTTTCCTGAACGTGCTGCGCGACAGCCTGGGAGCAAAACGCGCCGCATCCGACATGCTGTTGCCGCGCACCGATTTATCAACGCTATTCCCCGAGCACGCATCGCAATTCGTGCAGGCCCACGGTGGCGAGGTGCTATGCGGCCGCACGGTCAAAAAAATCCGGCGCAGCGCATCGGCAGGCTGGACGCTGGACATTGCCAATGGCGGCGCCGACCGGCAACTGGAAGGCTATGACGCGGTGATCGTCGCAACCGGCGCGGAAACCGCCGCCGGCTTGCTTGCCGGCTTGGTGGCCGGCCTGCCTGCAGCGTCAGGCGGAGTTGAAGACACGCCAGCCCTGCCCTCTTTCAATTATGAGCCTATTACTACCTGCTATCTGCAATACGATGCAGGCCTGCGCTTGCCTCGGCCCTTCTTTGCGCTGCGGGATGAGCCGGAAGCCGGCAACTGGGGCCAATTCGTGTTCGACCGCGGCCAGCTCAACGCGGATCAGGCGGGCTTGCTGGCCGTCGTCGTCAGTGTGTCGAACGAGGCCATCGCACTGGGCAGCGAGGCGCTGGCGGCCGCAATTGCAAACCAGCTGGCGCAAAGCCTGGACATGCCGGCCCTGGCAACACCGTTATGGCAGCAAGTGATCTCGGAGAAGCGCGCCACCTTTTCCTGCACTCCCGGCCTGGTGCGGCCACCGAATCAGACAGCCGTTCCCGGCCTTTGGATCGCCGGCGACTATACCGCCGGTGACTACCCGGCCACGCTGGAAGCCGCGGTCAGGAGCGGCACGCAGGCCGCAACCGAGGCGGCACTGCAACTCTCCGGGCAAACGGCCTGAAGTGACCTAAATAAGCCTACTGGTCTACGACGTAACTATCCACGTCGCGTATCTTGTTCAAGGCCTCTTCTATCCGGTCCACGCCGATGATGGTCAAGCCCTCTATCTTTTGCTTGGGCGCGTTTGACTTGGGTATCATCGCGATCGAAAAACCCAGTTTGGCCGCTTCGCGCAAACGTTCCTGGCCGCGCGGCGCCGGGCGTATCTCGCCGGCCAGGCCGACCTCGCCAAACACGACCAGGCCGCGCGGCAAGGGCTTGTTGCGCATCGAAGAATTGATCACCAGCAGCACCGCCAGATCGGCTGCGGGTTCGGTAATCTTGACGCCGCCTACCGCATTGATAAAGACATCCTGATCAAAAGCAGCCACTCCCGCATGCCGGTGCAATACCGCCAGCAGCATCGCCAGCCGGTTTTGCTCCAGGCCCACCGACAAGCGGCGCGCGTTGGGTGCATGCGAACTGTCCACCAGCGCCTGTATCTCCACCAGCAAGGGGCGCGTGCCCTCTTGCGTCACCATCACGCAAGAGCCGGCCACCTGGGTGTCGTGCTGCGATAAAAACAGCGCAGACGGATTGGACACGCCCTTCAGGCCGCGCT
>JABDED010000064.1 GCA_013287275.1 Betaproteobacteria bacterium
CGCTCAACGCCACCGAATGATTACCAGCGCCGTCATGCAGCGGCCGGATGCCATCGTGGACGTCACCATCCATCTGTGGGAACGGCTTGCCGCCGAACTCATCCTGATCATAGGAGAGGGCGGCTTCCAGTCGCTTTATTCCAGGAGCCTGCATCTTGCCGGCGCTACGTTTCCGTGGATGGCTCCCGGCCATCCGTCGCAAGCGGCAGACTCCCGATTCGCAGGACTAAGAACCAGCCTGGAAGGGCGAGACGCCAAGGAAGCCGGCGAAGCGAGCATAGTTTTGCTGGATACCTTCGTCGATATATTAAGTGCGCTGATCGGTGAACAGCTAACGACCAGTATCTTGCGTTCGGCCTGGGGTGATGATGCTTTGAATACTGCTGCAAAAGGAAATCCATAATGAGTAATAAAGTAACCATACGCCGCCTGGCGACGGGCGTGCCTGGTTTGGACGACCTGCTGGGCGGCGGGCTGCCGGAGTTTTCGTTCAACCTGCTTGCCGGCACGCCGGGCAGTGGCAAGACCACGCTGGCGCACCAGATGATGTTTTCGCTGGCGAATCCTGAGCGCACGGCCTTGTTCTTTACCGTGCTGGGCGATCAACAGCAATTCCCCTTCTTTGACGTCAACAAGGTCAATCAATCGATCAAATTCGTGAATCTTGCCGCCGACCTGCTGCAAGGGGACTTTGACCGCGTGCTGAAACGCATCGCCGAAGAGGTGCAGAGTTTTTCTCCCAGCCTGGTGTTCGTCGATTCCTTCCGCTCGGTTGCCCAGTCGGCCAAGGCCATGGATAGCGGTGTGGCCGGACTGCAGCATTTTGTGCAGCAACTGGGTATGCAGATGACGGGCTGGCAGGCGACCACGTTCCTGATCGGCGAGTATCTGGCACCCGAGGCCGAATCCAGCCCGGTGTTTACTGTGGCGGACGGCATTATCTGGATGTCGCAACTGGTGCACCGCGATGCGATGATACGCAAGATGCAAGTCGTCAAGATGCGCGGCCAGGCCCAGAGCCCGGGCGTGCATACCTTCCGCATCAGCGATGACGGCGTGCGGGTCTTTCCGCGGGCAGTCGTGAAGCCGGACACCGCCGGGGACGTGAAAATATCAGGCGACAAGCGGCTTTCAATGGGCGTGCCCAAGCTCGATGACATGATGGGAGGCGGCTTGCCGGCCGGATATTCCTTGCTGGTGGTAGGTCCGTCGGGATCGGGGAAAACCGTGCTGGCAACCGAGTTCCTGGCTGAAGGCGTCCGTGTAGGCGAGCCGGGCGTGATTGCGGCATTTGAGAAGAGCCCCAACCAGTTGCTCAGCCATAAGCTGAACGAACTGATCAATAGCGGGAATGTCGGCCTGATCAATACCCGCACGCTGGATTTGTCGATAGACGAGATCCTGCATGATCTGGTGGAGATGATTACGCGCATGAAGGCAAAGCGGGTCGTGATTGATTCCTTGTCCGGTTTCGAGCTGGCGCTGGCATCGGTATTCCGCGAAGATTTTCGCGAGGCCCTGTACAGGATGGTTGCAGTACTGACCGGGATGGGAGTGACCGTATTGATGACCGCAGAGCTGGAAGACCATTACACGGTATTGCGCTTCAGTGCATACGGCAATGCCTTCCTGGCGGATGCCATCCTGATGCAGCGCTATGTGGAGATCTCCGGCCAGTTCCGGCGTGTTTTGTCTGTCGTCAAAGTGCGCGCCAGCGCGCATAGCAAGGACATACGGTTTTTTGACATTGAGAAGGACAATGTCCTGATCGGCGAATCCCTGAAGCATTATCAGGGCATCTTGTCGGGTTATCCGGAAAGTGTCTTGTAGCCATTTCATGACCGCAACGCGTATGCTACCGTAGCGACTTACCCTCATTTCCGTGTCAGCCTGAAGTCAGGGCGGCCACTCGGCCGAAAGAAGGAGTGACTGGAAATAAGGGGCAGAGCGGTCTTTCTGCCGGCCCCTGAACGGCCTATTGGTAAGAAACAACCAGCCTGTCGACCACATTGCGCACGCCCGGAGTGCCCCATGCGGAGTGGTTGGCCAATTCACGTTCTGCCCAGCTGTGTACCAGTCCGGTGAGCGTGACATCGGAGCCATCGACATCCACCAGGATGTCTTCCGCATCCGCTTTGGCGCGCCGCCTCAATGATGCCTGAATATCCGCCTTGATGGTGGCGGCGGATACCGAGGGTTTGACCACGATATCGGCGGTGACGCCGGTGACGCCCAACAGGTAGCGGACTGCATCGGCGGCCACGGTTTTTTGATATTCCAGGCCCACTTCGCCGCTCAAGGTGATCCAGCCATTTTCCACCATCACCTTGATGCAATCGCGCGGCAGATAGGTCGTCCATTGCAAAACGTTTTCTGCTGAACGCGCGATATCAACATCGTGCCGCAGGCTGCCTCCGGGAAGATTGATATCCAGTTCCACCGCCAAAGCCTTGACGCCGGACACGCGCTGCGTAGCGCGTTCCGCATCCCGTTTTTCTGCGTAGCTGTCGACGTGGCCCGCCAGCGTGACGACGCCATCCTTCACTTCAACGCCGATCTGCGCAGAGTTGACCGACGGTTCCCATTTTAATTCTGCAATAACATCTTCCTGCACCTGCATGTCGGTTTTCATCATGTTCTTTCAGTGTCGTTAGAGGTGCCCCAAACTGCGCGGTATACCGGCTCTGGTCTGTGCGGTAACGCACTCAATCTCCGTATGCCGCGGATAGATTCAAGACTTGATCTTGATCAAGGAAATTAGTCAAACAATCACATAGAATGAACTATCATGAAGTCAGCAATGAGTCAGAAATTTAGCGCTGCATACTATCGTTTCTACGCTGTGGTGATACAGGAGCAGCAGGTTGTGGCGCTTAAATCCAGTACTTTCGAGCGGTGACATCCCCCTCCAAAAAAATATTCCCGATGTTCTTGTCTGTCATTAAAAGGCTTAGCGATGCGCACCATGAAAGCAGCAGTATTCATCCGTCCCGGCAAGATTGCACTGGAAGACCGGCCGATACCGACAGCGGGGCCCGGCGAAGCCCTGATGAGGATTACCACGACCACGATTTGCGGCACCGACATCCATATCCTGAAGGGCGAGTATCCGGTGGCGCCGGGCCGCATCATAGGCCACGAGCCGGTCGGCGTGATTGCCGACCTGGGGCCGGGTGTGACCGGTTACGACATAGGTCAAAGGGTAGTGGTCGGCGCCATTACGCCTTGTGGGCAATGCCATCCCTGCCTGGATGGGCATCAGTCGCAATGCGGCGGCAAGGCGGCCGGCGGCTGGCGCTTCGGCAATACCATAGACGGCTCGCAGGCGGAATACATGCTGGTGCCGAATGCGATGGCCAACCTGGAAGCAATTCCGGAAGGCCTCAGCGACGAGCAGGTGCTGATGTGCCCCGATATCATGAGCACAGGCTTTGGCGGCGCCGAGAGCGGCGGGATCAAGATCGGTGACATGGTCGTGATTTTTGCGCAGGGGCCTATCGGTTTGTGCGCTACCGCCGGCGCCAAACTGAAGGGCGCCAGCCTGATTATCGCGGTGGACGGCGTCAGCTCTCGGCTGGAAGTGGCGAAACGCCTGGGCGCCGATGTGACGATAGACTATACAAAAACCGACCCCGTTGCCGAAATCATGCGCTTGACCGAAGGGCGCGGCGTCGACGTCGCGATAGAAGCGCTGGGCACCCAGCAAACCTTTGAAAGCTGCCTGCGGGTATTGAAGCCGGGCGGTACGCTGTCCAGCCTTGGTGTCTATTCCGGCAAGCTGACCATGCCATTGGAGGCATTCGCAGCCGGTTTGGGCGACCACAAGATCGTCACTACCTTATGCCCAGGCGGCAAGGAGCGCATGCGCAGGCTGCTGAATGTGGTGGCGTCCGGCCGGGTGGACTTGAAGCCGATGGTGACGCACCGCTTTAAACTGGCGGATATTGAGCAGGCGTATGATTTTTTTGGGAATCAGAGGGATGGGGTGTTGAAGGTGGCGATTACGCCGTGATTTTGGTGGGCATGGAGTTGGCTCTGGTTGGTTGAGTTGCGCTTTTTGGGTGCGGTTGTGGCTGTCACTAGATAATTATGTTGCGCTTCGTGGAGGCAAGCCGGGGGTGGCCCGGCGGCCACTTACTTTTCTTTGCTTCGCCAAAGAAAAAGTAAGCAAAAGAAAGGCGACCGCAAGCCTCGCCCCTACGGGGTGCCCGATTGTGCGGCACAAAAAATGGGAAATGAACGAAACTCGCCTTCGGCTCAAACAACGTTCATTTCTGATCCATTTTCTGTGCCGCACAATCGGCGAGGCTCCGAGCGGTTGAAGGTCAAAGACAACGGCAAATTCAAAAAGAACGGCAACCAGATTCTCCAATTTTGATCGTAACCTGTAACTTAAAATCTGGTTAGCTTGATTTGGGTGTTGGGGTTGTTGTTGAAGTTGCTGTTGACGTACCTCCGCTCGGGACGCAGCATTTTGTGCTTCACAGAAAATGGATCAGAAATGAACGTTGTCTGAGCGCAGCGAGTTTCGTTCATTTCCCATTTTTTGTGATGCACAAAATGTGATGGCGCTTGCGCCATCACCCATAGGGCAAGTCTGCGGTCGCCTTTCTTTTGCTTACTTTTTCTTTGGCGAAGCAAAGAAAAGTAAGTGGCCGCCGGGCCACCCCCGGCCTGCACCCACGAAGCGCAATTCAATAGTACCTACGCACATTGAAATAAGGAATATTGATGACCATAAGAAATCTCGACTACCTCTTCGCGCCAAAGTCCGTCGCCGTCATCGGCGCGTCAAATAAACCCCATAGCGTAGGCGCCACCGTGCTGGCCAACCTGGTGGAAGCCGGATTCAAGGGCGAGATATTTCCGGTTAATCCCAAGTACGACACCCTGAACGGCTTGAAGGTCTATGCCGGCGCCAGCGAATTGCCGTTCGCGCCGGAGCTGGCGGTAATCTGCACGCCGCCGGCAAGCATCCCCGCGCTCATCGCCGAACTGGGCGCGCTTGGCACGCGAGCGGCGATCGTGCTGACTGCGGGTTTGAACCTTGACCCCGGCGGGAACGGCGCCAGCATCAAACAACAGATGCTGGATGCTGCGAAACCCTATCTGCTGCGCATACTCGGGCCTAATTGCGTGGGCCTGCTGGTGCCGGGAATAGGGCTGAATGCCAGCTTTGCGCATACCGGCGCACTGCCCGGAAAAATCGCCTTTGTGTCGCAGTCGGGAGCCCTGGTCACCGGGGTGCTGGAGTGGGCCAGGTCGCGCGCGATAGGCTTTGCCAAGTTTATCTCGCTGGGCGACAATGCCGACGTTGATTTTGCCGATGTGCTGGACTACCTGGCCGGCGACGCCGATACCCAGGCAATCTTGATGTATGTCGAAGACATCAAGCATGCGCGCAAATTCATGTCTGCGGCGCGGGCCGCTGCGCGCAGCAAGCCTGTGCTGGTGGTAAAGGCGGGGCGCGCAGCCGAGGGCGCGAAAGCTGCTGCATCGCATACCGGCGCACTGGCTGGTTCGGACGCCGTGTACGACGCGGCGATCCGGCGCGCCGGCATGCTGCGGGTGTTTGCCACGGAAGACCTGTTTGCCGCGGTGGAAACGCTGGCGCATGCAAAAACCATACGCGGCGACCGTTTGACTATCCTGACCAATGGCGGCGGGCCGGGGGTGATGGCGACCGATGCGCTGATGTTCAGCCAGGGAAAGCTCGCCGCCATATCGGCTGAAATCGCGGCGCAACTGGATGCGGTATTGCCGCCGACCTGGTCGCACGGCAATCCGGTCGACATCATCGGCGATGCGCCTGCAGAGCGTTACGTCAAGGCGATGGACATCCTGCTGAAAAATCCGGTATCAGACGCTATCCTGTTTATCCAGGCGCCAACCGCCATCGTACCTTCCACCGATATCGCTAGTGCGATAGTGCCGCTGCTGAAAGAAACATCGCGCAATGTGCTCGCTTGCTGGCTCGGCAGTGACTCAATGGCGCCGGCCCGCCGGATATTTTCTGCTGCGGGTATTCCCACCTACGATACGCCCGAAGAAGCCGTCAGCGGTTTTATGCAAATCGTGCAATACCATCGCAATCAGCATTTGCTGATGCAGGCGCCCCCTTCGCTGGCGACCGACTTTTTCCCGGACCGCGCCGCAGCGCAGGCTGTCGCGACTGCGGCTTTGGCCGCCGGCAGGAACATGCTGTCGGAGCCGGAAGCCAAGGCCATGCTGGCAGCGTATGGAATTCCTGTTGTTGAAACCCACATCGCCGATACCGCACAGCAGGCGGTGGAATACGCGCAAGAAATCGGCTTCCCCGTGGCGCTTAAAGTGCTGTCGCCGGAAATTTCGCATAAAACCGAAGTGGGCGGAGTCGTGCTGGACCTGAAAACGCCCGAAGCGGTCCTGGCGGCGGCGCAGGCGATCAGGGAAAGATTGCATGAAGTGCGGCCTGGAGCCACGTTGGCCGGTTTTTCGGTGCAGGCAATGGCGCGCCGGCCTGATGCGCAGGAGTTGATCATAGGCGTCACCACCGACCCGGTGTTCGGCCCTGTCATCCTGTTCGGCCAGGGCGGCATCGCGGTCGAGGTCATCGACGACAATACGATAGGCTTGCCGCCGCTGAATATGGTGCTGGCGCACGACATGGTCGCGCGTACGCGGGTTGCCAGGTTGCTGGCGGGCTACCGCGACAGGCCGGCAGCCGACGTCGATGCTATTTGCCGCTGCATGATACAGATATCGCAACTGGTCTCCGATATACCGGAAATTGCCGAACTGGATATCAATCCCTTGCTGGCCGATGCTAACGGGGTACTGGCGCTGGATGCCCGCATACGGGTGGCGGCTGTCAGTATATCCGCCGGCGTGGACCGCCTGGCGATACGGCCTTATCCGGCGGAACTGGAGCAGAGGATTACCTGGCAAGGGCAAGCTTTGCTGCTGCGTCCCATCCGGCCGGAGGATGGAGAGGCGCATATCGCCTTTTTCAATGCGCTGGACCCGGAGGATGTCCGCTTGCGCATGTTTATCGGGATGCGCGAGTTGCAGCCGGATCAGCTTGCCCGCTTTACCCAGATCGACTATGACCGCGACATGGCGTTTATCGCCACCCGCAAACGGGATGACGGCCAGGATGAAACCTTGGGCGTGGTGCGCGCGATGGTTGACCCCGGCAACGAACAGGTCGAGTTCGCCATCACCGTACGTTCCGACCTCAAATCCCGCGGGCTTGGCTCCATCCTGATAACGAAACTAGTGGACTATTGCCGCAGCCGGGGCACGCCGGAGATCGTGGGTGAAGCATTGGCGGAGAATATCGGCATACTTAACCTGGTCAAGCGTTTCGGTTTTGAGGTAACGCCGATGCCGGGGGAGGGCATAATGACGCTCAGGCTGGACTTGCGGCAGCCTGAGTAATCTTCTAATGCGTGGGCGTTTAGCCTGGCTTGACCGGGCCTTTACATTAACCCGGGGGAAAGCTGATACAGTCCACTAACCCTGATCGGCATCCTGGCGCGTATTATTGTCCTGTAAAAACTTCCGAAAAAAGCCTGCAAGTCATCTATCCTGTGCATGATGCGGCCTCGTTGCGGCCTCAGCTATTCAACTCATTTCATTTTTTTTCATCTTTCTACAATATTCCTTTCCGTGAATCGTCTTCACAGGTATGGAAACGACGCTGAGCCCGAGTGAGCCGATGGCAGAAAAAGACAATCGCATCACTGAAACCGTCTTGCGCGAGCGGGCGCGGCTGGCCGGCTTCATCCGCAAACGCGTGTCCGATCCCGGCGAAGCGGAAGATATCCTGCAAGACGTCTTTTACGAGTTTGTGGAGGCCTATCGCCTGCCCGAGACGATAGAACAAGTCGGCGCCTGGCTGTTCCGGGTGGCGCGCAACCGGATTATCGACCGCTTCCGTAAAAAGAAAGAGCAGGCATTGCCGGAGATATCCGGTGATGCGGACGGCGAACGGTGGCTGGACGAAGCATTGCCATCCACCGAAGACGGGCCGGAAGCGGCCTACGCGCGCACCGTGCTGCTGGAAGAGCTACGTGATGCGTTGATGGAATTGCCGGAGGAACAGCGCGAGGTATTCATCGCACATGAACTGGAAGGGCGCAGTTTTGACGAACTGGCGGCGGAAATGGGCGTCAGCCGGAACACGCTGCTGTCCCGCAAGCGCTATGCGGTATTGCATCTGCGGGCACGGCTGCAGGCGATTTATGACGATTTCAAGTTTTAAAGGATGAGTGGAAATGAGATACAAGCTAAGGTTTTTGAAAATAGTAGTCATGGTGCTGGTCGGCATCGCGGTGTTGGGCTGGGTGGTGATGTCCTTGTGGAACTGGCTGATTCCATCGCTGTTTGTCGGCGCACGCGAGATCGACTATGCGCGCGCACTGGGCCTGCTGGTGCTGAGCCGGATATTGTTCGGCGGCTTCCGCGGCCATGGCGGCTGGCATAGACACCGGCATATGCAGCGCTGGGAGCAGATGACGCCGGAAGAACGGGAAAAATTTCAGCAGGGCATGTTTGGTTTCCGTGCCAGGCGCAAGGATTGAGCTTAGCCATCGTATGGGGCTGGCCCTTGCCGGGGTGGATGACAGGGAATAGGTATGAATAATGTAATAACATCGGACTGCAAGAAAAGCCCGGGTGTGATTGTGCCCGTGGTCAATCTCAGGCGCTGCGAAGGCAAGGCGGATTGTGCGGTCGTTTGTCCGGAGAAGGTCTTTGAAATCCGGCGCATCGATACCGAGGATTATCAAAACCTGGGTTTGCTGAACCGGTTCAAATTGCGTATGCACGGGATGCAGGTGGCATACACACCGAATGCGGATGCCTGCAGGGCTTGCGGCTTGTGCGTCAGCGCTTGCCCGGAAAAAGCCATTACGCTGATCAGGGCAGGCTGAGTTCTGAAGCTAGCCTGCCATCCCAGGATGTTGCAGGATCATGCCGGAACCGGCATCATTCTGCCGGCATGAGGGTGGGGAGGTAAATATACCGCTCACTGCCTTGGTAAAGCCGCTTTCTTCGCTTTCTTGTCTTCTTTCTTTTCTTTCGGTGTTTTGGCCGGTTGTTTCTTTACGGCCTTTTTACTGTCCTGGCTCTTGCTCATGATATTTCTCCATCAGTTGAAAAACTGAACCACATATCGTCCGTACATTGTCCAGATGCGTTGCTTGCGAACATGCCAACCCATAATGCAGTCTACACCATAGCAGTGCGATATTTACGGATATTCGTTGAGGATATTCGCATGATGGAAGCGCTGGGGCGAAGTGCAGTAATGCCGTGCCGGGGATTGAAGGTCACGCCGTCATCTGTGAACTGATTTGCTTAACGCCTCATCAGTTTGGCACACCCGATGCCGTAGGGGGAGGAGCCCATTCCATTGCCCTACCGTCCCGCCATATCGTAGGGTGCAATAGCAACGCGTATTGCACCGTATGCGAGGACTCAAAGCCGCCGCATGTTTCTTCATCGCCGGAAGACCAAGCATCCATGCGGTGCAAGGCGTCGAAGCCATTACGCGCCATATCGGAGAAGTAGCGAACGAGCAAAAGCAAAAAGCGAAAGCAAACGAGGTCGCCGGCAGGCATAAAAACGACGGGCAGAAGGACCATAAGGGCGCCTGCAAGGTTTAAGCCTGGCAGCCGCGCGCTTGCCGGGCTTAGCTGTTTTCATCGCTCCAGCCCGGTCGCGCTGCAAACCATTCGCCCAGAAAGTCGATAAAGGCGCTCACCTTGGCCGATAGATTCATCCTTTCCGGGTAGACGGCGAAGATGTCCGCATCCGGCAGGGCCCAGTCTTCCAATACCAGCTTCAGGCGCCCTGCCTGCAGGTGCGCCTGCACATCCCATTCGGAACGCGTCAGCACGCCGAATCCGGCCAATGCCCAGAGTAGGGCGGTTTCGCCGTCATTGGTACTTAGCGTGCCGCGTACTTTGACGGTTTCGCGCTTGCTGCCGCGTGTCAGGTGCCAAGTGCCGTAGGCGGCGTCGCTTTCACGCAGCACGATGCATTGATGTGTTTGCAAGTCATGCGGCACGGTTGGCGTGCCTGCAGTCCGTAGATAGGCCGGAGCCGCGCACAGCAGGCGGCGGTTGCCGGCCAGCTTGCGCGCCACCATGCGGGAATCCGGCACGGTGCCGAACCAGATGCCGACGTCGAAAGCCTTGTCCGCCAGGTTGAGCGCGCGGTCAGTCAGCTCCAGCTGCACTTCCACCTGCGGATAGCGCCGCGCGAATTCTATGACGGCGGGCGCGATATGCCGGCGGCCGAAGCCGAAAGTGGCATTCACGCGCAACAGGCCCTTGGGCACCGCGCGGCTGCTGGAGATGGTGCGCTCCAACTCCTGCAGATCATCCAGCAGGCGCGACCCGGTTGCCAGGTACATCTCTCCCTCGTGCGTGACGCTGAGCCGCCGGGTAGTGCGATTCAGCAGCCGGACGCCCAGGCGTTTTTCCAGCTGGGACAGGCGCGTGCTGATCGCCGGCGGCGTCAACCCCAACTCCCTGGCAAGCGAGGCCAGGCTGCCCTGCTTGACCAGCCTGACAAAAAAATCAAGATCCGATATGGCGTCCATGCAATCACTCCCAATCAAGTTAATTGGTAAATTTAATTAACCAATAGATGAAATGAGATTGTATTATGAATTTAAATCCAAGAGCTACACTTCTGTCATCAGCGGTTCTTGCAGGGCCGCTTTCTAAAGTATGGAGAAGACATGGGGCTCAGCCTGTATCAAAAACTGGTCGCCGCGCACACGGTGCTGCGGCTGGATGCGCACAACGTGCTGCTGTACGCAGACCTGCACATCATGAACGAATACACCAGTCCCCAGGCTTTTACCGGACTGAAGGAGCAGGGGCGCGCAGTGGCAGTGCCGGCCCAGCAAATGGCGGTGGTGGACCACATCATTCCTACCCATCCGGTGAGTTTTCGCATCATCCAGGATCCGCAATCGGCAGTCCAGGCAAGCAATCTGGCGAAGAACTGCCGCGAATACGGCATCACCCTGTTCGATACCAATGACGCGCTGCAAGGCATAGAGCACGTGATCGCACCGGAGCACGGCATGATACGGCCCGGCATGGTGGTGCTGTGCGGCGACAGCCACACCACGACCTATGGCGCGCTGGGCGCACTGGGATTCGGCATAGGCACGTCGGAGGTGGAGCATGTGCTGGCGACGCAGACCCTGGTGTACCGGGTGGCCAAGGACATGCGCATCACGGTCGACGGCCTGCTGCCGGACGGCACCATGTCCAAGGACCTGATCATGCTCATCATCAGCCGCATCGGCGCCCAGGGCGCGCGCGGCTACGCGGTGGAGTTCTGCGGCACGGCGATAGCGGCCTTGTCGGTGGAAGCACGCATGACCCTGTGCAATATGGCGGTGGAGGCGGGCGCGCGCGGCGCACTGATCGCTCCCGATGAAAAAACCGTCGAGTATGTATTGCGGCGCGCGCCGGATATTGCCGGCCAGACGATGGACCTGGCCCTGGCGGACTGGGCCACGCTGCATAGCGACGGCGATGCGCAGTTTGAGCTCGAATACCGCTTCGACGCGGCCGACGTCGCTCCATACGTCACCTGGGGCACCAGCCCGGATCAGGCGGTGGCCGTCACCGGCACCGTGCCGCGGGAGGAATTGCTGGCCGATGCGAACGATCGCGCCGCATTGCAGCAGGCCCTGCGCTATACCGGTCTGCAGAGCGGCATGGCGATGGACGGCATCCCGGTGCAGCGGGTGTTTATCGGTTCCTGCACCAACGCACGTATCGAGGATTTGCGCCAGGTCGCTGCGATTGTGAAGGGACGCAAGGTGGCTGCTTCCGTCAGGGCGATGGTGGTGCCCGGCTCCGGTGCCGTGCGCGCGCAGGCGGAGCAGGAGGGCATTGCTGCCCTGCTGATGGAGAGCGGTTTCGAGTGGCGCCGTCCCGGCTGTTCGATGTGCCTGGCGATGAACGACGACGTGCTGGCACCGGGCGAACGCTGCGCCTCCACCACCAACCGCAATTTTGAAGGCCGCCAGGGGCGCGGCGGCATTACCCACCTGATGAGCCCGGCAATGGCCGCCGCTGCCGCCATCACCGGCTATATCACCGACGTCAGAAATTTAAACGCCAGGCTGGAAGCCGGCCTGGCCGGCAAACAGGGAGCATTGCATGTCTGAATCCAAATTGATACAGGGCGTGGGGGCGCCCTTGCCGATCTCCAACCTGGATACCGACCAGATCATGCCCAAGCAATTCCTGCGCATCATCAATAAAGCCGGACTGGACAAGGGCTTGCTATACGACCTGCGTTTCGATGAACAGGGGCAGCCGCGCGCGGATTTCGTGCTGAACCAGGCCGGCTACGCCAATGCGGCAGCGCTGGTCGGCGGCCCCAACTTCGGCTGCGGCTCCAGCCGCGAGCATGCGGTATGGGGCTTGCAGCAATACGGCATCAAGGTGGTGATCGCGTCCAGTTTCGGCGAAATTTTCTACAGCAATGCGATGAATAACCGGCTGCTGCTGGTGATGCTGAACGAGACGGACGTGCAACGCATCCTGGCCGACTTATCCAACCCCGAGACGAACCAGCTCACGGTGGACCTGGAAACAATGACGGTGCGCAGCCACAGCCACCAGGCTGTTTTTACGATGAGCGAGCGCCACAGGCGCATGTTCCTGGAAGGGCAGGATGTGATAGGGGCAACGCTGGCGCACCGCGAAGAAATCAATGCTTTCGCGGCTGGACATTGGCAGAGGCATCCCTGGCTGCAAGACGTGGCGCAGAAAACCAGGGAAAGGCTGGACGCCGGTGCTTGAGATTTTGGCAGGAATATAGCCGGCCACAGGCCGCCGGCGGCAGGATTTATCTGGAACTCATTTCACAACAAGGTCGCAAAGGCTGTGCCGCGCCTCGGGCGCGCGCAGGACAACAACAGGCCGGTCATTCAACATGGAGACAGCAATGGACGCAAGCATGGGCGATCAGCCCGCAATACAGACATCAACACAGCATCCTACGGAGTCGGGCATCTGGGGCAAAATCCGCGACTACAAAATCGGCCCGCTACCCCTGCCGGTGTATGTAGCCATCGCCGCGGTGACGATCATTGCCGCACTGAACAAAAGGCTGCCGAACGACATGATAGGCGGCTTTGCCGTGCTGATGCTGGCCGGTTTCCTGCTGGGAGAGCTCGGCAACAAGCTGCCGGTGTTCAAGCATATAGGCGGCGCTGCGATTTTCTGCATGTTTATCCCCTCGGCGCTGGTCGGCTACAAGCTGATGGACCCGGAGATGCTGAAGGCCATTACCACCACGATGAAAACGGCCAACCTGCAATACCTGTATATCGCCTGCCTGGTGGCCGGCAGCATCCTGGGCATGAACCATAAAATCCTGGTACAGGGCTTTATGCGCATGTTCATCCCGCTGCTGATAGGCACGGCGGCGGCCATCGCAGCCGGCGTCTCGGTGGGCTTGCTGTTCGGCTACGACCCCATGCATACCTTCTTCTTCATCGTGATGCCGATACTGGGCGGCGGCATAGGCGAAGGGATTTTGCCTTTGTCCATCGGCTATTCTGAAATACTGGGCAAGCCGCAGGCGGAACTGATCGCGATGCTGGTGCCTGCCGCGTTGCTGGGCAATGTCATTGCGATCCTGGCCAGCGGCATGCTGAAGCGCCTGGGCGAAACCCATAAGCATCTCAGCGGCGACGGCATCCTGATCAAGTCAGGCGAAGACCGCGAGCTGCTGCGGGAGCAGGGCACGGCGGCGCCTATCGAACTGGGCCTGCTGGGCGCCGGCCTGCTGATAGGCTGCGCCTTCTTCATCCTGGGTTCGTTGCTGGCGCCGGTCACCGGCATTCCCGGCCCCATCCTGATGATTATCGGCGCGGCCTTGCTGAAGCTCAGCAAGATCATCCCATCCAGGATGGAGCTGGGCGCCTATCAGATGTACCGCTTCATGTCCGCCAACCTGACCTTTGCGATCCTGGTCGGCCTGGGCACCTTGTTCGGCTCCTGGAATGAACTGGTCAAGGCTTTTACCGTCGGCTATTTTGCGATCTGTGTGGCGACCGTGGCAGCAATGGTTGCCGCAGGCTTCTTTGCCGGTTCCTGGCTGAAGATGTATCCGGTAGAATCGGCGATAGTCACGGCCTGCCATAGCGGTCTGGGCGGCACCGGCGACGTGGCCATCCTTTCCGCGTCCAACCGGATGGGGCTGATGCCGTTCGCGCAGATATCCACTCGCATAGGCGGCGCGGCGATGATCGTGTTTGCGACCATCCTGATGAAAATATTTCACTGACTTTGCTGTATCCTGTCGTCGACGGCATGGGCCCCGGCCGGTATTTACCGTCACCGGGCCCCTGCTTACGCGAATTTATCCAAAGCCGATCCTCCCGCCGGCATCCTGTAAGAAATTTATGTCGGACCACCTTGTCGTTACTCTCGTTTTTAATTTGATACTGGGCGCAGGCCTGGGCGCCGTAGGCGGCTTGCTGGGCATAGGCGGCGGCCTGATTGCGATTCCGGTGCTCAGTTTTTTATACGGGATGGACCAGCACCTGGCCCAGGGCACGGCGCTGGTGATGATCACGCCCAATGTGCTGATAGGTTTCATCCGCTACCGCCAGCGCAATCAGATAGACATGGGCGCCACCGGCGGGCTGGCGGTGGCGACCATCATTACCTCGTTTATTTCGGCAGGCTATGCGTCCATGGTGGCGGCGCGCAGCCTGCAATTGGCGTTTGCGGTCTTCCTTATCTTGCTGGCGGTGTATTTCCTGTGGCAATTGCGGGCGCGCTCCGGCGCCCATGCGCCCAGGGCCTCGGTATCCGGCAAATTCATCCCTGTCGTGGGAGTGCTCAGCGGCGCCATGTCCGGCCTGTTCACGGTAGGCGGCGGCCTGGTGGCGGTGCCGGCGCTGGTGACTTTTTTCGGCACCACACAGATGCAGGCGCAGGCCATGGCGCTGGCGCTGGTGATCCCCGGTTCGCTAGTGGCCCTCGCCACCTATGCCCATGCCGGCCATGTCAGCTGGATCACCGGCATCCCGCTGGCCGTGGGCGGCATCTTCAGCGTTTCCTGGGGCGTGGCGCTGGCGCACAAGTTCTCGCCATTGAAGCTGCGCATCCTGTTTTGCGCGGTGCTGGTCGGCACGGCGGTGATGATGCTGTTGCAGCATTAGTGAACTGTAATAGTGAAATCAGAAGTGCCTGTCACGTGCTCGCCGCGCATGACTGTGTTACAACCAGGTTGAGATAGTTTGCTATCTCAACCTGGTTGCGTGCGGCCGGCGTAGGCCTTGTCCAGCACGCCGGGCACGCGCTTTTCACTCCCGATTTCACTATTACAGTCCACTAGATTCTTCGATTTAGCCTCGAAAAACCGCTTTTCGGCCGGGTTTTACTCCCCATTTCCCCCAATTCGTCTGTCGTT
>JABDED010000065.1:0-581 GCA_013287275.1 Betaproteobacteria bacterium
CCGACAAGGCCAGGGAATTCCATGACGAAACCCTGCCCAAGGATTCGGCCAAGGTCGCGCATTTCTGCTCCATGTGCGGCCCGCATTTCTGCTCGATGAAGATCACGCAAGAGGTGCGCGAGTATGCCGCCAGCCAGGGCATATCTGAAATCGCTGCGTTGAAGCAGGGGATGGAAGTGAAGGCGGTGGAGTTCATAAAATCCGGCGCTGAACTGTATCGCAAGCAATAGGCCGCAGGAAACCGCAGACATGGAAATCGAACTGAATGGCGCGGTGCATCAGGTGGAACAGGGCGAGAGTTTGTTCGGCCTGATCACAGAGCTGAGCCTAACCAAGCAAGCTATTGCAGTAGCTGTCAATCGTCAAATCGTTGCACGCTCACTTTGGGAAGCGCATATTTTGCAAGCGCAGGACAAGGTAGACGTAGTGCGTGCAATTGGTGGCGGTTAATGAATTTCAAAACTTAAGCTTGAGAAGGCCTGATTGGATGTTGGGGTTGAGGTTGTTTGTGACGTTAGCCCGCTGGGGACGCAGCATTTTGCGTTTCACAAAAAATGGGAAATGAACGAAACTCGCTACGC
>JABDED010000065.1:645-14860 GCA_013287275.1 Betaproteobacteria bacterium
GTCTGAGCGTAGCGAGTTTCGTTCATTTCCCATTTTTTGTGATGCGAAAAATGTGATGACGCTTGCGTCATCACCCGAAGGGCAAGTCTGCGGTCGCCTTCTTTTTGCTTACTTTTTCTTGGCGAAGCAAGAAAAAGTGAGTGGCTGCCGGGCCACCCCCGGCCTGTACCCACGAAGTGCTACCTAGTTTAATGCCTAGCCATTCAAGGGTAAGCTAACAGGAAAAATTATGTCGAATGATATACAAACATCCGGCCTCACCATCGCCGGCAAGACTTACAAGTCCCGCCTGCTGGTCGGCAGCGGGAAATACAAGGATCTGGAGCAGACCAGGCTGGCTACCGAGGCCAGCGGCGCCGAGATCATCACGGTGGCGATCCGCCGCGTGAATATAGGCCAGGACCCGAACGCGCCCAGCCTGCTGGATGCGGTGCCGCCGAGTAAGTACACGATATTGCCGAACTCCGCCGGCTGCTATACCGCGGCCGATGCGGTATACACCTTGCAACTGGGCCGCGAATTGCTGGGCGGGCACAAACTGTGCAAGCTGGAAGTGCTGGGCGATGAAAAGACCTTGTTTCCGAACATGCCGGAAACCCTGAAAGCGGCAGAAACCCTGGTCAAGGACGGTTTTGACGTGATGGTGTATTGCAGCGACGACCCTATCCAGGCCAAGATGCTGGAAGAAATAGGCTGCGTCGCGGTGATGCCGCTGGCCTCGCTGATAGGCTCGGGCATGGGCATCCTGAACCCGTGGAATTTGTCGCTGATCATCCAGCAGGCCAAAGTGCCGGTGCTGGTGGATGCCGGTGTAGGTACCGCCTCGGATGCGGCGATTGCGATGGAGCTGGGTTGCGACGGCGTGTTGATGAATACGGCGATCGCCGGTGCGCAAGACCCGGTGCGCATGGCGCGGGCAATGGGCCTGGCGGTGGAAGCAGGACGCGAGGCTTGGTTGGCGGGACGCATTGCCAAACGCTTCAGTGCATCGCCATCGTCCCCCATGGCCGGCCGCGTCGTCTGATGCAGGCCGTGCAGCGCCGCTGCGTACTGGTGTTTGCCGGCAGCGACCCCAGCGGCGGCGCCGGCATCCAGGCCGACGTGCAGGCGATTGCCGCGCAGGGCGCGCATGCGTTGACGGTAATCACTGCATTGACGGTGCAGGATAACGACAGGGTACATGCGGTGCATCCGGTTGCCCCGGAAATCCTGGCCCAGCAAGCACAGGCGCTGATCGCCAGGATACCGGTGGCGGCGGTCAAACTGGGCATTCCCGGCAGCCGCGCCAATGCGCAGGCCATTGCCTGCATCATATGCAGCCTGAAGCAGAAACAGCCGGATCTTGCCGTTGTGCTGGATCCCGTGCTGGGCAGCGGGCACGGCGACGCATTGGCGGTGGAAAACGCGCTACAGGTCATTGCGCCTTTGCTGGAAGTGGCAACGCTGCTTACGCCTAACTTGCCTGAGGCCAGCCTGTTAAGTTCGCATTTGGGAGTGCGGGCCGGAACGCCGCTGCTGCAAGCGCAGTATTTGTTGCAGCACGCGTGCACCGATGTGCTAGTCAAGGGCGGGCATGGCAGCGCGGCGGTGGTCAGCAATCTGTGGCTGAACCATGCGCACGGCGGCCACTGGCTGCGGGAATGGCAGTGGCCGCGCCTGGCCGGCGAATTTCATGGCAGCGGCTGCACGCTGGCTTCGGCAATCGCGGCGCAGCTGGCGCTGGGGCACGGCATGGAGCATGCGCTGGACAAGGCGCAGGCATATTGCCAGCAGGCGCTGGCGTCGGCATTCTCGATTACAGACGGCCAGATGATACCGGCAAGAATATAAATTGAAATGGATTTAGTCATGGCACTCAGCGGTTTATACATTGTCACGCCCGATTGGGACGATACCCAAAAATTAGTGGAAGTCACCGAGCAAGCCTTGCTGGGCGGGGCCGCCATCGTGCAATACCGGCACAAGTTTGCCGATGCGGCATTGCGGCATCAGCAAGCCGGGGCGCTGCAGGAATTGTGCCGCCGCTACCAGCGCAGCTTCATCATCAACGACCATATCAGCCTGTGCCTGGAGCTGGATGCGGATGGCGTGCATGTAGGGGGCACCGACGCATCGGTGGCCGAAGCGCGGATACAGGTCGGCAAGCAGAAGATCGTCGGCGCATCCTGCTATGGGGATTTGCAACTGGCGCATCTGGCCCGCGACACCGGTGCAAGCTATGTCGCTTTCGGCGGCTTTTATCCCTCCCGCATCAAGAAATACGCGGTGACGACGCCGGTCGGCATTGTCGCGCAGGCCAAGTCGGCAATCCTGCTGCCGAATGTAGTGATAGGCGGCATGACGGTCGGCAATGCACTGCCGCTGGTGGCGGCAGGCGCGGATATGGTCGCTGCGATCAGCAGCGTTTATATGGCGCCAGACCCGCAAGCCGCGGCGCGTGAATTTGCGAACCTGTTTGCTGTACGCCAGGCCTAAATCGCCTGCAGTAGGACCAGTTCTTTTTGTATCTTGTCCCGCATGGCCGGCGTCGCCGCTTGCATGGGCGGGCGCAGCGCAGCTGTGGCCCTGCCTTGCATGGACAGCGCCGCTTTCAACGGTGCGGGATTCGGTTCTTCAAACAGCAAGCGTATCATCGGCAGCAGCCGATAAAAAATTTCCCTGGCCTGGGTGATGTCGCCATCTGCCATCAGGCTGGCGATACGGGCAAACAGGCTGGGGCAGATGTGCGCTGATGCAATGATGGCGCCGGCGCCGCCCAGGCTCAGGTTGCTGAGCAACTGGTGGTCTTCACCAGTCAACACTTGCAACTGCTTATCTGCGATCAGTTGCATCGTTGCCTGCTGGTTGCCGCCGCAGTCTTTGATCGCGACGATGCGCTCATGTTGCGCCAGCCGGCGTATCGTTTCCAGTTCCATGTCTACGCCGGTGCGGTATGGGATATTGTATAGAATGACGGGGAGCGCAGATGCATCGGCGATGACGCGGAAATATTCGACTATGCCGGCCTGTGAAGGGCGTATGTAGTAGGGCGGAGTGACCAGGATGCCGGCGACGGTACGTTGCTGGATTTGCTGCAGGCGCTCCAGCACCTGGGCCAGGTTGTTGCCCGCCAGGCCCATCACGACCTTGTTTGCAGGGATGACCGCCAACACCGCATCCAGCGCCTGCAATTGTTCTTCAGCGCTGAGTGCCGCGGCTTCTCCGGTAGAACCGCAGACCACCAGGCCCGAGATGTCAGCGTCGATCAATTGGCAAGATATCGCCTGCAAGGCTGCAATATCCATTTCCCCCGTTGCCGTGAAAGGGGTAGCGAGGGCTACCCAAATGCCTGTAAAACTTGTCATGTTTTTCTCCAAAAAATACAAATTGACCGCTTTTCACTGCAGTGGAGTCTGACAAGATTTTACGTAGGGATTACCGGTCCTTGTGTGTCCTGTCAGCTCACCTGACAGGACAGCACGCCCCGGTCAGATGAGCGTCTGTTTCTTTGCCTTGCCAAAGACGGATGCCGGCGCCGGGCCGCTTGGGCCCAGGTCGACGGCGAAATCTTTAGCAAGAGAATTCATGGAAGTTTTTTTTTGCGGATTACGATGCATCTGATTATGGCGGCATGCCTGGCCGGCGTCAACTCCTGCTGGTCGGGCGCAATTCGGGCTCAATGACAGCGCAGAGGGGCCAAGGCGCGCTCGCGCGTTGCCTGATCCCAGTCCTTATTGAACAAGGAGTCGCTGCGCCTGGCCAGCAAATCCTGGACATTGGCGTCGCATAGATGCGTTTGCAGGGTTTTCAATGTGGCGATCAATTCGGGAGTCAGCTTGTCCAGTGTCGGGCGCACGTCGCGTGCCAGGTCCGGTGCCTGCGTGAATGGCGGCAGTTGCTGCTGGCGCCAGCGGGCATGCAGTTGGGCCTGTACGATCTTTCCCGCATCGAACTGGGACTGGAAAAAATTCCTGGCCAATGCCGTATCCACGTCTTCTTGCGCCGCTTTTAGCGCAATGTCGTCGAGTATCTGTGTTTCCCGCACAGGGTCGTCAATGGCGGCACCGGAATTCCATTTGCTTTGCGCGACCAGCGGCGCCACAGCCAAGCGCTGATTGATGAGTGCCAGCATATGCGTGGCGGCGGTCTCGGCCGGGCTGGCCGCCTGCACAGGGGATGCCGCCTTGCAGGCGCTGAGCAATGCCAGCAGCAGGATGACAGCTAGATTTTTGATTTGTTGGCGGATGGAAAGCATGACAAGAGTGATAGAGGTCGAATCAGGTCATAGTATACGCCCGTAGCACGCACTCATCCCCTTGCCGCCCCTGCCGGCCGGGTATCCGGCTGCGACGCAGCACATAAGCTGCCGCTGGTGCCGCACTCCCGTATAATCTTGGAATGCAAAATCTTCTCCATAACCTGAATCCGGAACAGCTGGCCGCTGTTACCCTGCCTGCGCAGTCTGCGCTGATCCTGGCCGGCGCCGGCTCCGGCAAGACCCGCGTGCTGACCACGCGCATCGCCTGGCTGATCCAGACCGGGCAAGTATCGGCCAATGGCATCCTGGCGGTGACTTTTACCAATAAGGCCGCCAAGGAAATGCTGATGCGGCTGTCGGCGATGCTGCCTATCAATACCCGCGGCCTGTGGATAGGTACCTTCCACGGCTTGTGCAACCGCCTGCTGCGCGCGCACCACCGTGATGCGGGTTTGCCGCAAACTTTCCAGATCCTTGATTCGGCCGACCAGTTGTCCTTCATCAAGCGCCTGCTGAAGGCAAATAATATCGACGATGAAAAATATCCGCCGCGCACGCTGATGTACTTCATCAACGGCGCCAAGGACCAGGGCCTGCGCGCCAGCGAAGTGGAGGCCTATGACGAGATAGAGCGTAAGATGGTTGGGCTCTACGACCTGTATGACCAGCAATGCCAGCGTGAAGGCGTGGTCGACTTTGCCGAGCTGCTGCTGCGCAGCTATGAACTGCTGAGCCGCAACCAACCCTTGCGCGAGCACTACCAGTCCCGCTTCCGGCATATCCTGGTGGACGAGTTCCAGGATACCAATGACTTGCAGTACAAATGGCTGAAATTGCTGGCGGGCCAGCATGGTTCGGTGTTTGCCGTCGGCGATGATGACCAGAGCATCTATGCCTTCCGGGGAGCGAATGTCGGCAATATGTCGGCTTTTGAACGCGAGTTCCGCGTGCAAAACCTGATCAAGCTGGAGCAGAACTACCGTTCGCACGGCCATATCCTGGATGCCGCGAACACGCTGATTGCAAATAACAGCAAGCGCCTGGGCAAGAACCTGCGCACCGATGCCGGCCATGGCGAACAAGTCAGGATCTATGAGGCGACCAGCGATATCCAGGAAGCGCAGTGGATAGTCGAAGAAGCCAAGAACCTGATCCGCGAAGGCTCGCTGCGCAGCGAGATAGCGATCCTGTACCGCTCCAATGCGCAGTCCAGGGTGATAGAGCACTCGCTGTTTACTTCGGGCATTCCGTATCGCGTATATGGCGGCCAGCGCTATTTCGAGCGCGCCGAGGTCAAGCATGCGATCGCCTATCTGCAGCTGATGGATAATCCGCACAACGATTCGGCCTTCCTGCGGGTCGTGAATTTCCCTGCGCGCGGCATAGGCGCCCGCTCGCTGGAGCAATTGCAGGATGCCGCCAAACAATACAGCATCTCGCTGTATGCGGCGGTGCCTTATGTCGCGGGCAAGGCCGGCTCTTCGTTGTCTTCCTTCGTCAAGCTGATAGAAGGCGCGCGTTTTGAGACGCAGCAGTTGCCTTTGCCGGAAATGGTGCAGATCGTGCTGGAAGCCAGCAGCCTGATCGAACACTACCAGAACGAAAAAGAGGGCGCGGACCGGATAGAGAATCTGGAACAACTGGTCAATGCCGCGACCTTGTTTGTGTCGGAAGAGGGTTTCGGCCTGGATGCTCCGGCATTGGCGGGTCCCGCTTCGCAGGCTGTGCCGAATGTGACGACTATTGCCGGCGGTATCGAGATTATAGATGCCGATGCCGCCTTGCCTGCGGTGATGTCGCCATTGTCTGCCTTCCTGTCGCATGCGTCGCTGGAGGCGGGCGACAATCAGGCCCAGGCCGGGCAGGATGCCTTGCAATTGATGACAGTGCACTCGGCCAAGGGACTGGAGTTTGATGCGGTCTTCATCAGTGGCCTGGAAGAAGGCCTGTTCCCGCATGAGAACAGCGCCAAGGAAGAAGGCGGGACGGAAGAAGAGCGCCGTTTAATGTATGTCGCGATTACCCGGGCCAGGAAGCGCCTGTACATGAGCTTTTCGCAGACCCGCATGTTGCACGGACAAACGCGCTACAACATGCGCTCGCGGTTTTTTGACGAATTGCCGGAAGAGGCGATGAAGTGGCTGTCGCCGAAAATCCAGCCGCACTGGTTTGCCAATCCCAAATCCGCCTGGGACGAATCGCCGAGTACCGGCGCCAACACGATAGCCCAGAGCTTTGGCAAGAACGCCTGGCATATAGGGGAATCGGTATTCCACGCCAAGTTCGGTGAAGGCGTGATTGTGAACATTGAGGGTAGCGGCGCCAATTCACGCGCGCATATCAACTTTGGACGGCATGGAATGAAGCTGCTGGACCTGAGTATTGCCAAGCTGGACAAGATTCCAGGCTAGGCGCAAAGTCCATGTACAAAAAATCTTGCGGTGCGACGCAATACTTGTGCCCGTTGAACACACTCAAGGAGGAAAATGAATAGCACCCAGATCATAGAATATGCCGGCGCCGCCATTTTTGCGCTGGCAGTGTTGCACACCTTTTCAACCAAAAAATTCCTGCATCTTGCGCACACCAGCCAGAACCACGCCGGCCTGTGGCATTTGTTGGGCGAGGTCGAAGTGGTATTCGGATTCTGGGCCTTTATCCTGGTCGGCTTCATTGCCCTGGTGGCGACCCCAAAGACGGCGATCACCTATCTGGAAGCGCAGAATTTTACCGAGCCCTTGTTTGTGTTCGTGATCCTGACCATCGCCGGCACGCGGCCGATACTGCATTCGGTGCAGGCGCTGGTCAGCCGCATAGGGGCCGTATTGCCGCTGAGCCAGGGGGTGGGGTCTTACTTCCTTTGCCTGTCGCTGGTGCCCTTGCTGGGCTCTTTCATTACCGAACCGGCGGCGATGACCTTGGCCGCCCTGATGCTGCGCGACCGTTTTTATACGCAGGGCATTTCATCCCGGCTCAAGTATGCAACCCTGGGCGTGCTGTTTGTAAATATCTCGATCGGCGGCGTGCTGACGCCGTTTGCGGCGCCTCCGGTGCTGATGGTGGCGGAGAAGTGGGGCTGGGATATTGCCTTCATGTCCAGCATGTTCGGCTGGAAGGCCGCCTGTGCGGTGGCGATCAATGCGGTCGCCGCCACTTTGCTGTTTCGCAAGGAGCTGGCGGGGATCAAAACGGCAGACGCTGAGCAGAAACAGGCCGACATGCCGTGGTCGGTGATCGCCATCCACTACGTGTTCCTGGCGGCGACGGTGGTGTTTGCCCACTATCCGGTGGTGTTCATGGGCCTGTTCCTGTTTTTCCTGGGTTTCACGGATGCGTACAAACGCTATCAGGATAAGCTGATGCTGCGCGAGGGTTTGCTGGTGGCGTTTTTCCTGGCCGGCCTAGTAGTGTTGGGCGGCAAGCAGCAATGGTGGCTGCAACCCATCCTGGCCGGCATGGACTCCACCATACTGTTCTTCGGTTCCATGGGGTTGACGGCCATTACCGACAATGCGGCGCTGACCTATCTCGGTTCCCTGGTCGAAGGCATGTCGGATGCCTCCAAATATGCGCTGGTTGCCGGTGCAGTTACCGGCGGCGGCCTGACGGTGATCGCAAATGCACCCAATCCGGCCGGCTTTGCAATCCTGAAGGATTACTTCGATGAACAGGGCATCAGCCCCCTGGGGTTGCTGCTGGCGGCCTTGATGCCGAGTGCGGTGGCGGCTGCCTGCTTCCTGCTGCTATAGGCATCAGACGTAGTAGGCAGTAGCCGTCATCACCTTGGCCATTGCCTGCATCACAGCCTGCACCGGCGGCGGCAGGCTGGCCGCGCCCAGGGCCGACGCTGCGGCGCCATGGGCGATTTCGTCGGCGCGCATCTTGTCCACAATGGCGCGCGACCTGGCGTCGTTCGCCGGCAGTTGTTCCAGGTGGCTTTCCAGATGCGCTTCCACCTGGCGTTCTGTTTCCACGACAAAGCCGAGGCTGGCCTGATCCCCGCAGCGGGCTGCCACCACGCCGCAGGCAAAAGCGCCTGCATACCACAAAGGATTCAACAGGCTGGGGCGGGAGCCCAGTTCCTGCAGGCGCTGGTGAGTCCAGGCCAGATGGTCTTCTTCTTCAATGCCTGAATGCGCAAACTGTCGCTTCACTTCTTCCGAGGCGGAAAACATGCCCTGCGCGTCGTATAAGGCTTGCGCGCACACTTCTCCCACATGATTGACACGCATCAGCCCGGCGCTATGCTGCTTTTCCTGGTCGGACAGCTGGTCGTTGTCGGCATCAAGGGCAGGATTTGCGCGGCTGGCCCTGGCCTGGCCGGAGACTACGCGCAACGCGCGGTCAAATCCCAGGATCAACTGATCTAGCTTGAATGGCGGCATGGCGGAAACCTGATTACAAAAACCGTATTGTAAATTAAGCCGCGCTGCTACCGTCGTCTGGCGACATTCTTTTCACAGTGTGGGAAGAAAAACCATGTTCCGGAATTGCACTAAAAAAAGAGAACTAATGTGCTTTAAATTATTTAAGTATTAATAAAAATTGCCGATTTTTCGCCTTAAAATTGCATGTAAGACAATGGTAAAAGTGATATTTGTTGCGATAACACCACATAAAATTCGCCTCATCCAGAATGAGGACAAATTCTCTTTGCCCAATTTCAGTTAATTTGTTTCAATAGATTCAGCTTCTTTATCAGCCGGTTCCGTAGTCCTGGCAAGACTGAATGCTACATAAGTAAATTGATGTATTGGTATTCGCTCAAGATGCAATCAATTAACAATATTATAATTTTGGAGACAATTTCAATGAAGAAATCGCTATTGGCATTTGCTATTCTCAGTGCATTCGCAGCTACAGCATCCGCGCAATCCTCAGTCACTATCTACGGTTCCATCGATGCCGGTCTCCGCAATCAGACTAATGTCGATGCGGCTGGCCACAGCAAGTTGTCGATGGGTTCCAACGGTACCTACAATTCCAACCGTCTGGGTTTCAAAGGTGTGGAAGATCTGGGCAGCGGCATGAACGCTCACTTTGTGCTGGAATCCGGTTTTAACACTGCGACTGGCTCCTACGATAATGCCGCCGTAGCATTCAACCGTTCTGCATTTGTCGGCGTGACTGGCGATTTCGGCAATATTGACCTGGGTCGTCAATATTCCCTGGCTTTTAAAACCATCGGTACTTACGAGCCATTCAACTACAAATTCCCAGCGATTACTTCCCCGGTTGCCGGTGTAGCCCTGTTCTTCCCAGCTACCTTCAGCGGCGGCGGCGCGACTCGTTTCAACAACGACGCGCAATATACTGCAGTATTCGGCGGCTTGCGTACCAGCCTGGAATACGCGCTGGGTGAAGTTGCGGGCGACAATAGCCGCAATGCGGTCAAGGCGATTTCTGCTACTTATGCAACCGGCCCTGTGAATTTCGGCGGTAACTACATGTCTACCGATATCGCCGGCTTCAAGAACAGGTACTGGACAGTTGGTGGCGCCTATAGAATGGATGGATTCCGCGTCTCGGCTGGTTATGTAAAAGAAAAACAAGACACAGCAGTCAATATCACTGCAGAACAAAAATCCTACTGGGGTGGTGTTAGCTATGTAGTCACTCCGCAGATCGAGTTGACTGGTGCTTACTACGTAACCGACGCGACCGCATTTATTTCGCCTGCCGCCGGCGTGCGAGACAGCAAGCGCAAGAACCTGGTGATCGCCGGTACTTATGCCTTGTCCAAGCGCACCAACTTCTACGTAGAAGCTGACAACAAGAAGATCGAAGGCCCGTTGTTCCAACTCGGCGCAGCGCCGGGTCCTGTACAAACACGGCAGACCGGCTTCTCCGTGGGTATCACTCACCTGTTCTAAGCTGGTTTTTCGCCTGTCCCCTGGGATGGGCGAATGCCTGAGTTCAGAAGCCTCGCAACTGCGGGGCTTCTTTACTGCCCCATTAAATGCTTTTGTGAAAAGTTGGCGGCGATCCCGCAAACTGTATAAGACGTGCCTAAAAACTATTATTACAAAAGCACGTAATTCCTCAAATTTTGCCTGAATTTGTGGATTTCTAGCTGATATTGCACTCTTGCGGCTTGGCAATAGAACATCCATTTAATTGCTTAAATTGCAATTTTTCGTTGCAATTTAGAGACATACCCACCCTCCATACCCTGCAAAAGCCAAATTAGCTTTGCTGCCAAACCGTATCTTTGGTCAAATACGTTAACTTCTATTTAGCAGTCTTGTTCGTTTTGAAGTATGAGCTGGGCACTGCAACGTACTAAACAAAAAGCTTCTCGCAGCGCCCTCGCTTACTGTAGTTCATGTCAACATGAAAACCTTTGGAGAAATATCAATGAAAAAATCACTACTAGCTCTGTCAGTACTGGCTGCATTCGCAGGCGTTGCTCACGCACAATCTTCCGTAACTATCTACGGTGTTGTGGATATGGCTATCGAGCACGAAAGTGGCGCTAACAAAAACGGCGCGATAACTGCGCTGGACAGCGGCCAACAATCCGGTTCACGTATTGGCTTTAAAGGTACGGAAGATCTGGGCGGCGGTTTGAAAGCTATTTTCCAATTGGAAATGGGCGTCAATGCTGACACAGGTGCATCTTCCCAGGGCGGCCTGGCATTCGGTCGTCAAGCATGGGTAGGTCTGGCTGGTGACTTCGGTTCCGTGACTATGGGCCGTCAATACGCTCCTATCTTTATCGCTACTGACACTATCGATCCATGGGATGCTGGTTTCAACAGCACCGGCGGCGGCGCACAAGCTGGCAATGGTACTTCCACAGGCGGCCTGCTGGGTATGTTCGGTACACCATTCCGTACTAACAACACAGTAAACTACAGCACTAACAACCTGGGTGGTTTCACAGGCGCAGCAGCTTACACTTTCGGTGAGCAAGCTGGCGACACATCTGCATTGCGTCAAATCGGCTTGTCCGGTATCTACGCTGCAGGTCCTGTGACTGGCGCTATCGCTTATCACAAGTCAAATGACGCTGCTGGCTTCGCGAAAAAAATCTTGTTCGTCGGTGGTATCTATGACTTCCAAGTGGCTAAATTGCACGCTGCTTACGGTAAAACTACAACTGACCTGAACACGACTGACACTAAAGAATGGATGATCGGTACTACCGTTCCATTCGGCGCAGCTGCTCTGATCGCGACATACACACATGTTACCGACAACCTGAAAGCCAATGAAAACAAAGGCAATCAGTACGCAATCGGCGGTACTTATGCTTTGTCCAAGCGTACTAACTTCTACACTAACTACGCTTACACAAAAAATGACGCGAACTCCAACGCGGGCGGCCTGGCTTACGCTAACGGCGTAAATGACAAGCTGTTCAACTTCGGTATCCGTCACAAGTTCTAATCGAAGTTCCTGTTGCCGGCAGGCTAAGGCCTGCCGCTACCGGATATAAAAAAAGCACCTTCGGGTGCTTTTTTGTTTACAGCGCTTTGCGAACGGTCGTGCATTATAATGCGGCCGGCCCCCGGCAAATACAGCTACTAATTCAGCAATTCATACTTGCCGCCCTTGTCCAGCGCGCGTTGGTAGGCGGGTAAGGCATGGATACGCTTCAGCCAGGCCATCAGCTGTGGCCGGCTGGTATCGAGTCCGCCGCGCGCGGCAGACGCCTCCACCGGGAAACTCATCTGTATGTCTGCGGCAGAAAACTGGCTGCCGGCGAACCAGCCGGTTTTGGCGATCTCCGCTTCCATGTAATCAAGGTGCCGCTTGATCTGCGGCCGGATGAACGCGGTTTTCACTTTCTGCGCGATACCGCGCGCAATCGGGCGCACGAAGAAGGGCATGGGGCCGGATTCTATGCGGTCGAAGATCAGCTTCAACAATAACGGCGACATCGCCGAACCTTCGGCAAAGTGCAGCCAGTAGGTATATTTCAGCCGCTCCGGCGTGCCTGCCGCCGGTATCAGCCGTCCCTGGCCGTAGCGTTCCAGCAGGTATTCCATGATGGCGCCGGATTCCGCCACGACCAGGTCGCCGTCGGTAATCACCGGCGATTTTCCCAGCGGGTGCACCTCTATCAGCGAGGCAGGCGCCAGCATGGTGCTGGAATCGCGTTCGTAGAATTTGATCTGGTACTCAATGCCCAGTTCTTCCAGCAGCCATAGCACGCGCTGTGAGCGGGAGTTGTTCAGATGATGGACGGTGATCATGCGTAATCCTGTCAAACGAAGGAGATGTTCAGGCCCGGTAGCGTAACGCCGGAAAATGCGGTGGACCAGGTTTGCCCCGCCGCCACAGGATAGGCGTCGGTCCAGGTGCCCGTGGTAATGATTTCTCCCGCCTGCAAGCCGGGGAACTGCGGCTGGGTCTTCAGCAGTTGATGCAGATGCCAGACCGCATGCAGCGGGCTCTCCATCACGTTGCTGCCATAGCCCGCACCCAGCAGCTGGCCGTCGCAGGACAGGGAGACGCTGGCATTGGCCATCACATCCGCCAGGTGCAGCCGCGTGGCGCTGGACAGCATGCGCGGTTCGCCTATCAATAACGTGCCATGCAGGCCGAACGCTGCAATCGCATCGGCCGCTTCAAATTTCCATTCGGGGTAAGGGCAGACCACGATTTCCACGCCATGCGCCATCCATTCCAGGCATTCCGCCAGTTCTTCAAAACTGGCATCGGGAGCAGGTGTGTGTCCGAGCTTTACCACGACCTCAGGCTCTATCCTGGGGCGCATGGCGCCGCTCAGGCTTTGCACGGTAAAGGTCTGGTCCAGATAGCGCACCGTGCTGTCAAACAGCGTGGACCACATGGGCGCGATGATAGGATCTTTCCCGCCGTATTTGGACCATATGGTGCTGTTGGTAAAACCTAGCTTGCGTCCTATCGGATTTTCCCCTTCGGCGGTACGTATGGTGTCCAGGCTTTTGGCAATATCATAAGCGTCGGCAATGCTCAGATTGGTTTCGGAAGAAATCGGATTCAGCGACCGAGAGTGTGCCCTTGCCTCCAGGAACTGGTAGGCGTAGCGGTCTGCGAGGGAGGACATGAGCATGGCGAAACGCTTAGCTTAGGATTTTGAGTGAATTGCCATTGTCTGCGACGCATGCATAATGTGCAAGCCCAAAGCAAAAAAACCGTGTTTCAATAGACGTCATTTTCATAAGGCTTTCATTAAAAATTTATCAAGCTGATTGGCAAATGCCTGCCTGTCGGCATTGCTGAATGCTGCGGGTCCTCCGGTTTCCACGCCGCTGCTGCGCAGTTCGTCCATGAATTGCCGCATGCTCATATATTCCCGGATATTGTCATTGGTATAAAAACTGCCGCGCGGATTCAATGCATGCCCGTCTTTTTGCAACACGTCCGATGCCAGCGGTATGTCGCCGGTAATCACCAGGTCGCCCGGCTGCAGCCTGCGCACAATTTCATTGTCGGCAACATCAAAGCCGGCCGGCACCTGCACCGCCTTGACATAGCGCGAAGGCGGGGTGGACAACAGCCGGTTGGCTACCAGGATAATATTTACCTGCCAACGCTCCGCCGCATGGAACAGGATTTGTTTGACGACATTTGGGCAGGCATCCGCGTCCACCCAGATTTGCATGGTTTTCGGAGCTGTTTCCACGGGATCTGCCGGCATAATATTTTCTAATGGTGCGTCGCCGTCAAGGCGACAGATAAAGTCTCTTGCTCGGCTAACAAATTTGCCGGCAAGCCGATACCGGCGCATTCGCCGCTGATTCGCGCTTTCGGCAAGCACTGTTTCATCGCAGTCCCGACCGGTCACCTGAGGCTGTGCAGGGACTCCAAAACGGCGCGGCGGGTGTTCAATACTTCTTCCGACAGCGCGCTGGCCGCATCCAGATTTTCGGCCAGCCTGTCGCCGTGCTTGCGCCACGCGGCCAGCAAGTTTTCGCTGGCGCTTTTTACGGTCGGCGGCGTCAGGCTGGCCGAAAATCTGGATGCGGCCAGCGCGCTGTCGGAAGA
>JABDED010000065.1:14874-15402 GCA_013287275.1 Betaproteobacteria bacterium
GCAATATCAGTGTCAGCGCGCGGGTCGGGTCGCCGCGCTGCTTATCCATGCGGAAATGCGCGTAGTCTATGACTTGCTGCAATTCGGCCAGACTCTTCAGCATTTCAAATTCCGCAGCGCGCACATTGCGGTTGGCCTCGGTCGACTCATTGCGCCAGGTGTTGTAGAACAATGCAGACAGTGCGACCAGCAAGCTCAGCAACGCCAGATGGTTGCGCCTTACCTGTTGCAGGAAACTATTATTGTTTTCCATTTCAAGCCTCCGAGTTCACTTGTCTATCGTTGCTGGTCAGCCGCCCCACAGTTCGCCGTTGGCGCCGGTCTTCGGCGCGGTGACGCCGAAATGCTGGTAGGCGCTGGGCGTTGCAATGCGTCCGCGCGGCGTGCGCTGCAAATAGCCTTGCTGGATCAGGTAAGGTTCCAGTACGTCCTCTATCGTGTCGCGTTCTTCGCCGATCGCCGCCGCCAGATTGTCCAGGCCGACCGGGCCGCCGCCGAATTTGAACAGCACCGCCTCCAGCAATTTCC
>JABDED010000066.1:0-9469 GCA_013287275.1 Betaproteobacteria bacterium
ACCTGACGGCCGACATCCATACGGGCGGCAAAGACGAGACCGGGCAAATGATGAGTGCGCTAAAGGCAATGAACGACAGCCTGCTGCAAATTGTCAGCGAAGTGCGCAGCGGCACCGACACCATTGCCACCGCCTCCAGCCAGATCGCGGCCGGCAACCTGGACCTGTCCAGCCGCACCGAGGAACAGGCCAGCTCGCTGGAAGAAACCGCGTCAGCAATGGAAGAACTGACCTCCACGGTAAAACAGAATGCCGATAATGCGCGCCAGGCCAACCAGCTGGCCTCATCGGCATCGCAGATCGCGGTCCAGGGTGGCGAGGTAGTCGGCCAGGTAATACGGACGATGAGCTCCATCAACGAATCTTCGCGCAAAATTGTCGACATCATCAGCGTGATAGACGGTATCGCCTTCCAGACCAATATCCTGGCCCTGAACGCGGCGGTGGAAGCGGCGCGCGCCGGCGAACAAGGGCGCGGCTTTGCCGTGGTCGCCACCGAAGTGCGCACGCTGGCTCAGCGCAGCGCTGCTGCTGCCAAGGAAATCAAGCTGCTGATCGACGACGCCGTCGGCAATGTCAGCGCAGGCAGCAAACTGGTGGACCAGGCCGGCGCGACCATGAAACAGGTGGTGGACAGCGTCAGGCAAGTCACCGACATCGTCAGCGAAATCAGCGCCGCCAGCAGCGAGCAAAGCACGGGCATAGAGCAAGTCAACCAGGCGATCGCGCAAATGGATGAGGTGACCCAGCAAAATGCCGCACTGGTGGAAGAATCCGCCGCCGCCGCCCAATCCATGGAAGAGCAGGCGGCCAAGTTGGCGCAAGCGGTCAGCGTGTTTAAACTGCGGGACGACATCGTCGCCAGGGCCGCTCCGCCGGTGCGTGCCGGCGCTGCGTTTACCGCCGGCAAGGTTCGCCAGCTAAGCTGAAACCCGCCGTATCTTAAAAATGCCATGCAGCATCTTGTTGCATGGCATTTTTTTATTTCAATGGAGCTTTCCGATATCAGACTAATCCTACAAACTGATACGCCATTGTCCTGTTTCCGGGAAGACAGGCAGCAGCCACACTGCTGATATTGTCGAGAGGAAAATTACCATGCAGCATATCTACCACCGCTACAAACGCCCCAGTAAATTCCGCTCGGTCGCCTATCTGGCGTTTGCATTGATAGGGCTGGCAATCTTGAATGTGGTGCGGAGTTACCATATTGCAATGTGCGACGTACTGAGCATATGCGAAGTGGAAGCCCCTTTGATATTCCTGATGGTGCCGTTGCTGATGGCGATAGGCGGACTCAGCATGTTCGTGTATCAGGCATATCGCGATTTCATCAAGCGCGACTACCAGGAAGAGGATGCTTGGGAATAAGGCAAGTTACACAGCGCCCCACTCAGCTCACTAACTGCCCATCAGCTTTCATTGACGATAGCCAGCTCAAAATAAAAACTGCTGCCGACTTCCGGCGTGGACTCAAAACCCATGCTGCCATACATCTGCCGAATGATGGACCTGGAGATGCTGAGGCCCAGCCCGGTGCCGCCTTTCTTGCGCCGGTCTGAACCGTCCACCTGCGAGAATTTCTGGAAAATCTTGTCATGCGACTCAGCCGGTATGCCGCAGCCGTGATCGACAACGGTAACCCTGACCTTGCCAGCCGTTTTACCGGCATCCCCGCTATCCATGACCTGTGCCGACACCTCTACCTTGCCGCCGGTATAGGAAAATTTCGCGGCATTGGACAACAGGTTGATCATCACCTGTATCAGCCTGTCCTGGTCCACGTTCACTTTCACGTCCGGCACCGGCTGCAGCAACTGGAACTGAACCCCGTATTGCTGGCCGTAGAAAGCGCTGAGCTCCATCGCCTGTTGTATCAGCACAGGCAATTTACAGGCTTTAAACACGAATGACATATTGCCCGATTCAATTTTTTCCATATCCAGGATGTCATTGATGAGGCGTATCAGGCGTTCGCTGTTACGATGCGCCACCTCCAGCAGCGTACTGGTCTTGTCGGGAACGTCTCCAGTAACGCCGCCCAGGATAAGTCCGAGGGAACCGTGGATGGACGTCAGCGGAGTGCGTAGTTCATGGCTGACCGTAGAAATGAATTCGTCCTTGAGCGAGTCTACTTTGCGGCGTTCGGAGATGTCGCGCAAGAACACGTGGCCAGCGTAGCCGTCCGCATCGTACAGCGAAGCGATCGAAATTTCCATGGGAATCAGCTTGCCGCTCTTGTGCACGGTATCGATTTCCACCCTCCTGTGCACGACAGTGCCGCGGCCGTTTCCGTCGTCCTCCAGATGGGTAATGCGGGCGATGACGGAATCCAGCTGGGCGGGCGGGATAATCATTTCCAGCAACCGCTTGCCCAGCACCTCGTCGCGGGTCCAGCCAAAGCTGCGCTCGGCTTGCGTATTCCAGTCCCTTATCTCGCCGTTCTCGCCTACCATCACGAAAGCGTCTGTCGAATTCTCCAGTATCAGTTTTATCCTCTTTTGTTCTTGCAAGATATGCCGCACCAGCGGCTGCAATTGCCGGCGCAAGACAAGAGTGCCAAAGACCACCAGCAGGGCCAGCAATACCCCCAGTAAATTAAACTGCTGGCGCAATAAAGCATATTGCTCTTGCAGGTCGGTCTTCAGCACCAGTCCCAGCCCGTGGCTGCCGACGGGAGCAAAGGCGGCCAGCACCGTGTTGCCTTTCAACTCGGTTACCGCAACGGCCCCTGATTCTCCCGACAATGCGCGCGCAATCGGCGATTTGATATCCTGCTCGCGCCCGGGCAAGGGTATATGCAGGATGGCAGGATAAAAACGTGTGGGGAAGCACGCCGCACCGTGATCTTCGCGGCTGCATAGGCAGGCGTCATCCGCTTCTCCGGCAGATTGCAGATCCTTCACCAGGCTGGACAATGAGGTCAATCTTTGCTCGGTCACGACCCGGCCGACGATGCGCCCGTTCAGCACCGCATCGTTTTCCGAGCGCAGTACAAAACCATTCTGCCACAACAGGCTCTCTACCCCGCCGCCCCATCCCGTTTCCAGCGGCACTGCCAGGCTAGCCTGGCGGGCAACCATGACGCCTGTTGTCAGCAGATAGTCGCCCTTGGCATTGTAGAATTCAATACCGGTAAAACCCAGGGGCAGGAAAGTCCTGCCGACTTCGCCGGCAAAAGCCAGCGCCTCGGCATTTTGCGCATCCTCGCTCAATAGGCGCAGGCTCTTTTTCAGCGCCGGCCGGGTGGCTATCGATTTCGCCAGTACACTGGCATGGTCGAGCATATTCGATATCACCACGGCATTCTGGCGCGCGGTGTTCCTGATATGATCAGTCGTGGACTGCTCATAACCCTGCTGCAATACTGCAAATCCAGTCAAGCCAGCCACCACCGCCAATACCGTCAGCAATACCGCAGCAATGCTGGTGATGCGCTGATCCTCGCTCTCCAGCCTGGCGCCGGTGCGGGAAATGACGTCGCCGGCAAAAAACCACAGTCCCAGGCCCAGCAGGCATACCCCCAATGCAGATGGGGCGGCACTGAGGTTGAAGCCGGCCACGCGATACAGGGTTTCCAGGTTCAGCATATAACCGAACAAGCCCAGGCCGCCCATCAGCAAGACGGTAATGATCAGTATGCGGATAAGCTGGCGCACGCGCCGGCTTTGCACGTGCATGCTGCTCAGCAAAAAAACCATGCCCGCCAATAGCAGGGCGATGCAGATATCCGGCGGCAATCGTCCGTTTTTCATGCCGCTGCCGGCGATCAGCGGCCAGGAATTAAACAAGTCGAATCCGTAATCGACCTTGAACACATGCTCGGCCAGGATCAGGCTGGGAACGACGATTAGCACGACGGAGAAAAAGCGCAGCAGATTGCGCGCCCAGTTGCTGCGATAAGAGCCCAGCAGGCAGGCGCCGGCCAGCACGAACAGCACCGCCGCGGTCAGGGACATGGCTGCGGTTCCGGACATGATACTGAGCATTTTTCCGTTGCCCATCAGCCAGCCGCTAAATACCACGGCGGGCAGGCCGCACAGGGCAAGGCCCAGCCATCGCCTGATTCCGATAGAAAATATATTCATTCCATATGCCGTGAGTGCCGCGCGGGGCGGCATGATCAGCTTTATCGTTTTGACCCGCTCATCTGTATCTATCGCAAGCAAAAATTTTCCGGCAGACTGTGGCCAGCCTTTACCTCGGCATATGCATAGCCACACCCGGATTTCCAAACATCAGGCAGCTTGCAACAAGTATAAACTGTTGCAACAGCTAATAGATTCTTATGTAACATTTGTGGCTATCTGACCGGGTACAGGTCGCCAAAAATTGTCAATACTGCACTTATATTGAGAGGATACCGCGTGTTTGAACGGCTACAACATTTATTGACAGAAGCGGGAGCCCGTTTCCGCGTAGTGGAACATGTGCTGGAAGGTAATTCGGAGAGGGTGGCAGCAGTACGCGGCACCGAGGTCGGCCAAGGCGCCAAGGCCATGCTCTGCAAATTGAAAAATGTGGATTTTCATGTGATGACCATCGTCCCCGGCGACCGCAGGGTCGATTTCAAGAAAGTGGCGCAGCATTACGGCCACACCAAGGCCAGCCTGCTGCCGCCGGAAGAGGCAATGCGGCAGACAGGTTGCGCGATTGGTGCGATACCGCCGTTCTCTTTCGATCCCGGACTGCGCCTGCTGGTGGATCCGGAATTATTCCGGCGCTACCGGGAGATCGCCTTCAATGCAGGACGGCTGGACAGGTCGATAATCCTGGATGCCGACGACTACCTGCGCATTGCCCGGCCCGAACTCGCTGAAATTACCGCCACAGATTAGCCCAAGACTTTTCACACACTGAGAACACGATGAACATTTCCGGCATCCCCTTTGGCATCACCGACTGGTCCAATATAGAAAAAACCGAGCACGCCGGGGAAACCGGCATCGCTTACTGGCGCACCCGCCAGTTTGGCGACATCCGCGTGCGCATGGTCGAATACAGCGCAGGCTACCTGGCCGACCATTGGTGCAGCAAAGGACATGTCCTGCTCTGCCTGTCCGGCAGTATGGAAACCGAGTTGCAGGACGGCAGGAAGTTCACGCTGACCCCGGGTGTCAGCTACCAGGTTGCAGACCATGCGGAGGCGCACCGCTCTTCTACCGCGGATGGCGCGACGCTGTTCATCGTCGACTAACGGACTGGACTAAACACTTAATACGGCTCAGATCACAAAAAAACCGTGCGTGCCGTCGCGCCCCAATTGCTCCACCAGTCCATATTCCCAGTCCAGATAAGCCTGCATCGCTGCAGCCGGATTATCGGTCCCCTCATACGGCCGGCGATAGCGGTCTATCCTTGGCGATGCGAATTGAGCGCCGCCGGATGAATCGGTATTGTCCGTCGCATGATGCGCTGCCACCCATGCTGCGGTGCCGCCATCCAGCACGAACACTTCGGCCGCCGTCAGGTCCTGGAATTCCGGCAGCGCCAGCCTGGCCAGCAAGCCGTCCGGCGAAGTCAGCACATAGCGGCGGGCCGCAGGCAGGTTTTGCAATGCAGTTTTCAATTCCGAGCGCAGCGCCCACCAGGCGCCGGGTATGCGCGTTTGCACAAACTGCGCACTGCTCGCAAAATCCACGACCACGGTCTGGCCGCCGTCCCGCGCCAGCCCGGCGGCCAGCACATCGGCGGCAATCAAGCCGGAGGCATCCATTGCCGCCAGTTGTGGCGGCAGCATGGCCGCCGGCCAGCCGCTTGCGCTCCAGTCATCGGCGCCAACTCCATCCAGCACGTGCACATCCCAGCCCATCTGCGCCAGCCAGGAAGCCGTCATATTGGCGCGCACGCCGTCGTCATCCGCCAGCACTATGCGCGCGCCGCGTACCGGCACAGAATGATCGGTTTCCTGCACCAGTTGGCCGCCGGGCGCAGATACAAAACCGGGCAGGTGCGAGTGCAGGTATTCTTCCGGCGTGCGCACGTCGAAGCGATAGGTCGTGCGCTCGGCTTGCCGCAGATATTGCTGTAATTGAGCCTCACTGGCGCGCAGCACGCCGGCGCGGTCTGCAGTCTGGCGCGCCGCCGCAGCTGCCTGCGCCCGGTTCTCCACGCTGACGCCGGAAAAGCGCCGCTGTTGCTGGTGCTGCAGGCCTTGTCCTGCCAGGGTCCAGCCTATCGTGCCGTTGCGCAAGGCGGCAACCGGATTCGGGATGCCGGCATTCACCAGCGACTGCGTGCCTATGATACTGCGGGTGCGTCCGGCGCAATTGACGATGACCTGGGTTTTCGGATCGGGCGCCAGCTCGCGCACGCGCAACACCAGCTCGGCCCCGGGCACGCTGATGCTGGTCGGTATGCTCATCGTGCGGTATTCATCGAAGCGGCGCGCATCCAGCACGACCACATCGGCTTTCGCATCCAGTAGCTGCTGCACTTCCTGCGCCGAGAGCGACGGCGTATAGCGCCGCGATTCAACCAGTTCGCCAAAAGCCTTGCTGGGCGCATTCACGTCGCGGAAAATTTCCCCGCCTGCCGCGCGCCAGCCATCCAGGCCGCCGTCCAGCACGCCAACATCCAGATAACCCAGGCTCGCCAGCACCTGCGCGGCGCGCTGCGCCAGCCCCTCGCCGGCGTCATAGACGACGATGCAGCTTGTCAAGCGCGGTATGCGCGCAGCCGCGTCCAGCTCTATCCGCGATACGGGCAGGTTGGCCGCAAACAGCGGATGTTCCTCTGCAAACGGCGCTTCTTCGCGTACATCCAGCAAGGCAATTTCACGTTTTTCCAGCAAGGCCTTGCGGATATCCGCATAGGAAGCAGATTTGATCCCGGCGGCGGGATGGTTGGCGGATGTCGTCATTCTTCTCAGCTCATATCAGGTTGGGAATATCCGGAAATAAAGGGTTTGCTGCTGCCGTCCTCGTAAAATACCGAACGCTGCACTTGCCCAATATTGGCGCCGTACACATGGATGCTGATGGAGACCCGGTCGGCATAGGCATTGCTGACCTGGTGGATATCTCCTATGCGCGGCGACACTGCTTCCACCGCCCCTGGTTCCAGCCTGGCCGCATCCCCATCCCGCACCAGCGCGCCATCGGCGCAGCGCTTGTATCTCTGGGACAGCTCGGCGCCGCGCAGCATGCCTATCAAGCCCCAGACGGTATGGTTGTGGATGGGCGTGGCCTGGCCCGGCCCCCAGACAAAGCTGACCACGGAGAAACGTCCGGCCGGATCTGCATGCAGCAAAAATTGCTGATAGCGCAGCGGATCGTGCCGCGCATGCATGTCCTGCAGCCAGTCATCCACGGCCAGCAATTCGCGTAACAGCGCAGCGCCCTGATCCAGTATCAGCGGCTCATCGCCTTGCCGCTCCAGCAGCGCAGTGAAGGCATTGATGAAGCCGTGCAAGCGATTACCGCCGGCAGCGCCGGGAAGATGGGCAATGTCGGACATACGGGTATCCTGTGACTCGGGATGCATACGATAGCACGTGATGCGCCATATGAATAATGCGAGAAAAATGCCGAAATATGAGGAAAATGCATTTATCCTGCAAACAAAGGCCGGCGTCGAAAATGCACGCAAGAGCCTTTTTATCCGGCGCGCGCAAGCGGCTAAAAATATTGTGATATCGACGCTGTCAAGCTGTTACTTCATACAGTCCGGCTCAAATTACTTACCCACACAAATTGTTATCAAGATTGTGGATAACTCCACGCCAGGCCGTCTATCTTGTTGATTAAAAAGGAAATTGCCTTTCTGATTAAATTTAAGGCAAAGCATTGCGCGCGCAGGCAATTTTAAAATCCGGCATGACATTGCGCCGGATGCCGGCGGCAAAAACTGTATAAATTCCTGCTGCCGGGTAAGGGCAGAAATCCCTTCCCAATTTTCAGTGGCCGGGTAAAGCGGGGATTTACCCGTTCATACGGTCCACGCCAGCAATAGGCCCTCGCCCAGCCGCTTTGCCGGCCGTAAAGACTGGGTAATTATAGAATTAGGCAATCAAGAAATAAGATTGTGTATTCACCAAAATTCGCTCCGCCCTTACACTGGCTTCCAGTGTGTATCCGTGCCAGTTCGTATTTCAGGGGAGCCTTATGCCTATCACCAAGATTATGTTTATCCGGGCCAAGAGCGGCTATGAAGAGGCCCTCGGCCGCCTGCTGGGGGCGATGGTATTGCCGTCACGGGCAGACAGCGGCTGCATAGACTACGACTTGCACCGGGCGATAAGTGATCCGGCTCTATGGTTCATCTACCAGAGCTGGCGCTCGGAAGAAGGATTTAATGCGTATATGAAAAAACCGGCGATACGGGCCTGCCTGCGCGACGCCAGGCATATGGTAGAGGCAAACATGAACCTGCATCCGTTCAAGATGATATCGCAGCCGATGCGCCGGCATTTCAATGATGAGGATGCGCTGGCGGCCTGATGGCGGGGGATAGGGCAAGGACGGTCAGGACAGCCGTCAGGCTGCCTGCAGATCGCCATTCTGCGGATGGGTAGAAAAGAAACGCATCATTTCCCTGGCGGCATCCGGCCCCTTGGGGTCGGTGTAGCTGCCGTGCTCGTTGCCGCCGGACCAGGCATGGCCGGCGCCGTGGATCAGCCATTGTTCCGCCACGGGTTTGCCGTCCGGTCCGTTGTGCACGGTGCGGGTATAAGCATGGCCCTGCTCGACGCGGCCGGTTTGCACTTCTGTATTTTCCTTCGAGGACGCCGTTGCCGCTCCGGACTCGCCGGCGTCGGCGACGTATTGCGCAATGATCTGGTCGCCGTTGCGTGGGCTGACCGTGCTGTCGCGGTCGCCGTGGAAGACGATTACCGGGATCTGCTGCAAGGCCTGATCAGCCTTGCCTATATGGTGCCCCCTGCCCTTCATCGCAGACAATGCAGAAGGAAGATCCTGGGCGGCAGCATAGGGCAGCCCCGAGTGGATGCCGACGGCAGCATATAAGTCCGGATAGGTCGACCCCATGATCACCGACATCGCCCCGCCGGCCGACATGCCGGCAATAAAGACCTGGCGGGTGTCGATCGCGTACTGGTCGATAATCTCGCGCGTAATACCGGCGATGATGGACGGTTCGCCCTGGTCGCGCTGCTGGTCGATCGCGTTGAACCAGTTCCAGCATCGGGAACTGTTGGCGGCTTGCGATTGCGCCGGATAAACGACGAAGCAAGGCTGCTCTTGCGCAATCCGGTTCATGCCGGTGCCGATCGCAAAATCGTCAGGATTCTGCGTACATCCGTGCAACATCACCACCAGCGGCAAAGCCTGCCCATGGTATTCGCCGGGAATGAACAGCTTATAGCTGCGGCTGCCGGCATGATTGCTGTAAACGCCGTCGATGAAATGACCATTGTCTTCCGTTTCATCGGCAACGGAGGAATCGGGGGAAACAGGCGAGCCAGGCCGCAAGCCGATCTGGCCCCAGTTTTCGTCGAATGGGGATGGAA
>JABDED010000066.1:9479-14208 GCA_013287275.1 Betaproteobacteria bacterium
CCAGGTTTCGGCGAAGGGGGATGGAATGCTCAGGCCGTTGAACAGCTTGGGGAAAAATCCGGTAAATGCCTGCATCTGCTGCTCTGCGGTTGGCGGAGCAGCCTGCGGGGGAGCCGTCTTGGGCGGTGGAGTGTCATCTCGCATAGGTGGTGGGTTTTCCTTGATATTCGATGGATGCGGCTTGGCTGCGCTGCCCGGAGCGGACCGCAGTTCTGGCAATAGTTTGTGCAATGCACGTTGTATGACCTGGGTAGCGGCGCCCGGTCCCTTGCTGCGCAACATACGGGTTGCGAGCTTCATCGTCGCCAGCATGTCCTGTTTGATTTTCATGCAAGCCCTCCCATCAATTAAAGGATACGATCAGCCAGGGCCTCCTTTACAGCGGAACTGGCGTGCAGGGCACCCAGGACAACGATCGTATCAATAGTGGCTAACGCCAATTCCGGCGTCACGTCGGCGGCGATGCTCGCCATGCCTAAAATATGTATCTGTAAGCGCTGGCCGGCGGCCTGTACGGCCTCCAGGTCAGCCCGCGAGTAATAATGCAGGCCCAATACCAGGCTTTTGCGCAAGATGGTCTGCTTGATCACTTCCGCATGGGTACTCAGCTGGTTCCTGATCGCGGTGCGTATCAGGTCTGTCCTGTTCGAATAAAAACCTTCCTGCACCAGCAAATCGATTTGACCGAGATCGATTAATCCCATATTGATCGTGATCTTTTCCGTTTCTATGGGTTTAGCCCGCGTAGTCACGATTGCCATTTTGTCTCCGACATATTATTTTTGGATGGCTCTTACCATCTGTATGGATGGTATATTAGTTCAACACCCGGTATTTGCAAGGCTTTAAGCCCGAAATTTACTCTCTGGAAATTTTTTATGTGCGATTATCGCCCTTTCCTGAGAGATAAGAGGACTTCGTTGTTGAAAATGGCAGGAAAGCAGGGAAACTCTTGCCGAGAAAAAATTGCTCACAGCATATGTGAGCAAGACTGTGGATAAGCCCGGTTTTTTGAAACCAAGCCTTTGATTTGATTCAGGATTATGGACTTGATTAAAATGCAGGCAATGCGCGTCCGCAGCAACATGAACAAGTAGGCTAATCTGCAGATGGCAGATATCAGTGCATCAAATCTTCCTGTCGCTGTTTTCCCAATACGGCGCACGCAGCTTGCGTTTGAAAATCTTGCCTGAGTCTTCCCTGGGCAGGCTGTCGGCAAACTTGATCAATTTGGGAATCTTGAATTTGGCCAGCTGCACTGCCAGCTGCGCCTGTATTTCATCCGCTGTCAGCGACGGAGCATTTTCTTCACGCTGTATGTACGCGCATAGCTGTTCGCCGAATTCCTGGTCGGGAATGCCGAACACCGCGCAATCCTTCACTCCCGGGATGCCGAGCAGCACCGCCTCTATCTCCGCCGGATAAATATTGACGCCGCCGGAGATGACCATATCGTTTTTCCTGTCGCTCAGGAACAGGTAGCCATCCTCATCCAGCCAACCCATGTCGCCGACGGTCACGAAACCTTCGCGACCGGCCGCCCGCCGTTTATCCGGCTGGTTGTGATAGGTAAAATCCGGCATATGGCTGATCTGCACGTAGACATCGCCGACCACGCCAGCCGGCACTTCCCGCCCCTCGTCGTCAAAGATCCTGAACCTGGCGCCGGGTATCGCCTTGCCTACCGTGCCCGGTTTGCTGAGGGCATCGGCCGAAGTATTCCTCGCCATCAGGCCGGTTTCAGTGGAACCGTAATATTCACTGATGACAGGTCCCCACCAGGCAATCATGGCCTGCTTCAGCGCCGGCGAACAAGGGGCGGCGCCATGCACGACATCTTTCAGCGAGCTGAGGTCGTACTTGTGCCTGACCTCTTGCGGCAATTGCAGCAGGCGGTAAAACATCGTCGGCACGATATGCATATGCGTGATGCGGTGACGTTCTATCAGCGCCAGCATCTGCTCGGGATCAAAGCGTTCCTGCAGCACGATATTGGAACCCAGGCGCGCCGACGTGATGCCGTAACTGTTTGGCGCCGAATGGTACATGGGGCCGTTCATCAGCACCCGCATCGGCTGGTCCGGCGTCAGGCCGTAGGCGGCTGAAGTGGCAGAACTCATCAAGGCGAAGCGCTCTGCATTAAGCGGATTGCGGCGCACGCCCTTGGGCTTGCCGGTGGTGCCGGAGGTATAGATCATGACCCCGCGCATATCCGGCGGCGGGGCAGTCAGCGCCGCATGGCCGGCCACCCACTCATCCCACAGCGTGGCATCCGGCGGCAAATCAGCGGCATCGCTGCGGGCTTTATAGGCCGCCAGGATTTCGGCCGGCGTCGGCACAAACAGCACCTTGACGCCGGCGGGCACGCCCGCCGCGACATGCGGCCACAGGTCGGTATGCACCACCAGTATCTTGGCCGCCGAATCGGTCAGCACGTATTCGGTCTCGGCCGCTGTCGCATGCCAGTTGATAGGCGTCGCATAGGCGCCTATCATGCCCGCCGCCAGCGAGGCCTCGAAAAAAGCAAAGTCATTGCGCATCAGCAGCGCGATCACGTCGTCTTCACCGGCGCCCAGCGCCTTGAAACCTGTGGCCGCCCGCGCAGAATGCTGCATGATGTCGCTGATCAAACGTTGCCGTTCACCGGCGATGATGCAAGGTGGTGGTGTCGTATCCATTTTTTTCGCTCTGGTGTCATCTCGCTCGCCTGTCTCCCGGCCGCGGCATGGTCTACTTTACACCATTTGTTCCGGCTGGCGTTTTTACCCGGGCAACTCCAGGTTCAATATTGCCGAACTAAGGCATTTACCATGGGCGTCCAGCGCCAGCGAGCGGGTGACGCCGCCGCCCAGCGCTTTCTCCATCACGAAATTCAGCGCGCCCAAGGCCGGCAGGCTGTAACGGCGCACCTCGCCATGCACGATGCCGGAAAAATGCTGCCTGACCCGCTCGGCAGTCAGGTGTTTTTCCAGCAAGGAAAAGTCCTTGATATCGTAGGCGATCACGGAGATATTCGACGTGTCGCCTTTGTCGCCGGCGCGGGAATGCGCCAGCTCACGTAATTTTTGTGATTTCATACTATGCCTCCAGCATCTGTACGGTAGTGGCTACCTGCTGCCTCGGCAGGTAGGTAGACAGCACGGCAACGACGTCCCTGGCAAATTTGGTCGCCCCGCCGCCGCCGGCAGGGCCGCAGGTATACAAGGCTTCTACCTCATTGCCTATGCGGCGCGCCGCCTGCAAAGTTGGCGCACGGGCTGCCACTCGCAGACGTACTTCGTACGGTTCACCTGTGGCGCCGGCAACTGCAGCGGATAGCGCGCTGCCGTGGATGGCATTGACGCCGATCAGGTCGCAGCGCAACTCATCCAGCGCATCACCGACCGTCAATCCTGTCATCTGCAGGCGTTCGGCAACAATATCCAGCGCCAATTGCGCCCGCGCCTGCGCGCCTGGCCCGGCATAAGACATCTGGCCTTCGCCGATATAGCTGTCGATATAACCCAGCGAGACCTTCAGCATTTCCGGCCTGGCACGTCCGGTGGCGCCGCTGACCTTGACACGATCGGGTCCGACCTGCTCCATGCTGACCTGTGAAAAGTCCGCCACCACGTCCGGCGTCAGATAGGCGCTCGGATCATGTATCTCATACAGCAATTGCTCCTTGCAGGTGGCGAGGTTTACCTGTCCGCCGGAGCCTGCTACCTTGGTGATCACGGCGCTGCCATCCTCTGCAACTTCCGCCAGAGGAAAGCCCAGCCTCGCCAGATCGGCCACATCCTTGTAACCGGGGTCGGCGAAATAGCCGCCGGTGATTTGTCCCGCGCATTCCAGCAAATGGCCAACCAGCGTGCCCTGCCCCAGCTTGTGCCAGTCGTCCATCGCCCAGCCGAATTCATGGATCAGCGGCGCCAGCACCAGGGCCGGGTCGGCCACCCTGCCGGTGACGACAACATCCGCGCCTTGCGCCAGCGCATCGACCAGCGCCTGCGCGCCCAGGTAGGCATTGGCGGACAGCAGTTTGCTGCCCAACTCGCTGACAAGCGCGCCATGATCGTCGCGATAGTCTCCCTGCATCACCTGCTGCAGCACATCGTCGCCACTGACCACGGCAATCTTCAACTTGCCCAGGTTCAGTGAGCGGGCTATTTCCCTGACCCTGGCGGCGGCCGCCAGCGGATTGGCGGCCCCCATATTGGTGATGATGCGTATGCCTTTTTCACTGCACAGTCGCAGCACGGCGTGCATCCTGTCCGCCAGCAAGGGGTCATATCCCAGTCCGGGATCTTTCATCTTGCTTTGCTGGGCAACCGCAATCGTGCGCTCGGCCAGGCATTCAAACACCAAGTAGTCGATATCGCCTTTCTCGGCAAGTTCTATCGCCGGCTCTATGCGGTCGCCGGAGTAACCTGCACCGGCGCCAATTCTGACATGCTTCATTGCTGCTCCTTCCAGATCTGCTATCGGTTACCTGCAAGCGTGTAGCGGCATTAAATGGGAAATATTCCCAGCAGCACGCAGGTAATGGTCATCACGATAGATGCGCCAAACAGGTATTTAAACGTGTACTTCTGATGATCCACCAGCTCTATGCCGGCCAGGCCGGCGACCAGGAAAGTAGCCGGCGTCAGGGGGCTGACCGGGAAACCGGTGGTCATCTGCCCCAGCAACGCCGCCTGCGCCACCTGTATCGGCTGCACGCCGAGTATCTTGCTGACCTCGGCCACCA
>JABDED010000066.1:14218-14698 GCA_013287275.1 Betaproteobacteria bacterium
GGCTGGGGCTGACCGCGGGCGCGCCGGAAGGCTTTTCGCATAGCCACCAATTGACCGAAGAGCAGAAATCGATACGCCGAAATAAAAGGAATCAGGGTCAAACAGTAGCGACAAGGGCATGGACAGCAAACCCATCGCAAACGGAATATGCGACGCCATCTCCGGCGGCACGAACGCGACTGCGGTCTTGGCCATTGCCGTCAGCATGCCGGATTTGCTCATGATGCCGGTGAAGACGCCGGCCGCAAACAGGATGCCGGCCATCAGCAGCGCCGCCTTTGCATGCGCATCGACGCGGGCGCGCTGCATGTCCACATTCGGGTAATTGATCATCAATGCCAGCACCACGCCTATCATGAACATCACGACCGGGTCTATCTTGCCGCTGATCATGGTGCCCAGCACGAATACCGTCAGCACGATATTGATCCAGAAATTCTTGGGGCGGCGTATCGATTTCTGCTCTTCGGTCAATTGGTG
>JABDED010000067.1 GCA_013287275.1 Betaproteobacteria bacterium
ACTACACTTGCCTTATAGCTGATATCCGCCGTGTGGTTCATTGCCGTTCTTGATGAATTGAGTTTCGGATATTTCCGGCTTTGCTGCTCTCAAATAAGTGACGGGGAATCGCAATATGAATCGAAGCCTGGCTGCCGGCATGGCAGATACTAGCATTCAGCTTAATGCAGAAAACTACCGTTCCCTGATAGAGCAGTCGCCGAGGGCGATCGTGGTGCTCGATCTCGATGCCCAGCGCTTTATTGACGTCAACGAAAGCGCAGTGTCCCTGTTCGGCGTCTCCCGCGAGGAACTATTGCTTGCCAACCTGATCGACCTGAGTCCGCCCTTGCAGCCGGACGGACGTCCTTCGCCGGAGCTGGCGCAGGAAAAGATTGCGGGTGTCGTCGCCGGCGATACCCGGCCGATAGAATGGACTTACCGTCACGCTGGCGGCCGGCATATCCCCTGTGAAATCTGGCTGGCGCGGCTGCCTGTTACGGAGCGCAAGCTGTTCCATGCCAGCATAGTCGATATCACTGCGCGCAAGCGGGCCGAAGTGCTGCGCAAGGGGCAAAGCGACATGCTGGAAATGGTCGCGAAAGGGCTGCCGCTGGCTGATACGCTGGCCCGCCTGATGCTGCTGATCGAATCGCAGGCGGAAGGCGTATATTGCTCGGTGTTGCTGCTGGACGAAGACGGCGTGCATATCCGCCCGGGCGCCGGCCCCAGCCTGCCGCAGGAATACATGCAGGCGCTGGACGGTTATCCCATTGGCCCTTGCATGGGCTCTTGCGGCACCGCGATGTTTCGCAAGGAAACAGTGATTGTTGCCGATATTTCCAGCGATCCCCTATGGGCGCCTTACCGGAGCATGGTAGAGCCGCATGGCTTGCGCGCCTGCTGGTCCACGCCGATTTTCCTGGACCGGGAGGTAGTGCTGGGTAGCTTTGCGATGTATTACCGTGAAGTGCGCACGCCGGCCGCGGAGGACATGCAGCTGATTGCGCTGGCGACCCACATCGCCGGGATTGCCATTGAACGCACCCGCACGGAGCGGGAGTTGCGGCAGCACCGGCACCACCTCGAAGAGCTGGTCGATGCGCGCACTGCCGAGCTGTCGGTGGCAAGGGAGCGCGCCGAAGCCAGCAATCTGGCGTTGAGCCTGGCCAACAGGGACCTGGCCAATGCCCTGCATAACCTGAGCGTGACGCAGGAAGAACTGGTCAGGCGCGACAAACTGGCGGCACTGGGTTCGCTGGTGGCGGGGGTGGCGCACGAGCTGAATACGCCGATAGGGAATTGCCTGGTGGTGGCCAGCACGCTGGCTGACCGCACCACAGGCTTTGCCGGCGAATATGCGCGCGGACTGAAACGCTCTGCGCTGGAAAGTTATATGGGTGATGCCAGCCAGGCCAGCGATATCCTTGTGCGCAACCTGCAGCGGGCCGCCGACCTGGTGAGCAGCTTCAAGCAGATCGCGGTCGACCAGGCCAGCTCCAAGCGCAGGAAATTCTTGCTGTCGGATTTCATGATGGAGATCATGCTGACCCTGTCGCCTATGCTGGTGAAGACGCCGTTCTCGATCAGCCGGCACATCCCCGATGGCCTGATGATGGACAGCTATCCGGGGCCGCTGGGGCAGGTGGTGACCAACCTGGTCGGCAATTGCCTGGTGCATGCATTTCACGGACGCAGTAGCGGCAATATCCGGATCGCCGCTGAAAGCAACCAGGATGGCTGGGTGGAACTATCGGTCAGCGACGACGGCGTAGGCATCCCGGTGGAAAACCTGAAGCGCATCTACGATCCCTTTTTTACCACCAAGCTGGGAGCAGGCGGTTCAGGCCTGGGCTTGCATATCACACATAATATCGTGCTGGGCATACTCGGCGGACGTATCGCGGTTGCCAGCGAACTTGGGAAAGGAAGCAGTTTCATGCTCAGTTTGCCGACCGCTGCCCCGTTGCGGCAGGCGGGGTGATACTGTAATTTGCGAGCGGGAATATAAAAAGCCAGGCTTCGCAATGAAGCCTGGCTTTTTTGCGGGTTTCCCCGGTTGTTGCCTGCCCTTAGAAGTTGGCCTTGAACTGCACGCCGTAAGCGCGTGGCTCGTTCAGGATACCGGTCAGGTTGTTGAAGGCGATGTCGCCGACAATTTGTTGCCTGTTGGTGATATTGCGGCCATAGGCAGCCAGCTCGTATTTGCCGTTGCCCCATTTGTAGCCCACGCGCAAGCCGCCTTCCAGCAGGGGCTTGGCAGAATATTCCTTGGCTTCAAACACTTCCATATTGTACTTGTCCTTGTAGGCCCAGTCGGTAAAGGCATAGAAGTCGCCGTTACCCATGGGAACGGTGTAGCGCAAGGTGAAATTTGCAACCCATAAAGGCGCGCGCGGTAGCGTGATACCGTTGATCAGCGCGTTGCCGTTAGCATCAACAGGATTGGTTACCGTGCATATGCCGGTACCGCAAGGCGCTATGAATAACGATGGGTCCTTGATTTCGGTTTTATTGTAGCTGGTGCCCAGGGTCACTTTCCAGTTGCGGTTCAGGTTGGCTTGGGCTTCCAGTTCAAAACCCTGGCCGGTGACTTTTTCTGCATTGACCAATCGATTCTGGTTGACGGAGCCGCTACCCGCAGTCAGCTGCATGTCCTTGACTCGGTATTGGAATACTGTGGCGCTGATGCGAGCTGTATTATCCAGCAGATCTTTCTTGATACCGGCTTCAACGGACAGGTTCTTTTCCGAATTGGCGACAGAAATATCATTGCCGAACAGGATGCGGCCCTGGATACTTGGCGCGCGGTAGCCGGTGGCGATACGGCCATAGACGCTGGTCGTGCTGTCCACCAGATAGTTGGCGCCGAAGTCCCAGCTAATATTGGTAGAGCGCGGGTGTGTGGTTTTCTGGTCTGTGGGGCCGCCGCCGATAGAGCTGACGAAGCGTTGCGCATCGAAGTCCTTCTTGTCGTCGGTGTAGCGTAAGCCAGCACGCAGCTTCAACTGGTCATTGACTGCATAATTGACGGAGCCGAAAGTCGCCCAGGATTTGGCGTGCTGATGCTGGTTCGCATAGCCGTCCTGCACATTGCCTGCCAGCGAATTGTAGTCAAAGCTGTCAACCTGGATGTCTTCTTTGAAGAAATACACACCGCCTATCCACTGCAGAGGATCCTTGGTATTGGATTGTGCACGGAATTCTTGCGTGATCTGTCTCAAGAAGGGTAAACCATCCGCGGTCTCTGAAGGGAAGGGAATAAAGCCAGGTCCCATAGGCGGTGCAAACGAGGCGCCGAAGCCGCCGTCCACGTCGGCACGGCTATACACTTTTGCCCTGTCGTAGCCGGTGACCGAGTGCAGGCTAACGCCGTCCAGATCCCAGCGCAAGCGCATGTTGAGACCGCTGGAGGTCAGGGTTTGTACGTTCACGCCGTCAGTCGGATAGCTGGCATAGTCGAAACCAGGCACGATATTGTTGGTGCCTTTCTGGATGATATTGGCGCGGAACAGGGTCGCATTGCCGGCCATGTCACGGCCATGGGCGCTAAACAACGCGGTAAATCCGGCGTCCTTGTACTGGAACTGCAGGCGCGCCGCGTTATCGTGATAGCCTTCAAACGACTTGGTGCCGGTATTGGGATTCGGGTTGGTGTTGTACACGCGGTCATTCCGGCTTTGCGCCTGGCCGGAGAATCGCATCGCCCAGCGGTCACTGAGCGGCACGTTAATCGCGCCTTCCAGGTTGACGGCGCCATAATTACCGTAACCTGCGTTCACGTAGCCTTCAAATACGTTGGTCGGTTTGGTGGAGTCGAACTTGACCACACCGGCCGGCGAGTTGCGGCCGAACAGCGTGCCCTGAGGGCCGCGCAATACTTCGATCTGGTCCACGTCAAAAATGGGGAAACCTTTCAGGATCGGGCTTTCCTGCACTACTTCGTCAAAGATCAGGCCGACCGGTTGCGACGCATTCATGTCGAAGTCGGTATTGCCCAGGCCGCGGATATAAAAACGCGGGAAGGTACGGCCGAAATCTGATTCCACGTTCAAGCTGGGAACGCGGCCGGCCAGGAAGGTAATGTCCTGGCCGCTGGAATTGTAGGTATCCAGTGCCTCACCCTTGATCGCGGAGATCGATTGCGGCACCTCGCGCAGGTTTTCCGAACGGCGCGCGCCGGTAACGATCACTGTTTCCAGCTTGTTCGACTCGGCAATACCGTCAGTGGGCGCCGTTTGCGCCAGCGCGGCATGCATGGGAAAGGCGGACGCTACCGCCAAAGCGATCAACGTACGCGTCGCCCCCTGCCTGACTGCATGATTTATTAATTTCTTTTGCATGTGCTTTTCCCCAAGGTTATTGACTTCATCCACACGAAACATCGTTTCGATATTTTCGACAATATTTTCACTTCTTTATCAGGCGCAAACGTTTGCGCCTGTGTTTTAGCCATTAACTGCCACTGTCAAAAACATGTCAAGAATTAGTCATGAGCTAATGAATATTTCACCAAAATGACGCAAAATCTGTTGTGTATTCCAAACAATTATTGATCCCGGCAAATTTTGGTGCGGCGCATTCACCAAGCCGGACAGGCCGGAAAAAACGGGAGTTGGCCGGCGGGACGGGGCAGGGACTGTGCCTGGTTTTTTTACCGGTTTTTGTGATGGGGAAGTCGAACTGACAGCGATGGAATATTGAATCTTGACACTGTTTAGTTTTGTCGGTATATTCATCTTAGCAATGTTTAGATTAAAAAGTATTTCATTTCCTTGCGCAGCGGGGCAAAGCGGTAGAAGCTATTGCTTGGTCCGTGCCGCCGCGCGGCTGCGGCTCTACCAGACCAAGGACACTTCTTATGGCAAGCATCATCATCCCGATTCCCAGCCTGGATTTCGATCCCAGCGAAGTCGCCATTCCGTGGAAAATATTGAGCGAACAGGGCCATAGGGTCGTGTTTGCGACGCCGGATGGCCGGCGGGCCGAGGCCGATGCGATGATGCTGAGCGGCGAAGGGCTGGATTTCTGGAGTTTCCTCCCCGGCTTGCGCAAGCTGAAGCTGCTGGGGTTGAGCCTGAGGGCAAACGCGGATGCGCGGCGCGCCTATGCACTAATGCAAGCCGACGGCGCATTTTGCAAGCCGCTGAAATATGAGGAACTCAGGATGGAAGACTTTGACGGTCTGCTGCTACCGGGCGGCCACAGGGCCCGCGGCATGCATGCGTACCTGGAAAGCGAAGTTCTGCACCGCCTTGTCGCCGATTTCTTCGATGCCGACAAGCCGGTGGCTGCCATTTGCCACGGCGTGCTGCTTGCCGCCCGCAGCATTTCTGCGCGTACCGGCAAGTCGGTCTTGTTCGGCCGGCGGACCACGGCGCTGACCTGGAAGCTGGAGCGGACTGCGTGGTCGCTGATGAAATACGCGGGCCGGTTCTGGGATGCGGCTTACTATCGGACCTACCTGGAAGATGGGGACGAGCCTGCAGGGTACTGGAGCGTGGAAGCGGAAGTCAGGAGGGCGCTGGCACGGGTCAGCGATTTCCAGGACGTGCCCAAGGGCGCGCCAGGTTACTTTCGCAAAACCAGCGGCTTGTTACGGGACAGTGAAACGGACGACAGTCCGGCTTTCGTCGTAGTGGATCGCCACTACGTGTCAGCTCGGTGGCCGGGCGATGTTCACCGCTTTGCGGGCATGTTTGCCGAGTTATTGAAGGCCCAGGCGGCAACAGCGCTTCCACCGGCGCCTGCTGCAGCAATGCGCGCGGCTTAGCGCCAAACATATTGGCGGATCAAGCAATCAATCGCTGCTGATGTAATTGTTGCACATCGTAATCAGCGCCGACAATTTATCGGCATCCGGCCTGGCTTGCAACACGGTTTTGACTTCTGCAATCTGGGACCGGCTAGGGATAATCTCGGTAGGGCAGTCGCACATCCATGTGATCAGCATTGCGGTGATCTTTTTTGGGGACAGCTTCGCTACTTCCTTGCGGGTAGGGACGTGACAAGGTTTTTTGTCATAGGTCTCGCACCATTTTTCTGCTGCCTGCAAATTGCTTAAAGGAACACCGAACCTGTCGCTATCTTGTTCATTTCTCATACTTCACTTTTGTTCGTTGATCTTGTGAACCCGCGATGGGAAGCTAGCTTCCGCCAGGTTCTGACCGGCCATGGAATGCGCTGGTGTCGGCAGCGGATCCAGACCTGATCCCTAAGATGCCGCAAGCGTATTGCATATGAGCAATAGCGTAAGCGATGAATCTATTATGTACCATAGCTGCCAGGCTCGCAATGCACTTTCTTGCCTTGAGTAAATAAAAGCTGACGCTATGCCCTGGCTGGGGCTTTAGTTGCTTTTGGGTATACGTGTTGTTCAAAGCGTTATTGTCTTGCTTTTTGTTTTAGGCTTGCTCCGCATAGCTCTTCCTTCATGCGAATCTCTGGCAATATATGAATTGTCAGGATCGGTGCACAATCCACCATGATTCCATTGCGGTTCGACAGCGCGAATCTTCTACAGGCGGAAACACACTATGCATACACCTAAAAATTTGGCCGCGGCCCAATTGCTGCTGGAGGCCAGACGCAGCGGCATATTGCTGGCCGCTCTGACTGAGGAAACCATGCCGCAAGATGTTGCCGATGCCTATGCAATCCAGGACATCGTAACGAATTCACTGGGAGAGATAGGCGGCTGGAAAGTAGGCGCTCGCGGTCCGGGCATGCAGGCCAGTTGTGCGCCGCTGCCGCAGGATCTGGTCGATGCTTCGCCGGCGGCCGTCTCCGCAACGGGCAGGGGGCGCTGCGCAGTGGAAGCCGAGATCGCCGTGCGCTTGAAGCAGGACTTGCCGCTCAAGGCGACCCCTTATACCCGGGAGGAGGTGGTGGCTGCGGTTGCTTCTATCCATCCCGCGATAGAGGTGGTGTGTTCGCGGTATGCGGCTGCTCCGGCCAATCCGCTTGCCAGCCTGGCCGACAGCCTCAGTAATGGGGCGCTGGTCGTCGGCCAGGGGCGGACGGAAGACCTGGAAATCGACCAGTCGCTGCAGGCCGTGGAATTATATTTTGATGCCGAGCAGATCGAACTCGCCATCGGCGGCAACCCTGCAGGCGATATCTGGGAACTGCTCACCTGGCTTGCCAATCATGCGTCAACCCGCTGCGGAGGCTTGCGCAGCGGCCAGATCATTACTACGGGTTCTTGCACGCGCCTGACTTTTGCTAAACCGGGGACGCGGGTAAAGGCAGTGTTTCCAGGTTTGGGCGTGGTTGAACTACTGGTTGAGTAAGATCCGGCGCCTATGTTTTTGTCATCGGCGCTTGCGTACCACGCGACAATTTGGCGGATGCGAAGCGTCCAGGCTGTGGTGACGGCGGGCGAATCAAGTTACAATTTTTTTCTTATTCTGGCGCACCCAAGTAATGACAAACCGCTAAAACGGGGGCAGAATGCGACTTCCACTTTTAGTTGCGAATTTGATTTCATTTCCATGTGGAAATCCAATGCTGGCGCGGGTTTCCTTCATGGAAGCGACTATCTTCGAGAGTGTTTTTTTTTGCGCCGTTTTTGTACTGCAGAAGCGGGTGTCTGTGATGCGGTTCATGGTATTAAAGTTGGGAAAGCAAGATGGCGGGTGGGATTTATATCGCAAGAAAGCAGCATGATGCAAACGCAAACCTAATCTGCCTGGAAGAATGGCTGTCAGCCTGCAGTGCGGATCCATCGCTAAGTGTGGTGAATGAATTATCTGCCGTGAATCCTTCTACCGGTGAACAGGAGAAGGTGGCAAACAAAGGCTGCGCCTTTTACATGCACCCTGTGCAAGGCAGCCTGTATGTCTTTGAATATGTGCATGGAAAAATCGCGGCGAGTTACGATCAGCAGATAATTTTGAAAGCCAGGGAACTTGCATCCCGCCTGGGAGCTATCCTGCAGGATGAGCAAGGCCTGGAAATTATGGCGTGAAATACCGGGACGACGCATGCAAGCCCGTGGTTCCGAATTTTGAGGAGGTCTTATGCACTCATTGAAAACAATCGCCGATACGATGACGGCGTTTCTTGTTCCGCTGACCCCCGATCTGCTTGCCAGGCGACCTGAAATCCTGCCACAGGATCAATGGCCTGTCGATATCAACGAAACGGTGGATAGCCTGCTGTCGCGCATGTCGGCGCAAGACAAGGCGATGGTCAAGGCCACCAGACAGGAAGACCTGATCATCTTCCATCACGGCTGGGGCAGCGGCATACGCAGCTACTATGGGCTGGATGGCGGCAACCGGCAATTGCTGGATGCCGCCAGCGACGGGACCGGCGATGCCGACCGCGCGGCGGCAAGGGTCATAGAAGCCGTATGGCTGGAGCTGCAGCGAGGCTGAGCACGAACCGCTGCCTGCCGTTTTCGATGGTGGCACAATCGGCAGCGGCCCAATAATCCAGCCCGCTATTTCGCCTGCAACTGGTCGTAGACGCTGGTCGCGATGCGCGATAGTTCGCTTTTGGCGATACTGCCCGACAGCGCATAGCCGAATTTGCCGTCTATCCAGTAAAACACATTGACCTGGTCCTCCTGCGCAAAACGAAAACCTGTATCACGGTTGGCATTGTTTTCAGTCGCCACATATAAGGTCAGCCGCTGGCCGGACGCATCGCCATACATGAACTGGGCTACCGGGCCGCTATTGCCGGGCAACAGCCTGCCGCCGATCAAATCATAGCCCTGTGCATGCAGCTTGGGCGGATGCAGGCTGGTCCCGAGGCGTTTGGACAGCCAGGCAACCAGGTGCGGCTCCTGGTCCGCGCCTACCTCCACCGGATGTTTGACTTCGGGACTGAATACCACGTGGGCGATTGCAGCTTGTTGCGGCAGCGCAGCCGCGCCGTCGTTTTGCGCATAGGGCGATGATGACGGCAATGCTTGCCAATCATGCAGCGACCATCCTGCCGCGCCGCTGGCGAGCGCCAGCACCACGCTGGCAGCGATGCGCTGCAAGGACCAGCGCGAGAGCAACGATGCTTGCGGGTTGAGCGGCGGCGCGTCGGCCGGTTTTGCCGCAGCCTGCAGGATCGCCGGGACCGGCTCTTCCAGCACAGGATCAAACAGCGCGCGCAAGCCTGCATTCTGTTCGCGGTAAATGCGTACCCGCTCGGCGTCTGCCGGCGTGGCCTGCAGCCATGCCTCCACCTGTTGCTGCTTCGATGCGGGCAGCAGGCCATCTGCATAGGCATGCAGGTCGGCTTCTGAGATCGGAGTTGGTTTCATTTGACGACTTTCAGCGGCACGGTGGAAGGCGGATATACAGCACGGCCCTCCATCAGCGTCCGCAATTTTTCCCTACCTCGTGCCAGGCGCGACATCACGGTGCCCATGGGGATATCCAGGGTGTTTGCTATTTCTTCATACGACATCTGTTCCAGCGCGACCAGCAACAGCACTGCGCGCTGGTCGCCGGACAGCAGTTGCAAGGCGCTGTGCAGGTCCTGTACTTCCAACTGGTCGCTCTGGCTGGCCCGCACCGGCAGGTCATAGGCGTCATCCTCGATGGCGACGGTGGCCAGCGCCGGCCTGCGTACCTGGTTGATGTGCAGGTTATGCATGATGCCGAACAGCCAGGCGCGCATGTCGCTGCCGCTCCGCCACAGCGCCAGCTTGTTCCACGCGCGCTCCAGGGTATCCTGCACCAGGTCATCCGCCAACGCTTGATCGCTGACCAGCGCCCGCGCATAACGGCGCAGGCGCGGGATGCAGTCTATCAGCTGATCGCTTTCCGCATGCATATATTCCATCCGGTTTTTGATTTAATTCTTCACAATGTGCCAGATATCCTTGAAATTGTCGCCAGTGCGGTCGCCGGCTTTTTTGTCCGGCGAGTAGGTGTACAGGGGTTTGCCTTTGTATGCCCACTGCTTGCTGCCGTCGTCGCGCGTAATCACGGTGTAGTCGCCGCTGTCTTTCGCCGTCGGCGCTGCCATCAACGGCGGCCACAAGCCCGCGCAAGGACCATTGCATGCACTCTTGCCGCTACCCATGGCGTCCTTGTCGAAGGTGTACAGGGTCAAGCCTGCTTCATTGACCAGTACTCCATTGTCTTTTTTGATCGGTGCTTCTTGTGCATAAGCGGCGCTGATGGCCAGGCAGGATGCGAGCAGGGCGCCAAGTAGGGAAAATTTCTTCATGGTAACTCCATTGAGGTCGGGTTGAGGGGGTGTACGTCAGGGTAAACAGGGGGATGTCTGGGTTTATTCCCTGCGCGGACAAAAATAGTTCTAAATAAAGCAAAGTTCAGCCTGCTTACGCTTTATTGAAAATGGCATGTCTGGAAATTTGCCTGAACACCTTCTATAGTAGAAACAGGTGTAAATGGATGCACCCGAGTTTTCCTGGAGCGTTGGGCTGGTCTTTCATCTGTGCGTGGGCGTCATGCTTATTTCGACTATCGGTTCCGGTTATGCTGACAAGAGCGGGGTTTCCTCGTATTCCCCGGGCACGGCCATTGATGCAGTCGGTGCGACAGGGGCCACCGCGAAGCAGGCCGACGTCATGTTGACGGAGGTTGCCAGTGTGATCGCAAGCTTGTCATCCGGCAACAGCGGCAATAGCAGCAATGTACAGCCAGCACCGACTTATACCGCAACCGGCTTGCTTGATGGCAATAATCCTGTGAGCACCGGTACATCCTCCAATCCGCCGGCATCCGTGAACGCGGACGGCAGTAATGCTGAATCGGTATTGCAACAGGCGGTTGACAAGGAAATTGTCGCGACCTTGTCTGCCAAGGCGGTGGTGGCGGGGGTGTATAACGGTATGGGCATCCTCGAGAGCCTGCCGTTTTCACGGGTGACCGACCTAGGCAGCCTGTTGCGCTACAATCCTCAGCTGTCTTCTATCCTGGTGGGGAATTCCTATAATCAGGGGATCATAGAAAGCCTGAATATCATCGCCTGATTTATAGGCAACGCTAAGCCGGCAGGCTATCCATGTATTAATCAACCCACAGCCGTGCCGTATCCTGCGTCACCAGCGCATTGTCGATCTGGCTGGAAAATAATTCATAGTCTGCCTTGCCCGCTTTCCAGTCCGGGCTCAATGTCATCCTGAGGATGAACGCCGAGTCGCGCAGCGGAATATGTTTGGGATTGCCGGTGAGTTCCACCTGCAGCGGCGTGCCGGATGCCCCTTCGCCGGCAAGCTGGGTATAGACGCCGTTCAGGCTTAAATCGAAATGGATGCAACCCCGCCTGACGCTGCACTGGCCGCTGATGCTTTGACGGGCAGTGTCTATGCATAGGTCCAGTTGCAGGCTGGAGCCAAATTCGCTGCGGCTTTCGAGCAGGTAGGAGGTGTGGAAATTAGCCTGGGCCATGGCTGTGCTCAATCCACAAAACTCAGTTCAAACGCCGCCGGCAGATAGGCGCCAAACGCCCGGCCATAAGTGCAACGCAGGTATTCTTCCAACTGGTTCTGCGCGGCTTGCCTGAATTGCCTGGTAGGCTCCAGCGCTACCGGCACATCCTGCGTCAGCTCTTTCCTGAAGCGGAAGCTGGCATTGCCGTTTTTCCAGTCCATGGACAGCATCATGTGCAGGTTCAGGTCGCGCTGCAGGGTGACGGGGTCAGGCAGCTCGGATTCCAGCTTGGCGACGATGAACATGCCTTTGGCGGTGGGCAGGCTGAGCGTCTCATAGGTACCGGAGACGGACGCGCCGGCCCGGCTCCCTTGCCGCGTGGCCTGGTAGTGGCCGCGCAAGCTGTGGCTGACTGTGTCTATGGCCAGGTTCAGTTGCAGCATGGTGCCGTTGGCGGCGGGATCGCCCAGCACATACGAAACGAAAAACAGGCCGGTCATGGGATGGTCCTCGGTGGATTGCGACATGTAAAGTGCCCGGGTCTTGCAAAGGATCTGCCTCGAAGAAGCCGGTTTTCAGGCTTATCCAGTCAAATTCCATGCCAGCGGAAAAAGCGCGGATTGCTGTAAAAATCGGCCCGGACAACGCAAACGACAGTCGACTATGTGTAAAAAGCGGCGCTTTTACATGTCAACACCGGCTGTTTTGCGTGTAAAAAGGCGGCATTGCTTGAAGTGCAAGCACCAGTAGACGATAATCTGAAGCTGGCATGCCATAGATTCCACAGGAGCGACCTGCTAGTGAGCGACAATACTGAATACACCTTGACCTCGCGCTTGCCTGCATTGCAGCGCAATAGCGGCCCCTTGCTCGGCCTGACTATCCTGTGGCATCCGGAGATGCACAGGATAGGCGAGCAATTCATGGGGCCGGCGGGCGAAGGCGTGGTGGAATTGAGCCGTTCTTTTCCCTTTTTTCACCAGCCGGGCAAGGGTGGTTTCGCCCTGGAGCACCGCTGCATCGCGCGGGCGCCGCTGACGATACGGCGCAACGTGCTGGATACGCTGGAAATCATTGCCGCCGACAGCCTGATGGAGGTGGAGGTCAATGGCGCTCCGCTGGAGTCTTCAGTAAGCCTGTCGAGCGAAGAGGTGGGCAGGGGCGTGGTGCTGGCCCTCGGCGGCGTGGTGCTGCTGTGCATACACTGGATGCGTAATGCACCGAAGGCCAACGCAATAGATGGATTGCTGGGCGTCAGCAGCGCGGCGATCACGATGCGCGACCAGATCCGGCAAGTGGCGCAAACCGATTTGACCGTGCTGTTGCTAGGGGAAACCGGTACCGGCAAGGAGGTGGCCGCGCGCGCCGTCCATGCTGTCAGCAAATGCAAGGATGGCCCCATGGTTGCGGTGAATATGGCCGCGCTGAATGAGTCGCTGGCCGCCGCGGATTTATTTGGCGCCGTGAAGGGCGCCTATACCGGCGCGCAAAACTCGCGTGCGGGTTTGTTTGCCGAAGCGGATGGCGGCACCCTGTTCCTGGATGAGATAGGCGATACGCCGGTCACCGTGCAGCCTATGCTGCTGCGGGTGTTGGAAACCGGCGATTACCGGCCGCTGGGTGCGCGCGCCGACCAGAAGTCCAGTGCCAGGCTGATCGCGGCCACCGACCAGGACCTGGATGCGCGGGCCTTCAACCAGGCTTTGCTGCGCAGGCTGGAGGCTTTTGTCATCCATGTGCCTGCCTTGCGCGAAAGACGCGAAGACATAGGCCTGCTGATCGCACATTTCCTGCAGCAGTGGACAGCCCAGACTGGCATCAGTGTTGAGCTGCCTATGCCTTTTATCAGCGAGATGTGCAATGACGACTGGCCGGGCAATGTGCGCCAGCTGGCGCAGGTACTGCGCCGGGCCGTGATGGCCGTGAGTGCCGGTGACGTGCCGGTGCTGGCGGATTTTGTGCGCAACCTGAAAGCCGGTACTGTGCATCGTGCTGCCAGCAGCGCGCAGCGGGCGGCAAACACGGAACCTGTCCCGGTTTCCATCCCGGCCGTTGCAGCTGCGGCGGCCGTCGTAGACGTTGCGTCCCTGATTCCTGCTGAAGAGGCCGTGCGCAAACCCAGGCTATCCGAACTGACGCATGACGATATTGTGCTGGCGATGGAGAATAATGCTTGGCGCATCAGCAGCGCCGCGCAGCAACTGGGCATTTCCCGCCCCACCATGTACAAGCTGCTGGAAAACCATCCGCAGATACGCTGGGCCGAGGCTATCCCGCAGGAAGAAATCCGGCAAGCCTTGCAGGACCACGCCGGCGACCTGGATCGTTGCGCATCCAGCCTGAAGACGCCCAGCGAAGCCCTGCGCCGGCAATTGAGGGTGCTCAGGCTGATTGCCAATTAGCTTGGCTTAATTTGCGCTAGTGCAGGAATCCTGCCTGCACCGCAGCGATCAAGAAAATACCCATCGCAGCGCGGTAGGCCACAAACGGCCAGGTCGAGAATTTTTCCAGGAAGCGCATCAGGCCCCAGATGGCGCAAAATGCCGAGATGCTGGCAATCACCAGGCCAAACCCCAGCAATTTCCAGGCTTCCAGCGGCATGTGCGCGTGATACAGGACCCACAGCTCCTTCAGGCCCGCCAGCGCAATCGCCGGCAAGCCCAGCAGGAAAGAGAAACGGGCCGCTTCATCGCGCTTGAGGTTCAGGAACAAGGCGGCCGTCAGCGTGGAGCCTGAACGGGAAACCCCGGGTATCAAGGCGCCGACTTGCGCAATGCCGACGATCAGCGCATCGCGCAAGCGCATTTCCTGCATGCTGCGCGAATGGCGGCAACTGAATTCTGCCGCGGCGAGCAAGGCTGCCATTGCCAGCGACGATACGCCGATCACGGTCAGGCTGCGCAGCGGAGAGTTGCAGGCGTTCAGCACGGACGACAATGCCAGGCCGGCGATACCGATAGGGATGGTTGCCAGCACGATGGCGACCGCCAGGCGAAACGGCTGGCTATTAAAATCACGGGTGCGGATGGCGATGCTGCTGCCGACCGCGACTTCACGCACATCGCGCCAGAAATAGCTGACCACGGCAGCCAGCGCCGCCAACTGCATCGCTGCCGAAAACGCCGAACCGGGATCGTTCCACCCCAATAGCGCAGGGATGATGC
>JABDED010000068.1 GCA_013287275.1 Betaproteobacteria bacterium
ATTTACAGCGCCAGAGCGGGTCTTTGCCTGGCATAGGATCTATGCCTTGCTTTTATAGCCTTTGTTGGGAAGACGCAGATGGTTGGCTATCTTATCGCACCACTCTTCCGCTAGCGGAATGCCTTTTCTAAGCTATAGGGTAGCTTCAGCAGCTCGGTGGTTTCGTAGCCTTGCGTGCCTACTTCCACCACGATTTCAGTAAAGTGCAACCCGGCATGCCGCGCCCGAACCCACGCTCCCTTGGATAGATCGAGACGCTTGGATTGTAAGGAGTAGCCTGCAACAGAGATGCGGACAGATGCGGTTTGTAGTTCGGCATCGATGGAAACTGTCTTCGAGATTTTGCCGATCACATGCAGCGACGCGAGAATACAGCCTCCAACAATAGCGACGGCCGGAAAGCTGACATGCCCGAATTTAAGCACCCATAGGCGCAGACCTCCGCCAAACAGGGCAAGTGCTACAAGTTTTGCTGCATGAGTTTCGGCAGGGTTGTAAGTTCGGAGAGTCAGGGAGTTCATACTGCTAATTTTAATTTAAGCCTCATTTTGAAAATTTGATATACGGCCCACATCGGTTACTGGATGGAACGGTAAAAATTACTACTCATAGATTTCTCAGCAAAAAAATGTAGCAGTAGCTTGGGTGGAGCGTAGCGTAACCCGGGGGTGTTCCACAGGTTTGATGTTGACTTCCCTAGGCGGGGCCCCCGGATTGCGCTGCGCTCCATCCAGGCTACGAGTCGACTGCAACGTCCATCAAATCGAGCAACTATTCCCCGCCCGATAATCCACCACCTTGACCTTGCCTGAAATAATGTCCTGCTTCGCCGCATTGATGCGCTTCTCGGCCGCGTCTGAGATCAGTGCGCGGTTGTCCTTATCCAGCGCCCAGTCCACGCCGCCTTCTTTCAGGCCGACGCTGGTGGTGCCGGCCTGGAACTGGCCGTTCTTCAGTTGGGTGAAGCTGTCGTACACTGCATTGTCCACCCGCTTCAGCATTGAGGTCAGCATGGTGCCGGGGTAGAGGTAGTTCTGGTTGGAGTTGACGCCTATCGCGAGCTTGCCTTTTTCTTTCGCGGTTTGCAGTATGCCCAGGCCGGTGCCGCCGGCGGCACCGAAGACCACGTCGACGCCGCGTTCAAACTGCGCGCGGGCCAGTTCGCCGCCCCTGGCCGGATCGTTCCACGCGGCGGAAGTGGTGCCGACCATGTTTTGCGTCAGCTCGACTTTGGCGTCGACCGATTTCGCCCCTTGCGCATAACCGCAGGCAAAGGCGCGGATCAGCGGTATATCCATGCCGCCGATAAAGCCTATCTTTTTGGATTTGCTGGCCAGCGCGGCCGCCACGCCGGCCAGGTAAGAGCCTTCTTCTTCCTTGAACAGCACGGACTTGACGTTAGCTCCCTTGGCTACGCCGTCTATCAACACAAACTTCACCTTGGGGAATTCGGCGGCCACGGTCTGCACCGCCTGCGCCTGCGCAAAGCTGATCACGGCGATCATGTCCACATTCTTGCGCGCCAGGCTGCGCAAGACCTGCTCGCTTTGGGTACTGCTGTTGACCTGCGCTTCCAGCACTGGCAGCCTGGTTTCTTTCTTGAAGCGCTCCACGCCGTCCGATGCAGACTGGCTGAACGAGCGGTCGAATTTGCTGCCGTCATACACGATGGCCAGCTTGAGGTCGGCGGCATGGGTTCCCGCTGCCGCCAGCATGGCGATGAGGCCGAAACCAAACTTGTTCAATGTCATACCGGTCCTTGTGCAAGCAGTGTCATTGACTTGCATTCTACCGATATTTTTTTGTCGCCGGCTATTTCCTTACTGTCAGGCGCGCTGCTGCAGCCAGCGGCGATAGCGGCGCGTCAGCCGCTTGGTGCGCAACTGGTCGATGATCAGCGTGAACAGCGCCGAGTAGCTGCGGGATGACTTGACGCCGGCGCCCAGCGCGCGCAGATGGCGTTTGACCAGGGCCATCCTGGCCAGCGCGGCGATGGCCTTGTCTTTCCAGTTCACCTGCGGCGGCTGTGCCGTGTGGTCGTCGTTGGCCAGCCAGCGCCTGGGCAAATCCGGCGCCAGCGCCAGCGCGGTGGCGATGCCTGCCACGGCGACACCGCTGGCGATCACCTGTTCTGCGACCTCGCGGCGGCGGATGCCGCCGGTGGTCATCAGCGGCATGCGGGCGATCGCGGCCAAGTCTTTGGCAAATTCCAGGAAATAGGCTTCGCGGGCCAGCGTGCGGCCGTCTGCGGTCTGGCCCTGCATCGCCGGGCTCTCGTAGCTGCCGCCGGACAGTTCCACCAGATCCACCGGCAGCTCGTTCAGCAGCAGAATCACCTGCCTGGCGTCGTCCTCCGAGAAGCCGCCGCGCTGGAAATCGGCGGAATTGAGTTTCACCGCCACACAAAATTCTGGCGATACCCGCGCCCTTACTGCGCGCACGATCTCCAGCAGCAGCCGCGCGCGATTGGCCAGGCTACCGCCCCATTCATCGTCGCGGCGGTTGGTCAGCGGCGACAGGAATTGCGACACCAGGTAGCCGTGCGCGGCATGGATTTCCACGCCGCTAAAGCCTGCCTGTTCGGCGGCATAGGCGGTGTCGGCAAAGCGGGCGATGGTTTCCCGGATATCCGCTGCCGTCATCGCCTGCGGCTGGCTAAACAGCTTGCTGTGCTTGCCCAGGTCCAGCGCGACAGCGGATGGCGCCCAGGCCTTGCCGCCCATCGCCGCCTGCACCTGCCGGCCCGGATGGTTGATTTGCATCCACGCCTGCGCGCCGTTGTGGCGGGCGATGCGCGCCCATTCTACAAACGGCGCCAGCGGCGTGCCGGCTTCCAGCACCACGCCGCCTGGCCCGGTCAGAGCACGGCCGTCGACCATCACATTGCCGGTGATGATCAGGCCGGCGCCGCCTTCAGCCCAGGCCTGGTACAGGCACCGCAGGCCGGCGCCCGGCAACTGGCCCGGATCCGCCATGTTTTCTTCCATCGCGGCCTTGGCGATGCGGTTGGGCAGCGTGCTGCCGTTGGGTAAGCTTAAAGGTGCGAAGAGGGGAGAAGTCATGGCAACCTGCGTGTCGGGTTAATGAAGTGAGTTCTATGTTATCCTTAAAGCTAACTTGAAGGTCAAGCGATATGAAAATTGGCGAATTGGCAGCAAAAGCCGCGATGGCGCCGTCGGCGATACGCTTTTACGAGCAAAGCGGCCTGCTGCCGCCGGCAGTGCGCAGCGCCAATGGCTACCGGGTGTATTCCGAGGCAACTTTGGAGAGGCTGCGCGTGATCCAGCTGGCGCAAAACCTGGGATTTCCGCTGGACATGATACGCAGCGTGTTCGCCAGCAAGCAGGGGTTTCCCAAGGATGAATTACTGGGCAAGATGGACGACCGCCTGCAGGAAATCGACCAGGCAATGGTAATCCTGCGCTCGCAGCGTGAAGACTTGCGGGCCTTGCGCACGACGCTGAGCGAGAGCTGGGCTGCCGGCGAATGCTTAAGTGTTGATGATCTGGCTAGTGGCTTAAGCGGCAAGCCGGAGCGGGCATCCAAGGCTACGCGCGCCAAGGCACGCTGAGCAGGGCTGCCGCCGGGGCCTTAGTCGCGAAACCAGTACAGGGCTGCGCATAGCCCGGCGCCGACCACATACATCAGCCAGGTTGCCGGGACCACATACGGATACAGCATCAGCGCCACGCCTAGCCATTTGCTGTGAGGCCGCCCGGTCTTTGCGCCATAACGGTAGGCCGCGAATCCGACCAGGCTGAATAACAATGCGCCCATCAGATAGACCGGCGTCGGCAAGGAGAAGCCCAGGGAGCCCGTGGCGGTGCTGATGTTATCCAATGAGATTTCTCCGGCTAAGCGATGCGGTGGCCAGATTATATCCGGCAGCTACTAGAGTGGGTAGGGTGGGCACACCGTGCCCACGCGTTTGTGCATCCTTCCTAGCAGCGTGGGCAATACTTGCCCACCCTACAAAGCCGTGAAATGAGAGGCCACGAAAATCACGGCACCTGAAATCCCTTGCCGATAAAAATCCGGCGCACCTCGGCCCTGCGCAGATAAGCGAAAAACGCCCTGGCCGCCGCCGGATTTTTTGCATTCGCCGACAAGGCCATCGCATACACCGTGGTCTTGCCATACGGCTCGGGCAAGGGTCCGACCAGCTTTACGCCCGGTACCGGCAGGATCTCGGTAATCTGCTGTATGCCTAGCTCTACCTTGCCTTGCGCCACCGGTTCCACTGCATAGCCGCCGTCGGCCAGCGTGGTCCTGGCCTGCATCTGCTCTGCAATGCCCAGGCGCTGCAGCACTTCGGCGAAGTGCTTGCCACTGGTGCCCTTGTCGGGCGCGATGTAGATGATGGATTTGGCGGCGAGCAGGGTTTGCTTCAGTTTTTCCGGCGTGGAGATATCCGGGATGGGGGCATTGTCGCGCACGGCCACGCCCACGGCGACGGTACCCAGCGCGAAGCTGCTGGCCGGCGCTACCCATCCTTTGGCTTCTGCGTCGGCCGTGGTTTCTGCGGAGAGTACGATGGCGTCTTGCTGCGCGCCTTGCGCCAGGCCGCGCATCAAGCTGCCTACCGGCGCATATTCCACCGCGATGTGCTGGCCGGAGGATTTTTCATAGGCGGCGGCCGCTTCGTTGAGGGCCGCCTTCACCGCGCCGGCGCTGTAGATCGTGATGTCGGCCGCGTGGGCGGCCAGCGAGGCCAGCGACGTGGCGCAGAGCAGGGCGGCTGCCAGGCTCGCCGCCAGCTTCTTCAAGATGGCGTCCATACCCTTACGCCAACCTGAACTTGAGCTGGCCCAGTTTTTCTATCGTGCTGGTGATTTCATCGCCGGCTTTCAGCCACACCTGCTGGTCCTTGGGTTTGCCCAGGATCACGCCGTGCGGGGTGCCGGTGAAGATGATGTCGCCCGGTTCCAGCGTCCAGTGTTTGGAGATATAAGACACCATCTGCTGCGTATTGAAGATGAAGTCGTTGGTGGTCCAGGACTGGCGCACCTCGCCGTTGACGTGGGTTTCTATTTTCAGGTTGTTCGGATCTCCCACGCGGTCGGCGGAGACGAAGTAGGGGCCGATGGGCGCGAAGTTGTCCAGGGTCTTGCCTATCATCCATTGGCCGGACGGCGTTTCCAGCTGCAGGTCGCGGGCGGAGAAATCATTGGACGTGCAATAGCCGGCGACATAGTTCAGCGCATCGGCTTCGGACACATTGCGGGCCGGCTTGCCGATCACGATCAGTAGTTCGGTCTCGTAATCGAATTTATACGCAACGTCCTTGGGCGGCAAGGTGATCGTGCACTGGTGCGCGGCCAGCGAATTATTGTATTTGTTGAACAGCGGCGGCACGCGCGGCTGCGGCATGCCGACTTCCTGCGCATGGCGCTTGTAGTTCAGTCCCACGCAGACGATCTTGCCGGGATGGGTAAACAGCCTGCCGTAGCTGATCCTGGATTCATCCAGCCATGCGGCCTTGGCCTTGGGGTTGCTGGCGGCGGCGATCAGCTTGCTCAGGCCGGCGGCATTGCCCTCCCTTAATAATTCTTCCAGTGTTAGCGGCGCGGCGATGCCCAGCAACTGCGAGGCGGCGCGCACATCCAGCAGGCCGGCGTCGGTTTTTACGCCCAGGGTTTCCGTGCCGTCCTTGTTAGCGATGGAGGCCAGCGTGACATTGTGCGGCATTTCATGCGGGCCTGTGTATTTGCCGGCGGCATGCATTTCCCTGGCGGAAACATCGGCGGGTACGCCTGCAGATATGACAGATACGGCAGATACGGCTCCGGTGGAGGCGAGAAACTCGCGGCGTGTGGTCATGGTGCGTCCTTTCGCTTAAGGTGCTGCAGAAATATCCATGGGGGCGGCCTGGTTCCCGCTATGTGAAAACAATATCGCGGCGTGCGCCTGCCGCATATTATGTTCCTTCCCGCGCCATGCTGCACGGGACCGAATTTTCAGCTTCCGGCAAGGACAAGTAGGGGCGTTAGCCCGATTTGACTTGGTTCGGAATGAGCGATACAGTCAAGGCGCAGCTGATTTGCATGTCGTCCTGGCTATAAATCGGGCCACTGGTTTGCAGGCGCCGCTGCAGATGTAGAACGATCGAATGGTTCACCAGGCTTTCCTTGCTCTGTCGAAATTATTTTTCACTGACCTTTAAGGAGTACCGCTATGAGACTACCGAAAATATTCGCTTCTTTCTTTTTTGCGCTGATGCTGGTATCGCTGTTCGGCTGTGCGCCGACGCCGACGCGTGAAGGCACCGGGGAATATTTTGACGATACCGCCATCACCACCAAAGTGAAAGCCGCCATCCTCGGCGACTCGGCGCTGAAATCGGCTGAAATCAATGTAGAAACCTTCAAAGGCGTTGTGCAGTTGAGCGGATTTGTCAGTTCGGAAGCCGCGATCAAACATGCGGTGGAAGTGGTGCAGGGCGTGAAGGGCGTCAAATCGGTCAAGAATGACATGCGGCTGAAGTAGCTGTTGCTTTTTCCAACTCCCTTGCTTTATGGCGGGGGAGTTGCTGCTGTTTTTTCATATATAGACTACCTCTTCAAACTTCATTCGGCGACCAGTCAGGGCTGAAGCCGCCCATCCGCACCGATGCCGGCGGCTGAGAGAGGTTTCTGCCAGCGGCGCGTTTCCCTAAACGCGCGAACTGTGCCTATGGTTGACAGCTTAATAGCTGCTTACCGATATCACAAAAAGTTACTTCAATTTCCGAAAAAAAAGTAAATCATCGCGTACTATTAAGGCGCAATGCACTATAGGCCTGTGGCCTGGGTGCGAACCTTTCCGCACCGGGCGCCGCCCGATCTGAACATCTTGCCTGACCGATTGGAGACTTATGAATATCCTCAAAAAAATTTTTGCCCTGGCCGCCATAGTCGGCGCTGCCGGCTTCATCAATACAGCCTCTGCGCAAGAGGCGCCGGATGCGCTGATCAAGCGCATCAGTACCGACGTGCTGGACACGGCCAAGGCGGATAAAGATATCCAGGCCGGTAACAAGAAGAAAATCCTGGCGCTGGTGCAGGAAAAAATCCTGCCGTATGTCGATTTCCAGCGCATGACTTCGCTGGCCGCCGGCCAGGCCTGGCGCGAAGCTACGCCTGAGCAGCAGGCGCAGCTGATCCAGGAATTCCGCAGCCTGCTGGTGTACACCTATTCCGGCGTGATTTCTTCGGTGAAGGACCAGAAGATCACTTTTGCGCCGATGCGCGGCGATGCGGCGGCCACCGACGGCGTGGAAGTGCGCTCGCAGGTGATACAGCCGCGCGGCGATACCGTGCGCCTGAACTACCGCATGGAAAAACTGGACAGCGGCTGGAAGATCTACGATATCAGCATCCTCGGCGCCTGGCTGGTGGAAACCTACAAGGGCACTTTTGAAAGTGAAATAGCCAAGGGCGGCATGGCCGGGCTGATCAAGACTTTGGCGGACAAGAACAAGGTGCTGGCGAATTGAGTTGATTGGTGCCGGCCACATGGGATGATGTTTCATCCTCGCATTCGGTGCAATAGATGAAGCCCATTGCACCCTACCTTATGCAGGCTTGGTGGTGCGACGGGCGGAAAGTGCGCCAGCGATACATCAAATAAAAAATCCCCGCCGGATCGCTTCGGCGGGGATTTTTGCTGATGCGGCCCGCGTTTTACTTCACTGGGTTGCCGTCCGCATCGATCTTGTGCACTTCGCCCAGGTTCAGTTCGCGGACGCCGGCTTCCACCTTGCTCATGTCGCCGACCACTACCCAGATCAGCTGTTTCGGCAAGATGCTGCGTTTGGCCAGCGCGTTGGCTTGCTCGGGCGTCAGCGACATCACTTTTTGGGTAAAGGTGTTGTAGTAGTCTTCCGGCAGTTTGTATTGCAGGATCTGCGCGTAGGCGCCGCTGAGCTGGGCGGCGGTTTCAAACGAGCCCGGCAGGCTGAGGGTATCGTTGGTCTGCGCGTTTTTCAGCTCCTCGGCCGTGATCGGTTTGGCGCCGGCGACGTTGGCGTATTCCTTCACCAGTTCCTGCAAGGCCTCCCTGGTCTTGTCGGTTTGCACCGGCGACGTGCTCAGGTAAGGGCGCTGGCCCACCGCAGGGTAGATGTACGAATATGCACCGTAGGCCCAATGTTTGTCTTCGCGCAGGTTCATATTGATGCGGGCGCTGAAGGCGCCGCCGAAAGCATCGTTGACGATTTCCAGCGGCAGCGCATCGGGCGAATTCTGCGGCGGCGCCAGTTGTGCGCCGACGATCACACTTTGCAAGGCGCCCGGCTTGTCGATCAGGTAGACCACGGTTTTTTCCGGTTGCCTGACCTCGCTGATGTTTTTCTTCGGCACCTCGCCCGCTTTCCAGCCTGCGAATGCCTTTTCCAGCATGGGCGTGATTTCTGCCAGCGTGGTGTCGCCGACGACCAGCAAGGTGGCGTTGTTGGGCTTGAACCAGGTGCTGTGGTATTTCACCAGGTCGCCGCGCGTCATTTTGGATACCGACGCTTCGGTACCGGTGCCGCTCAAAGGCAAAGCATACGGATGCCCTTTGCCGTACAGCAGTTCAGGCACGACCCGCAAGGCCATCGACTGCGGCGTGGTTTTTTCGCGCTGGATCGCGGCCAGCCGGTCTTTTTTCAGGCGCTCAAATTCCTTTTCGGGGAAAGCCGGGTGTAGCAGCAGGTCTGAATAGATGTCCAGGCCCTGGCGCATGGTGGCCTTCAGTACATTCAGGTTGAGCTTCGCGCCATCGAGATTGCTGCCGACCGTGAAATTGGCGCCCAGCGCTGCCAGTTCTTCGCTGATTTTCAGCGAGCCGCGGCTCGGTGTGCCTTCTTCCAGCATGCGCAGGGACAGGCTGAAGACCCCGGGCAAATCGGCGGAGTCGGACGCATAGCCGCTGTCCACCATCATAGAGAAATTGACCACCGGCGCGGTGTGGCGTTCCGCCAGCACCACCTTCAGGCCGTTGGACAGCGTGGCTTGCTGCATGGGCGGCAGTTTCAGCGATTCAGGCTGGCCCAGCGGCGGTTCCTTGCTGCGGTCCTGCTTGGCGGTTGCTGCCAGATTGCTTGGGTAAGGGGTGACGGACAGCACGTAGTCGCCGTCGCTGAGCCAGTCATTGGCGGCCTTCCTGACGCTGGCCGGCGTCGCTTGCTTGATCCACTTCAGGTAATCCTTGTAGCAATCAGGTTTGCCGGCAAAGGTCATGCAACTGGCGAGCAGGTCGCTTTTGCCGCCGAAGCCGCCGACACGCTCAACGGTGCGTACGTATTGGGCGAGGATGGTGGTCTTGGCGAGTTGCAGTTCTTGTTCGGTCACGCCGTTTTTAAGGAATTTTTGCAATTCTTCCGCTGCGGCCTTTTCCACCTTGTCCAGGTCGCCATCCGGGCGCGCCGTCAGCGTCAGACGGAATTGCCCGGCGATCTCATTGGTGAAATTGTCGGCGGTTGCGCTGGTGGCCAGTTGGTCCTGGTAGACCAGCCTTTTGTACAGGCGCGAGGTCTTGCCGACTCCCAGCAAATGCGCCGCCAGGTCCAGTTGCGCTTCTTCCTGCGTGCCTACACCCGGCACATTCCATACCTGGTACAGGCGCGCCTGCGGTACTCGGTCTTGCACGGTGCCGCGGTGCGTGCCGGTGCGCTTGGCGATCCAGGCTTCATGTCTGGCCAGCGGCGGACCGGCGGGGATGTCGCCGTAGTATTTCTCCACCTTCTCGCGCGCCGCTTCAGGCGTGATGTCACCGGCCAGCACCAGCGTTACATTATTGGGGCCATAGTTGGTCTTGAACCATTCCTGCACGTCTTCCATCGACGCCGCATCCAGGTCCTTCATCGAGCCTATCACCGTCCACGAATACGGATGGCCGACCGGATAGGTATTTTCCGTCAGCAATTGCCGGGTCACGCCATAGGGCTGATTCTCGCCCTGGCGTTTTTCGTTTTGCACCACGCCGCGCTGCAGATCCAGCTTCTTCTGGTCCAGCACGCCCAGCAGGTGGCCCATGCGGTCGCTCTCGGCGAACAGCGCGTAATCCAGCATCGAGGTCGGCACGTTTTCAAAATAATTGGTGCGGTCGTTATTGGTAGTGCCGTTCAGGTCGGTCGCGCCTATGCGCTCCATCGCATTGATGTAGTTATGGTTGAAGTTGTCGCTGCCGCTGAACATCAGGTGCTCGAACAAATGCGCAAAGCCGGTCTTGCCGAGCTTTTCGTTCTTGGAGCCGACGTGGTACCAGGTATTGACGGCGACGATAGGCGCCTTGTGGTCTTCATGCACCAGCACGGTCAGGCCGTTCTTCAGGACGAACTTGGTGTAGGGAATATCGGGGATGGCGATATCCGTCTTGCCGGAGGGCCTGGCTGTTGCCGTTGCCGATGTTGCGGCAGGCTTTTCCTTGGCGGGGGCAGCCTGTTGGGCTATCGCACCAAAGGAAATCAGGGCGAGCGATGCCGCCAGGACGGCATTACGCGGGACAAACATGGTCATACTTTTCCTCCTGAAGATACTACGTGGGTGGACGATCTGAATGAATGAAGGACAGCAATGATGAAATATCCTTGATTGCCATATTATTAATTGTATCAGAAGGAAAGTTGTCGGCGGGATAGAAAAATATGGAATCGCAGCAATGATTTCTCTGTGTTCCGGTCAGTCAGCGAGGGTCTAAGCCTGCCCGCCGGGCTGGCCATGCATCTTCATCATCGCGCTGATGCGCGCCCAGTGCGAGCCCTGCCAGTACACGCGGCCGCATACATCGCAGGTGGTAAAGCTGTCGTAGTGCAGCTTCACCGACGGCGGCAGGCGCTCCAGCACCTGTGCCTTGTCTATCGGCCGCAGCGATGCATTGCATTCCACGCAGAGCGTAAATGGCCGCAGGCTGCGGCGCAGGTCCAGCCGGTCCAGTAATTCCATGAACTGTTGCTGCGGTTTCAGCGCATGCAGGTAGCAGCCGTGCGTGATGATCTTTTGCTTGAGCAGGTCGCGGTCGCGGGTCAGCACGATGCGGTGCTGCTGCGCGCCGATGGCGGCGATCTCGCTGTCCTGGTAGGCATTGCTGTACAGCGTGTCGAAGCCGGCCATGCGCAGCAGGCGCGCCAGGCCGCCCAGGTGGGCGTCGGCGACGAAGGCCGTCTTGCGCAAGGCTTGCTCGCGCACTTGCAATAACGGCGTGACATCGAACGCTTCAAACACCGGGTAGACGGCAACCCGGTCGCCCTGCTGCAAGATGTGTTCAAACCCTACCGATACGCCATTCACCAAGATAAGCTCCACCTCGGTGTGCGGCACGCCCAGCGCTTCTATCATGTGCTTGCTTGTTGCGGCCCTGGCACAGACGCAGGAAAATTCCTGCTGCCGCCGCGCGGGCGGCAGAAAATCGTTCAATTCAGCGTAGAAACGAAAGTGTGCGGTAACCATGTTTCGACAAGCCGGTTGCTTGTCGTTCCAGTGTAGCATCGGCAGAGGCGGCGGGTTTGGGGCGGCGGTTCGGTTTGCGAAGGCGCGCGCCAGCCGGCTGCCGAGCGTATCCAGCTGGCGCAGCCGGGTTTACTGGTTCTGCTAATTGTTGAAAGCGCCGTGCCGCCCGGCCCCGCCAACGAAACGCGCCGCACCGGCAATCCCTTCCTCGGCGACGATATGCGCGCCGCGCATGCCTTCGTGCTGCAGAGCCAACTGCAACGGCAAGTCCCATTGGCGGTAGGCGGATTCGCGGTCGGCCAGCATGCATTGCTGCGGGAAGGCGGCGATCTGGTGCGCCAGTTGCTCGGCCGCCTGGCGCGCGCTGCCGGTCGGCACCACGCGGTTCACCAGGCCCATGCCCAGCGCTTCTGCAGCGTCCACCGGGCGGCCGGTCAGTATCATGTCCAGTGCGCGGCCCATGCCGACGATGCGCGGCAGGCGTATGGTACCGCCGTCTATCAGCGGCACGCCCCAGCGCCGGCAGAACACGCCCATGATTGCATCTTCGTCGGCCACCCGCATGTCGGCTAATAATGCCAACTCCAGCCCGCCGGCCACTGCATGGCCGTTGATGGCGGCGATCAGCGGTTTCTTCAGCGCCATGCGGGTAGGGCCCATCGGTCCCATGCCCCTGCCATTCGGGTCCACTTCGTTGGATCTGGCCGGATCGCCGACGGCGCTAAGATCCGCACCGGCGCAGAACGTGCCGCCGGCGCCGCATAGCACGCCTATCCGCAGGGCCTCATCCTCCTCCAGTTGCAGAAAGGCTTGCCGCAGTTCCGCTGCCACCTGGCGGTCTACCGCGTTGCGCTTCTCGGGGCGGTTGACGACGATGCTGCATACCGGGCCGTCAATATGGACTTCAACGAACTGCATGGACTGCTCCTGGCTGAGAGTGGATTGGAGTGTGGGGGATCGAATTTATATTACATGAAATACTAATAATGGACAATTGATGTAATAAGAGACTGTAACAAGCGAAACTGCCGGAATACTGTTTCTGTTGAAATTTTCCCTGTGCACAGGCATGCTTGCCGCTACTCAGGATTCACTGATTGGATGCACCTTGAAGACCAAGAAAATTACGGTAGAAGATCTTCCCTTTCCCAGCAGCAGCGGCATCGTGCTGGATCTGCTGTTCGCCCATACCGATCATCAGCTTTCAGTCCAGGCGCTATGCAAGGCGGGCGAGTTGTTCGGCATCCGCAGCCAGGGCATGCGGGTGGCGCTGACGCGGCTGGCGCAGCAAGGCAAGATAGGCAAGACCGGCAGGGGCAACTACCAGCTGAACCCCGGCGGCAATACCCTGTTTCGCGATGTGGATGACTGGCTGCACAAGGAAAACCGAGCACGCAGCTGGAAAGGCCAGTGGCTGGGCATCCACGTGGATGCCGTCGCGCGCGCCGACAAGACCATATGGCGCCGCCATGAAAAGGCTATCGCGCTGCGCGGCTTTCGCCCTTTGCGCAAGTTTCTGTATGTGCGGCCGGATAACCTGAAAGGCAGCCTGGAGCAAACCAGGGCAGAGTTGCAGGCGCTGGGCCTGATCGATACTGCGCTGCTGTTTGAAATTGTCAGGCTGGATGAACAGGACGATACCTGTGCCCGCAACTTGTGGAACGTGGAACAACTGCGCCTGCAGTATCGCGCCTTGCTGGACCTGGTTGCCCGCAGCGGCAAGGGTTTGCCGAAGCTGACGGACGGCCACGCCGCGCGCGAATCGCTGCTGGTGGGCCGTGAGGTGATACGCCACATCATCCTCGATCCGCTGCTGCCGGCGCAGATGATGCCTTCGCAGGAAAGGCATGAGCTGATTGACGCAGCGCGGCGCTACCAGATTGTGGCAAGACGGTACTGGGACGAATTTCTGGAACAGGAATAAAGAGCGGCCATATCCTTGAGCGTGATATTAATTGCAATTTTGTGTAGATAATTTATTATTCCGCACATACCTTGCAACAAGGCGGCGCCGGGACCGCCGAATATTTCCCGGCAGGCGCCAGATCCGGCCCATGGAACAAGAAAAAGGAGAAAGCATGAATTGGTATCTGCAAGTCTTGAAAAAGTATGCCGAATTTAACGGCAGGGCCAGGCGCAAGGAATACTGGATGTTTTTCCTGTTCAGTTTCATCATCAGCATAGTACTGATGATCATAGACAGGATCACAGGGACCTTTAGCGCGCACATGGGCGCCGGTATGCTGGGAGGGCTGTACGGACTGGCTACCCTGATACCTGGCCTGGCTGTCACCGTGCGGCGCCTGCACGACACTGATCGCAGCGGCTGGTGGGTGCTGATTTGCCTGGTCCCGCTGATTGGCCTGATCGTATTTATCGTGTTCATGGCGCTGAACGGCAGTGCGTCTGAAAATAAATATGGCTCCGATCCAAAGGCCGAACCCGAGCCGCAAGCTGCCTGAAAAAAATAATAAACAAAATCTATCTGGAGAAGGAATGCCAGTGAACTTCACACAATCTATTTCTATCTGCTTTAGCAAATATGCCGATTTCGACGGCAGGGCATCCAAATCGGAATACTGGTGGTGGTTCCTGTTCTTGATACTCGCCTCCGCAGCGGCGGCCACCATCAGTGACAGCTTATGCGACCTGTTCGGGATTGCGATATTCCTGCCCACGCTGGCGGTCGCTACCCGCAGACTGCACGACACCAACCGCAGCGGCTGGTGGCAGCTGATAGAACTTATACCGCTGATCGGTTTTATCGTCATGATTGTATGGTGCGTGCAGGACCCGGTAGAGCCGAACCGGTTTAGCGGCAGCGTTGCCGCTGAGGTTTG
>JABDED010000069.1:0-8962 GCA_013287275.1 Betaproteobacteria bacterium
CCGGATTGCGCTTCGCTTCATCCAGGCAGGTTACTTCTTAAGATATAGGTAGGTTTTAGCGTGCGGCGAAACCGCGGCCTGACGTCGTGCTGACGGTGGTATGGCCGCTGGGGCCGTAGAAAGATCCCGCCGCTACGTCATTCTGTTGCAGGACTTTGAGCGCGCTCTGCGTGACATTCATGTGCTTGTTGATCAGGATGCCGTTGGTGCGGTTGCTTTCATTGGCTTTTGATGTAATGGCCCGCAACGCGGCCCAGCATTGGCCGGTTTCCGATTCGGCCGGCACCTGCTTTAACCAAGATTGCATGCCCGCAATGTCGCCCGCAAAACCAAGGCTGAGCAAATGCTTGTTGCGTGTTTTTTCCAATGCAGAGATATCGGTGAGAATCCGGACCTTGTTGACGGTGAGTTGCGCCAGCTCTTCCACTTTTCCATTGACAAGTACCGCCTGCTCTTTCTCCAGCAATTCAGCCAAAGATGTCATTGCCTTCATTTCTTCTTGCAGGCATTCATGCAGACCGGTCGTTGTCAGGTTCATTATCAGCGTTTTCTAGAATTGAGCAGATCTTTAACGGTATCCAGGAGTCCGTCAGCAACCTTTTCAGAGTTGACCTGGAAACGGCCCTCTGAAATTGCCTGCTTGATTTCTTCCACTTTCTTTGTCGCAAACACGCCACTGCTGGCTTGGCTGCTTTGCAGGCCTTGCAGCTGTGTCGATAAATTCGAAATCTGCACGCTATGGGACGGGGTACTTGCTACTTCCGTCTTATCGGCAGATTTCTCGGTACGGGTTTGCGTCGGGCTACTAGCGGGCAGCCCGGCGGCTTTTTTCAGTGCGTCATCAATTTTCACAGCATTACCCTCACTTATGGGATTCATATACATCTACACCATGTATATCGGCTGCGTTATTTCAAACTTTAACATTACTTGCGGAAATATTTTATTACTCTGCTATGGCCGCTCATTGCTACAGGTGTTTACGCAGACACCGGCTTATCAATAAGTTACCTCTACCAGGCCGCCAGCCTTGGCGATGCCGCTTAATACCTGGCCCGACGCCGTCCTGGCTTTCACAATCTGTCCTTCGCTGGCATTGTTCAATGCCAGCGCATCAGTAGAGACCTGGAATCCCGTTCCCCTGCTGGTGACGCGCACCGACTGGCCTTGTTGCACTACCGGGGCGCTGCGCAGGTTATCCATGCGTAACAAGGTGCCGGATGCAATGGACATAGTCATCGTGCGTCCTACTGCCTGCGATGGATCGGTAACGACGCCTGTTGGCAAACTGGCAAGATTCCCTCTTACTTTCCTGAGATCCGTCGCGATGATCGCTTGCCCCTGGGAAATTGCGCTTGCGGCAACATAATAGTCACCGGTCACCTGCACGTTGGCAGAGATATAAATGGTCCAGGCGGAGGGGGTAGTGCAGCGCACTCCCATTGTGATCTTGCCCCAGGGCTTGCTACCCTTGGGCAAGAAAGGCGTCAGGTCGTTGCATGTTTGCAAGCTGAGACGATTATCTATCTGGCCCATGCTGATCTGGATCTCGCCGGGTTGCCCCGCGGACTGCTGCTGAAGGAACTCTTCCACTGCATGGCGTATTGCGGCCGGGTCCTGCATCGGGGCGGGCGTTTGCGTCCATGCGAATTGGCAGATCGCCATCAACATCAGTGCGCATAGTTTTTTCATGTGTGCCTTCAATCCTGCTCTCATTGCCTGAATGCCTAATCCATTGCTGATCATAAAAGCGGCATGGCTAGATTCTAGGATTTTCCGGTTAATTTGAAGCCCTGAATAGACCGGTTTTTGCGGTCTTTATCCATCGATCAAGCCTGAGCGCGGAAATTTAACATGCAAGGTATCGAAAACCGTGTTGATGGCTGCAAAAAAGAGGCTAATCCTCGGGGAGTGATTCTCAGGGAAACAGGAGGGAATATGGTAAACAAACTGGACGATTATCTGCGTTTTCAAACGACCGCCCTGAGCATCCGCGGCGACAGGCAGCAATTGATAGCCTCCAATATCGCGAATGCCGATACGCCGAATTATAAGGCGAAAGACATCGACTTCGCCTCTGCAATGAATAACGCGATGAATCGCAGCGCTACCGAGCCGCCGTCGGGCCTGGCCAAGACCGCGCCGCAGCATCTCGATATCAAGGGCAGTGCAGGCGGCCAGCAAGTGCTGTATCGGGGCACCGTCCAGGGCGCAGTGGACGGCAATACGGTGGACATGGATGTGGAACAGAATCAGTTCACCGACAATGCCTTGCGCTATGAGGCCAGCCTGACCATGATCAATGGCCAGATCAAAGGCATGCTCGCTGCCATACAGGGATAATCATCATGTCGCTATTTAATGTTTTCAATGTGGCCGGTTCGGCAATGAGTGCGCAGGCGCAGCGCCTGAATGTGGTATCCAGCAACCTCGCCAATGCCGACAGCGTGACCAGTTCTAACGGCCAGCCCTACAAGGCCAAGCAGGTCGTGTTCAGTGCGACCCCGCTGGCCGGCACTCCATCCACCGGAGTAAAGGTAAAAGAAGTTGTAGAAGACAGCACGCCGCCTAAACTGATCTACGACCCCAAGCATCCGCTGGCGGATGAAAAAGGCTATGTTGCGATGCCCAATGTCAATGTGGTGGAAGAAATGGTCAATATGATTTCTGCATCACGCTCGTATCAAACCAATGTCGAAACGATGAACTCCGCCAAGGCCATGCTGCTGAAAACGCTGACGCTCGGCCAATAAAGCTTAAAAGGTAAATAACATGTCAGTCCAATCCTCCAGCTCCGTTGATCCTGCTCTGCAGGCCGCCATGAACGGCACCGCTTCCACGGCTACCAATACCACCCAGGAGGCGCAGGACAGGTTCCTGAAATTGCTGGTAACGCAGATGCAAAATCAGGATCCCTTGAATCCCATGGACAATGCGCAAGTTACCAGCCAGCTGGCGCAGTTGTCGACGGTAACCGGCATCGACAAGTTGAACACCTCGGTCCAGTCGCTCGGCACCAGCATGCAATCATCGCAAATTTTGCAGGCGGCCGGCATGATCAATCATGGCGTACTGGCAGCGGGCTCGTCGATGATATTGGCCAAGACCAGTTCCGACGCGGCTGCTGCTAGCGCTGCGATCTATGGTGTGGAACTGCCCCAGGATGCCAGCGCCGTCACGGTGACCATCAAGGATGCGTCCGGTGCGGTAGTGCGCAAAATGGACCTCGGCGCGCTTCCCACCGGTGTGAATGCGCAAACCTGGGATGGCAAGACGGACTCGGGGGCCAAGGCCGCGGATGGAGCCTACACCTTCGAGATTGCAGCAACGTCGGCCGGAAAATCGATCGCCGCAACGTCGCTGGGATTCGGCGTGATTTCCAGCATATCGTCGGGTACCTCAGGCGTGAAGCTGGCGGTTGCCAATATCGGTGAAATCGGTTTGTCGGACGTCAAGCAAGTTTATTAAATTCGTTTTATTTAAATAGAAATCAGTGTGCAATCCGGCATATGGCCGATGCACAAACGGCACACACTAAGGGGAATTAATCATGGGTTTCGGACAAGGTTTGAGTGGCCTGAACGCGTCTTCCAAACAATTGGATGTCATCGGCAATAATATTGCCAATGCCCAGACGGTAGGTTTCAAGGCGGCGCAGGCGCAATTCGCCGACGTATATGCAAATTCCCTGAACGGTTCCGGCGCGGGGCAGGTCGGCATCGGCGTCAAGGTTTCGGCAGTAGCGCAGCAATTCACGCAGGGTAATATAACGCCGACCCAAAATCCGCTGGATATCGCGATCAGCGGTGCCGGCTTCTTCAGGATGTCCGATAACGGCGCGATCAGCTATACCAGGAACGGCCAGTTCCATCTGGACGATAACGGGTTTATCACCAATGCGCAGGGACTGCAATTGACCGGCTATCCTGTCAGCGCCAGTACCGGCCTGATCCTGGCCGGCACTCCGGTGCCTATGCATATCAATACCAAGGACCTGGTGCCGAAAATGACGACCGAGGCGGATGCCCAGCTGAATCTGGATTCCCGCGCGGCGCTGCCGACAGTGACACCGTTTAACCCTCTGGACCCAAACAGCTATACCCAGTCCACGCCGGTTGACATCTATGACTCGCTAGGCAACAAGCACAGCCTGCAAACCTTTTACGTCAAGACCGGACCGGCCCCCGCTGTTGCCGGTCCTGGAGCCTGGGACGTGTTCGCCACCCTTGACGGGGTGGCTGTGCCGGCGGCCGCCACAACCATTGCGAAGCTGACTTTTGATACCCAGGGCAAGCTGGACCCGGTCGCCACCACGCCGGTAACCGTACCCCTGTACACCTTCAGCATAAACCTGAGTACGGTCACGCAGGCTGCGGGCGCCAGTGCGCAGACAATGACCTACAGCGTCACCGGCAGCACGCAATTCGGCGCTGCGTATAGCCTGAACGCCCTGCACCAGGATGGCTACACTTCCGGGAAACTGTCCAAGTTCAATACCGGGCCGGACGGCACCATCCTGGGCACCTATACCAACGGCCAGACCGCAGTATTGGGCCAGCTTGTGCTGTCAAACTTTACCGATCCGAACGGCTTGCAATCGGTAGGCAACAACCAATGGATAGAGACTTCCGAATCCGGACCTCCGCTGGCCGGCGTGCCTTCGACCAGCGGACTGGGAACCCTGACCTCGTCAGCCACTGAAGATTCCAACACCGACCTGACCGCCGAACTGGTCAATATGATTACCGCGCAGCGCGTCTACCAGGCCAATGCGCAAACGATCAAGACCGAAGATCAGATCTTGCAGACCCTGGTCAACCTGAGGTAATCGGGCTCAAGTAGGCTAAACACACGCGACAGGCACTGAATGGCATTGAACAAGCTAAAGGCATTGACAGTGCCGACCAAGGAGGCAGGATGGATCGCTTAATCTATACGGCGATGACGGGTGCGAAGCATATCCTGGAACAACAGGCAACGACTTCGCATAATCTTGCCAACACTTCCACCACAGGTTTTCGCGCGCAGCTGGATTCCTTCCGCGCCGTTCCGGTGATCAGCGACGGCCTGCCTACTCGCGCATTTGTGGTCGACGCCACGGTAGGTACCGATTTTTCCACCGGCGCCTTGCAAATGACGGGGCGCAGCCTGGATGTCGCGGTACAGGGCAAGGGCTGGTTGGTAGTGCAGCAGCCGGACGGCAGCGAAGCGTATACCCGCAGCGGCAGTCTCAAGCTCAATGAAAATGGTGTTTTGCAAACCCAGACCGGCCTGAACGTGATGGGGGATACCGGGCCTATCACGATACCGCCCGACATCAATCTTTCCATTGGCGCCGACGGCACGATTTCCAGCGTGCCCAATACCGGACAAATGAATGCGGTGAACGTGATAGGGCAGCTGAAGCTGGTCAACCCGGATGAAAACAATCTGGTGCGCGGCGACGACGGCCTGTTCAAGACCAAGGATGGCGTGCCTGCAGAAAAAGACCCCAATGTTGCGGTTGCCGACGGCATGCTGGAAAACAGCAATGTCAATATCGTGGATGCCATGGTTTCCATGATCAACCTGGGGCGGGCTTTTGAAATGCAAATGAAGCTTTTGCAAAATGCCGAGAGTAACGCCACTAAAGCAGATCAGATCCTCGCTTTGAGTTGAGCGCGGGCGGGGTAAAGTAGGACATGGCTTGCTAGGGCATCGCTTGAAGCAGGCAGTGAAGATGATGAAAATTTCAATGACGGATACACGGCAGCAACCGGGAGAAATAAAATGATACGTTCACTATGGATAGCCAAGACAGGGCTGGATGCGCAGCAGACCCAGATGGACGTCATCAGTAATAACCTTGCCAACGTCAGCACCACCGGTTTCAAGCGCTCGCGCGCCGTGTTTGAGGATCTGCTGTACCAGAACCTGCGCCAGCCTGGCGCGCAAAGCTCGCAGCAGACCCAATTGCCGTCTGGCCTGCAGATCGGTACCGGCGTGCGTCCGGTGGCTACCGAGCGCATCCATACCCAGGGCAACTTGCAAGCGGCCGGCAACAAGGACCTGGCAATACAGGGCGAAGGTTTCTTCCAGGTGCTGCTGCCTGACGGGACCACCGCGTACACGCGCGACGGATCTTTTCAGACCGATAACCAGGGTCAGCTGACTACCTCCAGCGGCTATGTGATCCAGCCTGCTATTACCATCCCAGCCAATGCGCTGACTATTACTGTTGCACCCGACGGCACTGTGTCGGTTACCCAGCCCGGCACGGTGGCGTCTACCCAGGTCGGTTCGATACAGCTGGCGACCTTCATCAACCCTACCGGCTTGTTGTCCACCGGGCAGAACATGTATGTGGAGACTGCGGCGTCAGGCGCCCCGAGCACCAATACCCCCGGCACCAATGGCGCCGGCTCGGTGGCGCAGAACTACGTGGAAACCTCGAACGTGAATGTGGCAGAAGAACTGGTCAACATGATACAGACCCAGCGCGCCTACGAAATCAACAGCAAGGCAATCACCACATCCGACCAGATGCTGCAACGCCTGACCCAGCTGTGAGTTTGTCATGAAATCATCGTCACTTTGTTTCTTTATTGCCGGATCGGCATTGCTGGGTTTGTTCAGCGGCTGTTCCACCGTGCCAGAACCCATCGTGCAGCAACCGATGACGACGCGCCCGCCCGCAGCCTATGCGCAAAGGGAGATGAACGGCGCCATTTTCCAGAATTCCAGCTATCGGCCTTTGTTTGAAGATGCGCGGGCAAGGTTGGTAGGGGACACGCTGACCATTTCCATCAGCGAGAATACCTCGGCGGGCAAGACTGCCGCGAGTTCAGGCAGCAAGACCGGTTCCGTTGCGATTTCCGCGCCGTCGCTGCTGGGATTGCCCAGTTCCATTACGTCCAGGGCCTCCGCTTCCGGCACCGGATCAAATTCCTACAGTGACAAGGGCGCCGAGACGTCCAGCAATACTTTCAACGGCGTGATTGCGGTGACCGTTATCGACGTCCTGTCCAACGGCAATTTGCTTGTCAGCGGCGAGAAGCAGCTTGGTTTTGACAAAGGCGCGGAGTATGTCCGTTTTTCCGGCATAGTCAATCCCCGCACTATCGCCGCCGGCAACGTCGTCGCGTCGACCCAGGTGGCCGATGCGCGCTTTGAATACCGCTCCACCACTAAAGTCGACAGGGCTGAAATCAATTCCATGCTGAACAGGTTTTTCCTGAGCTTCGTTCCGCTTTGATGGCGTTTGACGATTTGAGACGAGAATGATGATGAAAATCGGAAAACTATCTATGCTGGCCAGGCTGGGCGCGTTTTGCCTGGGACTGGCCTGTGCCGCCTTCAGCGCCGATGTCCATGCCGAACGCCTGAAAGACCTGGCGGGCATACAGGGCGTGCGCCAGAATCAATTGATAGGTTACGGCCTGGTAGTGGGGCTGGACGGCAGCGGCGACCAGACCACCCAGACGCCGTTCACCGTGCAGAGCGTGATCAACATGCTGCAGCAAATGGGCGTGAGCATGCCTTCCGGCACCAGTTTGCAGCTGAAAAATGTGGCGGCGGTGATGGTGACCACGTCCTTGCCCGCATTCGCCCAGCCGGGCCAGGCGCTGGACGTGACGGTGTCGTCGATGGGCAATGCCAAGAGCCTGCGCGGCGGCACCCTGCTGCTGACACCGCTGAAAGGCGTGGACAACCAGGTATATGCGATGGCGCAGGGGAACGTGCTGGTGGGTGGCGTGGGCGCGTCTGCCAACGGCAGCTCGGCACAGGTCAATCATTTGGGCGTGGGCCGCATTTCTGCCGGTGCTACGGTGGAAAGGGCGGTAGCTTCGCCTCTGGGGCAGGGCAACCTGGTCCACCTTGAATTGAATACGACGGATTTTTCTACGGCGAGCAGGGTGGTCGATGCGATCAACCGGCGTTTTGGCGCGGAGACTGCGGCGGCACTGGACGGCCGAGTGATCCAGGTGCGCGCGCCGGTCGCCAACGACCAGCGGGTCAGCTTCCTGGGGACACTGGAAAGCATAGACGTCACGCCTGCCCAAATGCCGGCCAAAGTGATCTTGAATGCGCGCACCGGGTCCATCGTCATGAATCAGGCCGTGACGCTGGATGCCTGCGCGGTAGCGCATGGCAACCTGTCGGTGGTCATCAATACCGATAATGCCGTTAGCCAGCCGAATGCGCTGGCCCAGGGGCAGACCGCGGCAACCGCGAACTCAACCATCTCTATCAACAAGGATGCCGGCCAGCTGGTGGTGCTGAAAGCCGGCGCCTCGCTGGCGGAAGTGGTAAAAGCCCTGAATGCGATTGGCGCCAAGCCGCAGGATTTGCTGGCGATCCTGCAGGCGATGAAAGCCTCCGGCGCTTTGCGCGCGGATCTTGAAATTATCTAGGAACGGAGAGACAGGATGATTTCTCGCGCAGACATTTCCGACAAGGCCGCCTTTGACAGCAAGAGCCTGGACAGTTTGAAACAATCCGCCAAGGATAATTCGCCCGAGGCCCTGAGGGCCGCCGCCAAGCAGTTCGAGGGCCTGTTCATGAATATGATGCTGAAGTCCATGCGCCAGGCCGGGGCGTCGCAAGACAGCCCGTTTGAAAACGACCAGACCCGCATGTATACGTCGATGCTGGATCAGCAATTGTCGCAGAGCATGGCCAACAAGGGGCTGGGCCTGGCGGATGCGCTGGTCAGGCAGTTGTCGAATAATGCAGCGAACAAGATCCTGCAACCGGGTAATACTGCCGACAACAGCGCGAATTCGAAGGCTATCGAGTCTTACCTGAGCAGCCAAAGGGCCAGTCCATCGCTGGCCGGCGGCGTGACCGATATCTCGGGCAAATCGTCGCGGCTGAGCCATGTCAAGGAATTCCAAGACAAATTGACCGGTGAAGCGGAGATCGCCAGCCAGGAGACCGGCATCCCGGCAAAATTCATGATAGGCCAGGCGGCGCTGGAAAG
>JABDED010000069.1:8972-14148 GCA_013287275.1 Betaproteobacteria bacterium
GATTTCATGACAAACTCACAGCTGGGTCAGGCGTTGCAGCATCTGGTCGGATGTGGTGATTGCCTTGCTGTTGATTTCGTAGGCGCGCTGGAAAGCGGCTGGGGCAAAAAGGAAATCAAGTCGCTGGACGGCACCGCGAGCCACAATATCTTCGGCATGAAAGCCACCAAGGGCTGGAAGGGCAAGACCGTCGATGCAATAACGACCGAGTACGTGAATGGCGTCGCACATAAGAAGGTGGAGAAGTTCAAGGCCTACGACTCTTACAGCGATGCTTTCAAGGATTATGCGAAACTGCTGACCACGAATCCGCGTTATGAGAATGTCATTGCAAATGCCAAGGATGCCACCAGCTTTGCGTATGGACTGCAAAAAGCCGGTTATGCGACAGATCCCCAATATGCGAATAAACTGAGCCGTATCATCAATCACACCTTGTCCGCCTGATGTTTATTTGCCCAAAAGTAAGCATTTGATAGCGGATGTACTAAAGTTTTTGCGGATCGGGCCGAAAACTCCATGTAGATACCAGGAAAATGTACCAATATTATGTCAAACATTTATAGCATCGCCGGAAGCGCACTACAGGCAGCACAAGTAGGGATTGCTACTACCGGGCATAATATTGCCAATGCTTCAACACCCGGCTACAACCGCCAGGTGGTAATCCAGGCCTCGAATCCTGCCCAGCAATTCAGTTTTGGCTTTATCGGCACGGGAACTCAGGTCGCCAGCGTCAAGCGCGTCTACGACCAGTTTTTGGCGCAGCAGGTGAATGCTGCGACCTCGTCAAAAAGCCAGCTGGATACCTATTCCACCCAGATCACGCAAATCGCCAATCTGGTAGCAGATGCGTCTGCGGGCTTGTCGCCGGCCGTCAACAATTTTTTCAGCGCTTTCAGTACCACCAGCTCTTTTAACCGCACCGACATCATTTCCAAGGGGCAGACGCTGGCTTCGCGTTTCCAGAGCCTGCAGGGACGTCTTGATGAAATCGGCGCCGATACCAATGGACAGATTACCAGCAGCATTACCACCATCAATGGATATGCGCAGGGCCTGGCGCAATTGAACGACTCCATCCAGAAGGCGGAAGCCGGCGGCGCTGCGGGCGGCCCGCCCAACGACTTGCTGGACCAGCGCGACCAACTGGTGACCGAATTGAGCAAGATCGTCAATGTCAGCGTAATTCAGCAAGGCAGCGCCTATAACATCACGATAGGCAATGGGCAGCCGCTGGTATTGGGTTCCAATGCACAGACCTTGCAGGCGACTACGTCAGCCACCGACCCGGCCAGGGTCGAGATCGCCATTTCCGGCGCCAACGGAAGCTCGATTCCGCTTGGGGAGAATGCGATACAGGGTGGATCCCTGGGCGGTTTGATGCAGTTCCGGGCGAATACGCTGGATACTGCGCAAAATGCGCTGGGCCGGGTGGCTATCGGCCTGGCCTCGCAGTTCAACGACCAGAACAAGCTGGGCCTGGATTTGAACGGCAATCCCGGCGGCAATATTTTCACGGTTGCTGCGCCGGTAGTGGCTGCGAGCAACCTGAATACCGGCAATGCTCAACTGACCGCGACGTTTGCGCCCAATACCGGACCAAACACCGGCGTTGCCGCGTTGACCGGCAGCGACTACAGCGTGCGCTATGACGGCACCAATTTCAGTATTACCCGTCTTTCAGATAACACCGTGACACCCGTCGGCGCCTTTCCTGTGACCGTAGACGGTGTAGTATTTAACCTGCCCAGCGGAACCGCGAATGCCAATGACAGCTTCCTGGTAAGGCCTACCGCCAACGGTGCATCCGCTTTCAGCGTTGCGTCCACGGATCCGGCAAAAATTGCGGCGGCGGCGCCCATCAGCACATCGGTGCCGTCAACCAATACCGGTACCGGCAAAATCAGCGAAGGCACGGTGAACTCCCAATTTGTGCAGGGTAGCCTGGTGGCCGGATCGCCGATACAAATGACGTTTAGCTCCGCCACCAATGAACTGGTGCCGAATGCGACGCTGGCGGCCTATCCGATTACCGTGACGGTCAACGGTGCAGCTACGACTTACGCGGCTGGGGTGAATGTCCCCTATAGCAGCGGCGCCACATACAGCTTTGGCGGCATGAGCGTGAGTATTTCCGGCACGCCAAAGAACACTGACGTTTTTAACGTCAGCCTGAATACCAATACCGTGGGCGATCTGCGCAACTCCAACCTGCTGGCAGGTTTGCAGGCTAACAAAGGCCTGATAGGCGGTACCGCGAGCTATACCGATGCCTATTCGCAGTTGGTGGCGCAGATAGGCAACAAGACTGCAGAGCTGCAAACGACTGGTGCGGCGCAGACGGCGTTACTGGCACAGGCAACCGCGGCGCAGCAATCGCAATCCGGGGTCAACCTGGATGAGGAAGCGACCAACCTGTTGCGCTACCAGCAAACCTACCAGGCGGCGGGAAAAGTAATGCAAATTGCAAGCCAGATGTTCCAGACCTTGCTCTCCATAGGCGGGTAATAGTCGGTTAACAATCAGTCAAGCAGCAAGTAGTCGATAGGGTTTTATTATGCGCATCAGTACCAATACGATTTTCGAAACCGGCGGTTCGCAGATGAGCGACCTGCAGGGCAGCCTGTACCGGACGCAGCAACAGATTGCTGCGAATCGCCGGATACTCAATCCGGGTGACGATCCTATCGGTTCGGCGCGTGCGCTGGTTATTTCCCAATCCGATGCGATCAACGATCATCTTGCCGCCAATCGCAGCACAGTCAAAAGCAGCCTGAATACGACCGAAGGCGCCTTGAACAGCGTGACCACGCTGCTGCAAAGTGCCAAAGGACTGGTGGTCGCTGCCGGTAACGGTACATTGACTGCGAGCGACAGGGCAGCCTACGCGACGCAGCTGCAGAGCGGCCTGAACGATTTGCTCGGCCTTGCCAATTCCCAGGACGGTTTTGGCGATTACATGTTTTCCGGTTACGCCACTACTACCAAGCCATATACCCAGACTGCAAACGGCGCCACCTATAACGGCGACCAGGGACAACGCCAGCTGCAAGTAGATACTTCGCGGCAACTGGCACTGAGCGACGTCGGCCCGGCGATTTTCGGCAATATCCGTACTTCTAACACGACGTTCAACACCAGGGCCAATTCGGCGAATACCGGCACGGCGGTTATTTCTGCGGCGATTTCGACCACCACGCCGGCCCCCCTGACCGGGCATAACTACAGCATCGTGTTCAATAACCCCGGTACTTTTGACGTGACCGACACCACGACCGGCAACGTCATTTCTGCCGGCAATGCTTACACCAGCCCAAGCACGACGGTGACCGTCAATGGCATCGACATGACTTTGAGCGATGCGGCCGGGCCAAGCGGCACGATTCCGCCAGCTGTCGGCGACCGTTTCACGGTGCAGCCCGGCAACCAGAATATTTTTGAAACCCTGACCGACGTGATCAATGCGCTGAACGGGCCGGCGACCACGGCTCAGGACAAGGTTGACCTGCAGGCTGCGTTGAGCCAGGCAAACGGCAATCTCGACAAGTCGCTGGACAATGTCAGCAATTCACGTACTACGATAGGTGCGAGCCTGGCCGAAATCGACACCCTGGACAGCGATGGTTCTGCCAAAGGCATCAATTACAAGTCTGCCCTGTCGGATATCCAGGACCTGGATTATGCAAAAGCGATCACTTCGCTGACCCAGCAGCAAACTACGCTGGAAGCTGCACAAAAATCGTTTGTGGCGATATCCCACCTGTCCCTGTTTTCCCTGCTGTAAAAAATCTTTTTATTTTGCTGCTGCGGCCTGGATTTATCCGGGCCGTTTGTTTATGGACGGATTAAAGCTTCTACGGCCAGGGCAACCCCGAGGACGCGGCTATCCGCGTTGGCAACGCCGGCGATGCTGAAGCCCACCGGCAGGCTGCCGGTCTCATGGCAGGGAACGGAGATGGCGCAGCCGTCCAGAATATTGATCGCCGCGGTATTGCGCAGCATCAGCGCATTGGCGGCAAAGAAGGCGTCGTCGGACGCCTCCAGTTCGGCAATCGGCGGAGCGACGATGGGCACCGTAGGCATGATGACCGCATCGAAAGGCGCGAACTCGGTTTCCATGGCCTGGATCCAGCGTTTGCGGGCGGCGTGCAAGGCGATATAGTCTGCCGCGCTCAGTCCGGCCCCCATCTTGATGCGCTTCGATACCCGCCGGTCATATTCATGTTCGCGCTCTGCCAGCAGGGCTCTATGCCATGCATATGCCTCCGCCGCTGAAAACATGCCCAGCGGGCGGTAATCCTGCAAGAGGTTCATCGGCACTTCGATGATATGGGCGCCTGCTGCAGACAAGCGTGACAGCGTTTGCGCAAAGCTTGCCGCCACATGCTTGTCCAGATCATCCAGCACCAGGGTCTGCGGCAGCGCCAGCCTCAGGCCCTTGAGCGGCAAAGCCGGAATGGCCAGGACTTCGCCGGCAATAATTTGATCGACGACGATGCAATCCTGCACCGAATGACTCATTGCGCAGATGGTGTCCAGTGTCGTCGACAGCGGCAGTGTGCCGGCAGAGGGGACCCGGCGCGCGGTGGGCTTGAAGCCGGTGAGGCCGCACAGTGCGGCAGGGATGCGGATGGAGCCGCCGGTGTCCGAACCTATCGCGGCGACACAGATACCCGCCGCCACGGAGACTGCCGCACCGGACGAGGAGCCGCCGGGGATGCGCTGCACCGCAGTGTCTGCAGGGTTGGCGGGGGTGCCGTAGTGCGGATTCAGGCCTATCCCGGAAAAAGCAAATTCCGTCATATTGGTCTTGCCGACGATGGCGGCGCCGGCCCTGCGCAAACGGGCCACTACCTCGGCGTCGGCCACCGCCGGCGGCGCATCCCTCAGCACGACCGAACCTGCCAGCGTCGCTTCGCCGGCCACGTCCAGCAGGTCCTTGATCGACACCGGCAAACCGGCCAGCGCTGACAAAGGCGCAACGCCGGCATCGCGTGCGCGGTCGGCATGCGCTGCCGCCGCCATCGCGGCTCCAGGATAGAGCCGGGTAAACACCGATTTGCTTTGCCGGGCTGCTTGCAGGCTGGTTTCCAGCAGACTGACGTGGGAATGCCGGTCCAGCGCAGGAATTGAGAGAGAGTTAACGGTAGGCATGTGGAAATGGCTGGATGGG
>JABDED010000070.1 GCA_013287275.1 Betaproteobacteria bacterium
GCACGGCCAGCCGCTGAAGCAGATACCCGGCATGACGCCTTCGCTGCTGAACCTGCCTTCCGGCTGCGCCTTCCGCGAGCGCTGCGAGCGCGCCACACCAGAATGTGAACAGACTCCGTTACTGCAAACCGTGGACGGCCGCGCATTGCGCTGCTTCCATCCGGTGCAGGAACTGGGAGCCGCAGCATGAATCCAGTTTCTGAAGCAACGATAATGGAAAACCAGGAAAAGCTGCAAAAAGAAAATGGCGCAACGCCGATACTGGAATTGCGCTCGGTCAGCAAGAGCTTCATCAAGCCGCTGGACATGGCGGCCAGGATCGCCAACGGCTTCGGCGCCGGCCTGAAAGAGCAGGTAGTGCACGCAGTGGACGATGTGTCGCTGGCGATACAGGCCGGCGAAGTGGTCGGCCTGGTCGGCGAATCCGGCTGCGGCAAGTCCACCCTGGGCCGCATGGCCGTCGGCCTGCACAGCCTTTCCGCAGGCACGCGCTGGTGGAAAGGGCAGGCGATAGACCGGTTGCCCGTTGCCGACAGGCGCCGCCTGCAGCTGGGCATACAGATGATCTTCCAGGATCCATATGCATCGCTGAACCCGCGCATGCGGGTGCAAGATATCGTCGGCGAGGCGCCGGTCGTGCACAAGATCATAGCCAGCGGCGAGCAAAAAGACTATGTGGAAGGCTTGCTGCACAGGGTAGGGCTGGACCCGGCGGTGCTGCGCCGCTTTCCGCACCAGTTTTCCGGCGGCCAGAGGGCGCGGGTAGGCATTGCCAGGGCGCTGGCAGTGAAGCCCGAGTTCCTGGTGTGCGACGAGGCAGTGGCGGCGCTGGACGTATCGATACAGGCGCAGGTGCTGAACCTGTTCATACGCCTGCGCGACGAACTGAACCTGACCTATCTGTTCATCAGCCACGACCTGGGCGTGGTGCGCCATCTGTCGGACCGGGTAGTGATCATGTACCTGGGCCAGGTAGTGGAAGCGGCACCCACCGCCGAAGTATTCGGCCGCGCCAACCATCCGTATACGCAGGCCCTGCTGGCGTCGGCACCGAAACTGGAAGTGAGGAAGATAGAGTTCTTTGCAGTGAAGGGCGAAATCCCGTCGCCGCTGAACCCGCCATCAGGCTGTTATTTCCACCCACGCTGCCCGCATGTGATGGAGCGTTGCAAGCTGGAGAAACCGCTGTTGAAAGAAGTCGCGGTTGGGCATTTCTCTGCCTGCCATTTGAACGGGTAAGTCCAGGATAGCCTGGGGATTTGCAGGATGTAGGGCGCAGGTCTGCTTTATTCACCTTTGCGTGCTATGTCGCGGGTCTCTCAGCGCACCTTTCGTTAGCCCTTCACGTCTAGATAGGGAGAAGGGGTATAAATATGCTGTCCGGCCATCGTGGCTCAGACATTCTGCCGGCTGTCATTCATAAGCGCTCCCTTGCTGGCGGCAGCTTCCAAATTGAACGCTCTATAGCAACTTATTGCGCCGAACAGGGGCAGGCCGACATGTACAAGCATCAGCCACCATAGACTTCCTGTCAGCGCAAAGCCGATCGTGAATGCAAAGGCTGAAATAATGCTCCCTGTAAGTTGTTTGGGATTTTGGTATCCGTGGGCAAGGCCGTACGCAAGTGCAGACAGGATGACTGCCCCTATTGTTCCTACCATTGGCGACAGGGCCAAAAGCAGAAAGCCTCGATACAGGAGCTCCCAGCCTATACCCAGGAAAAACGTCAGGAGTATGAAGATCTGTAGCTCTGCGCGGGTACGCGGCATTGTTTCATTGCTCTTTATTCGAACAAGATAGTCGGCGCGCTTTTTATCGTCGAGTTTGTTCTCCCAGATACGGCCACCTATCCCCAGGCAGGCAAGAAGCAGCGCTGCAAAAACCAGCCCCCATTGTCCGGGCAAGGAGACCGGCATATCCAGTCCTAGCGATCTGGCGCCAAGTCCCGACAGCAAGGCATACGCCAGCAGCGCGCCGAGAGGGAGAATGGTGGCGGCAATCGATTTCACGTAACGCCGGCGGCGAGACTTGCCGCCGGCTTCGCCCTTATGCCGACTTTTCCAAAGCCGTTGAGCGGGCAGGATAACAAGCAAATAAAACGCTAGCGCCAAACTGAGCATGGGGTGGCCTCGGAGAGTATTTTTGGTGGCTATACCTGATCTGAATGCACAGCAGGTAATGTTGAAATTACAAAATTCAAGGGGGTGCACCGGCTTCAATCCGGGGGCGGATGCCATTGTTACGTATAATCACGGCCAGGAGTCCGCTTTACCGTGTGCGGACGTCATCATCGCTTTATTGGAAAAAACAAAAAATGGCCTCATCCCCCGACAACCTCAGCATGGCGGTATTTTGCGACTTCGAGAACGTTGCCCTTGGCGTGCGCGACGCCAAATACGACAAGTTCGACATCAAGCCGGTGCTGGAACGCCTGTTGCTGAAAGGCAGTATCGTCGTCAAGAAAGCCTATTGCGACTGGGACCGCTACAAGAGTTTCAAGGCCGGCATGCATGAAGCCAATTTTGAACTGATAGAAATACCGCATGTACGCCAGTCTGGCAAGAATTCTGCCGATATCCGCCTGGTAGTAGACGCACTTGACCTGTGCTACACCAAGTCGCATGTGAACACCTTTGTCATCATCAGCGGCGATTCGGATTTTTCTCCGCTGGTATCCAAGCTGCGCGAGAACGCCAAGCAGGTGATAGGCGTGGGCATCAAGCAATCGACTTCCGATTTGCTGGTGGCCAACTGCGACGAGTTTATTTTCTACGACGACCTGGTGCGTGAGAGCAGGCGCGCTGCACAAGGTCGCGGCACACGCGAAGCGCAGCCCGCGACCAGGCGCACGCCGGAGGAGGAACAACGCCGCCGGGAAGAAAAAGATGCGCGCCGCAACCAGGCTATCGAGATCGCGGTGCACACCTTCGACGCGCTGGTGTCCGAACGCGGCGACAGCGGCAAGATCTGGGCCTCACTGCTGAAAGAGGCGATCAAGCGCCGCAAGCCCGATTTCAGCGAATCCAACTATGGCTTCCGCACCTTCGGCAATTTGCTGGAAGAGGCGCAGGCGCGTGGCCTGCTGGAGTTCGGCCGCGATGAAAAATCGGGCACCTTTGTGTATAAAAGCAGTGGCGCCGGCAGCACTGCCGTCATTCCGGCTGCCGACAAGGCAATAGAGCAAGAGGGCTCCGCGCCGGATATGTCTTCAGCGACGGTTGCGGTCATGGCTGAAGAGGGCCAGGCCAAGCCGGAACGCCGCAGAAGCCGCGGCGGACGCAAGCCCGCGGCGAAGAAAGGCGATGCCCGTGCAGGGGCGTCTGACAGGGGCAACGCAGAGCAGGTGCAAGCTGCTCCTGCCGTCATCCCCGTTATTAGCCAGGCCGCCAATCCTCAGCCAGTGAATCAGGCCACGACGATTACTGAGGAAAAGGCTGAGAAAAAAACGACACGCAAAACCAGCGCCGCCGGCAGGACCAAAAAAGCTGGCAGTAGCGCGCAACCCGCTGAAGCCGCTCCGGCTAAGTCCGCGACGCGCGCCCGTAGTCCGCGTAAAACCAAGACTACAGAGGAATAGTCTTGCTGCTAGACCGCTCAAAGTTATGCGCTACATGAATGTCTGATATGTGCAAAATAAAGAGGACTTATTTGTTGCGCTGCGATATAGTTACTCCTGTCTCCTCCAACACCTCCTAAGGTTTGGATTTAGCCCGCAACCGCAAGGTCGCGGGCTTTTTTTTTTGCCCATAGATTTTACGTGAGTTCTTGCCGGACTTCCAAATCACCCCAGGCTTTGCTGGGCTTTATCGGCAAGTGTCGATTGCCGGGCCGGATGGCCGGTCGACGGAAATGGTCGATGATGTTTTCCGTGCATCAAGATATATGTTTCCGTAATGACAGGTATACGAAAAATAAGCTTCCCAATTTTGCTGCGCTGCGATAAAGTTACACCTGTCTCCTCCAACACCTTCTAGGTTTGGATTTAAGCCCGCAAATTGCGGGCTTTTTTTTATCCATTTTGCGGTCGGCAAGCTGGCTTGGTCAGTCGCACCGTGTTTCCGACGATACCGCCGCGGGTGGACTATGAACTGACGGAATTGGGACGTTCGTTGATCGTGCCTCTGCAGTCGATATATGACTGGTCGGTGCGGCACCGGCCGGCGATGCTGGCGGCGCGCCAGAAATTTGCAGAGCGGGAGCAGGCCGGATCTGGGACCAGCTTTACCACGCCAAAATAGCTGGCAGCATGAAATTGCTGCATGGCAATGAGTTATGCGTATGGGAAATGTCTGATATAAGAAAAATAAAGCAGACAGTCATGTTGCGGCGCAGTAAGATTGTACCTGTCTCCTCCAACACCTCCTTAGGTTTGGATTTAGCCCGCAACCGCAAGGTGAGCGGGCTTTCTTTTTTGTATTTCCCCTATCTACTTCTCTAGGCCGAGCGTGCGCTGTTCAACGCCTCTTCAGTCAGCCACAGATCCGCCTGCAAAGGGATCTCATCGCAATTATGGCCCTGGCCTATCCGGTCCACTACCAGGAAATCGCTGAGCTTGTGCAGTGCAATCAAAGGATGGTGCCACACCCCCCTGGCATAGTTCACCCCCTGGAAGCCCCTGCCCAGGAAAGCGCGCAGGTTTTCCAGCTTGAACTCGCCGGCCGGGGCCACCACCACCAGGTATTCATCTTCTGCGCTGTGCGTGAGCGGGATGAACGCCTGGCTGCCCAGCGGATGCCGCTCCATGATCGCCACTTCCAGCGGCAGGCTGCGCGGCTGGCCGCGGAACAGGCTGATGATGGGCTGGCCGCCTTCAGCGCCGGTATCGGCAGTCGCCAGCGCATGGTAGCGCTCGGTCGTGCCCTGGTTGATCGGATAATGGCGGGCGCCGTCCAGCATCACGACTTCGCCGAAAGGGGCGAAGCTGTCGCGGGTCAGGGGATGGATGGTCAAGGCTGGCATGTTTGTGCTCACTGCGGAAGGAGGGGAAATCGCGCGGGCACACCGTGCCCGCGCTACTCAATGTAATAGTTGCAACAGTCGCAACGGCTGCAACAGTTCCAGCCTATCAGGCCAGGCGGCTCCACAGGCGCAGGCGCGATACGCCGCCGTCCGGGAACATATTAAAGCGGATATGGGTCACCGGCCCCAGCCGGCTGATCTGCTCGGCATAGTAGTGCTGGTGGTCCATCTGCAGCTTTTGCTCGCCCAGCAACACCGGCCAGAACATCGACTGCGTAATCAGCGAACTGTCGGTGCCGCCGACCACATTGGCCGCCTGTATCATGCAGCCGTCCGGGTAGTTGCCCTTGAAGTGGCAGGTATCGACCTCGATCTTTTCCACGATGCCGGGCTGGGCCAGCGCGATGATGCACCAGTCGTTGCCCGGCTCGCGGCGGCGACGGGTTTCCCAGCCGTCGCCCATGTTGACGCCGCGGCCCGGCATCAGCATGTTGGAGGCCGGCCCGAAGTGCTGGTTGTTGGCAGCGACCACATAGCCGCCGTTTTCCATGGCGATCAGGTCGAACAGCTGCTGGCGGTCGGCCGTGGCCCAGTCGGCTTGCGGCTGGCCGTAGACGCGCAGGCGGGCCACGCCGCCGTCCGGATAGATGTTCAGGCGCAGGTGGGTGTAGGCCTGCTCGCTGCCTACTTCATGGTAGTGGTGGCTATTGCCCTGCAAATTGACCGACGGCAAGATCTCGGTCCACTGGGTCTTTGCGTCCGGCGCGCCGGATGCCACATAGGCGCCTTCCAGCGACGCGGCCGGCGGGTAGTTGCCGGTGAAGTGGCTGGTGTCGATATCGACGCCCTTGATCACGCCGGCGCGCGCCAGCTTCAGCACGCACCAGTCATAGCCGTTGACGCGCTTGCGGCGCGATTCCCAGCCGTCCATCCATTTGCCGTTGGTGTCGTATTTGCCGGGGATGAAGACGGCCGGTTCGGGATTTAGCATGCGCGCCATCTCGGCGAAGAAGTCGTCGCTGGTGGCCAGTGTGGCAGCGCCCAGGCGCGGGTCGGCCAGGTTGGGGTAGCGGCGGGTAAATTCAGGAGCGTTAGGGTCGAGTGTAATGGTGGCCATGATGAGTCTCTTTCTGTATGGGTTTTAGTATCCTTCTATGCCGCCGGGACGCGGGCGGCATAGTGCTGCATTTTTACTTGCGTGTTACTTGGCGCCGCCCTCATACCACTGGGCGATGGTGGCGCGTTCCGCATCGGTGATATTGGTCAGGTTCCCCAGCGGCATCAGCTTTTGCTGGACTACCTGCTGGTAGATCAATTGCGCCTTGGCCTTCACCTGTTCCGGCTGTTCCAGCAGCAGGCCCTTGGCCGGCGTCGGCATCAGCGTAGGCTTGGAGGAGTGGCACTGTATGCAGCGGGCCTGCACCACTTGCTGTACTTGCGCCAGGTCGGGCGCTGCCGTTACTGCTGGCGTGGCAGCCGCGTTTGCCGTACTGGCAGCGCTGCCGGCCACTGCCGCAACGGCGGCCGGCTCAAGCGGTTTCGGAGCAATCCAGGCCGCCACTGCCGCCAGGATCACGATCGCAAGCGCCGGGTAGGCAAAGTTATTATTGCCCTTGTGGCGCAGGATAAAGAACTGGCGGATGAAGACTGCCGCTACCATGATCATCACCAATACCAGCCAGTTATGCGGATGCGCATAGGTCATGCTGTAGTGGTTGGACAGCATCGCAAACAATACCGGCAGCGTGAAATAGGTATTGTGCACGCTGCGCTGCTTGCCGCGCTGGCCGTGCACGGGGTCTACCGGCTCGCCGGCCTTCATCGCCGCCACTACCTTGCGCTGGCCGGGGATGATCCAGAAGAACACGTTGGCGCTCATGATGGTCGCTATCATCGCGCCTATGATCAGGAAGGCGGCGCGGCCGGAGAACAGGTGGCAGGCGCCCCAGGCGGCCACTACTACATAGGCCACTACCAGCACCGACAACAGCCTTTCGTTCTTGCCAAACAGGCGGCACAGCAGGTCGTACACGATCCAGCCCACGATCAGGAAGGCCAGCGCCAGCACTACGGCGACGGTCGGCGTCAGGTTGGCGACGCTAGGGTCGATCAGGTAGGTCTTGGCATTGAACAGGTATACCAGCGAAAACAGGCTGAAACCCGAGATCCAGGTGCTATACGACTCCCAGTAAAACCAGTGTAGGTCATCCGGCAGTTTGGGCGGTGCGCCCAGGTATTTTTGCGGGTTATAAAAACCGCCGCCGTGCACGGCCCACAATTCGCCGCCGACGCCCTGCTGCTTCAGCTTGTCGTCGACAGGCGGCTTCAGGCTGTTGTCCAGCCACACGAAATAAAACGACGAACCTATCCAGGCGATGGCGACGATCACGTGCAACCAGCGCAACAGCAGGTTAGCCCAATCCAACAAATATGCTTCCATTCATATGCTCCAAAACTTTGCGATAGGGGATGCCGGCAACAGGCTCACGGCAAAATGCGCGCCATCCCGAGGTGTGTAGGCTTAGTGCTAGCTGCCGCGATAGGTGGAATAACTCCACGGCGTGACGACCAGCGGCACGTGGTAGTGCTGCGTGGCGTCTGACACGCCGAAGCGCAGTGTCACCAGGCCCAGGAAATTCGGTTCGGGCAGTTTGATGCCCAGTTTTGTGAAATAGCTGCCGACGTCAAAGTCCAGCTCATAGATGCCGGCGCCCATGGAGTCGCCTTCCAGCAGTGGCTGGTCGCAGCGGCCGTCGGCATTGGTGTGCACCGAGCGCAGCGCCAGCCTTTGCCCATCCTTGACCTGGTACAGCTGCACAGCAATGCCCTGGCCGGGTTTGCCATGTGCGGTATCCAGTACATGTGTAGTTATACGTCCCATCCTGATTCCCTCATGATTTAAACAAATTTGTACGAAGGGGCGCAAATAGCGGGGGGATTGCAGAAGCAAGGCACTTCCCCGCTGTATGTTCCTAATCAATACAAATCAAAAAGAAAACACTAGCTTTGGGGTATCTCTATCCATCTGCTGTCCGGCCGGCATTGCGTCGGCTGTTCGAGTCTGTGTAGAGCTGCCTTCTATTATCGGAGTGTCTTAAGGGCAAAACCTGCGGTTTGCCTTAAAAATATTGACGACAAAGATAAATCAATATTGTTGACAATCTTATGCCCGCGAAAAGCCTTGTGTCAAACAAATTTTGTGGAAAATAGTGAGATTAGCGATTTTCCTATGGAAATTGACCTGGCATTAGCGCCATTTTTGCCGATTCGTGGTTTTTTGGACTCGGATGTTCAACAAATATTCTTGCAATTGTCGACAATTTGGATTTTAATGGTCAACAAAGTTAATCATGAAATGCCGACAAAATGAATGAGCCAGTCAAGTTAGCCGTGGTCCAGGCGCTTCCCGCCGACAGTGCGACGAATGCGGAAGAGCGCATGTACCGCGAAATCTACGATGCCATCATGGAGCACCGGCTACCGGCGCGCACCAAGCTGGCCGAACAATCACTGGGTGAAATCTACAAGCTGGCGCGCCACGGCGTACGCAAGGTGCTGAACCAGCTGGCGGCGGACGGCCTGGTGGACCTGGAGCCGAACCGCGGCGCCTTCATCGCCAGCCCCAGCGACAAGGAGGCGCAGGACATGTTTGACCTGCGCCAGACGCTGGAACAGATGGCGATAGAAAAGGCGATGGCGGCCAATGTGGTGGACACCAGGGGTTTGCGCGCGCTGGTGGAGCGCGAGCGCGCCGCGTTCATGCAGGGCGACCGCTCGCTGTGGATACGCCTGTCGGCGGATTTTCATATAGAGCTGGCCAAGCTGAGCGGCAACGATTTGCTGGTGGAAATGCTGCGCCGCCTGGTATCGCGCACCACGCTGCTGATTTCGACTACCGATGCGCCGGGCAACCAGCCCTGCTCTTTCGACGAGCACCTGAAGGTGATCGAGGCGATAGAGCAAAAGGACAAAGCCGGCGCGCTGCAAGAGATGGCGCACCATTTGCAGCAGTGCTCGTGCCGCACTCCGCAAAAGAACGACAAGGGTTTTGACCTGCGCGCAGCGCTGGGCAAGCCGCGTCCGTCAAAATAAGCCGCCGCCGTCCGCCAACCAGGAACCGAATGAAGATGCAAGCCAAAACCAATAACCACTACCCCAGGGACATGATCGGCTACGGCCGCGACGTGCCGCACGCGGCATGGCCGCAACAGGCGCGCATCGCGCTGCAGTTTGTGTTGAACTACGAAGAGGGCGGCGAAAATAATGTATTGCACGGCGACCAGGCTTCCGAGCAGTTCCTGTCCGAGATCGTCGGCGCCGCGGCCTATGAGGCGCGGCACATGTCGATGGAGTCCATCTATGAATACGGTTCGCGTGCCGGCGTCTGGCGCATCTTGCGTGAGTTTGAAAGGCGCGGCCTGCCGCTGACGATCTTCGGCGTGGCGATGGCCCTGCAGCGCCATCCCGAGCTGACCAGTGCCTTCGGCGAACTGGGGCATGAGATCGCCTGCCATGGCCTGCGCTGGATACATTACCAGCATATGGAAGAAGCGCTGGAACGCGAGCACATGCAGCAGGCGGTGCAAATTTTCCGTGAGCTGACCGGCAGCGCGCCGCTGGGCTGGTACACCGGCCGCGATTCGCCGAATACGCGCAAGCTGGTGGTGGAGCACGGTGGTTTCGCGTATGACTCCGACTACTATGGCGATGACCTGCCGTTCTGGACCGAGGTCGGCCTGTCCGACGGCAGCAGCAAGCCGCACCTGGTGGTGCCGTATACGCTGGACAGTAACGACATGCGCTTCGCGACGCCGCAGGGCTTCAATACAGGTGAGCAGTTTTACCAGTACCTGAAAGACAGCTTCGACGTGCTGTACAAGGAAGGCGACCCGGATGGGCTGAATGCGCCGAAGATGCTGTCGGTAGGCATGCATTGTCGGCTGCTGGGGCGCCCCGGCCGCTTCCGGGCGCTGCAGCGCTTCCTCGATTATGTGCAGGCGCATGAGCAGGTATGGATCTGCCGCCGCATCGATATCGCAAACCACTGGATGCAACAGCATCCCTATACAAAAACCAACGCTTAAGCAGGTGATATTTTGATCCAGACCGTTTCCCTGGCCGAATTGAATGCGGCCGGTCCCACCAGGTTTGTCTCCGTTCTCGGCGGCATCTTTGAACACTCGCCATGGGTCGCGGAGCGCGCTTTCGCGCATCGCCCTTTTGCACTGGTACAGGATTTGCATACGGCAATGGCGGAAGTCGTGCGCAATGCAGATGAAGCCACGCAACTGGCCTTGATACGGGCCCACCCGGAGTTGGCGGGCAAGGCGGCAGTCAGGGGCGAGCTGACCGAGGAATCGACCCGCGAACAAAGCGGTGCGGGCCTGAACCAATGCAGTGCAGAAGAATTCCAGCTATTGCAGAAATTGAATGCGGACTATAACGAAAAATTCGGTTTTCCCTTTGTGATCGCGGTACGCGGCCACGACAGGCACAGCATCATCCAGCATTTCAGCCGGCGCCTGTCGTCCGACCGCGCGACCGAAATGCGTGAATGCCTGGAGCAGATTATCAAGATAGGCGGCTTCCGCCTGGCGGACTTGGTTACGCAGTAAACAGTGGTGGTATGCAGGATTGCGGCGAATGCTTTGTAGGCAAAGTCTTGGCAAATAGGATGGGATTTTAGAATCGCGGGCATCAAAAATACCTGGCGTTTTTAATATTCGGGCGACGTCAATCAATGGATGCTTGCTGACATGCGGTAAACCTGGTCCTGGTGAGAGCAAGAAGTAGCAAAAAATTATTAGAGCTATTCCATAGACCCGGAGCATGGCTTGTCTATCAAGCGATGATCCAGGCAAATTTTTGTCCAACCCTTAGGGAGATGTATGAACACTATCATCAAGAAGCGTGCAATACAGGCGGCCTTGTTTGGCCTTACCGCATTCAGCCTGGCACAAGTGCAGGCTGCGGAATGGAGCGACACGGCGATCAGTTGGCGCTACGGGAATTCCTTTGCGGAGCCTTTCAATCCGCAAGACATCAGCAAGAATATTTTTGCGCTGACGCACGTCAGCGGCTATAAGTACGGCACTAACTTCTTCAACCTGGACCTGCTGCAATCCGACAGCAAGGATCCGGGTGCGCCGGGATCCAGCGCGGGCGCGCAGGAAGCCTACCTGTTGTACCGCAATACGCTGGACATAGGCAAGATACGAGGCCAGGACATCAAGTTCGGCCCCATCCGCGGCGTAGGCCTGACCCTGGGCTTCGACTGGAATACCAAGAATGACGTCGGCTACAACTCGCGCAAACGCATGCTGGTTGCCGGCCCGACGCTGATGTGGGATGTTCCCGGCCACCTGAATACCAGCATCGTGCTGCTGAAAGAGAGCAATGCGCCTTCTTTCATCGACCATCGCTACAACTTTAAAACCCACCCTATGCTGACGGCAGACTGGGGCATCCCGCTGGGCGATAAATTTGCGTTCGAAGGTTACGCCAATTTTATCGGCACCAAGGGCAAGGATGAAGTCGGCAATGATACTGCGGCGGAAACCAATATCGACATGCAGTTGATGTATGACGTCGGCTCGCTGATGGGTGCAGGCAAGAACACCTTCCGCATCGGCTTCGAGTACCAGTACTGGAAGAACAAGTTCGGCAATTCTTCCGCAACTACCGGCAACAAGGGGCAGACAGCCAAGACACCGATGGTGCGGGCCGAATACCACTTCTAAAATTGGTTTAGCGGTATGAGCAGGGAGTGACCGGGAGTGATTGCCCGATCACTCCCTGCGGATTTTTGATTTCACGGATAGGTAGCCTGGATGGAGCGCAGCGCAATCCGGGGGGCCCGCCGAGGGAGTTAACAACGAGAGTTTCGTGGCTCCTCGGTGCACTCCCGGATTACGCTATGCTCCATCCAGGCTGCGAGCCTCTGGTTTTTTGATAATAATGTCAGCGCGGACCTGCAGCGTAGGCTTCCAGCTCATCCAGCCATATCTGCTTTTGTTCCGGCGTCGCGAATGACGCGCAGAAGCCGTTCTTTGCCAGTTGCACCAGTTCGGCGCGGCTCAGGTCCAGTGCCTCGGCGGAGGCGATGAAATTGGCGTTCATGTAGCCGCCGAAGTAGGCCGGGTCGTCCGAGTTGATCGTCACGCACAGGCCGGCCCGCAGCATGCGCGCCAGGTTGTGTTCACTCAGGTCATCCACCACGCACAGCTTCAGGTTGGATAGCGGACAGACTGTCAGCGGCATCTGGGTCTTGGCCAGCCTTTGCATCAGCGCGGCGTCTTCTTCCGCGCGTACGCCATGGTCTATGCGTTCCACCTGCAAGATGTCCAGTGCGCCGTGGATATACGCCGGCGGCCCTTCTTCGCCTGCATGCGCGACCAGGCGGAAGCCCAGTTCGCGCGCCTGCGCAAACACGCGCGCAAATTTTTCCGGCGGATTGTCCACCTCGGCGGAATCCAGTCCTATTCCGTTCCACAAATCAGCGTACTGTTCGCGCAAGGGCAAGGCGGAACTCAAGGTCTGCAATGCATCTTCTTCGCTCAGGTGGCGTAGGAAGCACAAGATCATGCTGCTGGAAAAACCATGCTCCCTTTTGGCGTCGCGCAAGGCGCGGGCGATGCCGGCAAACACGGTTTCCGTGCTGACGCCGCGCGCGGTATGGGTTTGCGGGTCGAAGAACAATTCCACGTGACGCACCTGGTCGACCAGCGCGTGCTGTACATAGGCTGTCGTCAGGTCGTAAAAATCCTGTTCGGTCAGCAATACTGCCGCACCCGCATAGTACAGGTCGAGGAAGGATTGCAAATCGCTGAAATTATAGGCGGCGCGAATTTCTTCGACGCTTGCATACGGTAGCTTGACGCCGTTACGCTGCGCCAGCGCGAACATCAGTTCGGGTTCCAGTGAACCTTCTATATGCAGGTGCAGTTCGGCCTTGGGCAGGTTTTTAATGAAATCTTGTAGGGCAGTGCTCATGTAGGGCTCAATTCTTTGCGGGACCGGGTATTGGCCAATACGTCTAGTGTACGAGCCTCAGACCACAGTTGCAATAATTGTGCCGCTACCGCGACCGCGATGACGCCGGGTTCCTTGCCGGTAATGCCCGGCACGCCTATCGGACATACCATCTGCGGCAATTTTTCGGCGGCGATGCCGCGCTCTTGCAGGCGGCGTTCGAAATTGACGCGCTTGGTCTGCGAGCCTATCAGGCCGAACCAGGCGGCGTCGTCGCGGCGCAGGATATGCTCGGACAGCCGCAGATCCAGGCCATGGTGGTGCGTCATCACCAGGAAGTAGCTGCCGGCTTCGGCTGCGGCGATCACCGCTTCCGGTACGTCGGTATCTTCGGCGCTGACATTGGCCGGCAGATAGTCGGGGAAAAGATGGTCGCGCTCATCCACCCAGCTGATGCGGCAGGGCACTTGCGACAAGACCTGCACCAGTGCCGCGCCGACATGGCCGGCGCCGAACAGGTACAGGTGTGGCAGCTTGGGCTGGCCGGCCTGATATTGCTGCAGTTTTTCCGCGAACTCGGCGTCGCTCAACTGGTCCAGCCTTTCCAGCGCGATCTGCACCACGCCGCCGCAGCATTGCCCCAGGCTGGGGCCAAGCGCCAGGCGTTCGGTGCGCGCGGTCGCCACCGGATGATCTGTCCGCGGTTCCGCCAGCCACAGGCGCGCCATCGCCAGCGCCTTCCATTCCAGGTGGCCGCCGCCTATCGTGTCGAACTGGGTATCCGATGTGACCAGCATGCGGCTACCGGTGGTGCGCGGCGTGGAGCCGGCCGCATCGATAATCGACACCAGCACCGCATGGCGCTCGCGCGGCAATTGCACCAGCGCGCTGTACCAGTC
>JABDED010000071.1:0-10167 GCA_013287275.1 Betaproteobacteria bacterium
TCATGGGCTACCTGCTGCCATGGGGCCAGATGTCCTACTGGGGCGCCCAGGTGATCGTCAACCTGTTCGGCGCGATCCCTTTCATCGGCCCTGACCTGTCGCTGTGGATACGCGGCGACTACGTGGTATCCGATGCTACGCTGAACCGTTTCTTTGCTTTCCATGTGATTGCTATCCCTCTGATCCTGCTGGGTCTGGTGGCTGCCCACCTGATCGCCTTGCATGAAGTAGGCTCCAACAATCCGGACGGCATCGAAGTCAAGGACAACCTCGGTCCTGACGGCCATCCCGTGGATTCGATTCCATCGCATCCTTACTACTCTGTGCACGATATCTTCGGCGTGACGGTATTCCTGGTGATTTTCAGCGCCGTAGTTTTCTTCGCGCCTGAAATGGGAGGTTATTTCCTGGAGTATAACAACTTCATCCCTGCAGATTCCCTGAAAACGCCTCCGCATATCGCTCCTACCTGGTACTTCACGCCTTTCTACTCTATCCTGCGTGCAACTACGACCGAGTTTTTGTATGTGGTGATGGCCGGTATCGTCGGCTATGTCAGCCTGGTGTACCTGAAATCCAAGCTGCCGGCGATCGTCAAGGCCGGTATCGCTGCACTCGGCCTGCTGATGATCATCGGCATGATGCCTTTCGGCCTGGAAGCAAAATTCTGGGGCGTGGTACTGTTCGGCTCTTCCGTCGTGATCCTCGGCGCCTTGCCTTGGCTGGACCAGTCTCCGGCGAAGTCGATCCGTTATCGTCCCGACTGGCATAAATACATGTTTATCGTATTTGGCATCGCCTTCATCACCCTGGGTTACCTCGGCATACAGCCGCCGTCCCCAACCCGTGAGCGCGTATCGCAAGTGTGCACCGTGATCTACTTCGGCTTCTTCCTGCTGATGCCATGGTGGAGCACAATGGGTACGTTCAAGCCTGTGCCGAAGCGCGTGACATTTTCTGCACACTAAGCGTCAAAAGGACTGATAAGCATGAAATTAATTAAAAAAATGATCGCGGTGCTTGCCTTTGTTCCAGTGTTTGCGCTGGCCAATGAAGGCGGTTATCCGCTGGATCACGCGGAAAATCGTACTACCGACCTGGCGGCATTGCAAAACGGCGCCAAGCTGTTTGTCAATTACTGCCTGAATTGCCACTCGGCATCGGCGATGCGCTACAACCGCCTGCGGGATATCGGCCTGAGCCAGGACGAGATCAAAGCCAACCTGCTGTTCACCGGCGAAAAAGTCGGCGACCTGATGAAAAACACGATGGCGCCGAAAGACGCGAAAGCATGGTTCGGCGCGGTTCCGCCGGACCTGTCCGTGATTGCCCGCGCCAAGGCTTCTGAGGCAGGCTCCGGCGCCGACTGGCTGTACACCTACCTGCGTACCTACTACAAGGACGACAGCCGTCCAACTGGCTGGAACAACATGGTATTCCCTAACGTCGGCATGCCGCACGTATTGTGGGAATTGCAAGGTGTCCGTAGCGCCAAGTTTGTGGAAGAGGAAGATCCGCACGAACACGGCAAGACTGAGCATAAGTTTGCCGGTTTTGAAACAGTCACCAAAGGCAAATTGAACGAAGCGGAATTCGATAGCGAAGTGACCGACCTCGTTTCTTACCTGCAATGGATGGGTGAACCGGCACAAAATGACCGCAAACGCCTGGGCGTGTTCGTTTTGCTGTTCCTGGCTTGCCTTAGCGTATTGGCATGGCGCCTGAACGCATCGTACTGGAAAGAAGTAAAGTAATTGGCGCAAGCCAAACGGCATTGATTTTGACGAAAAAAACCTAATATTCAGTCAGTCAACGCCATTCTCAAGTCATCCGCTTTTTATCGTCGTAGGCGGATGTTTTATCCCAGGGTGAGGCGCGTAAGAATGGGCGCCTCGCCCTAATCGTTTCTAAGGAACTATAAAAATGATGGTTCTCTACTCGGGCACTACCTGCCCCTTTTCACAACGTTGCCGCCTCGTTTTGTTCGAGAAGGGCATGGATTTTGAAATTCGCGATGTAGATTTGTTCAACAAGCCGGAAGACATTTCCACCATGAATCCGTATGGGCAAGTGCCTATCCTGGTGGAACGCGACCTGATCTTGTATGAATCCAACATCATCAATGAATACATAGACGAGCGCTTCCCGCATCCGCAACTGATGCCGGCAGACCCGCTGATGCGCGCCCGTGCACGCCTGATGTTGTTCAATTTTGAAAAAGAATTGTTTGTCCATGTCCATACGCTGGAAAACGACAAGTCCACAGCGTCCGCCAAGGTGCAGGACAAGGCCCGCGCAGAAATCCGTGATCGTCTGACCACGCTGGCGCCTTTGTTCGTGAAGAACAAATACATGCTGGGCGATGAGTTTTCAATGCTGGATGTGGCGGTCGCTCCTTTGCTGTGGCGCCTGGATCACTACGGCATAGAACTGTCGAAGACAGCCGCGCCATTGATGAAATACGCTGAACGCATCTTTTCGCGTCCGGCCTACATCGAAGCGCTGACTCCTTCCGAAAAAGTAATGCGCCGTTAATTGTTGCATTTACCGAAACAACAAGGCTGACAAAGAAGTTGACGTCAGCCTTGTTGTTTTTTAGAGCAGGGACTATTCTTCAACAATAAAATTTAGGGAAGCCGGCGTCGCAACCCATGTTGCCCCAAGCCCAGGTGCTATTTATGTCAGAAATCTCTACTAAACCCTATTTCATGCGCGCCATCTATGAATGGTGTACCGACAACGGCTACACGCCTTATCTGGCGGTGAAAGTCCACGGCAGCGCGGTGCGTGTGCCGATGGAGTTCGTCCGCAACGGCGAAATCGTGCTGAACATCAGCTTCGGCGCGACCAGCGGCCTGAAGATGGATAACGAGGCGGTGACCTTCAAGGCCAGGTTTGGCGGCGTGTCGCGCGATATCTATGTGCCTGTAGAGAATGTGCAGGCCGTGTATGCCAGCGAGAATGGTCAGGGCATGGCGTTTGACGTCGGTGCAATGGCGGACGAGCTGGAAGACGCGGAGGCACCGGCAGAGCAGCCAGTGAGCAGGCCGATAGGCCTAGCCGCGGTGCAAACGGACACTAGCGAAAAAAATCAGGCAGAGATAAAAAATTCTCCGGAGCCGCAAAAAAAAGTTGGAAAGCCCTCGCTAAAAATAATAAAGTAGCCTATAATGTTGTTCTTCGAGATTGATTGAGAAATCGTTCAATTTCAAAAGTTTCGCCGGCTTAGCTCATTTGGTAGAGCAGTTGACTTGTAATCATCAGGTGGCCAGTTCGATTCCGGCAGCCGGCACCAGTAGCACTAAGGGCTCACAGCAATGTGAGCCCTTTTTTATTTTCGGAACCCGTTACCTCCAGCGGCGCGGCTTTGTTAGTCTCTATCTGGAGCGCCAAGCGGAAAGAAATGGCGATAGGGGCGTGCTTCATTTATCGTTCGTGCGACCGATGGCCGCGCATTCAGGCGCTCACGATAGGCGCGCACGTTGGGGAAGGCATCGCCTATGGGATGAACCCAGTCTGAGTAGAACAAGGCAGGCGCCGCGGAGCAGTCGGCAAGGCTGAAGCTATCACCGGCCGCCCATACGCGGCTCTCCATCCGGCGCTCTAGCCAGGCGTACGCCGTGTCGAGGTTCGCATGAGCACGAGCCACTACATCGGCGTCGCGTTTTTCTCCGCGCAGCGCCTCGGCGACGATCGCCTGCATTGGAGCGTGAACATAGTTGTCGAAAAAGCGATCGGCAAACCGCACATCGAGCGCAGCCGCCGCATCAAGCGGGAGCAGCCGGGCCGAGCCCGGATGATGCAGGTCGAGATATTCGATGATGATAGTGGACTCGATGACCGGCTTCTCCCCATCAAGCAGCACAGGAAATTTCCTGAACGGCCATAGCCGTTCCAGCTCAGCCGCCGAGGCTGCGTCTCCAAGGTCGACCAGGTGGAAGGTGAACGGTGTGTCGTTCTCGTAAAGCGCAATGATCACCTTCCAGCAATATGAGGCGAACGGGTGGGCATAGAGGGTCAGCATCATTCCAGGTACTCCTTTCGGCTTGCAAGTGGCAACTGATCGTATGCTATACGCATTGATGTTATTTTGCAAACATTGGATGGGGCAGAGTGATGACGTGAACTGCTCGGCTTGTCGAGGCAATCTCCACGCCGGGTGCGCTAGTGCGCAGCGGCACTCCACCACCCCGATGCCGGGCCGGTTCAGGGGTGGAATCCCTTAAGACTTTGCTTTCTTTGGAGCTTTCACCTTGCCGGAACTGTTGAGGGCGATCGCTTCGAGTATGAGTGCCTTGAAGGCGGACTCGTCAACTTCTTCTCCTTCGAAGATATCGAGCGCGCGACGCGCGTTGCCATCAAGACTGGAATTGAAGAGACGGGCCGGGTCCTGCAGGGAGGCACCCTTCATGAAGGTAAGCTTTACTTTGTCCTTGTACGACTCGCCGGTGCAGATGATGCCGTCGTGCGACCACACCGGAGTACCCATCCACTTCCACTCCTCGACCACGTCCGGGTCTGTTTCCTTGATCAGCCGGCGCATTCTGGCCAGGCTTTCCCCTCGCCAATCTCCGAGTTCGGCGATTCTGTTCGAGATGAGCTCCGATGCCGGCTGGTCTTGGCTCGCGTCTGATTTTTTCATGTTCTCGTCCTGGAAGTTTCAGATATGTTTTTTCTGCACGGCAGTGGCCGCTTCTTTCTATTTTCCTGCGGGAGTGAACGTGCGTTTGCCGAACCACATGCGCCGGAAAAGGCCGTCTTTCAGCACGAACTGATGATACAGCGCGGCCGCAACATGAGCAGCAACCAGTATCGCCAGCAGCGTTGCAAGAACCGCATGGGCCTGGAACGTGGGGAGCACGTCGAAACTGTCAGGCAGGGGTTCGCCATTGGGTTGAAACGCGCCGCGAATCAGGTAGCCGGTGGCAAATCCGCTGGCTATCATCAAGAACACGATCGCATACAAGCCGAAGTGCGCAAGCGAGGCCAGCTGGTCTAGCCAGTGCGAACCGCTCGCCGCTGCTGCCGGGCGGGCGCTCCCTATGCGGATGATGAGGCGCAGTATCATCAATGCGAGCACGAACATGCCGCCCGCCATGTGCCACACCAGGATATTGAGTTTCTTCGGATCAGTGTTCGGCATATCCTCAAGCACGAAGAAGCCCAGGCACAGAAGGCCGATGATCATCAGCGCCAGCAACCAGTGCAGCGCGACGAGTACGGGCTGGTAGCGCGAGGCGAGGGCGCGGCTCACGACAGGCCTCCTACCACCCGTTCCAGGCCTGCGAAGAATTTCTGCCAGCCGTATTTGGCGCCCTCGTAGGCCTGCTGCTGTTCTGGCCGGAAACCCGACTGTTCCATGCGCAACTGGGTCCCGGTGCTCGTAGGGGTGAGCGTCCAGGTGACGACGCTCTTGAGGCCAAGGGCTTCCCATGCGTAGGACAGCGCCTTGTTCGGCTCGACCGCCAGGACCCGGCAGTTAACCACGCCCCAGTCTGCGCGAAGATCGAACTGGTGGCCCACGACAGGCTGGAAGTCGTTTTTCATCAGCCATTCTTCAATGAGCGGGCCCTGCGTGAGTGCGCGCCAGACTTTTTCGAGAGGATGCGGCATCTCCCTCTCGACTATCAGGGTTTTGGTGTCATCGGTCTGCATCATTGATCCATCCTTTTCAATAAGTCCTCTAAGCGGTCAAATCGGGTATTCCAGAAGCTTGAATAAAAATTGATCCAGTCAATCAGCGGCGCCAGGGCTTTCGGCTCGGCACTGTAATAGGTTTCACGTCCGTCACGCCGGCCTCGTACCAGGCCAACCAGTTTGAGCGCGCCGAGGTGCTTGGAAATGGCGGGTTGCGACACCCCTGACGGGCCAGTCAGGGCATGCACCGTCATTTCGCCGCCTTTGCTCAAGCGCTCGAAAATTGCGCGCCGGGTTGGATCAGACAAGGTTTTCAGAACGGCTGTCGGCTCGGTTTGCATTGCGAATCCTCGCCTAGGTATTGATAGTTAGCATAAATAAATCATAACCAACTGGTTATTGATTGTCAAGGAGCTATTCTGAATACGCTTCGCATGCCACTTAAGCGGCCCGGCGTACTTTATTTGCATTTTCCGAGAGGCTCCCTAAGAAGTTGGTGTCCTACGGCAATGTTTTTTTGGAATCGCCCGCTGGAATAACGGATCAGATAAAGGACTCCAGGGGCAAGACCACCGGATAATGTAGTTGCTGCGCGGCGAGCGCGAATGTTTGTTAAAATTTCCGTCCGCCCTGAATCTCAGCCTGGATGCATGCATCCTATTGCGCTGATGACGGATTAGTCCCATCCCTGCCGAAGAACCAACGCCATCTACAAACCCATGAAAAATCGATTTGCCCACAGCATTTTTTGCGACGACATCCGCCCGGAGTCGGGTAACAAACATTCCTACATCGGCGTCTATGGCCCCCGATCTTTTTGTTGAGCAGGTGCCAAGCTCGCTCGCCCAATTTTGCGTGCTGACGACCTTCAATACCGACATCGCCGATCCGGTGAAGAGCCTGAAGGTCATCATCAATATAGGGGGACAGCTGGCCAGGGAAATAGAACTGCCCGTCGCCTACCTGGAAGCCGCTCATCAGGTATTCGTTGATGCCGCCAGTAAAGGCGAAAAACAGGGTATGAGTTTTTATAGGGTACAGGCGGGGATCACGCCGTTGACGATAGAAAATCCGGCAGCGCTGGAAGTGTTTGCCATCGCGGACGGTGTGGAATATCCTGCCGGCCAGCTTCAGATCAAATTAAGCTCAGCCGCGTAAACCTGCGTCCGGAGCTTCGCCTGTCTACCGCTGCGGCGGGTTTTTTCATCGCACGAGTACACGCATGCAACGCGCCGCCGATGCCAGGTACGACGAAAAAGATGGCTACAACATGACGCGCAAATAGCCTTGAAAAGGAAAAAATATGCTGCCGGCAAACGCCAAAGCTATCCTGGAATCGCTCGCGGACGGGATTGACCCCGATACCGGCGAGGCTTTGCCTGAGCAGGATATTTTTAACCGGCCCCTGGTCATACGCGCGCTGTATGCGGCAATCAGGGCGCTCGATGGGGCAGGCCCGGAACCGGCGCCTGGGCCGGCTGACGGTAAAACGGCTTCCAGCCAGGCCAGGCCGACCAATGCCGGCAAACCCTGGGCCGCCATAGACGATGAGGAGCTGTTGGCGGCATTTGATGCGGGCGCCGCCATCAAGGAGATTGCAGATCAATTCAGCAGGTCCAGAGGCGCCATTACTTCGCGCCTGGTGCGTCTTGGACGCATCAGGGAGAGTGAGGAGGCCAGCCGGTAATTCCCGCAGCGAGCAGCGGCATACTGCCTGATATCACCGCTACGCCGGCCGCGTAGATATCGAAGTAAAAGATGGGAGCCTATTCGGCTTCTTTCAAGCCGTTCCAGCGCGGCGCCAGGCTGTGCGGCACAGAAAACAGGTCCAGTACACGGCCCACGGTGTGATCGACCATTTGTTCTATGGTCGTGGGGCGATGGTAGAAGCCCGGTAGCGGAGGGAAGATGATGCCGCCCATCTCGGTCACCGCGGTCATATTGCGCAAGTGGGCCAGGTTGAACGGGGTTTCGCGCACCATCAGGACCAGGCGGCGGCGTTCTTTCAGCACCACATCGGCGGCGCGGGTGATCAGGTTGTCCGACAGGCCGTGCGCGACGGCGGCCAGGGTTTTCATCGAACAGGGGGCTATGATCATGCCGTCGGACTGGAAAGAGCCGCTGGCGATCGACGCGCCAACGTCGCGCACGTTATGCACTACGCTGGCCAGCGCTTCGACGTCTTTGCGCTTCAGGTCCATTTCCTGGTGCAGGTTCAGCACTCCGGCTTCCGAGATCAGCAAATGGGTCTGGTAGCCGGGGATATCGCGCAGCGCCTGCAACAGGCGCACGCCGTATACCACGCCGGTCGCTCCGGTAATGGCGACGACCAGGCGTTTGTCGGTGCTCATCGAAGGGGATTACTCGGACTTCAGCAGGGTTTGCAATTCGCCGTTTTCAAACATCTCGTTCATGATGTCGGAACCGCCGACGAATTCGCCGTTGACATACAGCTGAGGCACGGTAGGCCAGTTGGAGAAATCCTTGATGCCCTGGCGGACTGCAGGGTCTTCCAGCACATTGACCGTTACCATATTCGATACGCCGCTGGCTTTCAGCAACTGTATCGCGCGGCCGGAGAAACCGCATTGGGGGAATTGCGCGGTGCCTTTCATGAACAGCACTACAGGGTTTTGGCTTACGGTTTCTTTGATCCAGCTTTGTACGTCGTCGCTCATGATGCTTCCTTGATAATTAAAATTTGGGAAACGCATTCCGCGTTTGATTGCGGAATATCCCCTTTCCTGCATTATAAAGGAAACTGGCCTTGCGCTCATCGGCTCGCTGGATGGAATAAACCCCTCCGGGCCGAAACACGGGAGGGGTTTTAAGGGGCAGGGCAGCTTAGCTGCGCAGCTTGGCGAAGGCCGCCGCCATCGCGTTGTTGGCCGGTGCCGCTGCCTGCGGCTGGCGTTGCTGCTGATTATGCTGGGCCAGGCGCTTGGCGTCGTTACGGTCGCCTTTTTGCTCCGGCTTGCTGCCGGGTTGCGGTGCTGCATCGGTCAGGCGCATGGTCAGGGCGATACGCTTGCGCTTCTCGTCCACTTCCAGCACTTTGACCTTCACGACCTGGCCGGCTTTTACCACCGTGTGCGGATCCTTGACGAAGGTATTCGACAAGGCCGAGATGTGCACCAGGCCGTCCTGGTGCACGCCGATGTCGACAAAGGCGCCAAAGGCGGCGACGTTGGTGACCACGCCTTCCAGTATCATGTCCGGCCGTAGATCCCTGATCTCTTCCACGCCGTCCTTGAAGGTCGCGGTAGTGAACTCGGGGCGCGGATCGCGGCCGGGCTTTTCCAGCTCTTTCAGGATATCGGTGATAGTAGGCACGCCGAACTTGTCGTCCGCATACTTGGCAGGGCTCAGCGACTTCAGCAGGCGCTCGTCGCCGATCACGCCGGCCACGTCTTTCTTGATATCGGCCAGGATTTTTTCCACCAGCGGATAGGATTCCGGGTGGACCGCCGACGCATCCAAGGGATTATTGCCACCCATGATGCGCAGGAAGCCCGCGGCCTGTTCAAAGGTCTTGTCGCCCAGGCGCGGCACCGCGCGCAGGTCGGCGCGCGACGTGAACATGCCCTTGGCGTCGCGGAAATTGACGATCGCCTGCGCCACGCTGGCAGACAGGCCGGACACGCGCGCCAGCAAAGGCGCCGACGCGGTATTCACGTCAACACCGACCGCATTCACGCAATCTTCTACTACTGCATCCAGCGAGCGCGCCAGCTGGGTCTGGCCGACATCATGCTGGTACTGTCCCACGCCTATCGATTTCGGGTCGATCTTGACCAGTTCGGCCAGCGGATCCTGCAGGCGGCGGGCGATGGACACTGCGCCGCGTATCGATACGTCCAGGTCAGGCAATTCTTTCGACGCGAATTCCGATGCCGAGTACACCGAGGCGCCGGCTTCCGACACCACGATCTTGGTCAGGTTTAACTCGGGGCGCATCTTGATCAGGTCTTGCGCCAGCTTGTCGGTTTCGCGCGAGGCAGTACCGTTGCCGATAGAGATCAGCGATACCTGGTGTTTCTGCGCCAGTTGCGCCAGCACATGCAGCGAACCATCCCAGTCGTTGCGCGGCTGGTGCGGATAGATGGTTGCGTATTCGACTACCTTGCCGGTGGCATCCACAATCGCCACCTTGACGCCGGTGCGCAGGCCGGGGTCCAGGCCCATCGTTGCGCGCGGGCCGGCGGGGGCAGCCAGCAGCAAGTCCTTCAGGTTGCGGGCGAATACATTGATAGCCTCTACCTCGGCGCGTTCGCGCAGATTGGTCATTAATTCCGTTTCCAGGTGCATGAACACCTTCACGCGCCAGCTCCAGCGTACAGTATCGGCCAGCCATTTATCGGCCGCACGGCCCCTGCTGCTGACGCCGAAGCGGCCGGCGATGCGGCTTTCGCAAGGGTTCAGCGGCGCGTCCCACTTCGGTTTTTCTTCTTCGGTATCCAGTCGCAGCACCACGGTCAGCATTTCTTCGCGGCGGCCGCGGAACAGCGCCAGCGCGCGATGCGAAGGGAT